>DJFZ01000043.1:99556-99722 GCA_002432655.1 Thiotrichaceae bacterium UBA5859 | reverse complement strand
GCGTACTGGCCGAGGTCTGCGAACGGTTTAACTGGGTGCTGCATGCCTACTGTCTTATGAGTAACCACTACCATTTGCTGATCGAAACGCCTGACAGTAACCTGTCCAAAGGCATGCGCCAGTTAAACGGTGTTTATACTCAGCGGTTTAATCGCAAGCACCAGCG
>DJFZ01000043.1:0-99199 GCA_002432655.1 Thiotrichaceae bacterium UBA5859 | reverse complement strand
CAGATGGTGAGGTCCGCCAAGGATTGGCCATGGAGCAGCTACCGCGCCACAGCAGCACTTAGTCCAACGCCGCCCTGGCTATCAACAGAATGGCTGTTATCGGCTTTCGCTAAACGCAAATCGGTCGCTGCTGAGTGTTTCCGTAAATTTGTTGCTGAAGGTAAAGGGCAACCGAGTATCTGGACAGAATTAAAGAACCAAATCTACCTGGGATCAGATGATTTTGTCGAACGAGTTCAGCGTAGAATAGTAAAAGACAAGGATTTGAGCGAAGTGCCACGGGCACAAAAACGGGCTGCGGTGAAGCCTTTAGAGTATTATGACCAAAAATATCGAAACCGGGATTCGGCTATCCAGCACGCCTATGCCAGTGGTGGGTACAGCATGAAGGCAATAGGCGATTATTTTGGGCTTCACTATTCGAGAGTGAGTAGAATTGTTAATTGCGAAAGGATAGCAAAAAACAAGACCTGACCCCTGGCTTGGTTAGCTACTTAAATCGCGAATTCATACAATAAGTGCAATTCCTCTCGTCAATAGAAGTTAAGATAACTTTGACGAAGAATCTAACCTCACGAAAGGAATTGCACAGTGAGACAGTATCAACACCTGACCAAAGAAGAAAGGTTTTATATTTGGCAATCTCTGCGCGAAGGTAAAACACAGAAGCAGGTTGCAACCGCTCTGGGCCGACATCCTTCAACCATTTGTCGAGAAATTAAACGGAATAAATATCCCCAGTGTCACATCTATACCTATCATTGGGCTATGCAGCGCTGGCGCTTCAGGAAGGAACAGGCAAGGCGGAAAAAATATCGTAAACTCAATCCACACCTCGAAGGTATGATTTTACAGTTAGTGCAACAATATTTGAGTCCGGAACAGGTCAGTGGCTATCTTAAAAAGCACCATAGTGTATCGCTCAGCCATGAAACTATCTATCGCTTCATTTACAGTGATCCTGAGCGTCATAATGCCCTGAAACCTTATCTACGCCATGGGCTGAAACATCGTCGCAAGCGCTATGGCTCGGGCGCTCGTGCCTCACGGATCCCGGAGCGTATCTCCATTACCGAGCGACCTCAAATCGTTGAGCGTAAGCATCGTCTGGGTGATTGGGAGTGTGATACTGTCATCGGTAAAGATCGAAAAAGTGTTTTAGTCACGGTCGTTGATCGCGCTTCATTATTTACCTGCTGTTCGAGGGTGTATAGTCGCACAGCCCAGGTAGTGGCCAGTGCGATTATTCGTTTGTTATTGCCATATAAACACAAAGTCAAAACACTGACTTTTGATAATGGTTCGGAGTTTAACCAACACAGTCGGATTGCTAAGACCCTTGATGCAAAAACCTACTTTGCTCATCCATATTCATCATGGGAACGAGGCATTAATGAAAACACCAATGGCTTACTCAGACAGTTTTTTCCAAAACGTACGGACTTTACGCAATGCTCCTGGAAGCAGGTTAAAAATGCTGTAGATAATTTAAATAATAGGCCTCGAAAAACCAGAGATTATCTGACGCCTAATCAGATATTTAAGAATGAATTTGTTCCACTTATATAAACTAAATTGCACTTATGACTTGAATTCGCGATTCCAGTGGGAATTGCATATGCAATATGGTCTGGCCTCGGCATAGTATTAATATCAATTGTCGGTTTAGTAGTTTTTGGTCAGAAACTAGATATCGCGGCAATTGTAGGTATTTCTCTCATCGTCTGCGGGGTTATCGTAATGAATGTCTTTTCTAATTCTGTTAGTCATTAGAGTATATTAATGCCGTTAAGTGGCGCAAATAAGGACCGCTTTATTTAATCATTCTACTGCACAGTTCTAGTCTATAAATATCGATGAACTAGTGTTCACTGCGGCGTCATCTCAATCTGAAAAGATATCGACAGTCATCCTTAGGTATAATGAAAACTATGAATAATCCATGTCGCGCACTCTTTTTATCTCACGGCGGCGGCCCATTACCACTCTTAGGTGATCCTGCTCATGCCGAGATGGTCTCCTGCCTACATGAGATCGCAGAAAGAGTCGATAGACCTTCAGCCATCATTGTTGTCAGCGCCCACTGGGAAGCCAGATGCGCAACTGTGACTTCTGTTAGCAATCCAAACTTGATTTACGACTACAGTGGTTTCCCATCAGAGTCCTACGCCATTAAGTACCCCTGCCCCGGCAACCCTTCCCTGGCCAAATCCATTGCCAGCCTACTTCTAAAAGCCGGTATCCATACTGATACCGACGAGACCAGAGGACTTGACCACGGAGTTTTTGTACCATTAAAGATCATGTATCCTGAAGCAGATATCCCCTGCGTTCAATTGTCGCTCATTAAAGGACTGGATCCAACTGCACATATGGTTCTCGGTCGTGCTCTTCAAGAGTTAGCCGATCCCTCACTGTTACTCATAGGTTCTGGATTCTCTTTCCATAATATTAATGCCTTTTTTGCCCCGGAGACCATGGATACCAAGACTGCGAATAATTCTTTTGAACATTGGTTACTAGAAACCTGTTCAAACCAAAACATTTCTGAGGAAGAGAGAAGCAAAAGATTACTCAATTGGGAAACCGCACCTTTCGCCCGTTATTGCCATCCTAGAGAAGAACATCTGTTACCACTACTTGTCTGCTATGGATTTGCAGCATCTGCTTGTAGCGAATTTTATGAACTCAGAATCCTCAATAAAAAATCGAGCATGTATTTATGGGAGCCTGCCAAACAATAAATATTTACAGTGATCACTGTATTGACCTTATTATCCAGCACACCTCGAAAAGTAATGAGTTTATCGATGCTGACGAGCGGACACCTTCTCTATTTCACCTTGCCCTAATATATTCTTTTAGTACTGCTGCTGTTCCATATTATTTGGCGCTCACGAAACACAGATCGCCCATTCGAGAAGCTCTGTCATCACTAGATTGCATCCGCTAATTGTATGGCACCACCGATTCGTAGTTTCGTAGATCTGAAGCAATGAACACCTTTTAACCAATACTACCCTCTTCACTGCTACCTAGAGTTGATTTTAGGGTTGCAGTGTAATCATATTGAGGTTACATTTTTTTTAAACCTTGATTCATTAATTGCAAGTATGGCGTCACTTGTTTTGCGATGTAGAGTTTTCCAGGCCGTTGCTTGAGATACCTCGAATAATTGCATAGGTAATTCCCTGATTTTTTCGGCAATAAAGCACTACTATGAAAATAGAATTCAAACGACTGACCGAGGTTGACGAATTTAAAATTATAGAGTTGATGAATAACCCGCTAGTACGACGGCAGATGCCGTTGTCTCAAGACAGCTTTGGCAAAAGCGATTGCGATCAATTTATTGCGGCCAAAGAGCAGATCTGGTCGGAGCATGGCTTTGGCCCTTGGGCTTTTTTCATTGACGGTGAGTTTGTGGGCTGGGGAGGTTTACAACCAGAAAACGGAGATGCTGACTTGGGATTAGTGTTACATCCCGACCACTGGGGAATAGGCAAAACTCTTTTTAATGAGATAATTGGCCGGGCGTTTGGCGAGATGGGCTTTCAGTCAGTAACCGCGTTGCTGCCACCCACGAGGATTCGCATCAAAGCATTGTTGCGCTTGGGCTTCAAGGAGGATGGAGAGCTGTGGCTAAGCGGTAAGCGGTTCATCCGCTATAGATTAACAAAAGCGTTTGTGCACCGTGCTTCGCAAATTGGTGAGATTAAGTGACTGACTACGATACACTTTGGCCATTGAACATCAGTATGGAGCCATAGACAATGGTGATTTCCGACTGAAGACTCATGCGGTCTATGTCATACTTTGATTTTCCGTTCTCTGTCAACTGAATGAGAACACCTCAGGTTAGACCACTAGCTGCCTACAGATATGACCAAACACTATAAAGCACCTTGGAGTACATTACTTATTATTGTCTCATTATTCGTGACTATATTGTGTGTATCCGCTGCCCTTGGTTTGATTGTCTACGGACGTGGATTGATACAATTGATTGCGTTACTGCCACTATCGATCATTTTCGGTACCGCGCTGTTTACCGTCCGCGGATACCAAATCACACCGGAGGCCATTTTTGTCAATCGCCTATTTTGGAAAACACCACTCCCAATTGATGACTTGGAATCTGTAGAATACGTACCAAATGCTATGCGCCGCAGTCTTCGTGTTTTCGGCAACGGCGGCTTATTCGCTTTCACCGGCTCGTATAATAACAATTTATTAGGTTCTTACCGCGCATTTGTAACCGATCTACATCTGACAGTCGTTCTCAAATTCCCCACCCATATTGTGGTGATATCTCCTGCCCGTCCAGAAGAGTTTGTTCAGGACGTTTGCTCTATTCGACTATCTGCATGATATTTAGTATAGGTCGCCCCTTCGGTAATGGTGAAAACAAAGATAATGACAAATTTTGTCCCTTTAGTTTTATTTATCGATTCGCTATGATCGGTTAGAGCTTCGAAAAGATCTATTTTTGCACTTCGAAAGTGGCAACAAATAGATGATATACTCGAACACATATTTCAATTGTGCCCTGTCTATACTAATCTTAATGGCAAGGCATTTAGTGTTCTAGACACCTGATAGAATATTTTTTCTGCATCAATGAAGGATAAAAAAGTCAATCACATTCACACCCCTCTGTGCCACCGGAGGTACGTCCAAAGAATTCTTGTAACTAGTTACTAGTCAATATTTTACTTGTCGCTTGGATCTGACACTTTGTCCCGATAATTCATCAATCTGTTGGAATACGGAACTTTTCTGTTCTTAATACGTTGTACGAACAAACAGTCGCGCTTTCCAATTTAAACAGATTGCACAGGCAGATATTATAGGATGACGCAGGCTCATCCAAACAGTGAATTGGAGAAACAGGCATGTAACAGCTTTTTGAAGGAAAGGTTTGTACAATTTAGAGCCTTATAATACCTGACCCTCAGTACGTATATTAAGTGAACGAGTAAAATAGAGAATGACTAGTATCCACCAACATATCGATTTGGCATCTTTTAATCATGATAGATAATCTAGTAATAGACAAATTAAGAGAGTTTTTAAGGCTGGAGGCTGCAAGCGGTATTCTAATTCTTTTTGCAGCTATCTTAGCGATGATAGTGGAGAACTCTCCACTAGATATTTGGTACGATGCGTTGTTAGGTATTCCAGTCGTCATCCAGTTTGGAGAGTTAAAAATAGCCAAACCGTTGTTGCTATGGATAAACGATGGCCTAATGGCTATTTTCTTTTTTCTTATTGGTTTAGAAATCAAACGGGAAGTTCTTGCAGGAGAACTTTCGAAACCATCCCGTGTCATCCTACCTGCTGTTGCTGCTTTAGGTGGAATGGCTGTGCCTGCTATCATCTATTCGGTGATAAATTGGGGTGATCCCGTTGCTATGAAAGGGTGGGCAATTCCCTCAGCTACAGATATCGCTTTCGCCCTTGGCGTGCTGGCTCTATTAGGAAATCGGGTACCACAATCACTGAAATTATTTTTAATGACACTAGCAATAATTGATGACATAGGCGCGATTATCATTATTGCACTATTTTATACTGTAGATTTGTCGCATATATCCCTATTTATCGCGTTTACGTCAATTTTGATATTAGCGATTCTTAACCGAAGAGGGGTGTTAAGTATCGTTCCTTATTTACTGGTCGGCCTTGTACTATGGGCGGCAGTACTAAAGTCTGGGGTGCACGCCACACTAGCAGGATTACTCATTGCGTTTTTTATTCCGTTCAAAAAAGAACCAGGGGAATCACAAACTCAACTAGAAAAACTCGAACATGATCTTCACCCTTCTGTGGCGTTCGGTATTCTACCACTGTTTGCCTTTGCCAATGCCGGGGTCTCTTTCGATGGCATCACGTTAGAGTCATTCTTACACCCTGTTCCGCTAGGTATCGCCACTGGTCTGTTTCTTGGAAATCAATTAGGTGTATTCGGTTTTAGTTGGATTGCGATTAAATTGGGTTTTTCCAAGCTTCCGGAAGGCGTGAATTGGGTACAACTCTATGGCGTTGCTCTCTTATGCGGCATAGGCTTTACCATGAGCTTGTTTATCGGCTCTCTAGCTTTTGAAC
Organism: Thiotrichaceae bacterium UBA5859; assembly: GCA_002432655.1. Lineage (GTDB taxonomy): Bacteria > Pseudomonadota > Gammaproteobacteria > UBA5859 > UBA5859 > UBA5859. The sequence goes on along the minus strand of DJFZ01000043.1, from coordinate 93,091 downwards.
AGGGTGGTCCTGATTACGCAATAGAAGACAGATTGGGTGTACTACTCGGTTCATTTTTCTCCGGAATTTTCGGATATTTAGTGTTGCGTTTTCTAGTTCGCACGGATCAAGCGAATAATAGCGGTTCCTAGGATTCGATCAACATACGTAATAAATACTATTTGCGAATATATAACTAATTGAGTGTGAGTGTGAGTCTGATCAGCTTGTGAGATGGAGAAACGAACGATTATGTATTGGAGCAGACGTTAATATTGCCAGTCTCTCGTGCAAGAAGGTGTTCCGCCTTGAAAAATATAGACAACAATTCCATAAACAATAGTAGGACTAATAGTCCCTAACCCCTACTCAATCATCGGCTAATATTTAGCCTAGACGGCAATATAGTCCGCTCTATTAACTCAAAAAAACCCTGAACCATTAACGCAAGTGCCGCCGCAGGTATTGCACCCTGTAATATTAGACTTGTGTCGTCGAGCCGAATACCTGTGAGTATCGGTTGACCATATCCACCGGCACCAATAAGCGCACCCAAGGTAGCCGTACCCACATTGATCACAGCCGAGGTTTTGATCCCCGCCAATATTGAACGAGCGGCCAATGGCAGTTCGACGATGCGTAAGCGTGCGGCAGACGGCAAGCCCAGCACCACTGCAGATTCCCTAATATGCATGGGAATATCGTTCAAACCTGAATAGGTGTTGCGAATGATTGGTAATAAGCTGTATAAAAACAGCGCGACGATCGCTGGTGGACCACCGATCCCTAACAACGGAATCATAAACACAAACAAAGCCAATGCCGGGATAGTTTGAATCATACTGGCTGCACCAAGAATTAGATGCGCAAATCCAGTGCGTTTGGCGGCTAATATCCCCAACGGAATGGATAGGAGAATGGCTGATGAGAGGGAAACAAATACCAGTATCAAATGTTCTTTCGAGTAGCGCAAAAATTGTTGCCAGTGGGATATGGTGACGACCTTTGAGTGAATGTTCAGAGTCTCTTTTAAAAAGGTCGCGGCAACTTGTGATTCCGATAAACCATTCAGTTTGACTTTGGCATTCATGGCAATCATCGTCTGGGCATCGATTTTTCCGGTAAGTTGATTTAAAGACTCAGCCAATCTCGGATTGCGGGCTAGAATATCTTCACGATATAAAATAACAGCTTGGTAAGCTGGGAAAAAAACCAAATCATCTTCTAGTATCTGAAGTTGGTAGTAGTCAATTTCTGCATCAGTGGCATAGAGATCGATAACTTGCAGGGAATCTGATTCGATACCCCGATACGCTAGATCATGATCGAGACCAGTGACGTTCTTGTGGGACAATTTATAGTGACGCTGTAAGCCTGGCCATCCATCGTTGCGATCCATAAATTCATTGCTAAAACCCATGATCAGATCTGGATGATTGTTCAGATCGGAAATACGTTCCAATCCAAGTTCTTTCGCCAATTGTTTTTTCACGCCGATCGCATAGGTGTTATTAAATCCCAGCGGCATTGTCATACGAATGCCGCTTTGCTTTAGGGACTCTTGTAAGCCTGTCAGTGACTCAAGCCTTTCATTGACTAGTATTTCTTGCATTAAGGTACCGGTATATTCAGGGTAGATATCTATTTCCCCTGCAAGCAAGGCATTCCACAAAATGCTGGTGCCACCTAATTGTCTTTTATGCACTGTACTTGCGCCACTTACCCTCGCGATGTGACGGGCTATTTCGCCGAGAATAACGGATTCGGTAAAAGACTTTGACCCGATAGCTATCCGGGCCACGGGATCATCTAGGTCTTCACTGTGACCAATTTTAGGCAGCAATAGGATCTGAAGAAATAAGAGCAGAAAAACCATACAGTGTCGCACTACGATAACATCCTCTCCAGATTGGCCAGGGGCTCGCGTTGCGCGTGAATAAAATTTGTAACGAAAGGCTCGATAGGGCTGCTAGCCAATTCCGTCAATGTCCCCTGTTGAATGAGCTTTCCTGATCGTAGCAGCACAATCTGATCAGCAAAATATGCCGCTTCAGCTATATCGTGAGTGACCATGATGACGGTTTTATCTAGTCGATCAAAAATATCCTTGAGATCTTGCTGTAACTCGAATCGAATCATAGGATCAAGTGCACCTAGCGGTTCATCCAGTAGTAGTAAATCAGGATTCAACATTAATGCTCGCATTATACTGACACGCTGTCGTTGGCCACCTGAAAGTTCGTCAGGGTAGCGTTCCAATAAGTTAGTCGAGATATGTACTAATTCTGCAAGTTCATTTAGACGTTCATTAACCTTTTCTGGTGGCCAATCTAGATAAACTGGCATGAGACCCACGTTGTCTTTGACTGTTAAATGAGGGAACAGGCCGCCCTCTTGAATAACGTACCCCATACGGTGGCGTAAAGCGGTAATGTTGTCAGGAGATAAAGGTGATTCTTCGAAGTAGATGGAGCCGGATTCTAATTGTTGTAACCCAGCCAGAAGACGTAATATAGTTGATTTTCCACAGCCACTAGGACCAATTAGTACGGTAGTTTTCTTCGACAAAAATTCCAGAGTAATTTCCGATAATGCCGCTTCATTACCAAAATGGACAGATACTTTCTCAAGTTTAAGCATCTTCTCAAGGTCACTAACTGAGTGGAATTATCTAGTTTATAAGCTGGTCGGCCAACCCACAAGCATCTTCCGATAATATCCTGTCTATTTCTAGATGATATTGTGCACGTTTGTGTTGGACATGGAGTGCGACAACAGAAATAAAATGATTTTCAATTACTTTCCTATTCGAAAATCATCAGTTCACTACCTGCCTCCTATCAGATAACAAACCTAATTAATCTCTGTGTGCAAGTAATTGACTGAAGAACACAGCTTGTCTCAATCATTCAACATAAATGTGAAGAAACCACCTTGAAAGCCTACCACTGTATCTGCTTTTTTAGCTGATCTGCAAGGGAGGTCTCGCCAGCACGAAGTGAATAAGTAACCAAATATCATTATTGCTTCAATTCCATCTGCTGAAAGGTGATAATCTCATTTTCTCCTATAATAGCTGTCTCTTTCTAGAATTAGAGAATATCCATATGAGCGGCCACATGACGGAACTATCAGCATGACTAGTACTACCCATACAGATTCTTTAGAGCACAAATTAAACCTGAGAAATCTTGCTCCTACTGATTATTCTGATTTAAAAAAAATAATGGATGTGCTTTATCCTGGTATGGGTGGCGCATGGCCTGAAGAAAAATTTCGTATGCAATTGGCAGCTTTTCCTAACGGTCAAATCTGTATAGAAGACAACGGCACTGTTGTTGCCGCCGCATTTTCACTCATAGTTGACTACGACAAATTCGGAGATCAACATACCTACGCTCAGATCACCGGGAATGCCTCCTTAACGACACATGATCCTAAAGGGGATGTGTTGTACGGCATGGAAGTTGTCGTGTTGCCCGAATATCAAGGTATGCGACTGGGCAGACGATTATACGAAGCCAGAAAAGAGCTGTGCAAAAGTTTGAATCTTAAATCTATTATTGCTGGGGGACGGATCCCGAATTTCCAACAGTATTCTGATCGAATGTCGCCGCAGAAATATATTGAACTCGTAAAAAAGAAAGAGATATATGATCCGATATTGACATTTCAACTATCTAATGATTTTGATGTCAAGCGTGTCCTTAAGGATTACTTACCGGAAGACAAAGAGTCCAGAGGTTTCGCCACCTTACTTGAATGGACAAACCTTTATTACGAAGAAAAGGCCTCCCCTCTGTTTGGTGCGGTTAAAACCAATGCGAGGATTGGCTGTGTTCAGTGGCAAATGAGACCCCTGAAGTCAGTTGAAGAGCTGTTACAGCAAGTGGAGTTCTTTATTGATGCTTTATCTGATTATCAGTGTGATTTGGCACTCTTGCCGGAATTTTTTAATGCCCCCCTAATGGGGCTTGAGACCCATAACACTTCTCTTGATGCGATTAAAGCACTAGCCCAGTTCACTGATCTGATTGTAGAAGAGATATCTCGCCTCGCAGTCAGCTATAACATCAGTATTATCGCCGGCTCTATGCCTATTTTGGAAGACGGACAGTTATACAACGTTTCCTATTTTTGCCGCCGCGACGGTACACTCGAATCCCAATATAAAATTCACCCTACTCCCCATGAAAAAAGAGCCTGGATAATGAAAGGTGGCGACATAATAAATGTTTTTAACACTGATTTTGGCAAAATAGGTATTCTTATCTGCTATGACATCGAATTTCCGGAGCTGGCTCGTATCCAATCGGAGCAAGGCTTGCAAATGTTGTTCGTACCGTTCTGGACAGATACAAAGAATGCCTATCTAAGGGTTAGATGTTGCGCGCAAGCCAGGGCCATTGAAAATGAGTGTTATGTGGTCATCTCCGGTAGTGTCGGCAATCTACCAAAAGTCGATTCTGCGGATATCCAGTACGCCCAGTCTGCAGTTTTCTCTCCCTCTGACTTTTCCTTTCCCCATGACGCGATCATGGCCGAGACCACCCCTAATACTGAAATGACGCTCATTGTCGACCTCGATTTATCCAAGCTGGACATACTGAAAAATGAGGGTTCGGTGAGGAATTTTATGGATCGGCGTCGCGATTTATATGAAATTAAATGGTTGAAAAAATAGTGGGAGGAGAGAAAAAAGTAGGCCATTTTCGTTCAGACATTCTCTGGTAAAGTATATTCTGTGCGGCTTGAGCACACATCAGACGTTAGGACGAGCTGGTCAGAAGATTGATTTGATCACATAAGATTGAACGGTGTTAACACTTCCAATTTGGATCGACATTATGGCTTAGATGGACCATACAAAGAATGGTGGGAACGCGGTGAAATAAGAAAAAGCACTCCTCAGGCTATTTTTTGCCAAATTGAAAGGCGAGTTTACCACTCTGTCAGATCAGCAAAAACAAGAATTCATGGCAAGAAATTAAGTTCATCTGGATGCTCTTGGAATGACAGCGATAACCATGATCGATTGTAACGAAACTGATGATGAATGGGGTGACATTGGTGTAAAGAAATGGCATTCAAAGGAGTGCTATTACAAAAAGAGAGAAGTTTGAAAATAATACGCTTCAAATATTAAAGTATGTAGTATTCAAAACATACCAAGGAAACATCCAGCGGCGCGTCCACCCTGTACGCAGTCCCTTCTAATTCTCCCTGACGATACAACACCTACTCTAGCAACTTCAGATCAACAACTTCTCCTACTTTACAGATCCGAAGCTCAACTAGAGTTGCCTAGACCCGCAGTCGAGAATACAATTCCTAAACGCGGTAATGGCAATTCTCAAACCAGGAGCATCATTCCAGATGTGTAGACCCATTGTTTAACCCTGTATTTAGCAAATGGTGAATCCCGCTGAATCAGGGGCACCGGGGGCAACGCTGACGCAATCTAACCCTAAACTTTTTCCTGCAATACGATAGTATCTACTGGTAAATTAGATCGAGACATGAACGAGGACTTAAATGAAAAATATCAACTGTCATTTTCCAAAAGCAAATTATCACAAAATTCTGTATTGCTTATTGATAGCAACATTTATTTCGATTTCAGGATGTGCCACAGTAGGTCAGGACTTCCCCGATACCGAAGTAACCAATATCACCATAGGGAAAACCACACAAAGTGAGATACGTTCGATGTTTGGGCCCCCTTGGAGAACGGGTATTGAAAACGGCCAATCGATTTGGACCTATGGAAACTATTCTTACAGGCTATTCAAAACCAAGGAAGCAAAAGATTTGGTGATCCGATTTAATGACAAAAATGTCGTCACCTCTTACTCCTATAGTACGACAGAGGATGATCATTAGCCGTCCGTTATCGATATGCTGATGTTACTAGAGACAATAGACCTCTTTCGACTGCGCTTCTGCTTATTTAGCTACCTGCCAGGATGAGTAATATTTGATATTGGTAATCCTTCAGCTTTGTTCGGGGGATTACCAGTTCATCTACGACTTCCCACCTTTTCAGAAACCAAAAACAACAATTACTCAAATTTAATCGCACTTTGCGGTTTTGTGTTTACGTGTAATTGAAAAATGTCGGGTCGTGAATAATGACCACTGACATCTAAAGCACGTTTCGCTGTTCTTGCTCTCTCAGCATCCACTTCGGCGTATAGAATACCTTTTTCCTGGTGCATCGGGCCGGCAATGATCTCACCACCCGGTGCAACAACCACAGAATCACCGGGGTTAACCCAATTTTCATCTTCACCATACAAGTCGAGTTTATTGGGTAAATCGTCGGGAATATCGCCAAGTTCAATGGCAACACCACAACAGAGTACCCAACAGCGGCCTTCCCTGGCAATGTGTTGCATGGTGCCAATCGACGCATCGCCACTGTCATAGGTCGGAGCTATATAGAGTTCCACACCTTGGGCGTAGAGGGAGTAACGCGCTAGGGGCATAAAGTTTTCCCAACATATTAAAGAGCCAATTTTGCCGACAGGTGTTTCTATTACCTTCAGGCCGCTACCGTCACCGAGGCCCCACACCATACGCTCGGGATTAGTGGGCATCAATTTTCGATGCCGGTTGGCAATGTTTCCCTGGTCGTCAATTGTAATGACTGAGTTAAATATAGTTGCTTGGCTATGTTGATGATCTTTTTCATGCATGCCACATACTATGGTAACTTTATTTTCCCTCGCCGCGTTTAACAATGGTTTGAGATCATCGCCATAAACATTCACAGAGTTGGCTAATAGTTTTCGGTGGATTGCTTCGTTAACTGTCCAGTCACTACCAGGTCGTAATCGCCATATCCAGGCCGGATAACCCGGAATAAAAGTTTCTGGAAAAATTATCAGTTTCGCACCGTTTTTGGAGGCTTCGCCTACTAGGGATCTGGCTTTTTCAATTGTGGCCTGTTTTTCCAAAAATACCGGTGCTTCTTGGATAATAGCGATTTTTGTCATGTAGATCTCCTAAACTTCTAATATGTGCAGCCTTTGGGATGTATATGGACGCGCCCCTAGTGTCAAGCCAATGGACTTAGTATGAACGCGACCTGCCTTTATTAAATGACGACGCAAATCCTTTCTTAAGGTTTGTGCATAGTCAGTAGAAATTTATTAAGTTTAAAATTTTCGCTAGATGACAATAATCTCTTATTTCACACTCAATATCGAATTTTTGACTACCAACTACTTACGATGCTACTGGTAACCTAGTTATCGCTACCCAAACCAGGCCATGGAACCCTACACTAATTAGGTTTGTGGAGTCGACACTTCCGCCTCCAAGCACGCTTTCCTGATTAATATCGTAGACAACACTACCGTCGGTATCGTTATTCCAGATCCTGATACGGAACCTATCAACACCGCCAATATCGAGTTTGCTGTCGATTGCGGTCAGCATAAATCCATAGCCATTGGGTTTATCGGAGCTGAAGTTTACGTTTACCGAGCCCGTACCCTTTAACTGAGTCTTGGAGTCGCTAAATCGATGGTATTCGCCCTAGCCAGCTGTATGACTGGAAAGCCAAGCTGGAAGCCGCTAAAGAAGGTGCAGTGATTTCTGTAGAATAAGATACAATTGCTAACATATCGACGAAATTATTTAATCCTGTGGTAAAAATACTCACCTAGCTCAGCATCAATAGGAATAGAATATGACCAGACTAGCAAAATGCTGTTGTGGTAAAACACAAATAGAAGTGAGCGATGAACCGGCTATCAATTGTGTATGTCATTGCAATAATTGTAAGCAAAGAACTGGAAGTGCTTTTGGGATCTCTGCCTATTTTCGGCATGACCAATTCCAGATCATTAAGGACTCCACCAATGTTTATGAACTGAAAAATGAACAGGGCAAGCAACAGCGACATTTCTGCCAGTTTTGCGGATCTACTCTATTTTGGTATGCTGATTGTTTTAACAACTATGTAGGTGTTGCTGGCGGCTGCTTTACTGATAATCCCCTACCTCAACCCACCTACAGTTGTCGGATCGATAATCAGAGTACTTGGATATTGTTGCCTGATTCCGTCAACCGACCCCTAACGCAAACAGATATGGAAACCCACTGAAGGGCATACCAGTATTGCTATGATGTCTATATATCTTCATTTTTCGACAAATGCGACCAAAAAGTAATTTTTTCACTACCAGAGACACAATACACAAGCGGATTAACGCCAATACTTACAGTTAGATTGGTGCCAATATGGGATTTTGGCCAATCCATTTCTGTTCATCTGGATCATTGATTTATAATTGTACTATTCTCAATCACATTCTAAGAATCATAACGATAGTTGATGGAATACCTTACGGAACTCGGTTACTTCGGTCTATTTATATCTGCTTTTTTAGCCGCGACCATATTGCCCATGAGCTCAGAGATTGTATTGAGCACGCTACTACTCAACCAATTTTCACCGAAACATCTTATCGTCGTAGCCACTTTTGGGAATGTACTAGGTTCACTCACTAACTATGGTCTAGGCTATTGGGCTAGCTTGAGCCTCATTAAAAAGTGGCTGAACATGTCAGAGAAAGAATTTCTCCAAGCAGAGCAACGATTCAAGAAATATGGTCTTTTCTCACTGCTGTTTGCCTGGGTACCCATCATCGGTGATCCGCTGACGGTGGTCGCCGGCGTGTTGCGCCTCCCACTTCTCTGGTTCGTTCTGCTCGTAACTTTAGGCAAGTTGTCTCGCTATATCCTCGTTTACCATTTGACACTGCAAGTTACCTGACCAAGAATAAATGGATTCAGGCTCACTCGGTAGCCACAAATTCCAACAACACTGTGCTCAGAATGCAGCGCCATTAGCACCCGTAACCTGCTACTTTCAAGGGATATTTTCTATTGTCTTTATGAGAATCATCGGGCCGCCGATATGATAAAAAGGTCAGTCCGATGGAGCTCATTTTAGCTATTAGATCGATTCAAAACTAAGAGGCTTGGCTCACACTATGAACAGATTTGTATTTATCCTAATCGCGCTAACTTTATCCCCCTGCCAGATCAAGGCCGAAATATATAAGTGGGTAGATGATAAGGGCAACGTGCACTTTAGCGATCAAAGGCCGAGGTCACCTAACGCTGAACAAGTGAAGTTAAAAATCAACACCTATCAGGGCGTGACAGTCGATAATTCCATAGAGGATGTGGGACCAAAAATTATCATGTATGCGACGGACTGGTGTGGCTACTGTAAAAAAGCACGAAAATATTTTAAGAAGAACAATATCACCTATACCGAATACGATATAGAAAAGGACAGCAAAGCCCAAAAACGATTCAAAAAATTAGGTGGCAAAGGGCTGCCTCTTATTTTAATAGGGGACAAAAAAATGAGCGGTTTTAATCAAGAGAGTTTTGAACGTTTGTATCCACTCTGATCCCGTTAAAATCCAAGCGCATTTGCCTCTAAATATTAGTCAACCAGCCATGATCTGCGTGCCCTTGCGAACCGCGAGAATCTCAGCTAAATCCTCTAGCGCACCAATCTGAGCAATACCTCCGCTATGTTCAACAAAGCGACAAGCTGCATCTATTTTAGGGCCCATGTTACCTACTTCAAACCTGTACTGCCTTAACTCACTAGCAGTAGCCTGTTTCAGGGGTGCGGCATTCGGTTCTCCCCAGTTTTGGTACACAGCATCCACGTCAGTCAATATGATGAGACGGTCAGCTTCCAATTCCGTTGCCAGCATAGCACTAGTGAGATCTTTATCGATCACTGCGGCCACACCTTCGATTTGGTGATCCTCGCTCTCCACCACGGGGATCCCTCCTCCTCCGGCACAAACAACTATCATCGCCGTATCCAATAACAGTTGGATAGCGGATAGTTCAAGAATTCGCTTCGGCGCGGGCGAAGGGACCACTCTGCGTATACCATCGCCTACCGCTACTAATTGCCAACCACGTTCTACTAAGCTATTTTTATCGCTTAATTTATAAATAGGCCCGATGGGCTTGGTGGGCTGTTGAAAAGCCTCATCATCTTTATCTACTACCACCTGGGTGATTAATGCCACCACCTCTCGATCAGGCATCACATTTTTAAGTTGTTGTGCAATCTGATATCCCAACATACCTTCGGTTTCTGCATCCAAAACATCCAATGGATAAGGTTTCACGTCGGGATAACTCTCTGCCTGAAGCGCCAATAGACCTACCTGTGGTCCGTTACCATGGGTGATGAGCAAACTATGGTGAGAGGCTATCTGGGCGATGGATTTGGCGGCAAGGATAATGTTCTGTTTTTGGATCTGCGCTTCCTGTCGTTGACCTTTTTTCAATAAAGCATTTCCACCCAGAGCAATCACCAGTCGCATCATTTATCCCCTTCAATTTAAGCGGTATCAATCGATCAACTTTTGCTGTCGCAGAAAGCGTTCCAGCGCCTGCTGCAAGTTAGGCGGCTCACCATCGGAATATTCGTAGCCCACCCTTAGCATCGGCTTGTTAATAGATATTAAATGTGACAAATCACAAGGCGTAGCGGATACCACCAGATCGGCCTCGATGGCGTTAATTGAATTTTCCAATGCTTTAAGTTGACTTGGGAAATACCCTAATGCAGGCAGAACATTTTTTAAATGGGGATATTGACTAAATACAACTTGGTATTCATCCGATGCTCCTTGACGAGGATCGACTATTTCTATCGCCTCTGCCTCTAAGGCAGCAACATACCCCGCGCCATAAGCCATGCCACCATGGGTTGTCGTAGGACCATCTTCGATCACCAACACTCGTTTACCGCGGATCTGTCCAGCATCAGATAGCTGAACCGTTGAACCTGCCTTAAGAATAGATGCGTTTGCATTCATCAATTTCGCGGCATGCATGACTGCGTCCACTTGAGCATCACTCGCCACATTGACTTTAGATATCACCAATATGTCCGCCATTCGCAATACCGTTTCTCCAGGATGGTAAATGGTCTCGTGACCTGCTCGCAACGGATCTAATAAAGCAATATGTAGATCGGGCTTGATGAAGGGGAAATCATTGTTTCCACCGTCCCACAAAATAATGTCTGCCTCTTGCTGGGCCTGTTCGGTTATCGCTTGGTAGTCTACTCCGGCATACACAATGACGTCATTCTTAAGGTGAAGCTCATACTCTTCCCTCTCTTCTATCGTGCATTGCGCTTCATGCAAATCGGACAACGTTTGAAAACGTTGTACCGCCTGTCGTTCTAAATCTCCATATGGCATGGGATGACGAATCACTACTACCGAATGTCCCAAGCTTCTTAGATAGGTTGCTATCCAGCGGCAGGTTTGTGACTTACCGCTACCGGTGCGAACAGCTGACACTGCGATGACAGGTACTGATGACTTTATCATTGTACTGTTCGGCCCTAGCAGTAGATAATCTGCCCCTGCTGCTAAGGCGATTGATGCGCGATGCATCACCTCTTGATGAGTAATGTCACTGTATGCGAACACCACTTGTGCAACACTTTCTTGACGACAAAATTCGCCGAATTGCACCTCATCAATAATCGGTATGCCCTGCGGATAGAGCGATCCACTCAGTGAGGCGGGATAGATTCGATTGGATATTTGCGGGATCTGAGTGGCTGTGAATGCTACTACCTCACACTGCGTATCATCTCGGTAAACCATATTAAAGTTATGAAAATCTCTTCCGGCAGCACCCATGATTAATATTCGTTTTTTATCGTTTTCAATCATATTCATCACATTCTACGATAATCGCTTAAATAATTTTTCTTAGATACCGATTGCCTGAGATATTTTCCTTAATCCATCATTTTTCCACACTCAGAGGACAACTGATGGGTAAGTTATACAAACTAAGTTAATGCAGGCCGCTAGATAAATATTATTTATCTTCGGCTTCATCGATTATAGTATCTTGTCACAAACGGGGTTGTTGATATAAGTAAAAATGACAGAATCCGCACCCATGCATACAGCAAAATTTCATTTGCCCATTTTCCTCAATTATGGGGTATATTAGATTCAGTGGATTGCAGTCACCAATTTGCTAATTTAAAAAAAATAATAACTATCATGCTACTTGATAAATAATAGTACTTATGTCTAATCAAAACACCTTGACTCATCAAGGATTCGTGCGCCGATTCGCAGAGTTCACTCTAAATTACCGCTATTTTGTCTTCTTAATCACTATCGCGATCGTAGTAGTTTCCGCTTTAGGCATCCCAAAAATTAAGGTGACGCCTGATTACCGAGTGATGTTTAGTGAAGATTACCCACAATTAATTGCGTTTGATGCCATGCAAAATATCTTTGGGCAACGCGATAACATTATGATCGCTTTAGCGCCCGATGACGGTGAAATATTCACTGCGAAAACTCTCGATGCCATTGAGTGGTTAACTCAGGGGGCTTGGTCAACACCTTCTAATAAACGAGTCGATTCGTTAACCAATTTTCAAGATACCTATGCGACTGGCGACGATCTGTTGGTCAAACCATTGGTTGAAAATGCTATCAATCTATCTGCGGATGAGATTAACGAAGTTAAAATATTGGCGCTGAATGAACCGCTGTTGGTGAATCGCATCGTTTCCCAAAACGCCAAAGTGGCTGCAGTCAACATTACCATGCATCTGCCTCATGCCGGCTCTCATGAACAACAAGAAGCCGTAGAATACGTCAGGGCGCTCATGCAACAAACTGAGCAGCGTTATCCGTGGATCAAGACCTACCTCACCGGCGAAATCATGATGGGCCAATCCATGATGGAAGCTGGTGAGATAGATGCTAAATCTCTGTTTCCGATCATGTTGGCAGTGATATTGATCGCTTCCTATTTATTCTTGCGCTCAGTTTGGGCAGTTTTCTCCATCACTTTGATCATCATTTTATCGGTACTCTGCGCGATGGGTATGTCTGGCCATTTGCAAATCGAGCAGTCCTTAATGACCGGAACAGGGCCGATTGTTATTTTAACACTGGCAGTAGCAGACAGTGTTCATATTTTGGTCACCATGTTTCAGGAAATGCGACTGGGCGCAGAGAGACGCGAGGCCATCATCGAATCGCTGGAAGTCAACATGCAACCTATTTTTCTCACCAGTCTGACAACTGGCATCGGCTTTCTATCACTCAATTCGGCTGAATCACCGCCGTTTCATGCACTTGGTAACATCGTCTCCATGGGCATTGTGTTTGCTTTTCTATTTTCTGTCACGACTCTGCCTGCGCTTCTCTCTTTATTACCCGTAAAAGTTGGAAAGGCCCAAGACCAAACCAATCCATTCATCAATAAAATCGCTGACATTGCCATTCGCAGACGTTCAGAGCTCTCGATAGCATTTATATTAACCTTAATATTTACTGCTCATGGTTTAACATTGAACCAATTTAATGATCTCTTTCAAGAGATGTTCGGTCCGCAGCTCAAGTTTAGACAAGATACAGATTTTATTCGCGAACACATGACCGGCGTGATGCTGGTACATCACGCCATTGAATCTGGACAACCAGAGGGTATTTTTGAGCCAGACTATTTAACGCAACTAGATGAACTGACGCAATGGTATAAGGCGCAACCGGGCGTCATGCATGTGGAGAGTTACTCCGATTTAATGCGTCGATTAAACCGTACTATGCATGGAGGCGATCCTTTTTATTATCAACCCCCCCGAGATGCAGAATTGGCGGCACAATATCATCTCTTATACGAACTCTCATTGCCCTACGGACTGGACGTGAACAATCTGGTCAATATCGATCAAAGCACCACCCGGGTGACTGTCACTATGGGTAACGTGGAAAGCCTGGAGATTGCCAAACTGGATACACGGGCCTTAGCTTACGCAAAACAACAATTCCCAGCTTTAAAAGTGGTTGAAGGTGTGGGTCCGTCAGTCATGATGGGGCACGCTGGCCAACGCAATGGTGAAGCCATGATAGCGGGTGGTTTGTTTGCATTGGTAACGATCTCACTGATTATCATGATAGCGTTGCGCAATATTAAACTAGGCATTCTAAGTTTAATACCCAACTTAGCGCCTGCGATAATCGGATTCGGGATATGGGGAATGGCAGTAGGTTATCTGGGTATAGCAGCCGCCCCTGCGGTAGTGGTCGCATTTGGTATTGTTGTGGATAACACTATCCATTTTCTCAGCAAATATTTACGAGCGCGGCGCGTTAAAGAGTACTCAGTGACCCAAGCCATTCACTATTCATATCATCGAGTGGGGATGGCGCTGGGTGTAACCTCAACAATTTTGTCAATGGGCTTCGTTGTGTTGGCTTTTTCTTCAATCAAACCCAATCAATTTCTAGGAGAGATGACCGCCTTGTCCTTAGTCATTTCACTTGCCATCACTTTTTTTATCTTGCCACCTTTGTTAATTCTACTAGAAAAGGACTCTGATCGTGCAGCTTAGATCAAAACTGATACTAGTATTGACTAGTATCTCTCTGTTTAGTTCTTTTGTACTACTCGCCGCATCACCGGAAGAAAAAGGCAGAGCTATTTTTGAAGAAATGGATCGGCGTGATCTAGGCTTTGTTAATTTCAGTTCAGTGCAAAAGATGGTGCTACACAACACTTCCGGTCAACAGAGTACTCGAGTGATGGAAAATCAAGTACTGGAGGGAGAATCATCGGGAGACAAAACGTTGATTATCTTTCGAGAACCAAAAAAAATTCGCGGCACCGCCTTACTCACCCACGCGCATCAGGGCGCCGACGATGATCAATGGTTATTTCTACCTAAACTAGATAGAGTCAAGCGCATTAGTGGTGCATCTAAGGCTGGTTCGTTTTTAGGTAGCGAATTTGCTTATGAAGATCTCGCACCACAAGAGGTGGATGACTACCAGTACAAATTTATCCGCGATGATATATTTAACGGCGAAGAAGTCTTCGTGGTGGAACGGTATCCGAAGGATAAGGATTCAGGTTATACACGCCAAATTCTCTGGGTTGATAAAACTGCCTATCGAATACAACGCGCCGAATTCTATGATCGTAAAGAAGCATTAGCGAAAACGCTAGAAGCGCGTGAATATAAATTATACTTAGACAAATATTGGCGACCGCACAATCTAACCATGGTAAACGAAATTGACGGTAAACGAACCGAGTTGCTGATCGATGAATATCAATTTCGAGTAGATCTGGCGGACGACGATTTTACCCAAGCCAGCTTAAGACGTGCGAGATAACTGGATTTTACCTGATAAAAGTTCTCTACCTAAGGCCATCTTGTTTTTGGCCTGGATTTTGTCGCCCGGTATTGCTGCGGCAGAGTTTGAGTCGGAGATCACCTTATCAATACGCGCCTTTAACCATTCCGCCCGATTTGAAGATCAGGCCAATCAACACGCAACAGCATTCGCGCAGTTTAATTGGTATCAATCCTTCGGAGATATTTGGTCCTTTGAGATCGAACCCTATATCCGACTCGACTCGGCCGATGAGGCAAGATCGACATCGGATCTACGCCGAGCATTTTTGTTAGGTGAATTTGACCGGTTCGAATTTGGAATTGGGATCCAACAACTCTTCTGGGGAGTGACTGAATCTACTCATCTTGTAGACATCGTCGCACAGACAGATAATTTGGCGGCCTTGGATCAAGAAGAAAAATTGGGACAACCCTTAATTGTTTTCTCGGTTCCTTTTAGTCGTGGTCTGTTTGATCTTTATCTACTACCTTATTTTCGCGAGCAAACATTCCCTGAAGCAGGTTCGAGACTAAGATTCGAAACGCTCATAGATGGCGATAATGCCCAATATGAACATCCTGATGAAGAGAGTCATCTAGATGTAGCCGTCAGGCTCAACCATAGTTTTGCCCATATTGAATTAGGACTATCCCATTTTCAAGGGACTGCACGACAACCCAATTTCCAATTTTTTCCTGGCCCATCGGGACCCGTTATTCAACCCTATTATGCGCAGATCCGACAAACAGGATTAGAGCTACAAGGCGTTTGGGAAAGCTGGCTACTGAAACTAGAAGCTATTTACCGATCCGGACAACCGGATTTGACTTTTTCTGAACAAGATTACTGGGCTAGTACCGTTGGGTTCGAATACAGCTTCTACAGCCTCTTTGATACGGTACAGGATCTTGGTTTAATAGTAGAGTACATCTACGATGATAGAGGAGATCTTGCGCTCACATCGAGCGAACAAGATTGGGTAGTGGGCATCCGTTGGGCACTGAATGATTTGCGTAGCAGTGAAGTGCTTTTTCTCATCATAAAAGATTTGGATACTGCTGCAAGAACACTTGTGGTCGAAGCAAGCAGCGAAATAATTGATGACTGGGAGTTAGTTATTGAAAGTACCATCTTCTCTAACCTACCACCATTCAATCCACTAGAGCCCAAGGCCGATGCACTGGTTTTCGATCTTCGCGACGATGATTATCTAGAACTGTCTCTTCGCTACTATTTCTAAATATTAGTCAATGATTTTATAAATTTTTAGATATATATAGATTCAGTCAATCTCTCCTGAGGTATAGAAATCAGCAATTGATTAGATACCATTTTAACCTTAATGGGTGACTAACAAGTCCACAAAAGTCATCTCTCCTTATGATTCCCCCTGTCTCTGAACCCCATTTATTGAAGGTAAACGAATAAATATTTATTTTGGTGCATATTTAGTCGGAGATATAATTCATACTTTAAGCAACACTCTATCCGTCGAGGGATATTCTTAATTTTATTAAAGCAATAATTAAAAATCTGGTTTAGAAATTATTTACATTTTGTGGTCAAATACGCAGTCATAAAAATATCCAAAAAATGTCAAAATGAGAAAGAGAGCAGAGCATGGATAGATATAGTCGAGGAGAATTATCAAAAAGAATTGGGTTAGGGTTAGCTACCATCCTTGCAGCCGTACCTATAGCAGTATCCGCAGATACTGGATCCCTAACCGGCGCACGTTATCTGGAAGTGGTAGAAGTTAAAGGCGAGTCCTTGCCTGACATAATGGGCCAGACCACCGAAGGTTACTCGGTTATGGCTGTGTCAAATGGTGCATTGGCACCGATTCCTTTTCAATTTGATGATCTGAACAAGAAAGGCTTTATCTACGTACCTGGGGGTAGTGTAGAGATTGACGGCGAGGAAGGTGTTTTTGAAGCGCACGATGAACTGGCATTCATGTATAAGGATACCGGTCCGCAAGCCTCTGCTGAACTGCTCAGTGCCGTTTCCGGCGAAGTGATAGCAGAAATAGAACTGAGTGATATGGGTAGTAATCGTTACGCTTATGTACTCAAAGGCAATAGCGCACGCAGCGATATTCAGTATGCCAAATTTAATCGCGAAACAGGGTTAATTGAGACCACCATGTATTCCCAAAAAGTGGATCCTGATAATCTGCTTATCTGGGAAGATTATAAATACAAAACTTTTGCTGAAGATCGTTCCCTTCTAGATACGATGAAACTAAGAGTACGAGCTAAACTCGGCCCGGCACGAGCAACGATTACCAATAAGTTGATTCCCAACGAAATTGTCGGCGTAAAAAACGCACCTGTGCGCAGCATCATTGAAATGGACGCTAGTATCGCCATTCTGGGTATTCAATTAGCTAGCGCTGGTGCAAGTGTCACAGTCACTGAGAATACTTTGGAATTCCCAGTATTTCTCGCGATTCCTACCGCCGCTAAGGTGTTACAGAAGAACTTAGCGATAGAAATCTCTCTCGATTTCGATCAACTGGAAGGCTCCCGAATTCGTACTGCCCTAGGTCCCACTGAGCCAATTATTACTGGGAGCGAGGATGGTATTGACCCGAAACAACACAATGTTTCCTTGGAAGAAAACTGGTTATCACTAAGCAGCGGCAAAGGTTGGGACATTATTGCTTTCTTCGAGCGCGACGAAGCCTTTGACCCCACTTTGAGTTTGCTTTATAAGGATAAAGGTAAGGGAGATAAAAAGGATAAACCAGAGCGTGTGAAAGGCAGCGATCCACAGGTAGGCTACATTGCCAAAGACATTCCAGTAGGTATCGATTCATATCTCGCCATTAACCTCTATTTTGGTGAAGATCTCTGGAATGGTAATCAAGTGGAAAATGCCGTAAAACAAATTACTAATCCCGTCCCCGCGAAAGTAAAATCGCTCTAAGATCTTTCAGCTAAAAATACGAGTTATCTACAGTCTTGTAGATAACTCGTATTTCACCTGTCTTGTGTTCATCTCACCGAATTTTTTCCTAACCCTATTTTAGTACGATCCCGCTGATTAACGCTCAATTTTGGCAATCGTGTTGAGAATTCTTTCTGAATTACCACCATATCGGTAGGTATGTCTTATCGACCAAGCATAGATTGTGTCAAGGTATGACAAGTGTAATTGCCTATTGCTGGTTCCGCTGTTGGCAAAGTAGCTTCTCTAATAGTAGTAAATTGCGACCGAGTAAGATCCCTCGGTATAATGGTCAGGTGACAGTCAACATAGTATTAAATTTAAGATGAATAGAAACCCTTACCTGGCTGAGGCTCTGGGTACATTTATATTGGTTTTCATGGGGTGTGGCGCCATAGTCGTCAATGATAGCTATGGAAATATCTTGGGTCACACGGGGATTGCCCTCTCGTTTGGGTTAGTTGTGATGGTATTGATCTATTCTATTGGCAATATTTCTGGAGCGCATTTAAATCCCGCAGTCACCTTGGGATTTTGGTTTTCTGGTCGACTGCGTCGTACATCTGTATTACCTTATGTATTCGCCCAATGCATTGGCGCCATTACGGCAGCACTGCTCCTGCGCTATCTATTTCCAGATCACGCCACCCTGGGCGCTACCCTACCCAAAGTGGATCTCTTTCGCTGTTTCGTCATAGAGGCATTGCTCTCTTTTATACTAATGTTTGTTATATTAAATGTCTCCACAGGTCATATGGAAAAAGGAATCATGGCAGGGGTAGCGATAGGCGGAACCATTGCCTTGGAGGCGCTGTTCGGAGGGCCGATGACAGGGGCCTCCATGAATCCAGCGCGTTCACTAGGACCTGGCTTAGTCTCTGGAGAGTGGCAAACCCTATGGGTTTATCTGACTGCACCCGTTTTTGGTGCTTTATGTGCTCAACCCAGTTGTCGTTGGATCCAAGGTAAAGAGTGCTGTAGTCTCGTTGAAAACGAACTCAATTCTACGAGCTAATCAATTTGTACCTTAACGATTCAATTCAGCTAACAACTCTTCATAGTTATTCAATCCCAGCGGCTTGGTGATCTCTTCTTGCCACACCTCTGCTAGTTTTCTATTCAATGCTGAACTTAGCTGCTGCTTATGCTCACCGATTTGCCCCTTTCTCACTTTTGTTGAATCACTGCCTGAGGGCAACCGACATCTTATTTCACTCAACTCTCTCATCATTGCATCATCGAATCTATTTTTGTGTTGCAACATAAAGGAGATTGATGTGTGTTTCTTAGTTAATGCCAACAATTCATCGTCTAATGGCACCTCAATAAATGTCGCCACACGCTGTATCGTCTCCACCGGCTGTTTGATCATCTCTTCATAGGCTAAAAACAGCACCTGCGAAGAGTGTCGACGAGGCCACCAGGAGCGTAGATGTTTCCAATAGGCACCGGAGGGAATGAAATGCTGTTCCGCAAACTCGTCAATAGAGACTGCACCAGGTGCCAATAACCAACCTTCCATAAACTTGTAAAAGGAGATCAGAACGTCGCCAGGATGACGCACTGAATTAATGTATTTACCCTCCTTAGGGATCGCCTCATAATCAAGGTGACTCTTAAATGCGCGAGGTGTCGCACGCTGTTCAGCGTGAATATCTAACCCGAGTGCGTAACTGGTTTCTATCCATGGGACGACTCGTGAAATGTCGTCGAAATCCATATCACCTCTGGTACGCAACGTATGTACCATCTGCTGTAACAAGGTGGTACCGGATTTAGCGAAAGGTGTGATTACCACATCTGTACTACTGAGCTTAATTTTTAAGCCTTGCGCGATCTCCTCGTCTACAAAGAGCCGCCCTAGCAAAGATTGCAATTCTGCAATCGATTCAGCTCGACACGGAGCTGCTGACATACTGTATTCCTTCTTGCATAAAACTGGCAAACAAGCCCATATTCAGGCGCCAATTGCGCGAATCTGATTGCTTATTATTATATCACCAAATAGCTGACTTCCCTGTTCTACTTCGTTCTAAAATGCTACTTTCACGTTAGTGTGACTAGTCTCTAGTTACCGACCAATAAAGAGTGTTATATCACGGCATGATATCCATCCACACAACCGACTCAATATAGAATATACGTTTAAAAAAATGCTCAAACTTCGTAAAATACAGCAGTAATATGAATAGTGATAGCAACCTAGTTAATTACCAAGGCAGTTGTCATTGCCACGTAATCACTTTCGAAATCAAGGCACCCGAGATTTTGGAGGTAGATGAGTGTAACTGTTCCATCTGTAAAAAGACTGGATTTTTACATTTAATCTTGCCCAAAAGTCACTTCAGGCTTCTCACCGGTAACGAATACTTGACTGACTACCAGTTCAACACACACACCGCACACCATACTTTTTGTGGTATTTGTGGCATAAAGCCATTTTACATTCCCCGTTCTAATCCGGATGGCATAGATGTGAACGTGAGATGTTTAGATCCCATACCCAAGAACATTATCGTCACGCCCTTTGATGGTATCAACTGGGAAAAAAATGCCGCCTCACTAAAAACTAAAAGTAAAGAATAATCCTTGAAACAATATTCTGTTGATTGTAAAAAGACCGGATTTGGAGAGAAAGTTTATTGCTATTCTAAAACTGTGGTATAACAAGATTTTTTCGTAGGAGTAGTGGACATGAGAAAAATTCTTAATTATCAATTATTCGCTTTAATTTCTACAGTCCTTTTTGCCAACTTGGTATTCGCTGAGGGTTTTACTCTGTCTAGTGACGAATTTTCAGGGCAGTTTTCAAAGTCACAAGTCTTCAATAGTTTCGGATGTGATGGTAAAAATTGGTCACCTCAAATAAGCTGGAAGCATCCACCGGCAGGAACAAAAAGCTTCGCGGTCACGCTTTACGATCCAGATGCGCCGACTGGTAGTGGCTGGTGGCATTGGGTGGTGTTTGATATTCCCTCAGAGACACGCGAGCTTAAACCTCGGGCAGGTACAGTAGAGAACAACATAGCACCGAAGGGCGCCATACAAAGTATGACTAGCTTTGGCAAGGTTGGATACGGTGGAGCTTGTCCGCCTAAAGGTGACAAACCTCACCAGTATATTATGACAATACACGCATTGAGCGTGGATCAATTGGGTCTAGATGCATCTGCATTACCAGAGTTGGTAGGATTCTATATCAACCAACATAGTATCGGTAGATCATCCATCGTGGCTTACCATGCCAGGTAGCCTGATCTGAAAACTGCGCGATTTTCATCTTTTTTAAAATAATTAGCATGTTCAAACAGAGACCGTTTTTATGAAATCTGCAAAGGAAGCCTTATCAGCGCTACAAGAAGGGAATCAACGATTTGTTTCTGGAGTACGTAGTTTACAAACAGAACTCAGTCAACTAAATCGACAAGATTTAGTAGAAGCACAGCATCCATTCGCAGTGATTATTGGATGTTCAGACTCTCGAGTACCCGTTGAAATCATCTTTGATCAAGGCGTAGGGGATCTCTTTGTGATCCGAGTCGCAGGTAATATAGTGGCACCCTCTCAAATTGGCAGCGTTGAGTTCGCTGCCGAACAATTTGGAACTCGTCTAGTCGTGGTATTAGGACACACCCATTGTGGTGCAGTACGCGCAACCCTGAATCACTTACAACAGCCGGCCAAACATTCCGAAAATATTGGCTCCATTGTGAAGCGAATTCGTCCTGCGGTAGAAGGAATTTTGGCAGTGGATCCACAATTGTCCAATGAAGCGCTGGCGCAACAGGCCATTCGCGCTAATGTGCGAATGTCCGCGCAAACATTGCGGCAAGGATCGGAAATCTTGGAAAAACTCATTCAACATGATGGCATGTTGGTGGTGGGTGCGGAGTACTCTTTGGACACTGGGAAGGTGGATTTTTTTGACGGTATCTCTGTTACAGGATAGAACAGAAACTTATATGTTTTCTCGATAATTCGATTCTATCCCCTTTAAAGGAGTTCATATGGAGCCTTTAAAAGAGACCTATTTTAGTGAGCAGAATCTATTAGAGATCGGTAAAGATCTGCAACACGTTTACCCAGATCTACCTATTAAGAAATTTAACCAAGCAGTGACAGCAAGTTTAAATGATCTGGAGTTGATGCAGCGTCTAGATCAGCTTGTCAAAGCATGTGGTGAATTTTTGCCAAACCACTTTCCCACAGCACTCAATATACTCTATGATTATAGTCAACATCTCGATGAGTGCCGATTCCAATATGTATTTTTATCTCAGTATGTCGCCTACTATGGTCTCAACTATCGTCGTCATTCCCTAGCGGCACTAGCCGATTTTACCCAATATGCTACCTCAGAATTTGCGGTACGTTATTTCTTAAAGCAAGATTTACTCAGCACCTTGAAAATAATGCGGCGCTGGGCAGAGAGTGACAATTATCATGTTCGGCGCTTAGCCAGTGAAGGTGCTCGACCTAAATTGCCTTGGTCATTTCATTTAACTGAATTAATAAATGATCCTTCCCCAACTCTACCAATTTTAAGAACGTTAAATGGCGATCCGGAAAAATATGTTCAGAAATCAGTCGCCAATCACCTAAATGACATCAGTAAAACTCACCCCGATCTCGTAGTGAACGAGCTTAGCCATTGGGATCATTCAGACAACTCTACTCGGTGGATAATAGAAAGAGCCTGTCGTTCACTCGTGAAAACAAGTTATTCACCAGCTTTAATTCTTTTGGGAATCGATCCCGAAGTGTCTTTTAGCATCAGTGGATTTAAACTCAGTACAAAGGAAATAGCAATTGGGGAGAAATTGCAGTTTTCTTTTGAGTTAAGCGCCACAAGTCATGAGTCTCAGAAACTAATTGTAGATTACAAAATCTACTATCAAAAAAAATCCACCGAACAAAAGGCGAAAGTATTTAAACTCAAATCGCTGACACTAGCGCCAGGGGAAAAGATCCATCTGAAAAAATCTCACGATTTTTCCCAGAGAACTACCCGTACACTCTATCCAGGTGATCATCAAATTAGTATTGTTGTAAATGGCTCAGAGTCGAAGCCCATACCCTTTAAGCTATCAGAGCCCTAGTCATCTCATTTAGCGTTCAGAGACAGTGAACCGTTCCAAGCTCAGTTGGAGTCGCTACTCAGATCCTGAATTTTGCTTGCTGCCACCTCGGCATGCAGGTGAATCCGGTGATGACTGACCTCGCAACCGCCACTCCTCAGGATGATACAGGTGTAACGCCAATGCATGCACACCATTCTGCAGCTCCTCAGCCAATAGTTGGTACACTTGTTGATGTCTTCTGACTTTCGACAAATCAATAAAGTGCGCAGAAACTATCGTCACCTTAAAGTGAGTTTCCGAATTGGCAGGCACACTATGATTGTGACTTTCATTTTCAACTGCCAGATATGCTGGCTGAAATGATTCTTGAAGCTTCAATTCTATTGCTGTCTGAATACTCATAGTTCTGTCACTCGCCTCGAGCGCTCTTAATCGTCTACGGTGATGGCAAGAATTCGGCTGAGGTGGCTTAACGGCCTACCGGTGTCAGCATGCCATTGATTAAATATAGATTGTACCTGATCGAGACTTTTCTTTCCTTTTGGGGTCTTTTCAACTAATCCCAGGCTTACTAAACCTCGAACCACATGGGTGGTGAGCAAGAAAGTGTCTTTGCCCACCATACGCAAAAAATACGGGGTTGATTGTCCGCCTAATTGGGCACCATTCTCGGCCATAGTGCGCCAAAGCGAGACAATATTCGCCGTGGGCCAGTCCGCTAGAAAGCGGCCAACGCCTTGATTCTCCTGGCTAAGCTCATAGACCATTTGCGCATTCACAGGAATAGATTTTATTTTACCCCAGTGACGAATTAAGCGGCGATCCCCCATACAAGTTTGCAGTTGCTCGTCACTCATCAGTCGCACTTTTTGAGGATCAAAATTAAAAAATACCTGCTCAAAATCTGGCCACTTTTTTCTCACCATGGCGTGGCTTAGACCAGCACTGAAAACACGCAAGCAAAGTGTCGACAAGTAAAATGCATCTGGACGACGAGTAAGTGTGTCATGATTGGCGACTTCCGGCATGGCTTCCGCTAACGCCTGCTCGCCCCCCTTGCGGGCACATGCCTCTAAGTATATCGCATCAAAATCAAGCATAATATCGTTGTACCAAGCAGTGGACTATTCATCAATAATGCCGCTTTAGTGTACAGTGTTGAACGAATATTGGAATACAAGCGAGGATGGAATGATTCTTAGCAACACAGAAACCATACCCGGTAAAACAGTGTTAGAAATATACGGTGTGGCCAGCGGTAGTACCGTGCGGGCAAAACATGTTGGTCGAGACTTCATGGCGGGTCTGAAGAATCTCGTGGGTGGAGAACTCAAAGGCTATACGGAGTTACTGCAAGATGCGCGGCAGGAAGCCGTTGATCGAATGATCGCACAAGCGGAATCCATGGGAGCGAATGCGGTGGTCAATGTACGTTTTTCTACCAGCAGCATTGCTCAGGGCGCAGCAGAACTATTTGCTTACGGAACCGCCGTGAGGGTGGAATAATGGAGTTAGCTATCCAGCTTGGCGCCTTGGTAGTATTTTTAATGGCCAGCTACGGGATCGGCTCCTGGATCGAGGCGCGTCATTATAAAAAGATTCGTGAGACTGAAGAAGTCTTCGCTGATCTGATAGTGACCAATCTCACTACTTTACCCAACCAGAAAATTGAACACTGTGCATTGGTAAAAGGTAATGTAGTGATTTCATTAGATTACTTTAAACGTTTTATTGCCGGTCTGCGTATGTTGTTCGGAGGTCGGTTAGTGGCTTATGAACCACTGTTAGATAGAGCGCGACGAGAGGCCATATTGCGCATGAAGGCGCAAGCAAAAACTAAAGGATGTGACATGATCATCAACTTTCGCATGGAGACTTCTCGCCTAGCGAATGATAACCAGCAGAGGAACAACAATACAGCTGGCGTAGAGATCTTGGTATACGGTACAGCAATTAAATTGGCACACTCAAATGACACAATTCATCCCTAAAAAACCGAACGACGATGTCAATGTTTCTCGGGAAACCTATCTTTCTGAAGCCTTCTATTTAGTAGCTGCAACAGCTCTATTGAGTGGCGGCTTGATTTTTGTCTTGTTCTTTTTTGTGGACGTGGCGGTAAGATTGATACCTACCGATGCTGAAGCGATGCTGCTGGATACCTTTGTCGAACAGTTTCCTACCGCCTCCAATGAAGCCGAAGACGAGCTTTTGGCATTGACTAACCAATTGGCACAACATTGGGATGACAATCCCTATCAAATTCGGACGCGTATTCTCAAAGAGGAGGTGCCCAATGCATTTGCTGTCCCTGGGGGCATGATATTAGTGACTCAAGGCATGTTAGATCTGACCACTTCTAAAGAGGCATTAGCGTTCGTACTAGCCCATGAGCTGGGCCATTTTTATCACCGCGACCATCTTCGTGGTTTGAGTCGAGGTCTACTATTAAAATTATTGCTTTTCACCTCAGGACTCAATCAGTCAATGCCGTTGATTGAAAACAGCGCTCAGTTGACTATGCTTTATCATAGTCGGGGCCAAGAAATTGCAGCAGATCGGTTTGCACTTGAACTTCTTCATCGAGAGTTTGGCAGTGTAGCCGGAGGCGTCGGATTTTTTAAACAGCTCATGGCACAGCAAAAACAAGATTTGACGCCAGAATTTCTACGTACCCATCCTGTTAACCAAACTCGACTGAATGGCATCGAAGAATATTCACGCAACTTATTACGCTAACGCGAAACTTACATCTGTGCGCCAAAGTCTCCAGTCACTCAATTTCCTGTATCCCAACGAAAACTGAGTGCGCTGATAGTTAGAAACAGTGCCGTCATGCAAATCAGCCAAGTCAACTGAGGTAACACTTCTATCAAACCCGCCCCCTCATTCATCACGAGTCGTGCGGCTTCAGTAACATGAGTCAATGGAAATAAGAGCGCTATTTTTTGTACCCAAGGCTGAGCCCCTTCTAGGGAAAACCAAACCCCGGACAACAACATCATTGGCCAAGATATAAAATTTAATATACCGTTGGCCAACTCTTCAGTGGAAATCCTGGCAGCCATCACCAAACCTAATGAAATTAATGAGAGTGCACCCAACACATAGACAAACAACAATAATAGATAAGAACCGTGCATGGGGAACCGAATCAGCAATTGACACATAATAAATAAGAATATGGAAATACCGATGATTAACGTCATCCGTGAAATCACCTGGGCAAGCAAAAATTCAAATGCAGATAGAGGTGTCGCTTGCAATCTCTTCAAGACACCGTTTTTTCGATATCTCACAATCACGTAACCGACACCAAATAGACAACTGAACATGATATTCATTGCCAATATGCCAGGTACCAACCAATCTACATAACGAAGTTCTACTCCGGAAACTGTTTGCTTCTCTACCCGATTACCTGATTGGCCAAGTAAGATCTGCTCTAAGAAATATCCATTACTGGATTGACTATTGACCCAATATTTCACCGGTGCGGTTTGAAGATCAAAAAACAGATCTAATTGATGTCGCTCCACTTTAGCAATAGATGATTGCAGATCTGCCATGGGTATAAATTGCACATATTTTGTTGCAAAAAACGGCATCGTTTCAGCTGTCATAGATCGGTCACCATAATAACCGACTTTGTAAACCTCCCTGGACTCACCGTCGAAAATCATGGCGAACCCGATTATCAACAATAATGGCATCACTACGTTCCAACCAAAAGTGGAACGATCACGAATAAATTCCATATTTCGCGCGACAACCACTGCATAGAGTCTTTTTATCATTGACGCAAATCTCGTCCTGTTAGCTCTAAAAAGAGATCTTCCAAGGTACCGCGCCGGATCTGAATATCATTCAGGGGCACTTTTAACTCGATCAAGTCTTTTATGGTTCTATCCATAGAGCGAGTAGCAATTTCCACAAATTCGCCTTTATCCGTATATACTATTTCCCCGGACTGACTTTGCTCCGGCAAAAGCTGACGCGGCAAACGAATGTAGACATCATTAAAATGTTCACTTAACAATCTTTGCGGGGATCCTTCCGCAATGATTTTTCCATGGTCCATAATGGCAATTGCATCGCAAAGTTCGGCCGCTTCTTCCATATAATGGGTCGTCAGTACTACTGTCTTTTTTTCTTGCTTGATATTTCTGATCAATTGCCAAAAATTTTGTCGTGCTTGAGGATCCAGTCCGGTAGTGGGTTCATCTAAGAAGATTATCTCCGGATTATTCACCAACGCGATTGCCAGTAACAACCTCTGTTTTTGGCCACCGGATAATCTTTGATTATCTTGTTCTAAAATGTCATGTAAATTGCAAATTTCGATCAACTGCTCTAGAGGTAATGCTTGTGTGTATAGTCGCTGGAATAATTTTAAGGTTTCTCGAACAGTGAGATAATCTTGCAATGCAGTCGATTGAAAAAGAATACCCACTTCGTTACGAAAGCGTCTACCCAAGCTAGCACCTTTGTAAAAAATAGTGCCACTAGTGGGACTTTTAATACCTTCCATGATCTCAATGGTGGTCGTTTTGCCAGCACCGTTAGGTCCCAACAAGCCGTAACAGATCCCCGGTGCTATCGTAAAAGACACATCCTTGACCGCCACCAATCCAGTTCTATATTGCTTAAATAGGTGTTGGGCCTCGATGATGGTTTCTGACAACAGGAACTCCTTGCACCTGCAAAATGATGAGAAGTAAGCGTATTCTTCGCTTAGGGATAACTGACTTTGTAGATCATACCTGCTCGGTCATCACTCACGAACAAACTACCATCTGCACCCTGGGCAAAACCAACCGGGCGACCATTCACTCTTTGTTCGGCATCCAACCAACCGCTAACGAAGTCTTCCTCCGGCCCATACTTATCACCTTGTTTCGGCACGAACACCACTTTATAGCCAGTGGGCACGGTACGATTCCAACTCCCATGGTAAGCAAGAAAAAACCCATCCCTGAAGCGCGATGGAAACTGTGCGCCCGTGTAAAAAAATATGCCTAAGGGTGCAGAATGGGCTTGAAATTGAAATACCGGCTGCGCCACTTTGTCACAACCCCCAGTCTTTCCAAACTTGGGATCTAAAAGATTACCCGCATGGCAATAAGGCCAACCTGCGTCCATTCCGGCTTCCAATCGATAGACAGTTTCCGGAGGCAAATCATCTCCCAACAGATCTCGTCCATGATTACTCACATAGATGGAACCAGAGCTGGGATCTACCGCCATACCCACCGCGTTACGTAAACCTTTTGCAAAGCGAAAACCGTTAGAGCCATCTAGCCCATACTGCATCACTGCCGCACGTCGGTCATCCTCTTCTTCACAAACATCGCAACTGGAACCAATAGAAACATAAAGTTTATTGTCGGCCCCCACTAATACAGTTTTACTGCGATGGCGACCACCTGCAGGCAGATCATCCACCACCAAAGTTCTGCCCAGTATTTCTAAATTAGGCCCCAATTCCAGAAGAGTGATCTGATGAGATTCGGCGACATATAAACCTCGTTTATCTGGAGTAAATGCTAAGCTTGTGGGTTGTTCTAAACCCGCTATTAGCGTCACCTGCTTGTCTACCTTTCCATCGTTGTCCTCATCAATGAGCACCAGGACTCGACCACCCCCACTTTCTGCCACATACAATCGATGTTTTTCATCGATTTCCATG
Source organism: Thiotrichaceae bacterium UBA5859 (assembly GCA_002432655.1). Taxonomy (GTDB): domain Bacteria; phylum Pseudomonadota; class Gammaproteobacteria; order UBA5859; family UBA5859; genus UBA5859. The sequence continues at coordinate 64,160 of DJFZ01000043.1, read as the reverse complement.
AACCTAGGCGAAGCCAGATCTTCGGCATAAGTCTCGATTTTAAAACCCTCTGGCAACACAAGAGAGAGCGGATTGGGCTCGGGATCCTGTGCTAAGGTGCGGGCGGTCCATATCACCCCCGCGGGAAGGAAATAATAGACACCTGCTATTAACAGTGCACCCAGCACTAACCAAGGTGTAACTGCACCTCGGTGCGTATTCGGCGGCTCAAACTGTTTGATTGGATTCTGCAATCTAAGATTTCCCTTTCTCTACCTTCACTTGGCTGGCTGCAAGACTGGCCCACTCCCGTGCCTGCTCCACCGTATCCGCATAAGCAAGCGCCACGCCCATGCGGCGGCGCGAAAATGATTCAGGTTTCCCGAACAACCTGATTTCACTATTCGGTACGCTAAGCGCCTGCGGTAAGCCGTGAAACCGCACCCCTTTACCGTCTACGCCACCATATATCACAGCGCTGGCGCCACAACATTGAGATTCAGTGTTGACCGGCAAGCCAAGTATAGCGCGTGCATGTAGCTCAAATTCATTTTGTCTCTGAGTCACCATAGTCACCATACCAGTATCATGAGGTCGTGGACTCACTTCACTAAAGTATACTTCACTATTTTGCACAAAAAATTCAACGCCAAATAGACCCCGACCACCTAACTCCTGTGTGATCCGTCGCGCGTATTCTTTGGCTTGCTGCAACGCAACATCCTGCATCGGCTGTGGCTGCCAACTCTCCACGTAGTCACCGTGGCGTTGAACATGGCCAATAGGATCACAAAAATAAGTAGCCACTTCGCCACTTTCATTTAACGCACGTACCGTTAGAAGTGTGATTTCATAGTCGAACTGAACAAAGCCTTCAACGATAACTTTTGAGCGACTCACTCGGCCACCGCTCATGGCGTATTCCCAAGCCGTCGCCACATCCGAAGGATCGTAGACTACTGACTGGCCTTTACCTGAGGAAGACATAACCGGTTTGACCACACATGGATACCCAATGCTGTTCTCGATAATTAGACGGAGGTCGCTCAAAGATTCCGCAAATTCATAGCTGGAGGTTGGAATGTTTAACTCTTCCGCAGCCAATCGGCGTATTCCTTCACGATTCATCGTCAATTCAGTTGCTTTAGCGGTAGGAATAATTTGTATATTCAGTTCCTGTTCAACTTCCGCTAACACATCTGTCGCGATAGCCTCAATCTCCGGCACGATGAACTCCGGCTGAGTCTCCATAATCAATGCACGTAAGGCCACCGGATCAGACATATCAATGACGTGAGCATGATGCGCTACCTGTTGACCGGGAGAATGGGCATATCTATCCACCGCTATCACTTCAACGCCTAGGCGTTGCAAGGAAATAATCACTTCTTTGCCCAATTCCCCAGCGCCAAGCAACATGATGCGTGTCGCACTCGGACTCAGTGGCGTGCCAATATGCATATTTTTATCCCTTTTTTTCTAGCAAAATAGACGCGTATAGTGTTGCATGAACGGAATGAAAACTCCCTGAAAATTTATATATGACCAGCGGCTACTGTATTTATTATCAACGCTGCCACAGAGGGTAACCCATTTTTGTTAACGCACTTTTTGCCCATGCAAAGGCTACAACGCCTGAGATCACATTCGCAAGTGCAGCGACGATAAAAATACCTTGTGTACCCCAATATGTTTTTGCAACCAAGGCCATTGGCACATAAAGAAGAAACATCCTACCCAGTGACAAAAGGGTAGAAGGTAATGGCTTGCCTAAAGCGTTAAAAGTAGAACTATTTACCATCAACATGCCCTGGAAACCGTAACTTATTGATATAATAATCAAATAACTCTTGGCCATAGCAATAACTGACTCGTTCTCGCTGAATAGCTTTACCACTGGCTCTGAGATAAAAAATAATATCGCCGCGATAAACAAACCCCATACTAACGCCATGATGTTCGCGCCTTGGACGACACGGATCACCCGTGCACGCTTGCCTGCGCCAGCATTCTGACCCACGAATGGCCCCAAACTCGAAGCCAAAGCAAATAGAAAAATTATTGAGAATGCTTCGATTCGCGTGGCAACACCCAACGCTGCCACGGCATTTGCGCCGAAACTGGCCATTAAAGCAGTGACTACTGCCATCCCTAAAGGCACCACCACATTGGTTCCCGCCGCTGGTAATCCCACATGAAAAATAGCTACCCAAGATTGCCAAAGCTGCTGTCTACCTGGCACTGCAAAAACCAACAATTTTTCCTTCACCCCCAGCATCCACAGAGCGGCGATTAATGTCACCATACGTGCCAAAACCGTAGCAATTGCGGCGCCCTGCATTTCCAAACGAGGCGCGCCAAACAGACCAAAAATTAAAATGGGATCCAAAATGACATTCACTAACGCCGCTATAAACATGATGAGACTTGGAAATAAAGTATTCCCTTGCGCACGCAACGAACTATTGCCCACCATGGGCAAAACCAAAAACGGCAAACCTAAATACCAGATACCCATATACTCATGAATAAGCACCAGCACCGCTGGCTCGGCCCCCATAACACTAAAGAGACTCTCGATACTCTTGAGTCCTATCCACATCAATAAAACAGAGACCAAAGCCGTTAAAATTAGGCTATCGGTGGCAATGCGCCTAAGTCGGTCTCTATCCCCTTGTCCGATAGTCCTCGCCAATATTGAAGAGGTCCCGGTGCCCAAACCTATCGCCAGACTGGTGATGACCAATACTATTGGTGTGGTAAAGCTAATGGCCGCTAACTCATTTGCACCCAACTGACCAATAAAGTAGGTATCCGCAAGATTAAAGGCAATGACTGAGAAAAGCCCCCACACCATGGGTAGGGAGAGTTTAAATAAACCGCGCGTCACCGGCCCTTCGGTTAGTTTGGCCGAATGAGGACGCTGCTTTGGTTGGCTCAATGAACTGATCCTGACAACTTAGGTATCGCGGTGATGTATTTGAATTGATGAACTTAAGTGATGCGCTAGCTGACTTGTTTGTTTTTATCTTTCCAAAATGGTTTTCGAAGTTCAGTTTTTAAGATCTTGCCGGCACCACTCAATGGTAATGGCTCTTCACGGAAACTGATAGAACGTGGACACTTGTAACCAGCGATTAGGCTCTTGCAATGACTAATCAGATCTCCTTCACTGGTTTTCTGATCGGCCTGTAACACGACGACCGCGTGTACTTGTTCTCCCCATTGCTCGTGGGGGATGCCTATCACAGCACACTCTTTAACTGCGGGATGCGCATACAAAGCGGTTTCAACTTCTGTGGAATAAACATTCTCACCACCTGATATAATCATATCCTTATTGCGATCCACTATATAAATGAAGCCTTCATCATCCATGTACGCCATGTCGCCGGTATGCATCCAACCACGGCGCAATGTGGTTTCGGACAACTCTGGCATTTTCCAGTAGCCCAACATCACATGTGGGCCACGGGTTAGAACCTCTCCCACCGTATGCCTCGGTACTTCGTTGTCATTTTCATCTGCGATCATCACTTCTACCGTGATACCTGCTCGACCCGCAGAGGCTAGTTTGCCAGTTTTATCCCCTGTAGTGACATGGTATTCATCACTCAAAAAAGTAATTAAGGGTGAGGTCTCTGTCATGCCATAACCTTGAAGGAAACGGCAATTGGGAAAGGTTTTCATGGCTTGTAACAATACAGCTTCAGGCATAGGTGACGCGCCATATAGCAAGCGACTCAAACTACTCAAATCGTAATCGCTCAATGTGGGTTCGTTGATCAACATATTGATCATGGTGGGTACCAAAAGACCATGGGTCACTTTAAAATTTGACACACTGGTCAGGAAATCGGTCGGCGTAAATTTCGGAATAAAACAATGGGTGCCACCTACAATAGTGACCGCAAAAGTAGATGCACCATCTGCTAAATGAAACATCGGCGCAGCATGTAGATAAGAAGTTGAGTCTGTATACCCCATACTGGCGACAACATTTGCCGCATTACTGATGATGTTATTATGGGACAGCATCACCCCTTTTGATCGACCCGTGGTGCCCCCTGTGTAAAACAAACCCGCTATCTCCTGCCCCCCTCTGCCTTCATCTTCGATCGGATCGGCTTCTTCGATCAATAATTCGTAATTGAGTGTACCAGCGGGTGCCTCGTGATCACCGGCAAAAATAATATGTTCAACAGTATCTAACTGACCTTCGAATGCAGGCAACATGGCGGCGAATGCATCATCGATGATCAAAACTTTGGTACCAGAATCATTCAAAGTGTAAATGATTTCCGGTGGCGCTAGTCGAACATTAATGGGTACGACTACAGCATCAGTCCAGGGGATCGCAAAATATGTCTCTAAATAGCGATCACTATTTAGCGCCAGAATAGCCACACGATCATCTGACTGTACAGACAAGGATTGCAAGGCACCGGCGAAACTGGCTACTCGCTGCTCAAATTCACCCCAGGTTTTGACTCGACTACCACATCGAGTCGCGATTCGCTCCGCACCCATTTGAACTGCACGTCTTAGACTTTGCGTAATGTACACCGCACCCTCCTAAACACTGGTAATGAAAATGATAATTGACCTTGAGCATCTTGGTACAAAACCCGGTATGGTTTCAGACAATTATTATGAAGAACAATCTATCTGGATTCCGAATCACAATACTTCTCAGTATTTCTACCCTGACACTCTTGACGATTAATAGTAATGCAAAAGATAGTGGGAAACCACATCCGTTGGGAAGGAGACTGATTTAATCAGTCGCGATTAAATTCGCCTTCGTATGTATTGTGATTGGAGCGCCCCTGGGAGGAGAATGGATCCCCCGATCCGCGGAAGAGATCCTCACTATTCATCATGGGCTGCAGCAGACTATGCTTGACTACCCATCCAGCAACGGCCTTCCTGCTTATTGGAATCAAACAGATAAAACCAATTGCGTCAGTAAAAAACCCCGGTGTCAATAATAATGCCCCTCCAACCAATAACATTGCACCTTCTATCAGCTCCATACCCGGTAGTTCGCCCATCGCCAACTTTTCTTGCATACGCTGGAGGGTATTGAAACCTTGAACACGAAACATCGCCACCCCAATTAATGCGGTGAGCATCACTAGCACCACGGTAGGCAACGCGCCTATTAAGCCTCCCACCTTAATCAACAATAGCATTTCGATGATCGGAATAATAATAAATGCAGCAAACAACAATCGCACTCGTCACCTCTATTTGGCGTTTACACTATGAGTATCATTTCATTCATTATTAGGACAAGATCCTCAAATGCAAGTTGACCCTAGTTAATTGAATCGCTCCCCGCCGCCGTCATGGGTGGCGTCTTTTCAAGAGATTTATCAGTTTTCTCCTCTAAGGGCGGCTCTTTTTCTAAAATTGGTAACTCTGCTTCTGCTTCTCTAACCAGTTTATCAGGCAACGTTTTATTCGCTTTGGCACCAAGTCGCTTTAATTCTTCAGCACGATTAACTAAGTTTCCACGCCCACCAACTAACCGTTTGTAGGCAATTTCGTAGGCGTCATGAGTATCCCCCAACTTTTTACCGACCTCTGTGAGACTGCCAACAAAACCTTCAAATTTATCATAGAGCGCACCAGCTTTTTTCGCGATTTCCAACGCGTGCTGATTCTGTTTTTCGTATCGCCATATATTTTGAATAGTACGTAGGGTTGCCAATAGTGTTGTTGGACTAACCATAATAATGCCTTTTTGCATTGCATCATTGAATAACGAATCATCATATTCAACTGCCGCCATAAACGCACCTTCTATGGGTACAAACATCAACACATAATCCAAGGAACGTACATCCTCCAACTTTTCATAACCTTTATCACTTAAATTCTTAACGTGGGCACGAATTGAATTCACATGCCGTTCCAATTGTGCACCACGTTTTGCTTCATCATTTTCTCGACAATATCGTTCATAAGCGGTGAGAGAGACTTTGGCATCAATGACCACATCTTTATTATCGGGTAAATGCACGACTACATCGGGTCGATAAATCTTGCCTTTATGATCTTTTAAGCTCATCTGCACATCATATTCGCGACCTTTAGTCAGACCTGACTGCTCTAACAGACGCTCTAGTATCATCTCGCCCCAATTTCCTTGGGTTTTCGATTGACCTTTTAATGCATTGGTGAGATTTAATGCATCATCACTTAATCTCTGATTGAGCTTTTGTAGTTGTTGAATTTCTTTTGCTAGAGAAAATCTTTGTTTCGACTCTTTGTCGTAAGTCTCTTCGACTCTTTTCTCGAAATCTTTGAGTTGTTCTTTGAAAGGTGACAACAACTGATCTAAGTTTGTCCTGTTTTGTTCGGTAAAAGTCTTCGATTTGTTTTCGAATATTCTAGTCGCCGCGTTTTCAAATTCTATCTGCATCTGTTTCTGCGCGCGCTCTAATATTGCTAACTTCTCCACGTTCTGTGCGCGTTCTTTTTCTAGCGCAGTGGCTAAACGTGTGGACTCCTCACGTCGATTGGTATTCTCTTCGCGCAGTAGCTCCATCTGCTGTTCAATTGCCTCTAGGCGCTTGCGACTCTCATGCAAAGATTGTGATTTCTCTTGTAGTACAGCCGATTTTTCAGAAATTTGAATCTCATAGCCAGCTTTTTCCGTCATCACTGCGTGCAGCCGTTCACGCTGTTCTTCGTTTAGCTGCTTCACTGCTGCAAACTCTTTTAATTTCTCTTCGTTGACGGACACTGCGGTATTCAGCTCTGCCAGTTTCTTTTGAGTGGCCATTTCCCGGTGGCGAAATTCGAATAGCTCTTCTCTCGCTTCCGCAAACGCGGCCTCGGCCATTCTTAATTTATCCGCAACCACATGTAACTTTTGCCTTTGCTTCACCGAGCGGGACCAAGCCAACACCGCTGACATTAAAATCCCTAAAATCACGCCGGTCCCCATCGTCAAAATAATTACTTTGTCCACCGACAATACTTCGAAAAATGACATCATGTACTGACCTCTTTGTTTTCAGTTCTACATTATGATTGGAGTCTATTGCCGCTTTGTATTTATTTAAGCATCATGACGTTGAAATCGTCGCGTGCTTTGGTATTGTTGCCTACCATAACGCCCAGTTATTGTAGATTCTACTCTTTTGAGGTACCAAGGGCACCCGTTTTTCACTAACTAAGTGGTTGAATATTAGACAAGTATCATTTTTGGTTGGATGATAATACCGTTTAGGGCTTGAAAACTGGCGAAAACCCACTATAAATGTCGTGGTAATCACTATTTACTCAGTGACTTAAACACTGAAACTAAGTTTTCTATTAATAAAGGTAGTTAAAGATGGATTTAGAAAAATTTATGCGTCGTGCGGCCAAGACCTATAAAAAGGTCGATACTGAGAAACTCATTCGAAATGCGAAACAAACCGCCGAAGATTTGGCGGAAGAATTCCTACCCGAAGATGTCAAACAGAGCCGAACTTACCGCGACGCAAAAAATTTTACTGATGAAGTACTTGGGGCTGGTGACGACACCCCTAGCGAGGGTAGATCCCGCAATAAGCTGGCAACCAGCGTACGACAAACACTAAACGAAGCAAAAAAGGTCACAGACGAAATCATCGACAGCTCCTTCGATGATGAGGAGTTAGCAGACGTGGACGTGTTGGGAGAAGATGAGTTCCTGATCAACCTGGAAGACGACGAGGCGCCCGCCAATAAATTAGTAGGCGACGTGTTACAAGCCGCCAAAAAAGCAAGCCAAGATTTTGTACAACACCGTAAACAGGCTGGCCGCGCTGACGATCCCATGCAAGTGCTTAAGGACGCCGGTAAGGTAGCCGATTCTGCTATTCGCGAAGTACTAGAAAAAGATGACGAAATAGTGCGTGAATTACGTCGCGGAGTCGGCAAAGTCGCCGATCGTTTTACCCACAATGATAAAGTTGGAGAAGTTCTAAAACGCGGCTCGGATGCAGTCATGAAAGACGAATTTGTAGAATCTTTATTGAAGGAAGCCGATGAATTACAACGTCGCAACAAAAAGCCAGAGAGCACATAAAATCTAGACATCATTTCAACGGATCCCACGCGCCTGGTGATGTGCAATACTGCGGCTTCAAGGCGCGTTTAAAATAGAGCGATATGACGACAATGTCTATTTGACTCGTTACTCACCTCTCCACACACATGAACGAAATGGCTAAGGTCTCCAGCTTAAGCAATAATGTAAGGGATGCTAAACATCTCATCCACCCGTTTCCAATCTCCTCAATGAGTTGATGTCCATATTTACCTTAACGACCGATTTTGGTACTCAAGACGGGTATGTTGGTGCCATCAAGGGATATCTTCTCTCACAGCATCCTCAGGCAACAATCATAGACATCAGTCATGATATTGAACCTCACAATATTCACCAGGGAGCTGAATGTATTGCTCGTGCTTATCACCAGTATCCATCAGCTTCCATCCATATTGTCGTGGTCGATCCCGGTGTGGGCAGCACTCGCCTGGCGCTGGCAGTAAACACCGGTAAGCACTGGTTTGTGTCACCGGATAATGGCGTGTTAAGTGAGATCTTAAAATCTCACCCCAACAGTCAAATCTACGAACTCCATTCAGAGACCCCATGGTGGCGGAAAAATACCAGTTTCGACGGACTATTCTTATTTGCCCCAGCTGCGGCACAGATCGCTCGGGGCCAATCTATGGATCTGCTAGGGACACCCATTAGAGATCCTGTTATTTATGACACACCAGAAATAGAAATAGACCAGACCACCGGTGAACTGACTTGCCAAGTGACAAGTTTCGATCGATTCGGGAATGCGATTACCAACTTGAGTTTAGCGATCTACAATACATGCAAATTGGAGGAGACAAAAATTTATTTACGTTCAGAAATCCTACCACTACGTCGGTTCTATGGAGAACAATGCACCTCAACTCCGTTTGCCATATTCAACAGTGACAATAAATTAGAAGTCTCGCTTAATCAGAAATCTGTCAGGCGAATCCTCCACTTGAATTTGGGTGATAGCCTACTACTCAAACCAATAAAACCTTTAGATGATGCAAAGCAGATATCTAGTTAATGGCTAATGGCGACGAGGATCAGTCAAAACACCACCGCGTTCTAAATAGAGAACCTGTGTTTCTCAATCCCAAACACAAGTTTCCGTACCGTGCTCACAATCAGTTCCAGCTCTTGATCGACGGGCGACAATTTTATCGCGCCATGTTGGCAGATATTTTAAGTGCTCAGGCATATATATTATTCGAAACCTATTTGTGGGAGTCGGGCGAAATATCAAAACAATTTATTCACGCCTTTACTAGTGCTGCAGACAGAGGCGTTCAGATCTTCATAATTCTGGACAATTTTGGCGCGAACAAACTAGAACAAGAAGAACGATATTTGCTAAAACATCCTCAAATAAGTGTACACACTTACAACCCAATTAGATTAGTCAAATTATTTAAGAATCTACACAGGAATCATAGAAAATTGCTTCTCGTGGATGGGGCCTCCGCCTTCGTAGGTGGCACCGGGGTCAGCGACTCATTCGCCTACAGTGATCATAATTTGTTTACGTTAAAGGCCCCCTGGAGAGAAACTATGTTAAAAGTGCGGGGGGAGTGCGTACAAGATTGGCACAGGTTATTCATGGAAACCTGGGAAAATGAGACCGCCTCTAAAGCAAATCTCTTGTCAGCTACGGAGAATAAGACATTAAGTGAACGATCTGTCGGTCGGGTCTTGGGAACCGCAACAGAAAATCAAAACTTCATTCAGCAATCATTGATCAATGCTATTAACAAATCCAAACGAGATGTTTGGATAGCGACTCCCTATTTCGTTCCTTCTCTGAAACTAAGAAGAACCCTAAGATCGGCCGCTCGGCGTGGTATAAAAATCCACATCATATTACCTGGTCAATACACCGACAATGTATGGGTCAGACGATTTGGCCAAAGATTTTATATGCGCCTATTACTTGCGGGGATCCAAGTGTATGAATACCAAAAGCGATTCATGCATCAGAAAATTGCTCTCTGCGACAATTGGATCACTATTGGTTCCAGTAACTTTGATCGTTGGAGTTTCAGGTGGAATCTAGAAGCGAATCAAGAAATTGTCGATCCCGACTTTGCTGAACAAATACGCAAGATGTTGCAACAAGATCTCCGACACTGTCAACAGATCACGATTCAGTCTTGGAAGCAACGCAATTCCTGGACGAAAATAGTGGATTATCTGATCACGACTTTAGATCGATGGACCGATCCTATACTAAATTTACTGAGTAGAAGAAGGTAGCCTCCAGATATACTCAACAACAACACTGCATAGAGATATTCTCTAAATCGCAACTCTTGATCAATTCATTTCAGCGCTGATCCTCAACGCACTGGCTGCCGCAAAAGGCGTCAATGTCGTGGCCAAAACCAACATAGATAACAATATCAGAAGATGCCCATAGGCATGGGCACCTTGACTTGCGGCCTGTACGGCACCTGTTGCGAATATTAATACAGGCACATAGAGTGGCAACACTAACAAAGTCAATAGCACGCCTCCTCGTCTTAATCCAACAGTCAATCCCACACCCACCGCGCCAACAAAGCTAATTGTAGGGGTACCGACCAACAAGCTGAGCACTAAAAGGGGAACAGCTTCAAACGACAAATTTAATAGCAGCCCCAAAAGAGGCGCAATGAAGACAAGTGGTAACCCAGTGGTTAACCAATGAGCTAAACACTTAGCGATCACCAATAGCGGTAGCGGCGTAGGACTCAATAACAAATATTCCAAGGCGCCATCTTCAAAGTCTTCTCGAAACATTTTGTCTAGTACACTAGATGACGCAAATAACGCTGCAACCCAAAGGATCCCGGCGGCTATGATCCTAAGTAATTCTGCATCGGGTCCTACACCCAATGGAAAAAGCATCACTGCCATGGTGAAAAACAGAAGTGGCTGCACTACTTCGCTAAAGTGGCGACTGGCTAACAACAGATCACGTTTTAGCAGCGCGACAAAACTCTCTATACTTTGTGCGGTTTTAACACTCATAGATTTATCACTTGATCCGCGGTCATATTGAGACCGTGGTGTGTGCTTAGAATGACCAGTCCACGATGAGATAGGTGCTCCATAACTTTATCTTTAACCAAATCAACACCCGATACATCAATTGAAGTATAAGGTTCATCTAAAATCCAAATCTTGGCTTGACGTAACCAAAGCATCGCCAGTGCGACTCGACGACGCTGTCCTGCAGACAACGTACGTGCCAAATTGGACTCAAACCCGCCAAGTCCCACCAACTGCAATACAGATCCAATGGTGGCCTTTGTCTGACTTTGTCCGCATAGGGCAAGCATCCACTGTAGGTTTTCTATACAGGTTAAACTTAACTTTATCCCTGAGGAGTGTCCTAAAAACAATAAATCTTGATGATATACCTCTCTTTGTTCCTTGATGGGGATCCCTTGCCAAGTAATCTTTCCAACAGTCACTGGACGCAGTCCGGCCAGTGTGCGCATCAGTGTGGTTTTTCCAGACCCATTTGCGCCGGTGATCTGAGTCAGACTCCCCGGTGTGCAGTCAAAGGACAAGTTATCCAATAAGATCCGATCATCACGTTCGACGTTCAACTTCTGACATTGAAATATTGAATTGAGTTCCATGAGCTGAAACTGCCTAATGTAGTGTGAGTTTAACTGGATGCACAAGTTCTTTGACATGAATCGGCACCGGCTTCGCCTCTGCCAATGCTGCCTGGGTAGCAATACCTTTAGAGGTAATTTTTGCCGACAACCACAACTGTTGATAGGTATCTAAGGGAGTCTCTTTAATAAGAAGATCCGCATCTGTCAGTGAGACCTGCAAAGGAAAGGTATACTGAGTGAAGCGTTTGACGGCTACGGGCTGCGACGGTTGCTCGGTTGGGCGAACAAAAACAAACAATGTACCCCCTTTCACCAGATCGATATCCAGTTCAGCGCCAATATCGATGGATGTCACAATCTTTAGCGTATTGGTGTTTGGCTCTGAACTTAACCGCTGTTGTGCCTGCTGGATACTACGCTCAATCACTGCGAAGGACTCACTACTAGGATCGCGTAAAAGTTTTAGTCGAGTCCAGTACTCTATAGAATCCTGATACTCTCCAACATTGAATGCCGCCATGCCCAGTAAACTCAACGCACCTTGATGTTCTGGTAACTGATGCAATACTGAATCTAACAATTTTTGACTGGTATCATCCAATCGGCCATCTTGCTGTCTGATCAAGGCTAACGCAAGGGAAACACGATAATCCACTGAGTTCGGTTGGAGCTGGAATGCCTTCTCAAACGCCACCGCAGCGCCTTGAAACACGCTTGATCGTAAATATTGCTGTCCCAGTAAATGCCAAGCCTCATGATCATCCGGATGGGTTTGCACATAACGTTGTAGTTTCAACACTTGGTTATGATCGGATTCATCGGCGGCGGTTTGCGCGTACGGCTCCGCCTCTAAATGCAGCCATTGTGCCTTCTGATCATTCCAATAAAACAGCCAATAAACTACGGGTGTGATCAAGACCAGAATTACAACTGCTGGCATCAATAACCAACCACTGGATCCCTTGACCTGGGTGTCATCTAAGGTAGATTGCGTTGCTAAAAGATGACGCTTCAAGTCAGTGGCGATTTGCTGAAATTCTGCGTCGTCCAATTGATTCTGCTGCTGCGAAGCTGTTAGCTCTGCTAATCGTTCCTGGTAGAGGTTCAAATTGATACTTTTACGTGGGCTCTGTCTGCTATTTGACCTTCGAAGCCATGGCAACACTACAAATAGAATCGCCACCAAAAGTAGAAAAGCTGCGGCAAAATAGAAGTGGTTCATTCGATAGGATCTTTTGTTGAATTCTGCGACAGCAAATGCGCCAGAGCTGCCTCTTCTTCTTGCGTTAATGCCTGTTGCGCCACACGTGCCATACGCCTGGTACGCCACACCAATATGCCCAATACCAGAAATACACCTACAAAGGGACCGAACCATAGTAAATAAGTAACGGGTCTCAACGGAGGTCGATAAGTCACAAAATCACCGTACCTATCCACCATATACTGCACAATTTCTTCATGACTCTTACCGTCCAGAATCTGCTCATGGACTTTTTGTCGTAGATCTTTGGCAAGCGGCGCATTCGAGTCTGCGATATTTTGATTTTGGCATTTTGGGCACCGCAATTCGTCAATCAGTCTCTCATACTGCTGATGTTGTTGTTCCTCTTCGAATTCGTAAACTTCTATCACCGCAAATAACGCCTGGGTGTAGAGACACAGTAACAAAGTTAAGAAAAGGCACCGTCTCAAATAATTCATAGCTATCTTTTTAATTCATCTGTCTATTTCAGTTGGTCGTATTGACTCTTCAATCCTTGGCGCCAACTCAAGTCATTGACCACTCCCACATGGCGATAGCGAATGATGCCCTCCGAATCGATAAAAAAAGTTTCGGGTGCGCCATAAACGCCTAAATCTATCGCATATTCCCCTTTATCATCGACAAAATTAACTTGGTACGGATCCCCATAGGTAGACAACCAAAGACGAGCTTTTTCTAATTCATCTTTGTAATTCATACCCACAATCTTAACGCCCTGTGATGCCAGTTGATTGAGATATTCATGCTCTTCAGCACAAGAAGGGCACCAGGTAGCCCAAACATTTAATAAAAATGGTTGTCCCAATAACTGGTTTCGATCGATGGTTCCATCCTGCAATAAGCCATCTAATTCAAATTCAGGTAAAGGCTTACCCACAAGCGCAGAGGGTAGCTCCTGAGGATTTTTATCTAGCCCTTGCCAGAGAAACACTCCCAACAAGAAAAAAAAAATCAAAGGCACGCTGTACAATATAAGACGTTTCATGATGATAATGACGCTCCGGTTACCTTCGGCCTCTGTACGTAGCGTTTTGCGCGATATCGTTTGTCCGCTATACATAGACCTCCACCAATTGCCATCATCAAACCACCTAGCCAAATCCATCTCACCATAGGTTTATATTGAACACGTACCGCGCGAGGCAGATCGTCTCCTTCAGTAGCAAGCGGCTCACCTAAAGCCACATAAATATCTCGCATGAGACCAGCGTCGATGGCGGCTTCTGTCATGGGATTTTGCTGAGAATAATAAAAACGCCGCTCCGGGTAGAGTTGCGATACAGTTTCGTCCTGGCGCCGAACCGTCAAATGAGCTTGCTCTGCCCAAAAGTTTGGCCCAGCCACCGATTGGGTAAGATGGTATTGAATGTGATAGCCAGCCAACGTCAGTTCATCCCCGGGAACTACTCGCACTGTACGTTCCTCAGAATACAAACTGGTGAAAGTAATACCCAGTACGGTGACTGCGACACCCATATGCGCCCAGGCCATGCCTTGCAAGCTCAGGGGCAGCTTTGCGAAACCGGCAACCCAATGACGACCATGTGTGATCTGCCGTTTCATCTCAATTAAGGTTGTGACAATCACCCAGGCTGCAATCACTGAACTAACTAATGCCAAGGGGTGTGTCTTGTTTAGCACGAATGGAATTGATAGTCCTATCAACACACTCACCGCGGCAGGTACACGAAGCGTCTGTAGTAATCGATAAGGTTTATCTTTTTTCCAGCGCAACACTGGTCCAACGCCAATAATCGTTAACAACACCAAGCCCACTGGAACAAATATGGTATTAAAGTAAGGCGCACCGATTGAAAACTTACCCCATTCCATGACGTCCGCTACCAGCGGAAATAGAGTTCCAACCAACACCACTAAAGTAAGCGCGACCAACAATACGTTGTTGAATAAGATCCCAGACTCCCGCGACACAGCTTCATACTGCGCCGACGAGCTGATTTTATGGGCACGAAGCGCGAATAGAGTCAAGGAGCCGCCGATTACTATCATCAAAAAGATCAAAATAAATAATCCGCGCTCTGGATCGTTGGCAAAAGCATGTACCGAGGTCAACACGCCGGAGCGCACCAGGAAGGTGCCCAATAAACTCAAAGAAAAAGCAGACACGGCTAATAATAGAGTCCAAGCTTTAAACACACCTCTTTTTTCCGTGGCGGAGAGGGAGTGCAACAGAGCTGTACCCGCTAACCAAGGCATAAATGAGGCGTTTTCTACGGGATCCCAAAACCACCATCCACCCCAACCCAATTCGTAATAGGCCCACCAACTCCCTAATGCAATACCGAGGGTTAAAAAACTCCATGCAGCCAATGTCCAGGGACGTAACCAACGTGCCCAGGTGGCATCTAAATTACCACTTAATAATCCTGCCACCGCGAAAGCAAAGGCAACAGAAAAACCCACATATCCCATATACAAGATAGGGGGATGCACAATCAGACCAAAATCTTGTAACAAGGGATTCAGATCTCGCCCCTCTAAGGGGAAGTTGGGTAACAGTCGATCAAAGGGATTGGAAGTCAACAGGATGAATAGCAAAAAACCTACGTTAATCATGCCTAATACGGACAACACCCGCGCAATCAAATCAATAGGCAAATGGCGGGAGTTCACTGCAACCGCCGCACTCCAACCCGTTAAAATCAAACACCATAATAGGATCGAACCCTCATGACCGCCCCAAACAGCAGAAAACTTGTATCGAGAGGGCAACAGGGTATTGGAATGGTTCGCAACATAGGCCACCGTAAAGTCATTGCGTTCGAAAGCCCAGGTTAAACAGATAAAAGCCACTGCAACAAAAAAGAACTGTGCCAATGCGAAAGGTTTTGCAAAAGAGAGAGACAACAGATCTTGTTTGTAAGCACCCCAAAGAGGGATCCACGACGCTAATATCGCAAATGCTAAGGCAAACCAAAGGGCAAGATGTCCAATTTCAGGAATCATAATTAGGGATCAAGGCTGCTTAATCGTACTATCTTCAGCGCTAGCTTTCATGGCTTCATATACTTCAGGAGGCATATAGGTTTCATCATGTTTGGCCAAAACTTCTGACGCAATTAATTTTTTTTCTGCATTTAATACGCCGATGGCCACCACCCCCTGCCCTTCACGGAACAGATCCGGCAAAAGACCGGAGTAACTCACAGTCACTTCACCCACATTGTCCGTGACGACAAAACGCATCGCCACCCCCTCTTGAGGATGAATGACGCTATCGGCCTTAACTAACCCCCCCACCCTAATAGTCGTGCCCAGAGGGGCTTCGCCGGAAATGATTTGGCTCGGCGTAAAAAATAAATTGATATTCTGCCTTAACGCATACAATAGAATAGCAGCCGCGAGGCTGACACCTACTACTATAGCTATCACCGAAATCAACCTTTGTTTACGCTTCGGATTCATCTTCGCGTTTCTCCAACTCCGCTTGCCGCTGTGCTATTGTCCTGAGCTGATCCAGCTGCCGTCGATGCTGCCACCAAATCGCCAAGAAAACCCACACAATAGACGCCAACGCGAACCCGTAAGATCCCCACACATAGAGTCCATAGCCCCCCATATCAAGAAAGGCCGACCAAGAGGAAAAACTCATACCAGTGATTTCACCCATTGAGTTTTGCGTTCGCGAGCTAAGATTGCCGTACGACTGTGCATCAACACATAGGCCATAAAAATCATCCAATGTGCCAGAATCATCAGATAGAGAGGCCCCATTAGGCTGGCATCGATAGTGGGATTCAAACGACTAATTGTTGGTCCCTGGTGCAAGGTATGCCACCACTCCACACTAAAATGGATGATGGGAATATTCACTACTCCTACCAACGCTAATAGAGCACAGGCACGCTCTGCGGTTTCCACCACATCAATGGCTTGATACAGTCCTATATAACCTAAATACAAAAACAGCAGTATCAGCTCAGAAGTTAATCTTGCGTCCCACTGCCACCATGTACCCCACATAGGCTTACCCCAAAGTGCGCCGGTGACTAATGTCACCAAGGTAAACATGGCACCAATTGGCGCGCAGCTCCTAGCCACGATGTGTGCCGTTTTCAAATGCCACACCAAACCCACAGCTGAAGCGCCTGCCATCACCATATAGGCCGCCATGGACATAATCGCCATCGGTACATGCAAATACATAATGCGCACGGTTTCACCCTGTTGATAATCAGGGGGAGAATAGAGCAATCCCCAGACTAACCCGAAGCAAAGGGTACCCACCGCCAAGAAGAGGATCCAAGGGTAGATGGTTCCAGCAAATTGATAAAAATTCTTCGGTGAGGCCAGTTGACGAAGGTTGGCTAACATAAAATAGCTAGAAAATTCTCTGTTAAACGGATGATCATAATTATACGTGAATTTTTGTCTCAGAGCCGGGCTGATGGTGCGATTTGCCGATCACCTCTCTTTTCAGATAAATTAGCGACCTAAATTATTACCTCGGCCATTGCGGCGGCCGTGCTAATAGCTGTACTCACTACCTAGACCGTATTAAATACGTGGCTCATTTAAGGACACTGAAGGTGAATTTTATTAGCAATCTTATACAGAGGATCGTAAAGCTTATCAGAGGCTTATTAACATTGTCCTACACGCTTGAGCTCTCTGAACAGCAGATACAAAAACGCATAGACAGCCTCGGCATCTTTCCAGTGAAAAATAAACGTCGCTTATTAACGGTGATTGCCTCCGATCCCAAGATTGCACTAAGCAACACGGACGACAGATTGGGAATAGAATTGGATCTCAAGGTACAAATCCGTCCCATTATCTCTATCACTGGCCACGTCATGATGCAGGCTGCCGTTGACTACGACGCCACCAGCGGCGAGTTTCGGCTCGACGACCCTCGTGTGAGTGATTTGCAGATCAAAGGATTGCCAGGAGAATATGCCAACGTGGTGCGTGAAATTTTAGAAGCTATCGCGGTAGGGGTATTGTCCGGAATCACCATCTATCAATTTCAAAGCGACGATAAATATCAGCGCATGGCTAAACGATTATTAAAAAAGGTAGCGGTGGAAGACGACAGACTGAAAATAAAGGTCGGGCTGCTTTAGTCATACATCGATATTCCAGCGCTCGCTACAGAGAGAGATCCATTCATCGATAGCTGAAGTGCGAAATTTATGTCGATGCACGACAAAATAGAATTTTCGTTTAAAGTTCCGTTGCGGTACCGCCAAGGGAACCAGAGTGCCGCGTTTAAAGGCCTCTTTTAACGCCACCTGGGACAGACACCCAATCCCCAGTCGGGCTTCTACAGCCCTTTTTATCGCCTCAGTATGTTGCAATTGCAGCACAATATCCAAACTAGATAATATGCCACTCATGGCCCGATCAAAGGTTTGCCGTGTGCCAGATCCTGGCTCCCTTACAATCCACTTGGCTTCTTGTAAATTTTCATCTGTGAGGCTCTGTAACCCTGCGTACGGATGGCTGGGCGCACAAAACACCTGAAGTTCATCCTCCCGCCAAGGAGTGATATGCAATTCGGCATCCTGCCACTCGCCCTCGATCAAACCAATATCGATGGCGAAATCTAATACCAACTGAGCAATTGTTTGTGTATTCGCTACCTGTAAAGCTATCTGTGCATGGGGAAACTTCTGTTTAAATGCAGCCATCACTTCCACCGCCATGTAATTTCCGATAGTCAAAGTGGCCCCCACCCGCAAATCCCCTACTTGATGGTGCTGCGCCAAAATGCTCTGAAAATCTTCGGCCTGATCTATTAAAGCTTCCGCTTTAATTCGAACCAGTCTTCCAAAGTCATTGATTTGTAATCTTTTTCCTCTCCTATCGAAAAGTTGAATATCAAATTTCTGCTCCAACTCCTTGAGCGCGGTGCTGGCTGCTGACTGAGACATGGAAAGAGCGGAGGCAGCACGGGTTAAATTCTGGTAACGAGCAACCGCGAGAAACACCTCTAACTGTCTAAAAGTAAAATTCATATTCTATATTTTAGATAAGTCTATTCATTTATTTCAATTTTACTGATAATTAGTTGATTTGCTACCCTAGGCTCACATTATTACTGACGAGCCAACAGCCAATGCGAAGTATTGATTCCCCGTATCAAGAAACCGTGACCCAGGTGCACCACTGGAACGACACTCTATTCAGCTTTAAGACTACTCGAAATCATGGCTTTCGATTTGAAAATGGCCATTTCGTGATGCTTGGTCTAGCGGATGCGGATCGACCACTGATGCGTGCCTACAGCATTGCCAGCGCCAACTATCAAGAGGAGATGGAGTTTTTCAGCATCAAGGTGCCGGACGGACCGCTCACCTCTAAGTTACAAAAAATAGCAGTCGGTGATCAGGTGATAATCAGCCGCAAACCCACGGGCACGCTTTTGGTGTCCAATCTCAGGGCGGGTAAACATCTCTATCTGCTTTCAACGGGCACAGGATTAGCGCCTTTTTTGAGTATCATTCGTGATCCTGAGGTTTACGAGAAGTTTGAAAAAGTTATTTTGGTACATGGCGTGCGCTATATCTCTGAGCTCGCCTATCAAGATTTGATTCAATTTCAATTGCCCAATGACGAATATCTGGGCGAAATGGTCCGTGACAAATTGATCTATTACCCCACAGTCACCCGAGAAAACTATACCCATCAAGGACGTATTACTCATCTGATGGCCTCTAAAAAATTGTTTGATGATATTCAGTTACCGGCGCCCAATTTAGAAGATGATCGCTTCATGTTATGTGGTAGCCCAGCGATGCTAAAAGATCTGACAACTCTTTTAACAGCGAATGGGTTTCGTGAATCCAAAAGAGGCGAGCAACATGAATATGTTATTGAGCGCGCCTTTGTAGAAAAATAAACAGCACAAGCTCCCGATTATAAAGTGTTATATTATTTCGGTTATGGCAATCTTTTATCAATTAAACTCTTCACTTCAACATCAGCATCGAATTACTTGAGGTGTTAACTCAACTAAATAAGGTCAGTTGTGAATTCGGAACAAAGGAATCTATCTCTGTCGGCTGATGAAAAGCAAAATAATCCTTAACACTTAATTGAATAGACTGCTGATTTTTTACACCCTGCTCATGCTGTAACAATATAGTAGGCTTAAAGGACTGTTGCGCGAAAGCCTTTAAACCAGATCTTTGATGAGGTAATAAATCGCGCACGGAAATCACTAATGCTGCTATGTGCTCATTTTGCAACGCCTTTAGCGCGACATCTAAAGTTTGCACTTCCACTCTCGGATGGATAAGTAAAAAACGCTCTAACGGCAGATCGTAGGCGATAAAAATAGATCGACAAGGTAACTCATAAGGCGCCACCCAGCCTATCCATCCCGGACTGGATTGCACTTGCCTACACATGTTTTTGATTAATCCAAATAGATCTTCTGAAGAAAGATCAGCTTCAATGCCATTTAGACCCTGAGACTGCATTCTTAAATTTTTTTTGAAAACACCAGAGGCATGATCAGATGTTGACTGGATCGGACTATCTGGATCAATAACAGGAAGTTGCATCATAAAGCGCCTTGTCGAATCACGCCAACTACCAACCCTTCGATTTGCACATCATCTCTTTTCATATCGACTTTTATGGGTTTGAACCGCGGGTTTTCCGGCATTAACCACATTTGACGTTCTTTACGCTTGAGCCTTTTCACAGTCACATCGCTACCCATGCGAGCCACTACCACCTGGCCACTGCGCACAGCGTGTGTTTTGTGGACTGCCAACAAATCACCTTCTAAAATTCCGGCGTCACGCATACTCATGCCTTTTACCACGAGTAGATAATCTGGTTTAGGATGAAACAGCTGGCCGTCCAACTCATAGTGGGTTTCTACGTTTTCTTCAGCTAGAATCGGGGAGCCAGCGGCAACACGCCCCACCACTGGAAGCCCAGTTTGATTATGAACCAAGGTGATACCACGGGAGGCACCTGGAAATATCTCAATGACACCTTTTCGCTCGAGTGCACGAAGATGGTCTTCAGCAGCATTTGGGGAACGAAAACCGAGAATGTCCGCAATTTCGGCGCGGGTAGGCGGCATTTTATGTTCTTCAATGAAGTCTCGAATGAGTTCAAGAACTTCTCGTTGTCTTGCAGTTAGAGTGTCAGTCATAGTACTGAGTATTTATACAGTAAAAAAAAGATAAATCAACCTGTTTTCAGAACCAAGAGACATTTATATTTATTCCAAGTCACGATCACAAGAGTGGGTAGATGAACAAAAGTGTATATATAATAATATTAATCGCTATTATCGTTTTTGTTGTGTCAGGATTTACTCCGACCGTCCATCAGGGGCCGGTCACTAACCATTTCGATGGCACGCGATTTTACAACCTCATTCCTCGGGAAGGGCGTGATTACTCCCGATTAATCAAAGATCTGCTCAGCGGACAAGTCCATAGAGGCAAGTGGCAGCCACTACCTAATGAGTCTTTGCCGCTACCACCCGAACGAATCTATGGCGACGAACTACAAATCACCTTCGTCAATCACTCCACGGTTCTGATTCAGACACAGGGTTTAAATCTACTCACCGACCCCATCTGGTCAGATTATTGTGGACCGGTACCGATCATTTCTCCCAAACGTTACCGGAATCCAGGGCTACCATTCAATCAATTGCCAAAAATCGACGCGGTTTTGGTGAGCCACAGTCACTATGATCATTTGGATCTACCGACGTTAAAACAGTTATGGGAAAGGGATCAGCCAACCTTTTTCGTTGGTCTTGGTAATCAGTCTTTATTAAAAAATGTGGGCATTGATAATGTTCAAGCTATGGACTGGTGGCAATCCTACTCATTAACACCAACCACCACAGTCATAGGCACACCCGCTCAACATTGGTCAAGACGAAGCGTCCTCGATCACAATAAACGATTGTGGATGGGCTTTTTGGTGACCACTCCAGGTGGGAACCTTTTTTTCGCTGGAGACACAGCAATGGGGCCTCATTTCCACATGCTGCGTAAACGCTTTGGGCCCATGCGTTTTAGCGCACTACCTATCGGCGCTTTTGAACCACGTTGGTTTATGAAGGGCTCACATATCTCTCCCCAAGAAGCAGTCGATATTCATCGGCTATTAGAGAGTACCACCAGCCTCGCCATTCATTTTGGCACATTTAGATTAGGGACAGACGGCCAGTTCGAAGCGGTAGAAAGTTTAAAACAAGCACGCACGGCAAACAAAATCGACAAAAGCGAATTTCTAATTCTGGAATTTGGCGAAACGCGTCTTCTACCAAAAGCACATTAGATTTTTATACGAAGCAAGATTTTAACCACCAGCTCTCGATCCAATCTAAATCGGACGTAGATTTTTTTAATGTTAACTGAATACAAAAATTTTTCATTTTGGGCTTTACAACAATACCTTAATCTCGTTAAAGTTTTCCACTTATGCTAAACCAGACAAATTTAAACTGAATGAAAAATTAGCATGAACCCGTTCAAGGTATGAGGCGTCAAAGCTTCACCTTGGCTCGATGACTGTGCTCCACAATCGGGCCGCTCATGCCTAGGTTCACCATTTCTATCGATGAATGCTGTGGCAAAAATAGCGGTAACGTTGCGAAGATCCTATAAAGAAATTCGCTGCGTGGTTGCATTGACTAACGAGATTCATTATCAATTGGAGATAGTGAATTTAAGTCCCTCGGTTAAACGGGAAAAGTCTGTTATTTGCTCCATGCCCCAATATTCTCCGATAGATGTCAGTAGGTTGAATGACTAATATAAGAGAGTGTGTGAGTATGTCAGAACGTCAAAAAGGAACCGTGAAGTGGTTTGATAATGGTAAGGGGTACGGATTTATTACCAGAGAAGGAGGAGAAGAT
The DNA here is from genome assembly GCA_002432655.1 of Thiotrichaceae bacterium UBA5859. Lineage (GTDB taxonomy): Bacteria > Pseudomonadota > Gammaproteobacteria > UBA5859 > UBA5859 > UBA5859. The sequence continues at coordinate 41,364 of DJFZ01000043.1, read as the reverse complement.
GTCTTTGTACATTTTCGACAAATTCGTGGGGAAGGCTTTAAAACATTAACCCAAGGACAAAATGTCTCTTTTACTGTGATAGATGGGCAAAAAGGGTTGCAAGCAGAGGATGTCTGCAAAGAAGACACCCAGAGTTAAACAATCATGGCAGTGATAATGTAGATTCTTTATCACTCTGAATCAATCGTTTCAATTCGGCGGAAAATCTAATCCGTTCAGGTGTTTTCCTATGCCCAAAATCTTTCGACTAAGACCGTGGGCTGATAGAGATTGGTTATATTTAATCATAATAGGAGACAAAATAAATAACTAAGTAGACCATTCATTAGATCATGCTGGGAAAACTTGTTCACTTAGCCAACCGAGATTTCTTGTCGTATTGCTTTTCATCAGTGACACGAATCTAACTGTCTGTTGCTTAATTTGAGTTTTTACGGATACTAACCTCTTTTGAAAACTAGGCATACAAGTATCAGAAACACCTATTCTGCTTAATACGCATACAGATAAAATTTTCGCAACCGGGCACAGATAAAAAAAGCGGGCCAGAAAGGCCCGCATAATTTTCATATTGTAAGATGTTTAGAAAATCACTGTTTGGTGAATTCGGGGTATGCTTCCATTCCGCAATCCACATAATCCATACCTTCGTATTCATCTTCTTCACTCACGCGAATGCCCACAGCAACCTTCAACCCTGCCCATACCAGTAAGCTGACGCCAAACACCCAAACAAAGATGGTTGCAGCTCCGAGCAACTGGCCAGTAAATTCGCTACCATCGTTGGTAAGAGGCACTAATAGCAGGCCGAGCAAACCGCAAGTTCCATGAACCGAGATAGCACCCACCGGATCATCAATTCTTAATTTATCTAAGGTAACGATACTGGCCACCACCAGCGCACCACCAACCGCACCAAACAGAGTTGCCTGCAGCGCGGTAGGCGTTGAAGGTTCCGCGGTGATAACCACTAAACCCGCCAAAGCACCATTTAGTAGCATGGTGAGATCTGCTTTTCCAAATACCAGTCTAGCGACAATCAAAGCAGTGATGGCACCGCCAGCAGCTGCGGTGTTGGTATTCAAAAAGACCATCGCCACCGCATGTGCATTGGCCACATCCCCTAACTTCAAGACAGAGCCGCCATTAAAACCAAACCAACCCATCCATAAGATAAAAGTGCCTAATGTGGCGAGGGGCAGATTTGCACCCGGAATGGCATTAATTTTTCCATCCTTACTGTATTTGCCCGCACGAGGACCTAGCAATAATACACCTGCCAAGGCTGCGGCGGCGCCGGCCATGTGCACAATGCCTGATCCGGCGAAATCTGAGAAACCGGCATCTCCTAAGTTGAACATGCCAAACACATCATTGCCGCCCCAAGTCCAGCTGCCTTCCATGGGATAGATGATCGCAGTCATTACCACCGCAAAAGCTAAGAACGCCCAAAGCTTCATACGTTCAGCTACCGCCCCAGAGACAATCGACATCGCTGTAGCTACAAACACCACTTGGAAGAAAAAGTCGGAAGCGCCGGAGTAAACGGAATCCCCATCGAATCCATTTTCTGCAGAAGTGGCTAACACCTCGGCCACGTCCACCGCCTCGATACCCTGAAGAAAGTAACCACCACCATACATAATGGCGTAACCACAAATTAAATACATCAAACAGGAGATGGCGAATAGCGCCACATTTTTAGTTAAAATCTCGGTGGTATTTTTTGACCTAACTAGTCCGGCCTCCAGCATTGCAAAACCGGCAGCCATCCACATGACCAATGCGCCACAGACCAAAAAATAGAATGTGTCGATGGCATACTGGAGTTCAAAAATTTGATTTTCCACGTTTATACCCCTAATCAGTTAAAAATTTGCCTAGCTGTTTTCTGAGTTACACCGCATCTGCGCCCGTTTCACCGGTTCGTATGCGAATAATTTGCGATAGATCTGAGACGAAAATTTTGCCGTCACCAATCTTTCCGGTATTGGCTGCTTTGGTAATGGATTCAATCACCTGATCCACCATATCATCGGTGACTGCGGTCTCCAGTTTGACCTTCGGCAAGAAATCCACTACATACTCCGCACCTCGATATAGTTCCGTGTGGCCTTTTTGCCTGCCGAATCCCTTAACCTCTGTGACAGTGACCCCCTGAACACCAATTTCAGACAAAGCCTCACGAACATCATCCAACTTAAATGGCTTAATAACTGCCGTGACTAATTTCATGCCTCCGACCTTTCTCTCTGTAAAATTTAGAAACCTAATATTAACGATTGGGCCTGGCACCTCCACGTTAACGACAGCGCGATTTAGCAGCTACCATGCCACCCACTTTTTAGTTTTAATTACAGAGGCTTAATGCTTGGCGATAGACTAAGTTATAAGAGAACGCACACTTTTTGGGCAGACCAATGACACAGCCGCACCATCTTTGATCATAAATAAATGATGCCTGTAGGATTCGATTTTGGGTAAAATGATGGAAATTAAATATTATCTAAAATTCACCATGTCTAATCGCCACTTTCTAGATGAAATCAGCAGGAAAATTGCCGAACAGATGCCCGAAGATCCCGGCAGTTGGGGTCGAGATCTGCGGCGCAACCTGACTGCCTCGGTCAGAAGTGTGTTAGAGAAAGTCGATTTAGTCAGTCGTGAAGAATTCGATATTCAACGCGCTGTGTTACGTCGCACGAGAGAAAAATTAGAGCAATTAGAAAAGCAAGTAGCTGAACTCGAAACACTCTTAAAAGAAAGATAACAATCCGCCCCCCATAGCTGTTGTATTAGGACGTACACCAAGCTATGTCACTAAGCATTGTCTTTAGCCGTGCGATGCTCGGCATCCAAGCACCGTTGGTGACCGTGGAAGTGCATCTATCTGCCGGACTCCCAGGCATGTCTATCGTTGGACTGCCTGAAACTTCTGTCAAAGAGAGTAAGGAGCGAGTACGCAGCGCCTTAATCAATAGCGGCTTTTCTTTTCCGTCTAGACGTCTCACTATTAATTTAGCGCCTGCCGATCTTCCTAAAGAAGGTGGACGGTTTGATCTGCCTATTGCTATCGGTATTCTAGCCGCCACCGAGCAGTTACCGATAGAACTTTCAGGATTTGAGTTTTCAGGTGAATTGGCACTATCGGGCAACATCCGCGCGGTCAAAGGCATCATACCTTGTGCGCTAGCCTGTCAGGCGACAAACAGAACCTTAGTTGTTCCGGCGGCAAATTTCTCGGAAGCACGATTGATCCACGACTTATCATGTTTCGGGGCCCAAACATTGGTTCAGCTGTGTGCTCAACTGAAGGGAGAAGATCCCATTACTGAGCGATCTGATCCAATCAACCTAACACCACAACAGTACGCGGACATGGCAGACGTAAAAGGCCAAGCCCATGCCAGGCGCAGTTTAGAAATCGCCGCAGCAGGTGCCCATAACCTGATCTTCATCGGACCACCAGGTGCTGGGAAAACCATGCTCGCCAGTCGACTACCTGGGATTTTGCCACCATTGGAAGATTCGCAAGCACTAGAATGTGCTGCGATAGAGTCTGTCGTCAGCGGACAATTTAACGTAGATCAATGGGCAGAACGTCCGTTTCGAACACCACATCACACCGCCAGTGCGGTGGCGCTAGTGGGCGGTGGGACACACCCAAAGCCAGGCGAAATCTCCAGAGCACACAACGGGGTACTCTTTCTGGACGAGTTTCCGGAGTTTGATAGACGTGTGTTGGAAGTCTTACGCGAACCACTTGAATCCGGCCGTATTTGTATTTCCAGAGCGGCACAACAAATTGAGTTTCCTGCTCGTTTTCAATTGATTGCAGCCATGAATCCCTGCCCATGCGGTTACTTCGGTAGTGTCGATGGCCGTTGTCGCTGCAGTACAGATCAAATTATCAAATATATGGCAAAACTATCTGGTCCTCTGTTAGATAGAATAGACTTACATGTTGAAGTCCCTGCCCTTTCCTACGAAGAGTTATCCTGTTCACAAACACAACATTTAGATACCTCGTTAGTCATTCGACAGCGAGTGCATCTTGCTCGTAAGCGGCAATGGCATCGTCAGCAATGCGATAACGCTTCACTACAGGGAGAAGCACTTAACGAGTACTGCCAACTGGGATCTGACTCTACACAACTCATGTCTCATGCCATGTCAAAATTAAATCTTTCTGCTCGCGCCCACGATAGGATCTTACGAGTGGCACGCACCATCGCCGATCTAGACAAGAATGAAAAAATCATTACTCACCACCTTGCAGAAGCGATTAACTTCCGAAAATTAGATCGTGGAAAAATATTTACTTAGAATGTTCGCATAAAAGTCTATCAGACTTGATGCCAATCATAACAGGCGACCACATGGTTGCCTCGGCCTAGGTAGGTGAGTTCACTACATATCGCTTTCACCAAGGGAATACCTCGACGAAACAAAATTTTGTTGTTTCGTAACAATGGTAAGGGTGCAGTATGGTCGAAACCTGGTCCAGTATCGAGTATCTCTAAGTGAATGCGACCACCATTGGAATGGGCACGATGGGTGATCATAATTTCTATTTGACCATTCACCAGTTGCTCAAGTTTTTGTTCTCTTAGCTCAATGTAGGCTTGGAATCCCTCGTCATTCACCTTCATTGAAGAATCGAGACCTAAAATTCCGTGCTCAAGAGCATTGGTATATAGCTCGGAAAATACAGTGTACAAACGCTCCCGATGTACACTTAACCCCTGGATTTCCACTAACTGTTGCAATATGTTTGGGACGGGATCGTAACTACGCAGTGTTGGTCCGTTAAGTACCAGGCTGGTTTGCCAATCTGATAATGGTTTATTCGCTTCCGAGGCAGTGACCTTACCCATTGAAGGAACGGGATCTAAATCACAAGCAAACTCCATTAAGGTCAAATCATCAGTTTGTTCCTGACCGTCTCTAAATGTATCTAACGCTAATATGATTTCGTTAAATAAGCCCTGGGTAGTGTGCGCCTCTTCAACAATGGTTTTTAATGTGTGCAGACCGAATCGCTCGCTGTTTAAATTTTCTGCTTCGATAATGCCATCACTGAATATGTAGATCCGATCCTGAGTTTCCACTTCCATGCGCTCGATCTGCGGATCGAATTGATCCGCAGGTAAAATCCCTAAAGGCAATGAACGAGAGGCAAACGTCGCTTTGAGGCCTGAGCCATTGGCCTTCAACCAAATCTCCGGTATACCACCATTCCACACCGAGACCAAACTCCGTTGAGGTTCGTAGGAGATGACACCAGCAGCCATAAACATTTCAGGTGGCAAGATTTTGTAGAGGCGTTCATTGATCTCCACCACAATATCTCGTACCGAAAAACCCTTGCGCGCCATGCCATAAAAGATATTGGAAGTAGGCAATGCACCAATGGCCGCAGATAATCCATGGCCCGTGAAGTCCGCTACCATCGCGATTTGTCCACCAAAGGGAGTAGGTGCCGCCAGCAGGAAATCCCCACTAAAAGTGCCCATAGGAGAGAGTAGATGCCGCACATTTGGCAGGTTGAATACACTAGGATGCAACATCCTAGTAAATATTCGCTCAGCTCGATCGTGTTCACGAATGATGTTTTGGTGGCGATGGCTAAGCTCTCGGTGACGGTTGAGCTGTTCCCGAAACTGCGCCCGCAAGCGCAGCATTGCATTCATTTTCGAATGCAACACATCTGCATCGAAACTTCCGGATATAAAATCATCCGCACCGAATGGCATACTTTTTACCAGTAACGCGTCTTCCCGCTGCAATGAAATCAGTAGTACTGGTACAAATTGATACTCATCCTGTTCTTTTACGGCCCGGACAATTCGTTCACCTTCCCGTACATTGGTACTTAAATCCACTAGTACAATGTCAGGCTTTAACTGAAAATAGACTCTTAACGCCTGCTCCATTCCTTGAGCGGAGCATACTTGATGCCCCTCCGCATGCAGAAATTCACTGAAAACGCGCTCGTCCGTCTTGGAGGCATTCACCACTAAGACTAGACAACCCAACTCAGGTTGGGTTGTCTGCTCACTAATTTTAGGTGACTCGGAGACTGGTGGGGACACAGCCTTCCCTTATATTAGGTTATTGTTATTGATCTGTTATTCAATATGAAACATATGCTTGAAGTTGGATATATCGAAAATTTGTCTGATTTCCGGCTTACACTTTACAATGCTGATATTCGCATTGTCGCCACCCACTTTTTCCCTTAGAAGCAGTAGCATGCCCAGTGCTGAACTATCCATATAATCCGTTTCCGCCATGTCCACAACAAACTTAGTGCTGTTACTTTTTGCCTGTTCATAAGCCGCACGAAATTCTCGATGTGCATTAAAATCGAAGCGGCCTTCAACTTTGATGGTCAGTTCCTTGCCGTCATTGGATATTTTGGTACTGATGGTCATAACAATTCCCGAATGCTAATTTTTACTCTAACCTCTGCTTAGATATCGGCGAACTGCGCAGATCTGTAACATTTATCCGAACTGACCGATGGACGGTCGAGAAATTGGACTGCTTGGTCAATGAAAGGTAACACCCTGTTTCAAAACCAGTTTTAACGACGGTAAAAATGGCAGAAAAAATCCAAATCCGCTTGTGTGAAGCGATTTTCTATGTGCCAGCGGAATTCATCAGAAACTGTCTGCAGATAGTCCGTCAACTCCTCTAGAGAGGAAAACTCCACGAAAAACCATACCTGATTTCCGGAAATTTGGTCCACTAATAACGCGTCCACAGCATTTGCTGGTGTCAGCACCTTCGCCACTTGCTCAGGCAAAATACCCTGGCGACCAAGATCCCAGAGCGGTAATCGATAACACACTGTAAGATGAAGTATCATTGAGCACTCTGGCTGATAGGTTTGAGCATTATCCTGGCACCTCAGGGCATGGTTTCATGGGAAGTGCTCAATGCAGCACGGCCGAGTTGCCAAAATACACTGCAAATGCACTGCGAACTGTACCAGGATCCTACCCCACCTAGTCTCATTTCTTTCTTTACTCATTGCGTATCAATTAATAGGTGTCGGTACCGTACTAACCGCGCACTATAGTAAATATGATAAGCTACTGTTCAACGGAAAAATATTCTATCAGTGATTAAAAAAATGGAAAAACGCCCCTATTTTATTTTTGGTGATCTACTTTCAAACGTCTTCTTAGGAAGTTTAATAGGTTTAATATGTACATGGGTATTTGATCCAGGCTGGGGCATGTTTAGCGCAATGTTTATAGGCATGTTACTGGGTATGGGCATTAGCTTAGTTTTAGGTGTATTGTTATTTTTTAGATATTTCGGCGCCATGGAAGTGATGATACCCACCATGTTAACGGGCATGCTGGTGGGAATGTTCGTTGCTATGGGCTCTAGCATGGCGTCGCTCAGCGCCACCACAGGTGTAAAAATTGGGGCGTTAACCGGACTCATCGTTATGATTGTCACTTATGCTACGAACCACCTATTGACCAAAGATATTCAGGAATTTTAACAAATGGACAACAAAACCCAACGCAAGTGGAACCGAGTCGCTAAGAATTTTGATTTTATGACCGGAATCGGTCCAGACAAAAGATGGGGGACGGCGAAGCAGGCGTTATTTTCCCATATGCAGGGTAATATACTCTTTTTGGCGTTAGGTACGGGATTAGATATTGATTTTTTTCCAAAAAATCAAACTATCACCGCAATCGACATCAGTCCGAAAATGGTTGCACTGGCACAACCGAGAGTCGCAGCATATGAAGGAGAAATTGAAGCGAAAGTAATGGATGTACATGATTTACCCTATTCGCCTAACACTTTTGATCAGGTTTACACTTCTTGTACTTTTTGTTCTGTACCAAAACCTGTAGAGGGTTTGCAAAAACTGTACGAAGTGTTGAAACCTGGTGGAGGGCTATACATGTTTGAACACACAGGTAGTCACTATTTCCCGTTCAATATGATGATGCATCTGATGACTCCCATTAGTTCACAGGTTGGTCCTTCAATGAATCGTGCCACCACAGAAAACGTGCGCCGGGCAGGATTCCAAATAACAAAAGTCATTCACCACTATCTAGATGTTGTGAAGTCTATCCACGCGGAAGTGCCCTCTAATATATAATTGATTCTTCATTGAATCGATTCTTTGGCCAGTCACTAAAATACTCCCTGATCTTAAGTATCGGGCTAGCTGCTCCGCCGTTTTTCATTATTTATTTTTCACCCTATTGGCTTAAGCCTATTGCCCAGTTTGCGATACACTCAACCCCCATTCAGATACATGAACTCAATTCCGCCGCGCCCACTTGGGACAGCTGGAATATCGCTCTCATACACATCGGCTCAGAAGAATTTGGATTTGAGCTTCGACTTGCTGATGTATCCATAGGGTACTCCTTAAAGTCATTAGTTTCTGCTCAGGTCAATAAAATAAATATAGGTATCGCTAATCTCACTCTCAACAAAATAGCTGATCCACAGACCCAATCTGATCCGCACTTAAATACCGCATTTTCTTGGCCTCCAGTGGAAAGACTGCCGATTCCATTTAGCCAATTCACCATTCATACGCTGGAAGTTAAGCAAGAGTTATCCCAGGGCTGGCCTGATAAATTTGATTTACACTTGTTCTTGACGCAGCAAGCGGATCAGATAGAGCTTGATGCCACAGTGTTCGAGAAAAATTTACCGAACTTAAAACTAACCTCGAAACTGGGAATTACCCCAGATAGTCATTTTAGTCTCAACATCACCACTAAAGAAAATGGCGCCATTGTGCAACATTCTACTCGGCTTTCACCATCTAGCTCCGAACACACACTCAGCGGAAAAAGTACTATTAACATCAATGGGCTCATTCATTGGTTGGATACTTGGACAAATTTATCGCTGGAAGGGGCAGATAGTTTCAAGCTAGATCAACCCATTCAGATACAGCATCATTTGAATTGGCCGAAACCGGGTAATTACACTATCGCCACCTGGTTACAACAGGCTCAACCTATCGTCTCCATGAACAATCAAGGTGCAATCACGCCATCACCTCATCTGGAGTATGCCCGATGGGATCTAATTGCTGAGTTTCAAGTTCTAGAAGATCTACTGATCCTAGAATTCAAAGACTCCAGCTATCTGACCGCGAAAACCATCCTACCAACATCAGAATTTTCAGAAATATTCGGCTCCGAAGTCCTATTAGATATACAACCACAACAGTTTAGTATCACTGCATCGATAAATAATATCACGCAGATCATGTCTCATGGATCAGTAGAAGCGACGATTTCAGAGAGTAACCAAGGAACATCAGGCATATTGACTGTTGACGCCCCGGTTTTTTCTCTTACACCCGAGCTAACGATAAAGAGCCACGTAGCTTTAACCCTCAAGAACTCCCATACCAGAATTGTAAATGATGTTTCAATCTCACCCTGGCACAGCACGCTGTCTGCAGATATTGCGTATCTATCTGAAAGAATTGATATCACCCTATCGCCGACAAGAATATTAAATTTGGCTCACATAAAGATGGACGATCTATTGCTCAAAGATTTAGTGATCGACTCCGGAGCCACCGCTTTTACTGTATCTACTGAAAGCAATCTTGAGAGCGTATCTAATTGGCCAGTCTCAATCAGCTTTAACCAACTCACTATGGATGATGTGCAGATCCGAAAAGTAACAGCAGAGGCGATAGTAGATCAATGGATGTGGCTTGAGGAAAAAGTAGGCGGATCTGTGCAACTCAGCGTACCTGCACTATTAGGTTCTTGGAAAAATATCACACTGCCCAGTCTCGATGTGAACTCAGCTATCAAGTTAGATCCTCCCAACGCTACGATGACGCTCACAGGAATGGGTATTAATGAAGATCTCTCATTTCTTCTTAAATTCCAACTAGCAGATTTTTTTCCTACCAGTGCGCAATTCCGACTGGATTGGCCTAATTTGGCGAAGTCCAACTATCTATCAAAATTAATGAAACAGAGAGATCCTAATGCGAAAGTGATTGACGGAAATCTACATCTCTCTTCAATTTACCAAGCAGAAGATAAACTACGGAATCAGTCTTTATCACTATCTCTAAACGCACAAGACATTGCTATTGTTTATGACCAAATATTGGTTGAACAAATGAATCTCTCCGGTGAATTAAGTAACTTACTTTCAAAACATCATGATGATGTGGTTATCCTCAATGTTTCTCAGTTCAACCCAGGAGTGCCATTCGAAGATCTCTCAATACACGTATTACCCGTAATCCACAAAGATTTTCTAGTGGAAATCGCCATAAAAAACGCAACAGCAGACCTGCTTGGTGGGAGCGTCTTGGTAGATCCATTTATCTGGTCTACGGATCTCTCCACGATCGAAATCATGACCAAGTTAGAAAGATTCGATCTCGAAAACATCCTTGCCTTAGTGTCTCAACCTGGTTTAGATGGCAGCGGACGCTTGGATGGCATTTTACCCATACGATTGGATAACCAAGGGATCCGTATCGATGATGGAAAAATATGGGCCCGTGCGCCTGGAGGAATACTTCGTTACCAGTCGGATATTTCATCACAGCAAATGGCCACAGCTAACCCGTTACTGAAAATCACCCTGGACGCTTTGAAGAACTATCACTATGATGAGTTGTCCGCAGATGTGGATTATAATTACCAAGGTGACTTAACTTTGGCTGCAAGACTAAATGGCATGAATCCTGATTTCAATCAGGGACAAAAAATAAATCTGAATATCAATTTAGAAGACAATATTCCGACATTGTTGAAAAGCCTTCGTGTCGCCCAGGATATTAGCGGTATGATAGACAACAAAGTCAATGTAAAATAATATCTAATGGAACAAGATTGGGCTCCACTTCTATGATCAATAAGCAACGAATTAAGTGGCAACATATATTGATTTTGCCATTCCTTTTTTCTAGTTTTTATATGAATGTCGCTTGCACCCCAAAAGTAGAAGTAGCGGTACCTGACAAACCGATTACGATTAATTTGAATGTCAAAATCGAACACGAAATCCGCGTCAAAGTTGAAAAAGAGTTGGAAGATCTCTTCGGCGAGGACAGTGATCTTTTTTAAAGTATAGGATTATTTTTCATGAAACTATTAACCAAAGCCAGCCACGTCACCCTATTGGTGCTCTCAATGCTCATTTGGTCCACCCCGGTATTGTCATTAACTTTGGACGAGGCTAAACGACAAGGACTGGTGGGTGAACAACGTGATGGATACTTAGGGATCGTCATCGGCTCGCCAAGTCCTGATGTCCATCAACTGGTCACAAGCATTAATGACAAAAGACGTGCCAAATATCGGGAAATTGCAAATCGCAATAATACATCCCTCAACTCAGTGGAATCCCTGGCTGGACAAAAAGCGATAGAAAAAACTGCATCGGGGCAATATATTCAATCTGACAGCGATTCCTGGACAAAAAAATAACAGTCATGCACACACTTCGTCCGCTGTTTGCAGTAGGACTGATCTTACTGGGAACTACAGGGAATGTGCGTGCGGAAAATTGCGCACCGCTACCTGATATCATACCAGCGGCATCCGGTTGTCTTTTAGAGCTTGGTCTATTAACACAACCTCCATTGCATGGTATCGATCTTAATAAAGGTGTCGACATTAGTCAGCTAAAACACTATTACGGAGAGCCAACTCATGCGGAGAGTTGGCGTGCAACCGATTCTCGGGTTCAGGAACAAGAAATCGAGTTCTTAAAGTTGGAGTACAATAAATTCAAAACCGTATTGAGTCGGCCATTAGGCAGTACAAAATCGCGTTATAAAATTCGTTCTCTATCTATATCTGATCCCGATACTGTATTGCCTTGCGATCTAAAATTCGACACACCGGCGTCTGTATTTAAGCGGGTTTTGGGCGCGCCTAGAGAATCCAAATTTGATCATCAAGTTCTTAGCCATCGCTACCACTGGAATCATTTTTATTGTACACAACAAGGCTGGAAGTCAGAGGAGGCAGTGATTGTTCTATTTGAGAACGCCACAGGCCATATCAAGGAGATATCCTGGGATTATTTTTCTCGATAGCCTGCCCTTTGATACTCAAACCATTCATCCAAATTTATGTTGTTTTTGTCGCGGGCAACGTTCGCGAATTGGCCCTTCTACAATAACAAGATCTCTCTTAAGAAAGAATAAGGCGCCCTCTGCTTTCATTATCCATAAAAGGTAATTATTGGAAATTTAAATACATTTAATGTACAAGACAAAATACTAAATCGAATATAAACAACTATAAATGGAACTGTCCGATGGACGATTTTTACACCAAAGTCACGCTGCTGACAGTTAACAATAGAATTCTAGTCCTAATGATTAGCGCCCTGATAGTCATCGCTTCAGGTATAGGCCTAAAACCACTAATTAATGACTACTCTTTGGACTATCGTGTCCTCTTTAGTGAGAAAAACCCTCAATTCCGTGCTTTTCTCGCCATGGAGAATATATACGGCAAACGGGACAATATTATGATCGTCCTAGAGCCAGAAAACGGGGAAGTCTTTACTAAAAAAAATCTAGCAGTGATTCAACATCTAACTGAGCGTGCATGGCAAACGCCGTATTCTATTCGCGTCGATTCTCTTACAAATTTTCAAAAATCCTATGCAATTGAAGACGATCTAATCGTAGAAGATTTAGTGAAAAATATTGAACAACTTACAGATGCTGAGCTCAATGCAATCAAAGAATTTACCCTAAACGAGCCGCTACTGGTAAACCGAATGATCTCCGGCCGTTCCCATGTGACTGCCGTCAACATTATGATGAATCTGCCATCGGATGCAGGCCAAGAACAATTTGAAGCGGTGGATTTCGTACGCACGTTAATGGATCAAACCCGTGAAGAAGCACCTTGGATGAACCTCTATCTGACCGGGGAAACCATGATGGGACACACAGGTGTTGAGTCAGGTATGCATGATGGTACCCGTCTTTTCCCACTCATGTACGGATTGATCCTGATCCTGTGCGCATTTCTCTTGAGATCGGCTTGGGCAGTTGTGGCGGTGCTACTGGTTATAGGACTCTCTACACTGGCGGGATTGGGACTCTCAGGTCACTTAGGTTTACAGCTCTCCATGATAACCGCAGTAGTACCTATCATCATATTAACTCTAGCGGTGGCGGATTCCGTGCATGTACTGGTTTCTATGTTTCAGGAACTTAGAGAAGGCAAAGAGAAACAAGCAGCAATCATTCATGCATTAGAAGTCAATCACCAGCCCATTGCGTTAACAAGTATTACCACTGCTATCGGATTTATCAGCCTCAACAGTAGTGAGATCCCGCCCTTTAGAGACATGGGCAATATGGTGGCCATAGGTGTCCTTGCCGCATGGTTCTTTTCAGTGACAACCCTGCCCGCATTATTAACAATGCTACCCTTAAAAAGCGGCAAAGAAAGACAACGTTCTTACGAGTTAATGGATAAATTTGCCGATTGGTCCGTAAACTACCGAAATGAATTTGCAGTTGGATTTTTGCTTGTCACACTCTTTATGGCATATACGGTTACACTCAACGAATTTAATGATCTCTTTCCAGAGATGTATGGTAAGCAGATCAAGTTCCGACAAGACACCGATTTTATTCGTGAGAACTTAACTGGTGTGATGCAAATTCATCATTCTATAGAAGCAGGCGAAGAGGGGGCTATATTTGAACCGGATTATTTGGCACAGCTCGATCGCCTCACCGATTGGTATCAAGATCAACCTGGTGTTCTCCATGTGGAATCCTACTCAGACATCATTAAACGGCTAAATCGCACCATGCATGGGGAAGAGGATCTTTATTATCGTACACCAAACAGTCGCCAATTGGCTGCCCAATACCAATTATTATATGAGATGTCCCTACCTCATGGTCTAGACGTTAACAATACTATTAATGTCGATCGTTCGGCGACTCGGTTAACTGTCACCATGGGAAACATGGAATCCAAAGATATCGTGGCACTTGGCAAACGCGGGGAAAAATTCGCTGCTGAGAATTTGCCTGCATTAAAGGTCGTGGAGGGAGTCGGACCATCTATTATGTTGGGACACGCCGCAGTCAGAAATGGCAAAGCAACCACCGTAGGACTGGCCTTCGCATTGGTAAGTATAGCTTGCATTCTCATGCTGTCCCTACGCAGCATCAAACTTGGAATATTAAGTCTGTTACCTAATCTCGCACCTGCGCTCTTCGCATTTGGGGTATGGGGTATGGTGGACGGCAAATTGGGCATGACCGCTGCACCCGCAGTGTTGATCGCGCTCGGCATAGTAGTGGACGATACCATTCATTTTATGAGCAAATATTTAAGAGCCCGACGTTTCGGTCGCACGACAAACGAAGCAATCCATTATTCATTTCGCCGTACAGGCTCCGCCATAGGTATCAACTGTACAATATTAATTATTGGATTCTTAGTGTTAACGCTGTCGGCTTTAACACCTAATAAATTTATGGGACTCTCGACAGCGCTTTGTCTACTCTTTTCACTTGGTTTAACCTACTTTTTACTACCGACCTTACTAAAATTTGTAGATACTGAGGAATCTCAAAAATCAAACGAAACTGCTCCGTCTCAATAGGCGGCCCATGTGAAGATATTTGCTAGTCAATCATTTGGAAGCGTGAACATCGTGATCGTCTTAAAATAGGTGCTTTGATTTTACGGTCAAGTGACCTCGCACCCCCTCTTTGTCAAACATAACAAAAAGCCTTTTTAATGCATTTCCAAAAGCTCTCCGACTCTGGATAAGATCCTAATTTTTTCGGAAAATGTTCGTGCTCTGTAGTTGGTTTCATACACTCTATCATAAAGCCAGATTAAGCCTCACAACACCGGGAATACTGGTGAGATCGTTCTGACCATTATTCACCACCATGAGCTCTATGGTAATTCCGGGTTTATAAATCCAGCGAATCCCAAGCGATAGCAGATCATCATCAACATCTTCATTAACTGAGTCATCTCCACCTTCTATGATTATCAACTCACCGCCCACATACACTCTTCCTGCCCCCGTTTGACCTAAATCGAAATAAGCACCCAATCCAAGATTAACAATCGTGTCATCACGAGAATCGTCTGCCAACTCAATCTCCGGATTCAAATCCAATATAAAGCGATCCACCACGTAACTTAGAGCCGCGCCTAAAACGAAATTGGTAAATTCTGTCTCAGTATTAAAAGTTCCAGAATCCACATCCACATGGGCTACACCAAAATAGGCAGCCGTGCGAATATGCCCTTGATTGAGATTCAGAAACTCATTGGTATCTATCTTAAATACCGCCTCATTGGCTGGTGTGCCGTTTAGACCACCATTTAGAATCAGTTCACCCAACGGCAAAGCCAAACGTACTGCTCCTGAGGTATCGAAAGCTCCGCTCTCCAAATCGACTGAAAACGATTTTTTTGTGGCCACATACCCCCGCTCTACAAGAAATCCACGACTTGGAGAGAGCACCTCAGTGACATCTCGCACGGCAGTGGACACTTCTACATTGCTTCCGGGGTTGGGGTTGGCAAAAACAGACGCAGAAATCAGCATAAGCGTAGAATTCAAGCAAACAGTTCTTAATAATTTCACTGGAATTTCATCTCCCTTAAATAGTTCAAGTCGTGAAGTGGATGTTAGAACCTAACAACTGAGACCGAACATGATATTACTATCTAGAGTTTGGTAGGCGGCAATGGTAAGTTAATCTATATAGTGACACAACCTAGAATGCGCAAACCAGTTCACTCTTCCCGCCTTATGCCCAATACGATAAACACCATGACTACCAAACCCGTGCTACTGCTGCGAATACTGATACCTGGTCTTTTGGTCGCTGCCACCGGTGTGGGAGCTGGAGATCTCTCCATCGCAAGCTTCACCGGGAGCCAACTGGGTTTGAGTGTTTTATGGGCCGTGGTATTGGGAGGTATATTTAAATTTGTTTTGACAGAAGGTCTCGCCCGTTGGCAATTGGCCTCCGGAGACACCTTTATCGAAGGGATCGCCACCCATTTCGGTGCTTGGGTTGGCTTCATTTTTCTGCCTTACCTGCTGCTATGGTCTTTCTTCGTTGGTGCTGCTTTAATGGCCGCTTGCGGTGTCACGCTTCATGCCCTGATTCCCCTGTTTGATGATGCGTCCCAGGGCAAGATATTTTTTGGCATTCTCTCTAGTCTCATTGGCTGTGTACTCGTTTGGTTCGGCGGATACCAACTCTTTGAAAAAATCATGGCCATTGCTATCGGTAGCATGTTTATTATCGTCATGGCAACCGCGTTTATTCTCTGGCCGGGCCATGCTGCCGTGCTACACGGCCTATTCAATCCGGCCGTAGCCAATCTTAGTGGTGAGGGATTCGCCTGGACCCTAGCACTCATTGGTGGGGTGGGAGGAACCCTCACTATTTTATGCTACGGATATTGGATCCAGGAAAATAATAGACACGGCACCGAACACCTCAGCCGATGTCAATTTGATTTAGCTGTCAGCTACAGTATGACCGTTCTCTTTGGAATCGCTATGGTGATTATTGGTAGCGGTATAGAGCTAAAAGGGTCTGGTGCAAACCTACTGATTCTCTTGAGCGAACGATTGAGTACCGCGGCTGCGCCATGGGCGGGCACCTTTTTTCTAATCGGTGCTCTAGGCGCAGTCTTAAGTAGTTTGCTCGGTGTTTGGCAAGCGGTCCCTTATCTATTTGCAGACATCTGGAGCTTGTACGTTAAAAAAGAAGTCAGATCTACCGCCCAGGCGTTCACTCACTCCATCCCTTATAAGGTATACCTGATAGCCCTAACGTTTATTCCGATGGCCGGATTATTATTCAGCTTTAAAGAGATCCAAAAACTCTACGCATTGATTGGTTCACTATTTATTCCGTTTGTCGCATTGGCATTACTGATATTAAACAACTCAGAAAGATGGATGGGTGACTACAAGAATAGAGTATTTTCCAATTTGGCACTTACCGGCACACTATTCTTTTTTATCTATATTACCTGGCAAAAATGGTAGAATCCGTAATAGACTGATTCCACCCTCGATTTAATAGGTAACCTGTCCGTACTATTCGCTGCGATGAAAAACCCAACCTACAAAACAACTCTCCTAGAATTACAAATAGAGTTGGTGAAAGCACAAAAACAAATATTAGAACAAAATAGGAAATTGCTCGTCATTATTGAGGGACGTGATTGCGCTGGAAAAGACAGCACCATAAAACGTATTGTTGCGCATACAAGTCCTCGTGAGACACGAGTGACAGCGCTCGGAAAACCGACCGATCAAGAACGCTCCTCGTGGTACTTTCAAAGGTACGTGGCACATCTACCCGCCGCCAGCGAATTTGTCTTGTTTAACCGTAGTTGGTACAACCGTGCCGGTGTAGAAAAAGTGATGGGTTTCTGCACGGAGGATGAATACCAAGAGTTTATGGACACAGTGAACCAGTTCGAAACCATGCTGGTTGGGTCAGGTATTTTGTTATTCAAATACTATCTTGATATTGATAAAAAAACACAACACAAAAGATTAGCAAAACGGCGGAATGATCCATTGAAACAGTGGAAAAGAAGTCCAATTGATGCCTGTGCCCAAAATCTATGGAAAGAGTATAGTGACGCGCGTAACCTCATGCTTCAAAATACCAGCCATTCAGAGGCCCCTTGGACAATTGTAGATGCTAATGATAAAAAGCACGCCCGCCTGCAACTACTAAAACATCTACTTGCTCAGCTAGAATATCCCGACAAAAACAGATCTTTGCTGTCACTAGATAACAAGCGAATATTTGATTTTGACGCTGCCAACCCCTCTTGGTCTCAACTCGCGCCCTAGTGTCCTAAGAACATCAGTTCTGGAAAATCACTCGAAGAATATTCTGTACGTTATATTTCCAAGGAAACTGTGCAAGACCATATTTGTCCATCTAATTCGACTGTCTAACGATTCACTACACCGCAGATAGACCTTAACACTTTGGGAATGGGGAAAATGGAGCTGGCGAGAGGAGTCGAACCCCCGACCGGCTGATTACAAATCAGCTGCTCTACCAACTGAGCTACGCCAGCATTATCTCAATTAAAGCGGTGCCGCATTTTACGCAAATCAACCATGCAACTCAATCTTCACCTCAACAAGGATTCAATTGAAATTTAGCATTTGGATAGGAAGGCTGTACCAGTTTCCAAGCGCTCTCCAGCCTGGCCTCACTGGGCGCTCTGAGTTCTAACCAGTATTGCGTCACTGGTTTACGGTATTCATCTCCTAATGCTTTATAACCTTTCGCGATAAGCTCTTCTTGATACTCTTCTGCACGAGCCTTCGTCTTAAAAAAACCCAGAGAGAGTCCGCCTCGATTCTGCCCTTTGGTCAACACGTAATTATCTATTCCTTTGGCTTTCAGTTTTTTGGAGTAGGCCCGCGCATCTTCCATGTTTTTAAAAGGGGGAAAATAGAGCCAATACCCTTTCAACTGATTCACCTCTATACTGCGCTGATTCATCACCAGGCCTCTATTCTTTAACTTTTTCTGGATGGATGAAACATGACTCTCAGAACTATAGGGCCCCCAAACCGCACATATTTCAACTAGTTGAGGGCTAGCTTCTGATTGTTCGCTAACGTTTTCATCGTCTAGTTCTTCTTCAATCGACTCAGCCAACTGGGCGACCGGATGGGATTGAATAGAGGGATCCTCAGACGCGGTCAATTTTAACTCTGGGGCTTGTCTTGCCGTCTCCTCTAGGTTGAACTCACCCAGCAGATAGATAGGTTCCACATTATCTGCGGGGATAACAGAATCTTCATAGGCAAACTGCGGGATGTTTGCCTCTTCTGATTGATACCATTGCCAAACAAAAAAAGTAGCGTTTAACGCCACAAGAAACATAAAAAAGTTTCGCATAGAGTCGTTATTTTTCTCGCCGTGTCCTACTCAGTATATATAGTCCGTTTAACACTAAGTCGGGTTGGTATTGGAAAGAATCATGCACGAGAGGCAGTACCGTGGCACCCTCCCCTCCGGTAATAAAATTATGCAATTCCATGCCCAACTCTACACGGACGTCTGCAACAACACGATCTATTAACGCTACAATAGCATACAGACTGCCCAACTCTATGGCGTCTGCAGTGTCTCTTGCCAGCAACTTGGGCACCTGCCCAGTGAGTCCTTGTGCAGAATTATCTTTGATATTTTTAGTTTTAGATAACAAAGAGTTACGCATCATCTTCAGCCCAGGCGCTATGAGCCCACCCTGATGTTTTCCGGTCGCATCCACGACATCGATAGTTAACGCACTGCCCACGTCCACAACACAGAGGGCGTTGTGGCATCGCTGCCACGCGCCAACTATAGCTGCCCAACGATCCGCTCCAAGATGCTCGGGCTGCAGATAGCCACAGCTCACACCGGCAGCCCGTTTTTTTGCAGAGATAAAATTAGGTGTCAGCGAGAATGTATTTTGGCTCCACTGAGTGAGCAGCTCTGAAAACTCTGTACCCGCCACATTCGCCACCACGATCTCTTTCAGCGCCCCTAAATCAGACCACTGTTTGCTGAACATCTCTGCTGCTTTGCGCCTATTGAATTTGAAATCACGTCGCTCGGAAAGCTTCCCCCCTCGGCCCGGATGCGTGGCCCAACTAATGTGGGTATTGCCGGCATCAATTAGTAACTTCATGACGCTATCCTGACGCTAACTTCACCGAACCGATACTGGCTCAATGCACCATCGACTTCCAATAACAAACTGCCATCCGCATGAATCCCACGACCAATGCCACTGACAGTTTGATGCGGTTGAACTAACTGTATTCTTTGACCCAAACAAGCATCGTGTTGATGCCAATCATCCACGAAAGGAGATAAACCCTGCCGCTCAAAGAGATCTAGCGCGGGTATAATTTCGTTTAACAGCGTCGCCGCCAGCTGATTTCTCTCCACCCGCATCGACGCACCATTGATTAGATCTGTCCAAGGTTGATCGATCGCTTCATGCGCTGAACTGGGCATGTTGACGTTGACCCCAATGCCAATAACACAGTAACAGGGGCCATCTGCTTCGCCTTTCATCTCCACTAACACACCTGATAGCTTCTTACCCTTGTACTGCACATCGTTGGGCCACTTCAGTTGTAGTCTCTCCACCTCTAGTTTTTTCAGTGCCCGCACAATGGCTACCCCTACGACTAAACTCAAGCCATCCAGACCAGTGAGACCGGAATTAAAATGCACGCCGATGGAAAAATAGAGATTGGAGGCCAGCGGAGACACCCATTGACGACCTCTACGACCTCGTCCTGCAGATTGATACTCGCTAAAACATACATCGATTTGATCGACGTTTCTTGCTGTTCGCCCCATAAGATGACTGTTGGTGGAATCGATTTTTAAGAAAACCTCTAATTCGCCGATACGATTGCGGATCTCCTGTTCACAGCCTTGAACAATGCGGCTAGCTTGCAAGAGGTTGAGTCCACCTTCGATACGGTAGCCCTTTGCAGGCACCGACTCGATGTGTAAATCCATCGTACGTAGTTGTTGGATCTGTTTCCAAATCGCTGCGCGTGATAACGTGAGCTGGTTACCCAAAGATTCACCAGAATGGAGCCCACCATCAGACAATATTGCAAGTAATTTCTCTGGCATAGATCGCTAATATCCACTGTAAAAAAATAATTTTAACATGCCACTCGAGATTGCCCGATATAGAAATAGTTAAATTCGTCCCTTCGCTCACCCATTTAGGTACTTTTAGATTGTATGAAAACCACGACGGAGAAAATTAAGACCAAATTAGAACTAATTGACAGCCTAAAAATGATCAAGCCACCGCAAAGAGATCAAATTGGCGCGATATTGTTGGAGCGCGGCGTCATTAGCACACAACAGCTACAACAGGCCGTCAAATCTCAGATCCGACGTCCTTCTGTGCATCTAGGAAGCATTTTTCTTGAGATGGGGATTAGTCAGGAAGCACTATACGAAGCTTTAGCTCAAAAGTTCCAAATTCCCTACGTCTCTATATTAGATTATCCCGTCAATCGCCAAGCCATTTCAGTATTACCGGAAGAAATTGCCTCTGACATGCGAGTCGTGCCCATTGATATCATAGATCAAAAGCTAGTAGTGGCAATGGAGAACCCTTTAGACACGAATATTCTGAATACTATTCAGTTTCATACTAACTTGACGATAGAATCCGTCCTCGCCAGTCAGGAGGATATTCAAAAGAGTTTAGATAGATTCTTCAGCGAGTTTAGTGATAAAAATTCGCTACATGAATTTGCCGAAGAGGTAGAAGCACAGACTTTAGTTCAGGAGACAACAGAAGAGGAGGCTGCCTATTTCGCAAAACAAAAGCCTATCGTCAAACTACTTAATACCATTCTGCTACAGGCCGTAAAAAGTAATGTCTCAGATATTAATCTACGCCCAGAATCTGATCGGCTCGATGTTTATTATCGTATTGACGGCAAAGAACATTTAGTGCGAACCCTCTCTTTAACCTTATTGGCTCCACTGGTGAGTCGCGTGAAAATTATCAGCAAAATGAACATTGCTGAGCGCCGCCTACCTCAAGATGGACATGCACAACTGAAGGACAGAGACAACCTGATCGATTTGCGTATCTCATGCATTCCCACCGTACGAGGGGAAAGCATCGTGATCCGTGTGCTTAACAAAGAAGTTGGGGTATCCACGTTAGACACTTTAAAATTTCCAGCACGGGAGCAACAGCTACTTAAAGAGATGCTTTCCCAAAACCACGGAATTATTCTTATTACCGGCCCCACCGGATCGGGAAAAAGTACCACCATGTACTCCCTGCTGCATGAATTACGGGCTGAAAACCCTCACATCATTACCGTGGAAGATCCGGTGGAATACCAGATGGAAACTGTGGAACAAATTCAGATCGCAGCGGATAGAGGCTATACATTTGCCCAGGCGCTGCGGCAGATACTACGCCATGATCCTGATGTCATTCTCGTTGGCGAGATCCGTGATGTCGAAACCGCTGAGATTGCCTCTCGCGCCGCACTCACGGGACATTTAGTGATAAGCACTCTCCATACTAACGATTCAGCCAGCACCATTACCAGACTCACCGATATGGGCATTGAACCCTACTTGTTGAGTTCTACATTACTGGGAGTGGTGGCGCAAAGATTGGTGCGGTTAAATTGCAAACATTGTCAGGAACCAGAAACCTTACCAGCAGAAATCTACCAAACTCTGAATGTCGCAGCGGATCAAATCTTCTACGCAGGTAGTGGTTGTAGCAGATGTAATGACACAGGCTATCTAGGCCGCACCCCAGTCCTGGAACTTTTGCCGATCACCCCTAGAATACAACAATTGATCAATGCGGGGGCGAGTACTCAAGAAATACAAGATGTGGCATTAGAAGAGGGCATGATTGGATTGAGTCAACATGCGCTGGCGCTCGCCCGTCAAGGCCTCACTTCCTTGAAAGAAGTTTATTCTGTTCGCATCTCCTGATGCGCACCCGCACCGAAAACAACAACAGGAAGGGTGATATGGCACGGCGACTTATTCCACATCCGGTAGCCTATTTACATCAGTATTCCCTGGCAATGCGTTGGGGAGAAATGGACGCATTAGGCCATTTGAACAATGTGCACTATTTTCGATATTTCGAACAGGTGAGAATTTCTTGGTTCAACAGCTTCGATCCCACCTTAATGAATCAACGTTCTGGTCCACTGCTGATACGCACCACCGCCGTCTATCATCTACCTATCGTTCACCCGGCGACCCTGGAAATTAAGCTATTTGCCGGCCCTCCGGGTAGAAGTAGTTTCAGCACTTACTATGAAGTCACCTTGGCGGGCGAACCTGAAGAAAAAATTTATACTGAGGGAGAAGCCGTGTTGGTATGGGCCGATTATACGATCGGCCGATCTATTGAGCTGCCAGAATCTGTACGTCAGCTCCTACCTGACTCAGGCTCAACTTAATAACTGTTTGGATTTATTAAGTTATTCTTAGAATTAAAGAATATTACTATTTATTAGTATATTAGAATTTTCTAATTAGTATCCGTACCCGACTTGAGCTAGAGTACGCCTGTTCTGGCACCCTAGCGATGTATTCTAATGCGCAATGATCCGTCGTACCCAGCATCGTGACAGGTTAGATCGTGGCTCACATTGACTCGCTCGATCTCTTAATGAATCTTGTGGCGAGGTTGCCCCTAGGCGAGAAAAATTCTCGTCGTCCAGAACAAAAATTAGAATCCCCAATATAGATTAAGGGGAAGATACTTACACGATTAAATAACAAAGAGGGTAACCCAATGGATATCTCGTTATCAGAAGAGGATAAAGCGTTCCAACAAGAGGTTCGTGAATTCCTAGAAGAACATTTGCCGAAAGGTGCAGAAGTCTGGTCCAAACGTAAGGAGTGGTTTGAAGCGGGTAAAGCTAAAGGTGGCTGGGACGTGCCCAAATGGCCTAAAGAGTTTGGCGGCCCCGGCTGGAACGCTAGCCAACACTACATTTGGGATCGTGAAACCTGTGACAAGAGCCTGCCACTAGTACTACCCTTTGGCCAAGTCATGTTAGCGCCTATTTTGATGAATTATGGCAGTAAAGAACAGCAGGAAAAATTTCTCCCAGATATTCGCGACCATAAGGTCAATTGGTGCCAAGGGTACTCAGAGCCAGGTGCCGGATCGGATTTGGCTTCTTTAAAAACAAAAGCGGAGTTAAACGAAGCAGGTACCCATTATGTAGTCAACGGCACCAAAATTTGGACCACCATGGGACACATCGCTGATTGGATGTTCTGTTTAACCCGAACACAAACCACAGACGTGAGACAAGAGGGCATTACCTTCTTGCTGATCGACATGAAAACGCCCGGAATTGAAGTGAAACCCATTATTACCTTGGGTGGAAGCCACCATGTGAATCAGGTCTTTTTTGACAATGTGGAAGTGCCGGTGGAAAACCGTGTCGGCGAAGAAGGCAAGGGCTGGACTTACGCCAAAGGATTGCTACAACACGAACGCAGCGCCATTGCCGGTATTTCTAGAACATTGGTGTCACTACAAAAACTGAAAAGGAATGCTCTAAAAGTTAAAGTTGGCGACGGCAACCTAATGGATGATAACAGTTACCGCAAAAAATTGGCGGAAGCTGAAATCGATCTACGTGCACTAGAGTTTACTGAGTTGCGCAGCCTCGCTGGTGTGCAAGCAGGTGGCGCACCCGGATCAGAATCCTCAATTCTAAAACTCAAAGGCACCATCATGCAGCAACGTGTGCAAGAGCTAACCATTGAGGCTGCCGGTCCTTACGCCATCAACTGGGGACACGCCAAGGCCGGCCCAAGCTTTTCACGCATGGGCATGGAAATGTATCTCAACGGTCGCGCCGCAACTGTTTATGGTGGATGCAGTGAAGTGCAGAAGGACGTGATCTCGAAGCGCGTGCTTGGTTTAGGTTAAACCCAACGAATATCCTGAGCTTAAGGATGCAGAAAATTTAAAGGGTAAAAAATGAATTTCGATCTATCAGAAGAACAAACGCTGTTGAAGGACAGCATTCAAAAATTTATCGCCGATAACTATGAGTTAAGCGTACGTCGTAAACAGAGTAAACAAAAGCCTGGGTATAGTGAAGAGCACTGGAAAACTTTCGCCGATCTAGGTTGGCTGGGTCTACCGTTTCCCGAGCAGTATGGCGGCTTCGGTGGCAATCTGATTGATACCATGGTGGTCATGGAAGAGCTCGGCAAAGGTTTGGCATTGGAGCCTTACTTCGCAACCGTGGTACTCGCCGGCAATGCACTGTTATTAGGCGGTACCGAAGCGCAAAAAGAAAAACTCATTCCTGAAATTATTGCCGGGGATACCAAAGCCACCTTCGCTTATGCTGAAGAACAAGCAAGATACAATCTTGAAGATGTGGCTACCAGCGCTGAAAAATCTGGTGATGGTTACGTTCTGAATGGCACTAAGTCTGTGGTCTGGAACGGCTCCACCGCAGATTATGTCATAGTAGCAGCACGCACCAGCGGCAATCGCACCGATCGGGACGGCATCACTTGTTTTCTCGTGAAAGCGGATGCGGAAGGTATCAAAATGACTAACTATCCCACGGTTTGCGGTCACCGAGCTTCTGAAATTACTTTCACTGATGTGAAAGTCAGTGCCGAAGACATCGTTGGTGAAGAAGGTAAGGGCATAGAAATTGTCGAGGAAGTGGCCGATCGCGCCATTCTCGCCCTGTCTGCTGAAGCAGTGGGTGCCATGGAAGTACTCTATAAAGACACCGTCAGCTACACTAGCCAACGGGAGCAGTTTGGTCATCCATTATCTGATTTCCAAACCGTGAAACATAAGCTGGCGGAAATGTTTGTGGAAACCGAGCAGACTCGCTCCATGCTCTATCGTGCCACCATTGAAAAGGAAGCCAACGAAGAGAAAGATGCGCGTCTGGATATTCATGCGCTCAAGCATATGGTGGGTAAGTATGGGCGCTTTATTGGCCAAGGTGCCGTGCAGTTGCATGGTGGCATGGGGCAAACTGAGGAATTAGCTATCGGTCACTATTTTATTCGCTTACAGGTGATTGATACTCAATTTGGTGATGAAGATTTCCATCTGCAACAGTTTGCCAACAAAATGGATGTGCCCACGGAAGGGGGCGACGAGATGATGCTGCCTTTCTAGAACGCCTCTCTCACTAAAAATAAAAAAGGCAGCTTTAGCTGCCTTTTTTTGACTCAATGATCCATGATCGTCCGTTAAAACGCTTTCACCATACTGCCACCATCCAATGGGATGACGTTTCCAGTCATATAAGCTCCGGCCCTAGAACACAGATAGATGGCCAAGCCGGCTACATCTTCCGGTGTGCCCAGTCGTTTCAAGGGGATCTGGCTCTCCATCATTTTTCGTGTGCTCTCATTGCCTAAGGCAAATTCCGTCATTTTGCTGGGAAAAGCACCCGGGGCAATACAATTTACTGTGATTTGGTCCTGCGCCATTTCGGAGGCTAAGATTTTGGTCAAATGATGGATTGCCGCCTTACTAGGGCCATACGAATAAGCCGCAATCGAATTGGCCTGAAAACCCGCTATCGAACCTACATTGACAATACGTGCAGGATCTTCATGACTACCGGCTTCTTTCAGTAGCGGATGCAAAAATTTGGATAAATGAAATGGTGCACGCAGATTGAGGTTCAACACCCGATCCCAAGCTTTATCCGGGAACTCTTGAAACGGGGCGCCCCAGGTGGCGCCGGCATTATTCACGAGGATCGGTAACTTAGATTCGCGCTCAAGAATTACATCGGCTAATGCCCTCGCGCCCTGTTCGCTGCTCAAATCCGCTGGCAGCGCAATACACTCCCCTATTTTATTGAGCCGCTCTGCTTCGGCCTCACATACCTCGGCTTTGCGAGACGAAATATAGACTTTCGCACCGGCAGACACCAAACCCTCTGCTATCATCAAACCGATACCTCGAGATCCCCCGGTGACTAACGCCACCTTATCTTTCACACTAAACAGTTTATCAATGTCCATCTGTCTCCCCTCTTAGGTATAAATAACAACTGTTTACTGATTGTAAACAAAATGTTCCCAGATAAGTCAATAAATTCTTCTAAAGGAGTTTACGGTTTGGTAGAGGGGTTGATTGTTGTAGCATTGTGTTAACCTACATTGATTCGGATCAATCTTGATTTCCAGGCCCTAACTTAACATACATTCATACTCGATTATGGCGGAGAACACATATGCCGTGGACTAAAAGGATTTTATACCTCTCAGTGGTTGTATTGGCCATCGTATTAATATTTTTTACCATTAATCCAAATACAAAACGCGATGTGGTTTATGAAACCATTAGCGCGAGCGGCCGCATTGAAGGTCGTACGACAGAGCTCACCGCAAACTCACCTGGGAAGGTGATAGAACTACGACGTGATGAGGGAGAGTCAGTGCGCCAAGGAGAAACATTGGCAATTCTGAACGATGCCGCCATTCGAGCCAAATTGGATATGGCTGCGCAACAGCTCGCCGCTCTAGAGAAACAACTACAAGCGGCGAATACCTATTTAGAGATACTCACCGACCAAGTTGACTTGGAGATCAAACAAGCTAAAGCCTCGGTGAATGTAGCAGAAGCGAAACTGCAAACCGCACGAGCAGCATTTACCGTGGCGGAAAAAGAATCCCAAAGGGTAAAAAAACTAGAACAACAACAATATGCTTCCGAGCAGATGAAAGACACTGCCATCTTACAAACTGAAGTGAGAGAGAGTTCTATTCGTGAAGCAGAGGCAGCTGTGTTGCAAACACAAGCTCAATTAGCATTAGCCAAATTGGGCCGTAAAAGAATCGATGCCAAAAGAGCAGAAAGAGATGCACTCTCTATGCAGAGTGCGCAGGCAGAAAGTAGTATGCGCGAATTGAAAGCGCTCATTGACGATTGGAACATTCAAAGTCCACTGAATGGTACTATCTTAACTCGCAGTATTGAGCTCGGTGAGCAAGTGCGTCCTGGCATGCCACTTTTTACACTCATGGATTTACAACGCGTGACTTTAAAAGTATTTATCCCTGAAACCCAAATTGGGCAACTCACGTTAAATCAGGAAGCGGAAGTGTTGATTGATGCTTATCCCGATAGACGTTTTCCGGCACGCGTCAAACAAATTGCACAACAAGCGGAATTTACCCCTAAAAATGTCGAAACCCGTGAAGAGCGCGTGAAACTGGTGTTTGCCGTTGAGTTAGCTATCTTAGATAACAAAGACAATCTACTCAAACCAGGTATGCCGGCTGACGCTCTGATTGTGGTGCAGGCGCCCGTCAATCCCTTATGAATTCAAAAAACATAGAAATTTAAGAAGGCATCACCCATGCCCCTAAGCGAAGTGACGACGCCACCGATCCTGGTTGATGGTCTCAGCAAATCCTATAAAAAGATTGAAGCTGTGAAGCGGGTCAGTTTTAGTGTCTCCAAAGGACAGGTTTTTGGCTTGATAGGTGCTGATGGTGCAGGTAAAACCAGTGTCATTCAATGTCTGGCAGGGGTATTAAGCGCCAACTCTGGTAGCGCATTCATTGACGGCATCGATACCCTCAAACACCCTGAGCTAATTAAAGACAAAATTGGCTATATGCCACAGGGTTTAGGTCTGAACCTATACGACTCTCTTAGCGTAGATGAAAATATTTCCTTCTTTCGAGATTTGAGGCAGGTACCAGAATCCACATTCCGATCGAACAAAGAACGACTATTGAAGATGACGCATTTGGACAAGTTTCTAAACCGTCCCGCTGCCAAGCTTTCTGGTGGTATGCGACAGAAGCTTGCGTTGATCTGCACTCTGCTACATTTGCCAGATATATTGCTGTTAGATGAACCTACTACCGGAGTGGATCCCATTTCACGTCGAGAGTTTTGGGCGATTATTCACGATCTGGTGGCCACCAGAGAAGTCACGGTGTTATTAAGCACCTCGTATATGGATGAAGCGGAACGTTGTCATCAAATTGGCCTCATGCACCAAGGGGATCTACTAGATCTCGGCACACCTGAAACCCTGACAAAAAACTTAAAGGGCCAATATTATCAAATCAGTTATCACGATCCCAATCAACTCATGAGTCATTTACAACAGTGGCCAGAAGCAGAATCTACCGCTCTATTTGGCCGCCAAATTCATTTACATACCGCCGTTGATAGCCAACAATTAAAGACCAAACTTGCCCAATTAGAACTCACCGATGTCGCCTTTGAGCAAATCGCTCCCAACCTGGAAGATCTCTTTATGCATCATCTCCGGGATAAATCGCATGCTAAAGCACCTCAAGATAGTAATCACCATTTGCAACACCTCGTAATTGAACAGTCGAAAAGCGGTACTATCGAATGCCAACAATTGAGTCGCTATTTTGGAGATTTCGTTGCAGTGGACAAGGTCTCTTTCGATTTAAAAGCAGGAGAGATCCTAGGATTGCTTGGGCCTAACGGTGCCGGCAAAACCACTCTCATTAAAATGCTTTGTGGACTGTTACCCATCAGTGAAGGCAGTGCCCGGGTAGTCGGGTTTGACGTGGCCAGTGAACACTTAATTATAAAACGTCACATAGGCTATATGTCACAACAGTTTTCTCTATATCCTGATCTGACTGTACTCAATAACATCAAATTATATGCAGGCTTGTACGGGTTATCTGCCAAGAGGTTAAAAAAACAGATAGATTCCTTAGGGGAAGGCCTGAGCCTGACACCTTACTTTGGCAGAGTCACCAGCTCATTACCACGAGGTGTGAGGCAACGCCTCTCACTAGCCTGTGCACTGTTACACAATCCCGCTTTGTTGATTTTGGATGAGCCCACCTCTGGTGTCGATCCCAATGTGCGGCGACAATTTTGGGATCATGTACACTACCTCACTCAACAGAATCAGATCAGCGCTTTAGTTTCTACTCACTATATGGATGAGGCCGAACACTGTGATCGTTTGGGATTTATGCAAAATGGTAAAATGATCATAGTCGACACACCGGCGCGTTTAAAAGCTCAAGCAGAAACTATATGCGGTCAATTATTGGTCGCAGAGGGCGTTGAATACGCAAATATCTTGTCCACGCTAAGAACACAGTTTCCAGATGCGTTTTTATATGGCCGCTATGTTCATTGGCAATCCTTAAATATTGAGGAAGACAAACGGCAAGCGCAGAAATTACTTCATGAGAATCAATTGGAAGCGGTGATCGAATCTCGTTCACTCTCTATTGAAGAGACATTCGCAAACTACATGACCAGTGAGGCATTAAAGCATGCGATCTAGAATGATGGCTATCGCTGTAAAGGAAACTCGGCAACTGGTGCGGGATCCCATCACTATCGTATTGGCTTTTGTGATCCCCTTATTAATGCTGCAACTTTTTGGTTACGGTCTATCTTTAGATGTAAAACATATTCCCATAGTTTTTATTGATTATGATCGCTCTGACTTGAGTCGTGATTACATCAATCAATTTATCACTTCAGAATACTTTGATCTGGTTTCTGTTAGTACAGAACAAAAACATGCTGATGAATTGATAAAATCTGGTCAGGCCAGAGTGATAGTGGACATTCCACCAGATTTTAGTCGTAAGTTACGCCGCCGCGAACAAATTAGTGTGGGTGTAACCGTAGATGGTTCACTACCTTCCCATGCTGAAGTGATCATCACTTATCTGACCAGCCTGCATGCACAATTTAATGGGGAGCTGATGCAACAGACGCTAAATTCCATGGGCGCAGGTGGCAACACTCTTATTCCGGTGCAGATGGCTTATACCGTTTGGTTTAACCCCAGCTTGGAAAGCATCAATATGATTGTGCCTGGTATGTTGGTATTGATTTTGATGTTATTTCCCGCCTTGCAGGGAGCACTCTTGATCGCAGGAGAGAAAGAGTCTGGTTCGATATTTAATTTATACTGTTCACCCGTTAAACGATGGGAAGTGCTGATAGGGAAAGCGCTTCCCTATGTTGTAGTTGCCTTTATCAACTATTTAATCATTTTTGCTGCCAGCATTATCCAATTTGACGTGCGCTTTATTGGTAGTTTTTGGCTATTGGCGTTGGCAGCACTGCTGTACACTTTCTGTACTGTTGGAATGGGTCTGTTCTTTTCAGTGATCACGCGTACCCAACTTGCCGCCATGTTACTCACGCTGTTATTAACGATCACCAGCGCATTCAACTATTCTGGATTCCTCACCCCCGTTGCCAGCATGGATACGACCGGACAAATCATTGCGCACCTGCTACCCGCCACCTATTTTATGGATGTGGTTCGAGGTAGCTATTTAAAAGGTTTGGATTTTCATCATCAAATTGGTGATCTTTCCGGTTTAGTAATTTATACAGCTGCGATCTATTTACTGGCCTGGAGCCGCTTTAAAAAGAGGATCGGATAATGTGGGTTCGCATCTATTCGATGGTACGCAAAGAGTTTCAACAACTGAGTCGAGATATCCCTATCATTATGATATTAGTTTGGGCCTTTAGTGGTGCCATCTATGTGGCAGGGCACGCCGTTAATATTAGCGTTAAAGATCTCCCCATTGCCTTCTATGATCTAGACCGATCTGCCGCGAGTCGCGATTTACTAACTAAAATCCAGTCACCCTACTTTAAATGGATTGGTGCGGTACATAGTGACGCCGAACTCGACCAAGTATTGACCTCAGGTCGCGCCAGTGCCGTGATAGTGATCCCTGGCGGATTCGAAACCAATACACAATCCCGTCAAGGACAAGTTCAAGTCATCATCGACGGTGGACAATCCCGCTCAGCGCTACTGGCAGTGAGTTATTTCGCCTCCATATTACAGAAACACAATATCGAGATGTTAACCAATCAGGCGGGCGGTGGCCTGTCTCTGCTAAAAATTCCACAGATAGATCCTCGTGTTCGTGTGGCTTATAACCAAAGTCTGAACCATGCTTGGTTCGGTGGTCTGTTAGAATTATTTAATGTCATGACGATGGTCGCCATGCTGCTAACCGCGGCCGCATTGGTTCGCGAGAAATCTCAAGGCACATTAGATCAACTACTGGTTAGCCCCTTAACCGCTCGCGAACTTTTTATCGCTAAAATTATTCCCACCGTCCTGACTGTGTTGGCTTTATCTTTGGTGGGTTTATTTGTCATGGTACAAGGTGTGTTTAATACCCCCATCCGAGGTAGCCTCATCTTATTTTATAGCGTCGCGACTCTATATGTCTTTTCCATTTCGTCTTTAGGGATCTTAGTCGCAGTGGTAACCAGGAATATTGCCCAAGCGACCTTACTGATATTTATGATCTTGATGCCAATGCTATTTCTTTCCGGGGCTATGACCCCGCCTGAGAGCATGTCCACCTGGATGAAAATATTGAGTCTCATCTCACCTATGCGATACTTTATCGATTTTGGTTATGAGGTACTTCTAAAGGGTAATGGCATTGCAGAAGTCTGGCATGACATTCTTGGTATATTGATATTAGGTAGTATCTTATTTGCCGCCGCTGTGCGACGTTTTAATCAATATCTTAACTAGTCTTTGGTATTGGCAATGGCGACCGCTTGCACGGGCTTTAATAGTGCCTGCAATTCGGCTTCATCCAATGACTCTTGTTCTAATAGCGCCTCTGCAAGTGCATTCAATTGACTACGATGCTGTTCTATCAATCGCTTGCTTTTTTCATCCGATTCGTGGATGAGCGCTATCACCTCTGAATCGATGCGTTTTAATGTCTCTTCACTAAAATCCCGGGACTCAATTATGTCTCGGCCCAGAAAAGGATGCTCCTCGCTTTGAGGGAAGCTCACCGGCCCCATCTCCTTGCTCATGCCCCATTGACCCACCATTTTACGCGCCAATTTGGTCGCTTGAGTTAAATCGTCCGCCGCCCCGTTGCTGACGTTGTCGAAAACTAATGACTCCGCCGCCCGACCACCGAGCATGACCAATAGACGATCCTTTAAGTAAGGCTCGGTATAGTGATGGCGATCTTCCATCGGCATTTGCTCCGTCATGCCTAATGCACGGCCTCGAGGAATAATACTGACCTTGCGTAACGGATCACTATTGAGCGCATATGCGGCCACGACCGCATGTCCCGCTTCATGATATGCCACGCGGCGACGCTCCTCTTCGTTCATGATCTGTTCTCGCTTCGCGCCCAAGATCACTTTATCGCGGGCGATTTCAAAATCATCCGGGGTCACCTGATCCCGGCTGTCTCGCGCCGCATTGAGTGCCGCTTCGTTCACCAAGTTGGCAAGATCTGCGCCGGAAAAGCCTACAGTACGTGCCGCTATGTCTTCCAAAAAATCATGGTCAGACAAAGGCACTTGTCTAGTATGCACTTCTAAGATCTTTCTCCTGGCATCCCGTTGGGGCAGCTCTAGTACTATTTTTCGATCAAATCGCCCAGGGCGCAATAAAGCCGGATCCAACACATCGGGTCGATTGGTCGCCGCCAACACCACTACTGCTTCTTCTGGGGAAAATCCATCCATTTCCGCCAGCACTTGATTCAGCGTCTGTTCCCGTTCATCGTTACCGCCACCCAAGCCAGTGCCACGAACTCGCCCCACCGAATCAATCTCGTCAATAAAAATGAGCGAGGGCGCCACCTTACGTGCTTCGGTAAACATGTCGCGCACTCGAGAAGCACCTACACCGACAAACATCTCAATAAATTCAGAGCCGCTGATACTAAAAAAGGGGACATTTGCCTCCCCCGCCGTGGCCTTAGCCAAGAGGGTTTTCCCTGTTCCAGGGGGCCCCATCATCAGAATACCTTTTGGCATTTTCGCGCCAATTTTTCGGTACTTCTCCGGATGACGGAGAAAATCTATCACCTCTTGTAAATCTTGCTTAGCACTATCCACCCCAGCCACATCATCGTAGCCGATATGTATGGACTCTTTCTCAAATCGACGCGCTTTTGAGCGGGAAAAATCAAACAACCCACTACGACCACCCATTGCGCCGCGCATAGCACGACTAGAATAAAAGAATAGCCCAAAAATTAGAATCCACGGGATCAACGACACAAGGATCTGCACCCAAACAGGTGATTCCAGAGGTTTCGCAGTAATCTTCACGTCAGCTGCCACTAAAAGAGGCCAGAGTTCAGGATCTTCGATAGCAGGCAGAACAGTTTTAAAATCCGCCCTAGGGAAATTTCCATCCCCTACTTTCTCTACTTGCTCGGTGACATACTTACCGGTAACGATGTCATTTTGGATGGTTATCTCTGCGACTCGATCCGCCGCAACTTGGCTCTTAAATTCGGTATAACTAATGCTTTCAGGCGCCTCCCCCATATACTGGGTCAAGACAAAATAGATCATGAATAGTAACAACGTGTAGATTAACGGGCGAAGCGCTGATCGAGGATCATGCCCCCGGGGGGGCTGTTCATTTGGGGATTGTTTCTGCTCGTCCATCACTATTCCATTTCAACCCAGTCGCTCGTTTAAGTCATGTTTCTTACCCACCGCGTTGGCTTCACCCATAGGCGGCACTATGACTCCTTGTCACCACAGTCTAAATTGTGAAACTACATGTCGATAAAGAGCAAACACCACTAATTTCAAGGCCACTTACACCTTATGGCTGAAGTGTCCAC
Source organism: Thiotrichaceae bacterium UBA5859 (assembly GCA_002432655.1). Lineage (GTDB taxonomy): Bacteria > Pseudomonadota > Gammaproteobacteria > UBA5859 > UBA5859 > UBA5859. The sequence continues at coordinate 7,130 of DJFZ01000043.1, read as the reverse complement.
CCGCCCATCTAGGGTGCTAACAGTTTATTTTTCCAAGCAATCAGTATAACTCTTTATTAATATCGTTGAGTGATATTTTGCACGTCCAACTCGCTCAAAATACCCTAGAAAGTTGGCTTGTTAATTGAATAATATAAAAATTCCTAGTACAAGAGACAATGATAAAATAAACAATACATGCACCCACCGCTGTTGGTGGACGCCGGAGAACTCGAATGAATGGTTTTAGCCTTTTTCTACTCATCATGTTGGCCATCATAGTTGGCATCATTTTTTATCTTATTGCCATTTACAATAAACTCGTGCGTTTGCGAAACCAATATCAGAACAGCTTCGCACAAATCGATGTTCAACTAAAACGGCGCTACGATCTCATCCCCAATCTAGTAGAGACCGCGAAAGCCTATTTAGCCCATGAAAGAGAAACTTTAGAAGCAGTAATCGCTGCACGCAACAGCGCCGTCACTGCCAACCAAGGTGCCAGCGCTGGCCACATGGGCGCAATGATACAAGCGGAGTCAGGACTGTCCCAGGCCTTAGGACGATTCTTTGCTTTGGCAGAAAACTACCCAGATCTCAAAGCCAATCAAAATATGGCTCAACTTAGTGAAGAGCTGACCAGCACTGAAAATAAAATCAGCTTCGCTCGCCAAGCCTACAACGACAGTGTCATGACCTACAATACCGCAATCGAGAGTTTTCCCGATCTATACATCGCGCGTCCCTTTAACTTTACCGAGGCAGATCTATGGGAAATTGAAGATGCTGAAGAGAGAGAGCCCGTTAAAGTCAGCTTCAGTTAAGTGAATTTCTTTGAATATCAAGCGCAGGCGCGACGCCAAACGGGTCGTCTGCTTTTCTTTTTTTTCCTAGCCGTCCTTTGTATTGTGTTGGGCGTGAATGTTGTCATCCATGTGGCGGTTTTGTATAGCGCCTCACCATACTCCATGGGGCCACCACAATTATGGCAATGGCTACCACTGCACATCTATTTTTATAGTACATTGGCCACCCTATTGATCATCGGCTCCGGCACCATGGTACGCATGGTACAGTTAAGCCGTGGCGGTCGCGCCGTGGCAGAATTAATGGGGGGCAGACCGATATCTGCTGACACCGAAGATCCCTTAGAGCGGCGATTATTGAATGTAGTTGAAGAAATGGCCATCGCCTCAGGCGTACAAATCCCGGAGGTATTCGTTATGCGCGAGGAATCGGGTATCAATGCATTTGCCGCGGGTTATTCACCCAATGAAGCCGTGGTTGCTGTCACCCAAGGGGCTTTGGAAATTTTAAATCGGGATGAATTACAGGGAGTAGTTGCCCATGAATTCAGCCATATTCTAAATGGTGACATGCGGATTAATATTCGCCTCATGGGTGTTCTCAACGGCATTCTAGTGATAGGCGCCATTGGTGGATATTTACTGCGCAGCCAGCGTTACGCCCGTTATCGTAGTCGAGACAGCGCCCAAGGTGCACTAGCCATCATGGGGATCGGACTCGCGCTATACATACTTGGATATGCCGGTATATTCTTTGGCAGGCTGATAAAAGCAGCCGTTTCTCGCCAACGAGAGTTTCTCGCGGATGCCAGTGCAGTACAATTTACTCGTAATCCAAGCGGTATTGCTCACGCTCTGAAGAAAATCTATCAAAATGCGACTGGCTCGCTCATGTTAAACCGTCACACAGAGGAGATGAGCCACATGTTGTTTGGTGAGGGTGTTCGTCAACTAAACGTTACCCAAATGTTGGCCACCCACCCACCACTCGAAAAGCGCATTCGCCGCATTGACCCTAATTTACAGCTAGATTCTTACGACACTGAAGGACATGCACTCACCACCGAAGAAGAATCATATGGCATCAGTCAGCTAAACAGCAACACCGGCAATATTGAAACCAATTCAGATTCAGTGATCAACAGCGTGGGACAAGTGAATGAAGCACAAATGCAGTATGCGCATGATTTACTGCAATCTATTCCCGAGAGAATCTTACAGCACATACAGGAGTTCAAAGGTGCGAAAGCTATCCTGTTATCGTTAATTGCTTCTGAACAAAAGAATGAACAAATGATTCAGATGTTAAAGCAAAATGTGACTGGCCTGAGTGATGCCGTAGAAACGCTGAACCAGATCCATACAGAAGTAGCAGCACTGCCAGATGAATATCGCATCCCCTTGATCGATCTCAGTCTAGAGAAATTACGGGAGCTGCCCAAGGAAGAAAAAAATCTATTATTGAATCATTTCAAACAATTTATCGAGGCGGATAAAAAAGTCACACTGTTTGAGTTTGTTCTTTATACGATTCTACATCGTCAGCTGGGACCAAAAGCAGGGCACGCCACTAAAATTAGATTTAAACATATCGGCCAAGTCTTAGATGCTTGTGTGTTGATTCTTTCGGTGATGGCAATAGTCGGTCATTCAGATAGTGCCAGTCGCAAGAAAGCATTTAACGCCGGGACTTCATATTTAGATTTAGGACCACAGCGGTTGGTGGAATCGGGATTCAATCTAACAGATGTAAAAAACGCGTTAGACGATATACACGATCTCGCAATTATGCCCCGTATGAAAATTTTAAAAGCCGTGGTGGAAACTGTGCTCAGTGACAATCAAATCCGAACTCGGGAGGCTGAATTTCTGAGATCGGTCGCAGAAGCATTAGACTGTCCAATCCCACCAATTTTGTCTACGACATCGTTTTCGTAGTACTAAACATCCTGCGCTAGGCAGGACTGTCTAGTCAACCCATTGGTTAAGGTACGGACCAATATTTATCCAGATAATAAGCTACACCGATAGTCAAAGCGTAATCCATAAACTTATCATCAAAGCTATAATATACTCGCGCATCGGTTCTAAATGCTAAGTTAGGAGAAACGAAATGCATCACCCCAAAACCGAAATTTGTTTCCGTTTCAAGAAACTTCGCCGTTCCGCTGATATCTGTATCTGACACTCCGGCACCGACTACCAAGTAAGCCTGGTGGTTAGATTCTGTAGGTAGATAGTAATGGAAGTCCCAGTGCATCTGCACGGTACTGGCATCTATGTCAGACGTATCTTGTTCAGAATCCACAACACTGAACACAGCCTCCCAACCCCAGGAAGGGCTCACAACATACCCAAAGCCAGCAGATCCGGAGAGCCCACCATCGATCAGGGTATCCGAGTCATAGTCATACCAAGACACAGCAGCACTCATAACGATTTTATCAACAACCGACACTGGTTCATTTGCCCAGGCGAGATTTGTTGCCACGACTAGTACGACAGCAAATAACACATTCAATGAATAATTATGGTTCTTCATGCCAAAGATCCCTTTGTTTTACCGAACAACTCCTAGGAAAGCTCTATACGATAGTATGTAACGGCAGCCCTTTGGATAGAATGACATCAGAAGCCCGAATGAGTCACTCACATCTTTTATATCGTTTTTCTCGACTATATCGTTACCGAAACTATAGCCGCATCGATGCGGCTGGAGTCATGCAGACTTGAGCGTTGATCATGCTAGAGAAATATTAATAATCACTCAGCATATTGATTTATTCAGCTCTATTTCTCTAGGTCGGTTAAAATAGTTCGGTGTACACTCAATATTGGTTAGAGAAACAGGACAAATACCATGGATAGAGCGGAATCTCAAATCAAAGCTTGGTCACTACTCACACTTTTTTTGCTCACGTTGGCAGGCTGTTCGGGGAAAACGGTAGTAGAAAGTGATCTCAACATTAAAGGTGCGCCTGACTGGGTAAACGAAGGCACACAAATCCTCAAAAATAAAAACGGTCGGCTGTTCCATGGAGTTGGCTCCGCGCCCGCTATGGGCAGCGAGTCACTGCAACTCAGTACTGCGGATAACCGCGCTAGAGCAGAGGTGGCGAGAGTACTAAGCTCCTATATGAATGTTATCTCTAATGATTATCTCAGTTCTGCCCATAACTCAGATGAAACCATTAGCTCCGGTGCTATCTCTCAACAGATAGAAGCAGTCACCAAACTCAATCTGGCGGGCGCAAAAATCGTAGGTCGTTGGCGAGATCCAAAAACCAATATGGTCTACTCCCTAGCTGAGTTAGACAAAGAACAAATTAACACTATTGTTAGTAAAACTGACGCCATGAATAGTTCACTAAAAGAGTTTATGCAAAGTCAATCCGATTCCATTTTTGATCGTCAAACTGGAGGTAAATAATGGCATTAGGTAAGTTTCGGTTTTCTATTGTTTTAATTAGCCTATTATCGATATTGTTTCTGAGCGGCTGCGGTACCGTGGTCAATAGAATCGAGAGCGAGGAAGTGGTGGATTTAAGCGGCGCTTGGAATGATACCGATTCTAGGTTGGTCTCGGAAGAGATGATTACCGATGCCCTGAATCGTCCCTGGATAACCGACTTTCGCAGTCGCACCGGAAAGATGCCGGTAGTGATTGTCGGTGATGTGCGCAATCTGAGTCATGAACATATTAATATAAAAACCTTCGTCAATGATATGGAACGCGCCCTAATCAACTCTGGTCGAGTGGAGTTTGTGGCCTCTTCAACTGAGCGCTCGCAGATTAGAGAAGAGCGTGCAGATCAAGACTTGCATGCACGTGCTGATACTCGTAAAGCAATGGGACAAGAAATCGGCGCAGATTATATGCTCAAAGGCACCATTAATACGATTATCGATCAGGCATCAAAAAAACAAGTGCGGTACTATCAGGTAGACTTGACTATGATTAGCCTCGCAGATAATCGCAAAGTCTGGGTGGGACAAAAAAAGATTAAAAAATTCATCAAGCGACCTACTTTAAGATATTAGTTTCCGTCATTCATGAGTACCAAGCAGATCACCGCAAGGTGTCAACTGCAGCAAACCATGAGCAGCCGATCTTCTCCATTAGCGCCAGTTTTGGTGCTGTTGATGATGCTCTCAGGATGCGTCACCTATAATCAGAGAATGAGTTCTTTTGAACAGAATCTGAGCACAGGTAATCTGCAGCCTGCTTTAACCGATCTTGACAAGCAGACAAACGGGGACAAAAAGAGTGCGATACTATTTGATTTAAATCGCAGCTTGATATTGCGCTTACAACGCGAATTCGATTTAAGTAACCAAAGTCTAGAGCGCGCCAAATCCGCACTGCAACCGCTACTTGCTATCAGCCTATCAGAACAAACCCTGGCGTCGGCTATCAATGATCAACAGCGCACTTATCTGCCGCATGGGTTTGAACAGATTTATATCCACGTATTTAAGATTCTAAATTATGTCGCACTAAACGATTTACCAGCGGCCAGAGTAGAAGTGTTACAGATGGACGTGACTTTAAATCGTCTCAACGAGAAAAACCCGATCCCTGCGCAAAACGCTTTTCCTCGATACCTCTCTGGCGTCGTGTTCGAAATGGCGGGAGAATGGGATCAAGCACTGATAGCTTATCGTAAAGCGCTTATCTCCTTTCAGGAAAGTCAACAGTCGCCCCCGAAATTTTTAATTCTGGATATGTTACGACTGATGGATCATCTTGGCTTACATGCCGAACGCGCTCGACTACAAAAGCGGTATGCAGTGACTGTCTGGACCACTCAAAAAATTTATCAACAACAAGGTCAGCTATTACTGCTAATTGCCGAGGGATTAGCGCCCATACGGGAAGAAGCGGCCATTCAAGCGGTAGATCCCAAAGATGGTGAACTATATAGAATTTCCATTCCCAGACACCAGAACAGGCTCAACCTCACGCGAACGCCTCGCTTTCAGGTCAGTCAAACTCAATATTCTAGTGATTTACTCGCAAATATGAATTCCATTGCAGAACAAACCCTTACACATCAGATACCTGCTATTACAGCCAGGGCAGTGGCGCGCGTAGCAGTTAAACATCGCGTCGTAAAAGAAAGCACCCAAGAAGCGCCAATACTGGGCCTAATTGCCAATGTGGCTACCGTTGCTTCAGAGCGCGCAGATACACGGACTTGGGCCAGCCTGCCAAGTGGTTGGTGGGCTGTAAAAATTCCCCTTGAAGCAGGCGAGTATCAAGTGAGACCATTATTTGCTAGCCAGACTCAAACAGTGCCAATACGCATCTCCCCTGGAGACTTTCGACTAATGGTTTATCATCGTCTTGGCACAAACACTATATTTGGATTATAAAATGGAACCAAAAACCTTTCCGACTATCTTACTAATCATACTACTGCTTTCAGGATGTGGCGCTTTACGCAATGAAGCCTCATCGAAACCCGAATGGATTGATCGGCCTGCTGCAGCCTATCCCACAAAAACACATATCGTCGGCACTGGCGTTGGTGCCAGTTTAGCCATCGCCCAAGATCGAGCGCGAGCGGAGTTGGCGAAAAATTTCAGTGTCAATATACGCGCTAGAATGCAAGACAAACAAAGTTACCTACACCAGTCAGGGCTATCAGAGTTCAGTAGTGAAACGGAACAGCAGATCGAAACTCACACTGAAGTAGTATTAAACGCCGTACAAATAGTGGATAGTTGGCAAGATCCTCAAACCCAGCAATACCACGCACTTGCAGCGCTGTCACGAATACAAGCGCTACAACTTTTCAGAGGGCGGATCCACAGCCTGGATGCCGAAACAAAAACCCAGTTAAAGAACGTCTCGCTCTATCAGGATAAATTAAGCCAAGTAGGCTTCATTCAAAGTGCTATCGAACTCCAACGGCAGCGAAACCAGATTCAGTTGATGTTACAGGTGGTGGATCCTAGTGGGCATGGTGTCACGAGCCAATACTCTATTGCCGAACTGAACAAACAATCCAACCAAATAGCATCCAATATTCGTATACAGGTACAAGCACAATCCCCCTCAGCTGAGGCTTTTGTATCGTCCGCAGCAAATTCGTTGACGAAGGTCGGCATCATCACTACTGACCGTTCCCACGCCGATTACATATTATTATTAGATTGGCCACAACCTCAATTAGAACAACGTCAAGGCTGGTACTGGTATCAGGGTAATTTCAAATTCTCACTAAAAGACACGAACGGTCAAATCTATGGTCACAGTGAATGGCCGATAAAGCAGTCTGCCACTTCCGCAGTCACCGCCGCCACTAGAATACACAATGAAGTACACGACAAGATCGAAAA
>DJFZ01000050.1:13869-77798 GCA_002432655.1 Thiotrichaceae bacterium UBA5859 | reverse complement strand
TTTTTCCAGCATTGCCCCAAAGTCCTTGCGTGGAGAAAACAGTTGATGGCGCGTGAGTCCGTGCAAAGAGCAGTCACACCGGATTATCCCGCACGGCTGCATGATTTTTTGCGTCACAAAAATTCCGCGCTGAGTCGGATAATGGTGAGTGAATAACTACGAGGGGGCTTGTGATAGTTATTTGTCCCGGCTACAGACAGGGCTTTCAGGAGTTTTAGATGACTGATATAGAGTTGGTTGATCTTCTCAAGGAAGCGCTTAGCTGCCAGTTGTGCGCCAGGGAGTTGCCCCATTCCCCCCGACCCGTTGTGCGCGCTAAAGTGGGGGCGCGCCTACTGATTATCGGTCAGGCTCCTGGCGCGCGTGTGCATGCGAGTGGTATCCCCTGGGATGACCCCAGTGGTGACCGATTGCGGGAGTGGTTGGGTATGAGTCGAGAGGTATTCTATGACGAGAGCCAGGTGGCGATGATGCCCATGGGGTTCTGTTATCCGGGCAGGGGGCGCTCTGGAGATCTGCCGCCGCGTCCGGAATGCGCGCCGCGATGGCACGCTGAGATGCTGGCCTGTCTGTCAGAGATCCAATTAACGCTCCTGATTGGTCGATACGCACAGCAATATTATTTGGCTGACAGAAGCAGAACCTTGACCGATACGGTGAAGAATTGGCGCGAGTATTTGCCAGAATATTTTGCGTTACCACATCCCTCGCCACGCAATTATACCTGGCTGACGCGTAATCCCTGGTTCGAAAGAGAAGTTCTGCCAGGGTTGAAGCGCTTGACGAAACAATGCCTGGATCAATGAAATCCGGGTATATGCGCGCCAAGTGTTGGCGTGAACAAGCCGGAGACATTGGGAATAGTATTTTATGATTCAGTACACCATTGAACAGGCTCGTGAACAAGATCTTGTAAAGTTGGCATCTATCGAGCGTGCCGCCGCTGCGTTGTTTCCGAACTCAGTGATTACGCCAGAAGAGAGAGATAGTGTCGTTCCGATCGAGCAGCTGGTTGAAGCAAGGCTCCAGGGACGCCTTTGGGTTGCGTTGACACAGCAAAGGGAGCCTGTCGGCTTCATCATTGCTGCGCTAGAGCATGGTTCAGGGTTTATTGTCGAAGTAAATGTGCTACCTGACCATCAAGGCAGGGGATTGGGTCGAGCCCTGATCCAAAGTGTGGTGAAGTGGGCCTGCAAAGAAGGTTTGTCTCGCGTGACATTGACAACATTTAGTGAAGTTCCCTGGAACGCCCCGTTCTATGAACGACTCGGATTTTGCCGGATTGATAGAAGCCAATTGACGGCGGAACTCGCTAGAAAGCTTGACGACGAAAAACACAGGGGACTGCGTGGGCGCGTCGCCATGGAGCGTATCATTGATGCGAGTCCAGCAAGAAGATAGTGTTCGATAATAGAATCACCTACTGACCGAAAGATTCAGCCATCTACTCTACGCAGTAGGATATGGGGCCTCTGCTGACAATAGTCGACGATTCCTAGTGGGGGTAACTCGCTATTTCCGCAAATGATTAGCGACTGATCTACCCGCAAGTAAGTGCCTGACAATTTACCGTCGATAATGAACGCATTGATTTGAGCATCATAATTTTCTTCAAGATCGTTATCGATCATGATATGTAGTCAGCTCAGAACGTGGTTTTTACGACAGACAGGTACCAAGTTGTTAAAGATGTCTTGGCCTGTATCTAATCCTTCAGTGACGGATTAGGTTTCCGAGCATAGGCATTGAATTTTTCCGCATTCCATTAGGCATGATGCAGAATCTGCATTGTATTCGTACAACTTAATGCCGTTTTCATTGACTGCAAAATCGATGCGTCCGGCAATAGTTTCGTTGCTTCTAATTCTAGTCTTTGAACCACGTTTTATTGAGATGTCTCAAGCTTAAAGGTTATTAAATTTGAGTAAAATGGTTTCCAGACTACTGATTCGACAATAGAGGACTGACGAAAGTACCAACCATGGAAGATCTGGCGTCGCAGATTGCATTCACTGATATCGATTGGTCCCGGTTGCTGGAGCCGGACATGATCCTCCGTATTCTGATACAGATTCTACTGCTATTGGCTTCGGCTTTTTTTTCTGGTTCGGAAGTGGCGCTGTTTTCATTGTCGAAAACTGATATGACGCAACTTCGGCGTGTGCGCAATCCTCAAGCGAGTACCCTCTACGCGCTGTTGGATCAACCTCGACGTCTGATTATTTCAATTTTGTGTGGTAATGAGTTCATTAATGTGGCTGCGGCAGCAAATATGACTGCGATACTACTGGTGCTGGTGGATGAAAGCACTGCTGCTTGGGTGAACTTGCTGATCATGATTCCGTTACTTCTATTGGTGGGCGAAGTGACGCCAAAGACCATTGCCATTTCTGATCCAGTGGGCATCAGCACTCGCATTGTGGCCAGACCGATGAGCTTGTGGGTGCGATTGGTGTCTCCGCTGCGTTATCTAGTGCGGTTATTGTCGGACAAGTTGACCACACCTTTTGTGGGTCAGGAGAAGGCCCCGGGCAATATCATCCATGTGGACGAAATTAAAACCCTTGTTAAGGAGTTGCAGGAGTCGGGCGAACTCCGGCTAGAGGAGAGGGTGCTCGCGGATACACTACTAGAAGCTGGCGCGACGGAAGTGATCGCGGTGATGAAACCCCGGACTCAGGTGGCCTTTGTCGATGTCGCGCAACCCCTATCAGCGGTTCGGGACAGTATGATTAGCCACAGACAACAGCGCATACCCGTTTATTCGGGACATCGGGACAACATGAAAGGTTTTGTTCATGCTGAGGATCTGATGGCTCTGTCGTTGACTGGAGAAAATCTTGACGATCACTCTATCTCATCGGTACTGCACCCGGTAGTGGCGGTTCCTCCCACTAAGAGACTGGATGAAATGCTGGAATATTTCCTCAAGCATCAACATTTGGCGGCAGTGGTGCTCAGCGAGTTTGGTGGTGTTGAGGGCATGATCACCATTAGAGATCTCGTGGAGTTTGTCTTCGACCCAGTGACGGGCATCTCCTCTAAAGCCGAAGAATTCGTCGGCTCTGAACCCGGCTACTTCGAAGTCCCTGGGGAAATGAAACTCACTGCGTTTAACGATCTGACTAACTACGGTATTACCGATCCACGCATGACCACCATTGGTGGGGTGGTTTTCAGACACCTAGATCGGTTGCCGCAGGAAGGGGATGAACTGACTATTAACGGGGTAGACATTCGTGTAGAGAGAATGCACGAACACAGGATTGTGTTGCTGCGCGTGGCGCGTACCTCCCATGGGCGCAGTGGAGAAGTTGAATGATGGATCTATTGTGGATGATTCCACTGATGGTGCTGCTGATTGCAGTAAAAGCATTTTTTGCAGGATCGGAAATCGCATTAATTAGTTCAGATAAAATCAGGCTTCGCCATAAAGCCAGTCAGGGAGATCGCAAAGCGGCGGCCGTATTAAAGGTAGAGAGTCGCCCGGAACTCGTATTGGCAACAACACTGGTCGGCACTAATATTGCGATTGTTGCACTGACTACACTCGGCACCATTCTGATGGTGCGTTTTTTGGGGCAGCAAGGCGAGCTTTGGGCGATTCTCATCTTTTCACCAATATTTTTAATACTCACGGAAGTAGTCCCGAAAAGTGTTTTTCAACAAAAAGCAGACCATATCGCACCGCTAATCGTGACCCCGCTGCGAACGTTTATGTATTTAATCTTTCCAGTGGTTTACGGGTTTGCTCTGCTGGCGCGATCTGCAGCGCGTTTGGTAGGTGGTAAGGGATTGCGTCATGTATCGATGACACGGGAAATGGTACGTGCGGTGTTAGATGCATCAGATACGGCCGGGGAAGTGAGCCCGCTGACCTGGATCCGTCTACGCAAGGCATTTCAGTTGGCTGACGTCAGTGTTGGGGAAGTGATGATACCTCTGGCAGAAATGACCACCATAAACAAACGAGATTCCACCGCTAACGCCATTACACTCGCCTGTGGTAAGGGTCACTTCCGGTTACCCGTCTATGACGATGGAGCAGGTACCATCACCGGAGTGGTCGCGCTCGATGTGTGGAAGTTGATGCAACCGGAAATCGCCAAAACATCTCTTGACTCTCTGACACATGAAGCAGAATTCGTCGTCGCCCAACAGCCGATCTATGAACTGTTACCGATTCTAAAACGTCGCGAGGACCGTATGGCAATCGTGCTGGGGGAATTTGGTTCCGCCATTGGCATGGTCACTCTGGAGGATATTCAAGAAGAGGTGCTCGGCGATTTTGTGGGAGCCGGTTACAATGTACCCGGCTACGTTCATCGAACCAAACATGGCATCAGAGCGTTGGACAATGGTGTCTATGAGTTGGACGGACGAGTATCAATCTCTCAAGTCAACGATTTATTGGCGCTACAGTTGCCAAGTAAAGAGGCCCATACCATCGGCGGTTTTGTCACTGCAGAGCTTCGACATCTGCCCACAGTAGGTGAGGCGGTGGCAGCCGGAGGATACCGGTTTCGAGTGGTTGAAGCCACAGGCAGGTTTGTCAGAACAGTACACGCTGAACCGCTATGATAGGGGTATTCTCAGTGGTAGCGCTATATGTGTGAGATGCTCATTGTTACCACCACTAGGTTTGGCTGATTGCTAAAAACGAAGCAATTATACCGTCAATTATATATTGAACGGCTAAGGCGGCCAAAAGAAGCCCAAGCAGGCGGCTCACCACATTAGCCCCTGTCTCTCCTAACGATCTTGTGAGCATTGGCGCATAGAGTAGCGCTATTAATGTACTAAAGAGGACGGCCACTAGTACTAGCAGTGTATCCCAAGGCAGAGGGCTAACCGTGCTGGCTGATGCCGATAGTAGAACTGTGGTTATCGCACCTGGCCCCGCGAGCAGTGGAAAGGCCAGCGGAAAAACCGACACATCTTGTTTATGTATTGCCTCTGCTTGCTCCGTTGTGGTGGTAGAGCGTAGCCCGGAATGCCGGGCAAATATCATATCGATTGAAAGTAAAAATAAAAGCACTCCACCCGCTATGCGAAACGCAGGAATAGTAATACCGAACCAATCTAGTAACACTGTTCCCGAAAAAAGAAATAGCAACAGTATACCACCGGCAAACAAGGTGGCGCGCAGAGCCATTTTGCGTTGGGCACTTCTTTCTGTTCCCTTAGTCATGGCGGCGAATAGCCAAGCGACACCTATGGGATCCACAACACTGAACAGTACTATAAAACTATTAATCGGATTTTCCACAGAGGAGGGCCTGATTTTTTATTGGCAACAAAACTAAAGAATTATAAACACTAGTAGTGACTAGAAAAAGCATGAATCATTTTGCGTGTCTTGCAGATGGCTCCACCTAGAGTATAGCCTAGGGCATTACCTGACAATATCAATTTATCGTACCGACACACTCGACAACCATCATACGCGAGCATCTATTCATTATCTATCAGCTTTCTTCAGCGCTATGATTTAAGCGTTCTGTTATGTTACGGATCTGTTCTTGCTTAGGTTGTGATCCCGCAAGCACTGTTACCTATTTGAAGAAAAAGGGTGTGCGCAGGGGTTGCCCCTTGCCGCTTAGATAGATATAGGTGCAGGAAGATAACCTAAAGATAACCTTGGGGACTGGTAATTAAGGTTAGCCTCTTTTACTTTTTATTCGGCTTCAGTGATGGTTAAACCAACCGGTGAGCATCGGTACTAATACAAGGCCAGACCAAATAACGATTCTGTAAGTTACAGGATCATGCCACCAACGCCATGAAAGAGTAGACAAACCAGATTAAAAAAAATGATATTCTGGAAGCTGCTGGCTTGAGTGATACTGTAGAGGATTGATTAGTGCCCGAACGAATATTAGTAGAGGGGCAACAAGGATAACCGGAACAATCGCTGCTTGGATTGCGTCAGCCATCTGCTCAATGACTTCATCGAATAACTCACTTGAAATAGGCTTTGGTGACATATTGGCTCATCATGCGCTCTGTATTGAAAAAGGAGCCATTAATGGCAATTGCATGACGCATCACCTCTAAATATGCGTCTCGGTTTTGGTAATACAGCGGCATGATTAGATTTTCCAGTTTGGAGTAAAGAATATTTGTTTCCGCTTCAGTAACGGTTGGTGGTTGTTGTTCATGCGGTTCGGAGTTACCGATTGCCCAGCCGGTCACACCCTCGATACAGCCTTCGATCCACCAACCATCCAGTACACTTAAAGAGGGCACACCATTCAATGCTGCCTTCATTCCGCTTGTGCCTGATGCTTCCATGGGAGGCATCGGTGTGTTAAGCCATAAATCAACACCAGCAGTAATTAAGCGACCAATTTCCATATCGTAATCTGGCAGATAGGCGATGCGAATGTCGCCATTCAACTTGTCTCGAGAACTGAAAATCTCCCGAATAAGAGCCTTGCCACCTTGATCTTGCGGATGCGCCTTGCCGGCAAACACGAGTTGTAGTTTTCCACAATGTTGGGTAATTTTGCGTAAGCGTTCGATATCATTGAAAATCATAGTGGCACGTTTATATGGCGTTGCTCGACGTGCGAATCCAATGGTCATGATCCGCTGATCCATGCCGGCATTGGACACTTTGTTGACATATTCAACTAGGGTTTGTTTCGCAGCTTGGTGAGCGAGAAAGATCTCTTCTTTTTCAATACTGATGGCGTAACGAAGAATGGAATTGTCCAGTCGCCAATCTGGAATCCGCTCATCAAACAATTTTCGCATCGCGTCGCTGGTCCAGGTATAGGCATGGACGCCATTGGTGATAGAGTCGATTGGGTAACCACTGAACATTTTTTGGGAAGTCTCACGATGCCTCTTTGCTACTCCATTCACGTAGCGACTCGCCTCTAAAGCAAGATAGGTAAGATTGAGTTCGTTGTAGCAGCAAAGTTCATCAGCACATTCCTGGAACGGATCGCACCTCTTGAGTACGCGGTATGCCATCTCTTGCGAAAAGCGATCATGACCTGCTGCCACTGGGGTATGTGTTGTGAAGACACATTGTTGCCTGATGTGCGCTATGCGGTCTTGTTTGCTTCCTGCATTTCCTTGCGACTGTTTCAGTTCATCTAGCAGTTCGAAGATCAGCAGGCTCGAATGTCCCTCATTCATGTGATAACGCTCGATGTTGTGATAACCCAGCGCCCGTAATATGCGTATGCCGCCAATTCCCAGAACGGCTTCCTGGCAGAGTCGGTATTCGGCGTCCCCCCCATAGAGTTGATCAGTTAATTTGCGATCGTAGTCAGAGTTATTATCACAATCTGTATCCAGTAGAAAGACCGGTACTATGTCGCCGCCGTATCCTTGAATATCGTAACGCCACGCGCTCACGGCAACTTCACGATCTTCCAGAGTGAGACTGATGTGCAGATCTACCGGCACTAGATAATCGTCCACCGGCCACCATACGGGCTGCTCGGACTGATTGCCGTTCTCATCCAAGATCTGTCTAAAATAACCATGGCGGGATAGTAGGGTTATGCCCACGATGGGCAGACCTGCGTCTGCCGCAGAGCGAAGCGTGTCTCCGGCTAATACGCCTAAGCCTCCCGAATAGGTGGGGATCGCCGACTCGAGGGCGATTTCCATGGAAAAGTAGGCGATGCTGGCTTGTGTCATATTAGTAATATTCATTAGGACATGGTTTCCCTATTCAAACAATTGTAATCGCTGCTCAACGCACATCGGCTTCTGGTTGGGGGAGAGGGGAACACGCTCAGCGCGAATTTCAGAGACGAGCTGGCACCGTTTAGGCTCAGCACATGGATCCGGACTCACGCCTGCCCCCGCGCTGCTGGACTAAAACGCCGCAACAGATATTTTTCGCATTCCACTAACACCAGCACCGACAGCGACACCAGCAAAATTCGCAGCCAGGCTTCGGGCCCGATGGCCGCAGTCCGAAATAGGGTTTGCATCGGTGCGAGATAGGTAAAAGCGAGTTGAATGATCAGCAGAATGCCAATCGCATAGAGCACGTAACGGTTACCGGTGAGCCCTCTGCGCGTGAGGGAGGGTGCGAGTAAGTAGCGGGCGCTGAAAAGATAAAACACTTCGAACATCACCAGGGTATTCACTGCCACGGTGCGTGCCACTTCGATGCTGACGCCCTGTTCCCGTTCCCAAAGAAACAATCCAAAGGTGCCGGTGACCAGTATCAGTGAGACAAAAATCACTCGCCAGATTAAAAAACCAGACAACAGAGGCTCGCGTGGGTCACGAGGTGGACGCTTCATCACATCTTGTTCCGCCGGCTCGAAGGCCAGGGTGAGCGCCAGGGTGACCGCAGTGATCATATTGATCCAGAGGATTTGTGCAGCGGTGATCGGCAGCATGCGCCCCAAGGCGATTGCAGCGATGATGGTCAGGGCTTCGCCACCATTAGTAGGCAGAATAAATAGGATCGATTTTTTCAGGTTGTCATAGACAGTACGGCCTTCTTCAACAGCCTGCACAATGGTGCTGAAGTTGTCGTCCGTGAGCACCATTTCTGCTGCTTCCTTGGCCGCTTCAGTGCCCTTTTGACCCATCGCCACGCCGACCTCGGCGCGCTTAAGGGCAGGTGCATCGTTAACGCCATCGCCGGTCATGGCCACGACTTCGCCAGAGGCCTGTAGCGCGGTTACCAGCTGTAATTTTTGCTCGGGCGAGACGCGAGCAAATATCTCGTGCTGTTTGACGATTTCGCGTAATTGTGTCGCATCGTAACGTTCTAATTCCGCGCCGCTGATTGCACTGAGGCCGTCACCAATACCCATCTGTTTGCCGATGGCACTAGCAGTTTTGGCGTGATCACCGGTGATCATTTTAACCTTGATACCTGCGGAGCGGCAGGCATGCACCGCGGCGATGGCCTCTGTGCGGGGCGGATCGATGATGCCGACAATCCCCAGTAGGGTCAGGCCGTACTCTACGTCCGCGAAACTCAGACTCTGCTGGTTAACGGGCATGACTTTGAAGGCGATTGCCAACAGCCGTTGCCCCCGTGCCGCCATCTGTTCCATGGTAGTTTCCCAAAATGCCCGATCGAGGGAAACATCTTCGCCCCGCATGCGTTGCAGAAAACACATATCGAGGATCTTCTCTGGTGCACCTTTGAGATAGGCAAATCCATGCCCAGCGTGATCGTGATGCAGGGTCGCCATAAAACGATGCTGCGATTCGAAGGGGATCGCATCGATGCGAGGATATTGTTTTAGGCAGTAGTGTTGCTCTAGCCCTGCTTTCATCGCCAAAGTCACCAACGCACCCTCTGTGGGATCACCCTGCATTTGCCATTGACCCGACTGCTCTTTAAGCAGGGCGTCGTTACATAAGAGCGCCGCCTGTGAGATTTCTCGCAGCAAAGGTAATTCTTCCACCGTGATGGCGTGGCCATCGAGATTAAAGCCCCCTTGAGGGGCATAGCCCACACCGGTGACTTCACACAAGCCGGCGCCACTGGCCACGGTCTGCACGGTCATTTCATTGCGGGTCAGGGTGCCAGTTTTATCCGAGCAGATCACCGTTACTGATCCAAGGGTTTCGACCGCAGGTAGACGGCGAATAATGGCGTTTTTTCTCGCCATGCGTTGCACACCGATAGCTAAGGTGATGGTCATGATGGCAGGCAGACCTTCGGGAATACCTGCTACCGCCAGACCAACCGCGGCAAGGAACATTTCCCCAAGGGGATAGCCGTGAATCCATACACCGAATACTAAGGTTGCGGTCGCAGCCACGCCAATGGCCGCGGTCAGCCACTTGGCAAAAGTGGCCATTTGCCGTAACAGTGGCGTCGTTAGCTGGGGCACTTCGCTTAGTAGGTGGCTGATGCGGCCGATTTCAGTTTGTTCACCAGTGGCCACTACCACGCCTTGCCCTTGTCCATAGGTGACCAGGGTGCCAGAAAAAGCCATGCATTTACGATCCCCGATCACAGACTGGGCGGCCACCGCCACAGTGTGTTTATCCACCGGTAGGGATTCGCCAGTGAGCATAGCCTCGTCAATGCGTAATTCACGGGTTTTAAATAGTCGCAGATCTGCCGGTACCTTGTCACCAGACTGCACCAGTACCACATCGCCGGGCACCAGATCCTCTGCAGGTATAGTGATGAACTGACCGTCGCGTTTTACCGTGGCTTGCTGGGAGAGCATCTGGCGAATGGCATTCAGGGCTTCCTCGGCTTTGCCCTCCTGGATGAAACCGATCAGCGCGTTGATGATCACCACACCAAAGATGACACCACTGTCGACCCAGTGACCAAGTAACAGCGTGACCAACCCAGAGCCGAGCAGGACATAAATCAGGACGTTGTTGAATTGAGATAGGAAGCGTTTTAGCGCGCTTTTACCGGCGAGTGGTCGCAGACGGTTGCTGCCATAGGTTTTTAAGCGAAGGTGCCCTTCAGCGCTAGGCAAACCAGTAGGCGAGGATTGGAGCGTATTAAACGCTGATTCCGCCTCTTGTGTGTGCCACTGGGCAGTTGATTCTGTACCTACTTCATCCATGTCGAATTCCTAGCTATGGGTATCAATCAGCTTTATTAACGCATACTCAGATAGCTCACAGTGGCGATATATATCAACAAAACCATCAGGCTCTCCATGCCGATATTTGCGAACCCCTTACGCTCTCGGTACATCAGGCCGAGCAACAGGGTGCAGTTCATCAGCATCGCGGCCCCCAGCCAGACAAACTCCTGTTCGGAAACTGCTTCGTATATAGATCCCTCCCGGTAAAAGAAATCAGAGACAGCAATAAATAAAGTATCAAAAGCGTTACCACCAATGATATCGCCCACCGCCAGCGACAGAGCGCCGGCACGAATGGCGGTAATGGCGATAACCAATTCCGGTAAGGATGTGGCAACGGCTATAAATATCCCGCCCATGATGCCCGCGGACAGTCCAGCGTGCGCCACAATTGCAAACCCGGCATTGGCAATCAACCAGCCGGACAAACCAACCACTGCCGCGCAGCCGAGAAACCTGATACCTAGCTGAGTGACACTCGCCGCACTCTCTTTTTTAAGCAGGTTACCTTTGGGCTCGCGGACAGTGCCGTGAGACATGCGTGGTAGCCACATCGGTTTTTCATGGGTATCAACCAGCATTTTAACTGTAAACAGATAGGTGAAAATCAACAATAGGGAAGCGGGGTGAATGGCGAAGAAGCTGGTATCGGCCAATGTAAAGGCCACAAATAGAATGCACAACAGCAGCATCAACTGTGCTGACATCAGCATATTTTCAACGGATGCGGCAGCAAACTCCAGGTTGGCCTTACGATAGATCAGATCACCCAGCACCAGGAACAGGGTCTGGGCTGCTATGCCGCCCAAGGAATTGCTCACAGCCAAGCTGGCGTGTCCCTGGGATGCGGCGGTTACTGAGGCGATGATGCCCGACAGCGAAGTCGCTGCGCCAATAAATACAGCCCCGGTAAAGGCTTCGCCAAGACCACTGGCCTGCGCCAATTCACGGGCGATATAGGTCATTTTGATTCCAAAGTAACCGATTAGGGCTGCTGATAGCAGGAAAAAGAAAACCGGCATCGCCAGCGGGTGCAAAATCATGAAGAATCGCTCCAACTTCGAGTCTTTAATGTCTTTCTCGCAGCGGTGACCTTGAACCGCAGGGTACTTTCAGTATTCACTCTGAAGGTAGGGTGATAGTGAAAATAACACTAGTTTATTCTGTGTACTACAGAAATTGTCGTTGCTTTCAAATGTAAAAGTGATCAGTTTGATAGGCTGAAGTTCAGTCTATAGTCGTGAAGATTGCTAAATCCTTTTATATAGCTCATCGTGTTTATAATAAAGCACTGTTGTGTCTCTCTAGTGACTAATCATAAACGGTGCCATTCAATCCATATACTATCAAGCAGAAGTGAAGTCATTTTACCGATGAACGGGTATGTTAGGTAATATCTATATTATTTGCGAAAGAAGTTAGCAATACAAAATGGCAAGCTCAAATTATACTAGAGTCTTGTCAATGATTTTAATACAGCTGATTTTTTCTGTTGGTTTGGTGGTTTGATATGTTGAATATAGATTTTATGACTCAATCGGCCACATTGGCGAGAAAACTATGCGACTAAATTAACTCTTAGTGTCAGCCTAGTTCAGATCAGCTTTTAGAAGACGATCGCCTGATCCTTTGGTGTTATCCAATAATGACTACTGTTGAGTTTGGTTTTCTCTAAGCGACGCCTTACAGAGCGCACTCAGCGCTTCGATGCTAGACATCCGCGTATAGTTAGGGCGAACTATAAAAGCAATTCGTCGATGAGGGCCAGGCTCGTTAATATGTATGGTGGATAATTTCTCGCTATTGCCAATCAATTGTTTTCTCGCCATGTCTGGAATCAACGTGCTGCCTAGCCCACCCAAAACCATTTGCATCAGTGTCGTCAAACTGGATGCACCGAAACCATGATTGGCTTTTTGGCCAGAAAACTTGCACGCGGTGAGCGCATGCTCTTTCAAGCAATGTCCTTCATTGAGTAACATGAGTTCATTTTCATTGATATCCTTGCTACTGATTTCTTTTTTCCCTAATAGTGAGGTTTGTTTTAAGGTGACCCAATAGAAATCTTCCTGCCAGAACTCCATGCTTAGTAGACCTTCGCAGTCGAAAGGCAATGCGATGATGGCAGTATCTATTTCGCCGTTTTTCACCATACTCACCAATGTGTGTGATTGTTCTTCTACCACCGCGATCTGAGCTTGCGGATAGGCTTGGTTCAACATTGGAAAAACCATGGGAAGTAAATAAGGCGCGATTGTGGGAATTGCCCCCAAGGTGAGAGGAAAACTGAGCGGTGCTTTTTGACGTTCGGCCAGGTGTTGCAAATCGTCCACCTGTTGCATAATTTCGCGTGCTCTTTGCAGCACTTCTTCGCCAACAGGTGTGATCAGTACTTTTTTGTTGTCTCGTTCAAATATTTGTAACCCAAGTTGTTTTTCTAGCTCCATTAAGGCGGTACTGAGCGCGGATTGGCTGACATGGCAGATCTCAGACGCCCTTTTGAAATGCAGGGTCTTTTCTGCGGCTAGGGCGTAGTGTAATTGTTTAAGTGTAATCATATTAGTATCCAGACTTACCTATATTCTAATAAATAGAATGTAGATTTCAATATATTCAAATTTACTGAATACTCTCATCTACCTATAGTTAATCTATTCGCGAAAAGCGAATCGTGGTTGGGACTCAGCCTAACTTTGACTCAAACAAAACGGGAGAGAACGTTATGAGTAACGAAACTGGTTCTGGTAAATGTCCGATTATGCACGGTGGAAATACCCAGCTGGAGGGTCGAGGCACTAACAACAAGGATTGGTGGCCTAACCAGTTGAACTTGAGCATTCTTCATCAGCATGGTGAACAACCCAATCCGATGGATAAGGGCTTCGACTATGCGCAAGCGTTCAATGAACTCGATCTGGATGAAGTTAAAAAAGATCTAGAGCAAATGATGACAGAGTCCCAGGAGTGGTGGCCGGCGGACTATGGCCATTATGGTCCCTTCATGATTCGTATGGCTTGGCATGCGGCCGGGACATACCGCACTGCCGATGGACGCGGCGGCGCGTCCACGGGGAACCAACGATTCGCGCCGCTCAATAGTTGGCCGGACAATGGTAACTTAGACAAGGCGCGCCGACTGTTGTGGCCGCTGAAAAAGAAGTATGGCAACGCTATTTCATGGGCGGATCTGTTTATTCTCGCCGGTAACGTGGCCATTGAATCTATGGGTCTTAAACCTTTTGGCTTCGGTGGTGGCCGAGAAGACATTTGGCAGCCGGAAGAAGATGTTTACTGGGGTGCAGAGTCAGATTGGTTGGGTAATGAACGTTACAGTGACGAAAGGGATCTGGAACAGCCTTTAGCCGCAGTGCAAATGGGTTTGATTTATGTCAATCCAGAAGGCCCCAATGGCGAGCCCAGTGTGTTGGCCTCAGGTGAGGATATCCGCGAAACCTTTGCCCGCATGGGAATGGATGATGAGGAAACCGTGGCCTTGGTCGCCGGAGGACATACCTTCGGTAAGGCTCATGGTGCGGGTGATGCCTCGTTGCTCGGCCCCGAGCCGGAAGCCGCATGCATCGAAGAAATGGGTTTTGGTTGGAAGAGCGCCCATCAGACTGGGAAGGGTGAGGACACCATCACCAGTGGTATTGAAGGGGCGTGGACCCCGAATCCAATTGCCTGGGATAACGGCTACTTTGATATGTTGTTTGGCTATGAGTGGGATCTGGTTAAAAGTCCAGCTGGTGCTTGGCAATGGGTGCCCATTGGTGTGGATGAGGCACATATGGCGCCTGCGGCTCACAACCCAGCCAAGAAACAGATCACTATCATGACCACTGCCGACATGGCGATGCGTCTGGATCCTATCTATGGGCCGATTTCAAAACGCTTTCATGAAAACCCGGATGAATTTGCCGAAGCGTTTCGGCGGGCATGGTTCAAGTTAACCCACAGAGATATGGGCCCTAAAAGCCGTTATCTAGGTAAAGAGGTCCCGCAGGAAACATTGATTTGGCAGGATCCTATTCCAGCGAATGAAAGCACACTGTCAGACAGCGATATCATTGAGCTCAAAAAACAGATCCTCAATGCGGATCTCAGCATACCTGAGCTTGTATATACTGCTTGGTCTTCTGCTTCCACTTACCGGGGTTCTGACATGCGCGGTGGGGCAAACGGTGCACGTCTTCGTTTGGCGCCGCAAAATGCCTGGGAGGTGAATCAACCAGAGCAATTGCAAAATGTCCTGAATAGGCTTGCAGCAATCCAGCAGAATTTCGCTCACTCAGTTTCCATGGCCGATCTAATCGTACTGGGGGGCAGTGCAGCAATTGAACAAGCGGCCGAAGAGGCGGGATATCCAATCGAAGTGCCTTTCCTTCAAGGTCGTGGTGATGCCACTGACGAACAGACGGATGCAAGCTCTTTCGCGGTACTGGAACCGATCGCGGATGGCTTTCGCAACTACAGCAAAGCACACTATACCGTGCCTGCCGAAGAGCTGTTGGTCGATAAGGCTCAACTGTTAGGGTTAACCGCGCCTGAAATGAGCGTTCTTGTGGGTGGTATGCGCGTTTTAGGCGCCAACTTTAAGCGGTCGCGCCTGGGTGTGTTGACCGAACGTCCAGGCACATTAACCAATGACTTTTTCGTGAATCTGGTGGATATGGGCACGGAGTGGCAGCCCACTTCAGATAACGCCCAAGTATTTCAAGGGTTGGACAGAGAAACGGGTGAGGTGAAGTGGACGGCCACTCGCGTTGACCTTGTGTTCGGTTCGAATTCGCAGTTGAGAGCAATCGCCGAACTCTATGCGCAGGATGACAACAAAGAAAAATTTGTCAGAGATTTTGTCGCCGCCTGGGTCAAAGTGATGAATGCAGATCGTTTTGACTTGGTATAATTAACATTATCGTACAGAGCAGCAGTTTAAACCTGCTGCTCTGTTTTTTTACAAAGTAACTGGTGAAGTCACAGTCATACAGTATTCCTTGGATGATCGTTGATACTAAAAAGTATTCTGATTGCTTTGCGCATGAGTTGTCGCCTTGGGTGGTGACCTTAGAATGCACGCGAGAATCAACAGTAGACAGAATATCTCATGAACAATTGATAGGTACTGATTTTGTCCGAATTCAGTGAACAGGATGTGGTTTTTATGCAGCGCGCGCTAGAGTTAGCGCAGCAAGCCGCTGACGCCGGGGAAGTGCCTGTGGGGGCAGTCTTGGTTCACCAGGGGCAGGTGGTGGGCGAAGGGTGCAATCAACCCATTCGGAGTCAAGATCCCACCCAGCATGCGGAAATCGTTGCGTTGAGGCAGGCCGCACAGAGTCTGAAGAATTACCGCTTACCGGGTTCGACACTTTATGTCACCATCGAACCCTGTGTGATGTGTGCCGGCGCCTTGATCCATGCACGGGTAGAGAAACTGATCTATGGCGCGGCTGAGCCGAGAACAGGGGCAGTGCGTACGCTCTATCAAATCACTGAAGATTCGCGATTGAACCATCAGCTGGAAGTTGTAGGGGATTTATTGCAGGAGGAGTGTGCGACCTTAATGCAGGCATTTTTTAAACAGAGAAGATAATACTGTTTATATATACAGTATGATTACTGAATGTAGGTGATAGGTGACTCTTTAATGTCTAGAAAACGTTTATCTAAACCAGAAATCTTTTGCATCGAAACAGGCACAATGTCATTTGGTGTAATGGTGATCTCTTTCGTGTTATCACGCCACTTACTATCCGTATTGGTGGTGGCCAATAATATATCGTGATAGGTGCGGATGTTCTCGACGTAGAGCACCGCTTCGTCTCCACGTGCTTTCCCATATTTGGTATCTGTATACCATTTTTCCTGTTTTAATAGCGGTAAATGCTTTCGTACATCGATCCACTTGTTGGGATCGCCGCCAAGAGTAGCAGTTAAATCTTGCGCGTCCTCCACATGGCCAATACCTACATTGTAAGCTGCGAGTGCAAGCCAGGTACGATCCGGTTCTAGTACTTGATCCGAGATCTGTCTTTTAATGCGTTTAAAATATTTAGCACCACCAAAAATACTGTTCTCAGGTTTAATGCGATTTTCAAATCCCATATCGAAGGCTGTTTTTCTGGTGAGCATCATAATGCCGCGAACACCAGTAGGAGAGACAGCTTTCGGATTCCAATGGGACTCTTGATAACCCATGGCAGCTAAAAGTTGCCACGGAAGTTGATATTGTGTGGCCGCTTCGATAAAGATTTTTTCATATTTCGGTAGTCGAGATCTGGTGTGGCGCAAGAAACGTTTGGTGCCCACATAATCAAATTCATGATGGCCCGCATAATAACGATCCACAATTTGATCGAGTTGCCGGGTTTCTTTCAAGTATTCCGTAAACTTAACTGCTTCTCGTAATAGACTGGCGTCTTCGTTTTGCTTAAATGCCCAAGCTAATGGCACCGGCTCCGATAACGTTTCGGCGACACGTAATTCTGGAAAAACCTTTAATCCTACTTCGATATCGTTGTCATTGGCGATGGTGTAGTCCAACTGACCTAGCCAAACTCTTTCTAATAGCTCAAATGGTGTCCTTTTAGATTCATCCCAAACCAAATCGGGGATGGCCTGTTGTTTTGCCCGTAATAGCCTGGCGTGGACAGAATGGCGGTGGACTTCGACTTGGCTGGCGGCAGCCTGTTGCAGGCTATTGGCGCGATTATGATTGTATCGATATACCAATTGGGGGCGCACCCATTGGTACGCTGAACCGTAGGCAATTTTGTCTGAGCGTGAGGGATCCTTAATTAAACCTGCAGCGGCAAGATGTGCCTCGCCATTCGCCAGTTTAGAATAAATAGTGCGTACGTCGGTTTCCGGTGTCATCACTAACGCAACACCTAGATGCTGAGCAAATAGGCTGGCCAATTCGAATTCTACTCCACCATAACTATCGCTAGCTTTGTAGAAAGTCGTGGGTCCAGGTCGAGTCAATACTCGGAGTTCGCCTTCGTGTTTAATTTTTTCCAATAGCGTGGGCTCGCTACCACAGTTCACCAGTAGCGGTACCACCAAAACGACAAGAAGTGACTGCCTAAATTTCAAAGTCTAAACTCCGGTACACAGCATCACTGTGATGCAAATAAAAATTCACATCCAATGATAAAACACAATGATCTATAAAGGGGGAACTACTTATCCTAGGGAAGTTAGTCACGACCTAGTTCGTTCAATTATTGTGCCGGTCAGACTTAGATTATAATGTCTGTATTCTACATGAGCTACTTTAGTAAATTCTAATATTTCAATTAACCGTCTATTCAATCAGCGAATGAGTCGATTCGTTGTGCAGATACTACAAACTTGTTGAATGGCTAGGAATGCCGATGTTGATAATCCCCGGAGAGCGCGCTCTCTCACAATTTAGAGCAGATAAGCTGCTGAAAAATATAAATAATGTTGTACCGCAAGTAGATAAGATCGCAGCTGACTACCATTACTTTGTGGATCTGGAATCAGATCTTCATGAGGCTGATTTAGAAAAATTAAAAATCTTATTGAATTCAATTAATCAAGTAGATAGTACGGAAAACGCAATTGAATTCTGGGTAACGCCCCGAACCAGTACGCGATCTCCTTGGTCAACAAAGGCCACTGAGGTGGCGCTCAACTGCGGATTGTCAAAAATTCGTCGTATAGAGCGGGGGATCTGTTTTCGTTTTTGTGGCTCCAACAGTTCAGAGTGGCCTGAGGAACAATGTATCGCCATTCAGGCGCTGTTGTTTGATCCCATGACTCAGCAGATATTTTCCAGCAGACCGGATGCCGCACAATTATTTGCTACTCATGATACACAGCCGCTCACCTCGGTATCTATCTTACAGCAGGGTGCTGATGCATTAGCCGATGCCAACAGGCAGCTCGGTCTAGGGCTACCCCAGGATGAACAGCAGTATTTAGTAGAAGCTTTCACCAGCTTGCAGCGTGATCCTACAGACGCCGAGTTGATGATGTTTGCCCAGGTCAATTCTGAACATTGCAGACACAAAATTTTTAATGCCAATTGGACCATTGATGGCGCACCGCAGGCGCAGAGTTTGTTTGGCATGATTCGGCATACCTATCAGCAGTCGCCCGACGGTATTCTTTCGGCTTATAGTGATAATGGCGCAGTGATAGAAGGGTATCAAGAGAAGTGTTTTTATGCGGATGCGAATTCCAGGCAGTATCAAGAGTGCCAAGAGCCTATAGATATAGTCATTAAGGTAGAAACGCATAATCATCCGACGGCAATTTCTCCTTTTCCCGGTGCGGCCACTGGATCGGGTGGAGAGATCCGAGACGAAGGTGCCACTGGTCGCGGAGGTAAGCCGAAGGCCGGATTGTGTGGTTTTTCTGTTTCTCATTTGCGCATACCAGAGTCGCCACAACCTTGGGAAGTGCACACCATTGGTAAACCGAAGCGCATTGCTTCCGCGCTGGACATCATGCTTGAAGGGCCGATTGGCGCCGCCGCATTTAATAATGAATTTGGCCGGCCCAATCTGCTTGGTTATTTTCGTAACTTTGAAATAGAGGTGCCGAATGAGCCTGATCAAGCTAGGGGGTATCACAAACCTATCATGATCGCAGGAGGGATTGGCAATATTCGCCGCGATCTGGTGAGCAAAAAAGAGATCCCCGAACGAGGTTTAATCATTCAAATCGGTGGTCCCGGCATGTTGATCGGCTTAGGAGGTGGTGCTGCTTCTTCAGTGGATTCCGGGCAGTCAGATGAGGCGCTGGATTTCGCGTCGGTACAACGGGAAAATCCTGAAATGCAGCGCCGTTGTCAGGAAGTAATCGATCGTTGCTGGCAATTAGGAGAGGAAAATCCGATCCTTTCTATCCACGATGTGGGCGCTGGAGGTCTGTCCAATGCGGTTCCTGAGATCATTCATGATTGCGATCGCGGCGGTCGTTTTGAATTAAACGCAATTCCCATTGATGACAGTAGTCTGTCACCGATGGCGATTTGGTGTAATGAATCGCAGGAGAGGTATGTACTGGCAATCGATGCAGTCAATTTGCAACAATTTACCTCTATATGTGAGAGGGAGCGCTGTCCTTTTGCGGTGATAGGTGAGGCACGACTGGAGACAGAATTGTTGGTGCGGGATGAAGAAAATGCTTCTTCAGTGGTGGAGTTACCGATGTCATTATTGTTTGGTAAGCCGCCAAAAATGCACCGTGACGTGATGCATCTGAGTAGGTCTTTTCCCCTACTGGATAGAAAGCAGATCGAGTTATCTGAGGCCGTGGAGCGGGTGCTGCAATTTCCCACGGTGGCCAGCAAAAGTTTTCTGATTACCATTGGTGATCGTTCTATTACTGGGTTGGTGGCACGTGATCAGATGGTGGGTCCCTGGCAAGTGCCGGTGGCAGACGTAGCAGTCACCTTGTCTGACTACAGAGGTTATTATGGAGAAGCCATGGCGATGGGAGAGCGAACACCGCTGGCATTGTTGGATTCCTCGGCAGCGGCTGCTATGGCCGTGGGGGAAGCGATTACAAACATCGCTGCGGCATCGATCCGCACATTATCCGATGTGCGATTGTCTGCAAATTGGATGGCTGCTGCCGGTCAACCGGGGGAGGATGCGGCTCTTTATGATGCGGTGAAGCGGGTAGGCATGGAGTTATGCCCGGCACTTGGGATCGCTATCCCAGTGGGCAAAGACTCTCTCTCCATGCGCACACAGTGGGTGGATGACGGGGTGCAAAAAGAAGTGAGTGCGCCTGTCTCGCTAATTGTCTCTGCGTTTGCACCGGTCACAGACGCCAGGAGAACACTCACGCCTGAGTTAATTCGCTCCGAAGAGGATACACTGTTAGTACTAATCGATCTCGCGCCCGGCTATCAACGCTTAGGCGGCTCTGTGTTGTCTCAAGTATACAGCCGAATTGGTGGAGAGTGCCCAGATCTACAGAGTGCAGAAGCATTAAAGCAGTTTTTTAATGGTATTCAACGTTTAAATCAAAACGGTCAGTTGCTAGCTTATCATGATAGATCCGACGGTGGCCTTTGGGCAGCTATTTGTGAGATGGCATTTGCCGCGCAAGTGGGTATGGATCTTCAGCTGAATACATTGGGTGACGATGCGATTGCGACGCTATTTAACGAAGAGTTGGGTGCCGTGGTGCAGATCAAAGAAGTAGATTTGCCTCTGTTGCAAAAGACCTTTGCCGATTCTGCGGATATTGGTTTAGAGGTGGTGGGGCAATTAAACGACTCGAATCAGATCACTATCTATGATGGAGAGCGGCAACTGTATCAAAGTGATCTATCTCATCTATTACAGCTTTGGCGTTTGACTAGCTTCCAGATGCAAAAGTTGAGAGACGATCCTCAATGTGCGGAAGAAGAATTCTCCAGTCTGCTGGATCTCAAAGCGGCAAAACTGGCGATCAAATCTACCTTTGATGTCGAAAAATCTTTAGTGTCGCCGTATCTAAATTTGAACGTGCGGCCCAAGGTCGCCATCTTGCGGGAGCAGGGTGTAAACGGGCAGGTGGAGATGGCTGCTGCATTTCATCACGCTGGGTTTGAAGCGATTGATATGCATATGACTGATCTATTGACGGGACGCCAGAGATTAGACTCTTTTAAGGGTATGGTGGCCTGTGGTGGGTTTTCTTATGGAGATGTTTTGGGGGCCGGTGGCGGTTGGGCAAAATCAATTTTGTTCCATTCACACTTGCGAGAACAGTTCAGCCAGTTTTTTCATCGCGCGGACAGCTTTGCATTAGGGGTGTGTAATGGCTGTCAGATGATGTCACAGTTACGAGAATTGATCCCCGGTGCAGAGGCTTGGCCAAATTTTGTGCGCAATCGCTCGGAGCAGTTTGAAGCACGTTTGGTGTCAGTGGAGGTGATGCCCTCCAACTCTATATTTTTTGCAGATATGGTAGGTAGTGAAGTGCCAGTGGTGGTCGCTCACGGCGAAGGTCAAATAGCTCTGCAGACCGACAACAACGAATTAACTCAGGCGCAAGTGGCTTTACGTTACGTGAATGGAAGGGGCGAGGTGGCACACACCTATCCAGCCAATCCGAATGGTTCTAAAGATGGCTTAACAGGGTTCTGTAATCAAGATGGCCGCTTTACCATTATGATGCCCCATCCTGAGCGAGTGTTTCGTGCTGTACAGTATAGTTGGTGTCCTGCTGAATGGCAGGAGCGATCTCCTTGGATGCGCTTTTTTGAAAATGCCCGCTGTTGGGTGGATTGATGCTGGCAATTTAGTGGGCTATTAAAAAGTTTATTGCTGGCGAAGCAAAAAAAATCCCGCCAAAGGGGCGGGATTTTCATTCACACTGTTTCAGGAGCGTTTAAGCGGTTTCCGCACTTTCTGTCGCGGAGTCTGCTTTTTCGTTCTTGGCGACGCTACCACCGGCTTTCAATGCTTTCTTAGCAGCGCGCTTTTCCAAAAACTCCTCATAACGCATCAGTAATCCCGGCAGAAACATAAAGTCCACAATCAAAGCAAACATTAGGATTGAGATCATCATTACCGAGGTGGTGATATTGGGTTTGAAATTGGAAAACGCCATCACCGTTTGACCCGCGCAGATAGCCAAACTAGTCACCATCAGTGCAGTGCCTGCCATGGAGAAGGCCCAGCGGATGGAGTCTTCAGGGGATTTACCTTCTTCACGACCGTGTAGATATTTGGTGAGAAAATGCACTGTGTCGTCCACCACTAATCCGATCGTCATGCTATAGGTCATAGCAGCCGCCTGATTGACTTCGCCCACTACTAAACCCCAGACGCCGTACACCACTAGTGCTGGAAAGACGTTAGGAATGATACTTATCAAACCAAACCGTATGGATCGAATCCCTGCAATAATGGTTAAAGTAATAAAGATTAGTGCAAAACCGGAGCCTTCAAGCATGCTTTTTACAATGCGTGATCCCACTCTAGCAAACATCAAGGAGCGGCTGGCTCCAGGGGAGGCCATTTCCGGTGCATTGGTCTCGAGCCATTGTTGGGCACGCAGATCCAGATCAATGAGTTCATTGTTGCTCAGCGACTTTAATGACACCATCAAGCGCAGGGCGCTGCGGTCATTGTCCACATCGCGGGTCATATCTTGGCCCGCCGGTAGCGACATTTCATAGAGTAGCATGTACTGCGCCGCTAGTTGACGGGATTCGGGAACACTGTTATATGCCTCATCATCTCCATGCATCGCTTGATTCAGATTCTTCATAATATCTACATAGCTAAAGACGTTAGCCACGTATTCTTGGCTTCGATACCATTCGGAGAATTGGTCGACCTTGGTTAAAAATTCGTGGTCGTTAACGTGATTCGCTTTACCGGAATCTAAAGAATAAAGAATGTATTGAAAGCCAGATAAATGTTCACTGGCGAAGTCTACCGCCTGTTTGAATTCTGTCTCTTCATCAAAGTAATTGACAATATCGTCATTCAATTCATTGCGTAACATGAAGGAGCTAATAATCGGGACACCAATGAGAAAAATGATAAATAGGGCTTTATTATTTTTAATGACAAATTCGGCGTAGGCATCCATGAAGCCGGACATGGCTAATGGTTTGTTGGTGTCTTTAACAGGGAACCACAACATCACGCCGGGGAGTAAGGTGATACTTAAAAAATACGCGAAGAAGACACCAACAGCAGCAATGTTACCAAAGTCATGCATGGCAGGGGATTCACTAAAATTCATGCCAAGGAAACCGATAGCGGTGGTGACAGTTGTGAGTAAAATTGGTCTTAAATTGAGTTCTAGCGCCCTTTCCATAGCGCTTACTTTCTCCATGCCTTGTCGGTAAAAGACGGTATATTGGGTAAGGATGTGGATGGAGTCCGCCATCGCTAGAATCATCACCATAATAGGCGCCATCATGGAGCTAGGTGTGAGGGCTATTGGTGAATAGCCAATAAAACCTATGGTGCACAGAATAGAGGCGAGAATAATGAAAAGCGTACCGAATACTGGCGTAGCGGATCTGAGCAAGATACCCAATGCGACAAAGATCACTACAAATGTGATGGGGATATAAGTCCACATATCGTGTTGAGCGATGCCTACCATGGCAGATTCCATCATCGGACCGCCACTGAAATGCATCACCATGTCTGGGTGTGCTGACTTATATTCATCACCCATAACATCTAACGCCTCTTTCAATTCAGTGACCGCTGGCAGTCTATCCAGCGGATCCAGGGGCAGCGCCAGAGTGACCATAATGGAGGTGACACCAGAATCGAGAGAAACCAGTCCTTGTGAAAGGTATGCATCGTTTAGAGCGTATTCACGCAATTCCGCGAGTTCTTCGTCTGTTAAAGACTGAGCGTCTTCCACTAAAGGGCTCACCATAAAAGCATCTTCACTAGCCACAGAACGTTGAAAGTTGGCAACCGAATCCACGCGCATAGAGTAGGGTAGAGTCCAGGCTTTTTCCGTGAGCTCTTCTATTAGGGTGAGCGTTTCGCGAGTAAACACATTTTTATTGGGGGGTTGTATTAAAATAACCACATTGTCGGCTTGTAAGAATTGGGCTTCGATCTTGTCTAGCTGCATCAATTCTGGATTGTCGTCACCGAACATATGGCGAAAATCCCCATTCCATTTTAGGTGATCAATACCAAAATAGGAGATCACCAACGCAATCATGCTGATAATGACTAATGGTGTGCGAAAATTGATTAGCCATTTCGCCAAAGCCTTTGAGGTATTGTAGTTGGACATGTTGGTATGGGTATCTTGAGACATTTTTTATCCTCTGCAACAGGCTCTTGTGCGTTAAGGTGGAGTCCTTTGAAAGCCTTCAAAAGTAGCTGTTTCTAATCAACAAAAGCTCTACCTGGTTTTTCATTTTTTTCGATTGAAGAACAGAGTTAGCTCATCTCACACTGCCGTTCCCCAATCGTTACCTTGTTAATAAATATTCGTTTTTTCTGGGCTTCTATGAGCGCCCACTCAATTTGGGTGGGCAATTTTCTCCTAAAGAAAGTAGTCTGGCAACGTTAAACATCGGGCCGATGGTTCCATAATTATTTAAATCAAATTCAAAAATTCCATAAATCCCCCAATTATCAGTTGCTTAACTAATTTAACAAATGTAAAAAAATTCTTTTAAATCAATTCACTTACGATTTTTTGGGTATTCTTTACGCGAATGTTCATCAGCGGATCTGAAGAAATGGAAGTATCGTATTAATCGATTAATCAAAAGGAGCTAAGCTATTGAAGTTGGTCGAATCTTCTTCACTTATGCGAGTGACCCACTTGTGTGCTCTAGGTTGTCAGATTCCTGTTAAAGTAATTAACCGTGTGGCCGATTTGAAGGTCAGGCGCCCAGGTTCAGAAGGAACT
Organism: Thiotrichaceae bacterium UBA5859; assembly: GCA_002432655.1. Classification (GTDB taxonomy): domain Bacteria; phylum Pseudomonadota; class Gammaproteobacteria; order UBA5859; family UBA5859; genus UBA5859. The sequence goes on along the minus strand of DJFZ01000050.1, from coordinate 52,863 downwards.
AGGAACCTGAAGTAAGAAATATAGTCATGGAGCCAACTCAGTGAACCAGTGGTGATTTTTAGCTGGGGAACAGGATTAGCAAGGAATATATCATGACAAGGATGTCATATTTTTCCTGCATCGCTTGGAACCAGATTTGAGATCTATTAAAAAATGGCTTGGATTGAAATTTGACCCCATGCGTATGAGTCTCCTCCGATTGTTGTGTGTCACCATCCTTGGCTGCTCTTTTGTTTCTTGGAGTGTTCAAGCGGAATTGGCCGTGATAGTGGCTAAAGATTCGCCTATACAGTCTTTGTCATACAAACAGCTGAATCAAATTTATCTCGGCACCAGTCGGGCAGTGGCACAGGGTATTGAGGTCATGCCTTTGGTGTTAAGTTCAACAGATCCACTTCACCATGAATTTAATCTTAAAATAACAGGTAAAGATCCCGTAGAGTGGCGCCACTACTGGTCGCGCTGGTTATTTACCGGTAAAAGAGTGCCACCAGGAGTGGTGTTAACGTCAGGTGAAATGATTGCAAAAGTGGCAGAAGACCCTGGCGTACTGGGGTACGTTCAAGCTAGTGATTTAACCTCTGAGGTTAAGGTAGTTTTGCATTTGCAGTAGTTAACCCCTGCCTGATTACATCGCCCGTCGGTAGCGACCGCCTATTCGGTAGAGTGCATGGGTGATCTCTCCCAGCGAACACACCTGCACGGTCTCTAACAGGCTTTGAAAAATATTTTGGTTGTTCAGCGCGGTTTCAGTTAACTTTTGCAACGCCTTCGCAGCTTGTTTTCGGTGTCGGGATTGGAAGTTTTCCAGAGCCTGAATCTGTTGTTCTTTTTCGCTGTCGGTGGAGCGAATTAATTCTAGTTTATCCAAAGACTCTTCTCCCTCATTGGGCGCAATAAAGGTATTCACGCCGATGATGGGGAGACTGCCTTCGTGTTTTTGCTGTTCATAGTGCATGCTTTCCTGCTGTATTTGACCACGTTGGTACATGGTTTCCATGGCGCCCAGTACGCCGCCACGAGCGGATAAACGATCGAACTCAGCATAAACTGCCTCTTCCACCAAATCCGTTAACTGCTCTATGATGTAAGCGCCCTGTAGACCATTTTGATTCTGATTCAATCCTAACTCCTGATTAATAATCAATTGAATGGCCAATGCGCGCCGCACTGAGCTTTCGGTAGGGGTGGTAACCGCCTCGTCGTAGGCATTGGTGTGTAAACTGTTACAGTTGTCATAAATGGCATACAGAGCTTGTAAGGTAGTGCGAATATCGTTGAACTGGATCTCTTGTGCGTGCAATGAGCGACCCGAGGTTTGAATGTGGTATTTCAGCTTCTGGCTGCGACTGTTGGCGCCATAATGATAGCGTAAGGCTCGTGCCCAAATGCGACGTGCGACGCGACCGATCACAGCATACTCTGCATCTAATCCATTGCTAAAGAAGAAACTGAGGTTCGGCGCAAATTCATCTATTTTTAAGCCACGGGCAAGGAAATATTCCACATAGGTAAAACCGTTAGCTAAAGTAAATGCCAACTGAGTGATTGGGTTCGCCCCGGCTTCCGCGATATGGTATCCGCTGACCGATGCACTGTAGAACTGGTTAACATGATGCTTGGTGAAATACGTCTGTACATCACCCATTAATTTCAGTGAAAACTCAGTGGAAAAAATACAAGTATTTTGTGCTTGATCTTCCTTCAGAATATCGGCCTGAACCGTACCTCTTAGTTGGCGCAGTGTATCGGCCTTGATTTGTTCGTACTGCTCCTGGGGCAGCAATTGTTTACCCGTTAGGCCGAGAGTTGCCAACCCCAGCCCCGAATGGCCCTCTGGTAGATCGCCTTGGTATTGGCAACCCGTTTGTGCCAGATCTGCGAGTTTGGATTCCAGCTTGCCGTTCGCGCGCAAATATTTTTCAATATTTTGATCAATAGCCGTGTTGAGATACATAGCCAAAAGAATAGGCGCAGGACCATTGATGGTCATCGAAACTGAAGTCGTGGGCGCGGTGAGATCGAATCCTGAATAGAGTTTTTTCATGTCATCCAGAGTGGCGATAGAGACTCCTGCATTACCGATTTTGCCGTAGATATCGGGCCGCCGATCCGGGTTTTCACCGTATAAGGTGACGGAATCAAAAGCAGTGGAGAGTCTAGTGGCTTTATTTTTGTTCGCCAGATAGTGAAATCTTTTATTAGTACGCTCAGGTCCACCTTCTCCGGCAAACATTCGGGTTGGGCTTTCTTCTGCATGTCGATAGGGGAACACACCAGCGGTAAAAGGAAATTCTCCCGGTACATTTTCTGTCAACAAATATCTCAGCTGTTGTTCCCAATGGGTGGATTGCGGTAGGGCGACTTTGGGGATTAGGGTATTGCTCAGGGAGCGCGTGTAATTACTCCCTTGGAATGTTTTATCCCGTACTTGATATTGATATTCTGGGTTTTCTTTTGCTGCTTTAAGATCAGACCACTGTTTCAATAGCGCTACGGATTCACTGGAGAGTTGTGCCAGTAACTCCTGATAAAGTGAACATAGTTCTTTCGATGTGGCGGACAGAGTGGACAATTTTTCAATCTCTAGCTGTTCAAAGGGATCAGGTGATGAGCCTGATAACAGTGTTAAAGTCTGAAACACACTGTGCGCCTGGCCGGCGATTTGCACTTGGGAATCAATCTGTTGTTTTAATTCTCGACCATTGGTGGAGATGTCACTTAAATAGCTTGTCCTTGAATTCGGAATACATTCGTCTAACAGGTGTTCAGCCTGAGGAATATTCGGAGTAGGATCGGGCTGCCAACGTCGATTCTCGATCAACTTCATCTGCACACACAGAGATTCGAACAAGCGATTGACTCCTGCGTCATTGACTATATTGGCGCGTGTTAAATACAGTGGGATTGTGTCATCCGTGCAATCGAAGTCATTATGATTACGACGCCACTGCTTACGAATGTCTCGTGCCGCATCTTCTGACCCACTTCGATCGCACTTATTCAGCACAATGAAATGGGCGAAATCTAACATGTCTATTTTTTCTAGTTGGCTCGGTGCGCCATATTCGGAAGTCATGACATAAATTGCGCGATCCACCCAATCCGCTATTTCACTGTCGCTTTGTCCGGTACCGGCTGTCTCCACTAGAATGAGATCGAAATCGAGTTGACTACAGAGTTCGATGGCATTTTTTACATGCTGATGAGTCGTTGCATGAGGTCGTCTAGTGGCCAGTGATCGGAAAAAGAGGCGGGGACTTTCCGCGCTGTTGAATCGAATGCGATCACCCAATAGGGCTCCGCCTGTTTTGCGGCGAGAGGGATCATTCGCCAACACTGCAATTTTGATAGTAGGAAAATAGTGCAGGAAGCGTAAACACAATTCATCAGAAAGGCTGCTTTTACCAGCGCCTCCTGGGCCTGTGATACCTAATGTAATTGGCGGTTTGTTTTTTGGGTTTGTGCCACTGAGTGCGTTTGACTCGATTCCTCTCTCAACGGCGCTCAGTAGTTGGCCAAATTCAAGTGCGGTTCCGGTCGTGCTTGGGAAATGATCGAAGGAGGGGCGATGATAGCGGGCAAGGCGTGTTTCCATGTCTACCACTAGCCCTGTTAAGCCTAGGCGTTTACCGTCTTGTGCATGATATATTTTACAAATACCCTTCGACTCTAGCTTGTCTATCTCATGGGGCGTGATGACGCCGCCGCCACCGCCAAAAATAGCGATATGTTGTGCGTTTGCTGCGGTGAGTTTTTCAGCTAAATAAGTAAAATATTCAATGTGCCCTCCCTGATAGGAGCTAATGGCAATGGCGTGTACATCTTCTTGCAGAGCCGCAGACACGACGGCATCAACAGAACGATTATGGCCTAAGTGGATGACCTCGTGACCGGCTTGCTGCAGCAGGCGACGCATGAGATTAATGGAAACGTCGTGACCGTCAAAGAGGGAAGAGGCAGTAATAAATCGGTAATGGGGTTTCAAATAATATGCTCACTTTGAGACAATCGAGGATCTCTATAGATAGTATCGAATGATTTGAGAGAATTCCTCAGTTTTTAGTGCTCTCAAGAGCAGCGGTATTCTACCGAGGCGCTCATTTAAGCGTCGAAATTTATCCATCTTTGTGTATGATAGGGCTCAATTTTATTTTAAGTGGTGCATTGCTTCCTATGACATATCTAACCTCTAAAGGGTGTCTATTGTTTTTTTTCTCGGCAACGGTGTTATTGCTTTCAGGGCACGCAAGTATTGCTGCCAATACCGAGCAGTCTCTGGAGAGCGATGAGGTGCAAAAACAGATGGAGCGAGCAACTGCGGAGCGTGATCAATACAAAGAAGATTTAGAAAAAAAATTACAACAATTAGAAGAGTATGAAAAGCAATTGGAACGCTTAGAGTCCAAAGTTCAGCAACTTGAAGCCGTTGAAAAGGAGCATTGACACGCTACTAACGGCAGTGATCTAGTGGGCGATTTTTTTTTCCAGGAAGTGGCGCCCCACCCAATCTTGAGCAAATTGTCTGGCCACCCGGCCACTTCGAGAGCCTCTGGATAGGGCCCATCGTAACGCTTCGGCTTCCATTTCAGGTGTCGCAATATGCGCATCAGACAATCGCGTGATCCAATGCTCTACAATATGTAAATAGGTCTCTTGGTTAAAGGGATGAAACGCTAGCCAGAGTCCGAAACGCTCGGTGAGCGATAACTTTTCATCCACGTTTTCTCCTGGGTGAATTTCTCCCTCCATGATCTCTGCTTGTAGGTTCTCTCTTAAAAACTCGGGCATCAGATGGCGCCGGTTTGAGCTCGCATAAATGAGGCAATTCTCGGCTGGCGCGTGCAGTGAACCATCTAACACGACCTTCAGCGCTTTATAGCTTGCGTCGTTTGCTTCAAAAGAGAGATCGTCACAAAACAGAATATACTTCTCGGGGCGGGCGCTAATGAGTTTTAATATTTGCGGCAACTCCACAAGATCATCTTTATCTACTTCAATCAGCCGCAAATTTTGATCGCCAAACTCCGAGAGCAACGACTTAATAAGCGTGGATTTTCCGGTGCCTCTAGCGCCCCAGAGTAAGGCGTTATTGGCGGTGAAGCCAGCGACAAATTGAGCAGTATTAGTGAGCAATAACTGTTTTTGTCGTTCTAAGCCGAGTAAATCTTGAAGATGGCATTGATGAGGTGCTGCAATTCCTTGCAACACGCCAGGTGTTGGTTTTGATTGATATCGATAAGCTTGGTAATTCCAGTCGGTTGCCTCTGGCGCAGGTGGCAGATGACTCGCCAGTCTGTCTAATAGCGCTTCCGCTTTTGCGAGCAGAGCGTCAAATTCTTCTGCTGCCATTAGTGTTGTAGTCTTTTATATTTAATGCGTGTCGGCTGCATGGCTTGTTCGCCCATGCGTCGTTTTAAGTCCTCCTCATAGTCGGCGAAATTGCCTTCAAACCAGATAACTTCACTGTCCCCTTCAAATACCAACATATGAGTACAGATGCGATCCAAAAACCATCTATCGTGGGAGATGACCACCACACATCCCGGAAAATCAAGAATAGCATCTTCAAGGGCGCGCAAGGTTTCAATGTCTAAATCATTAGTAGGCTCGTCTAATAACAATAAGTTACCGCCACTTTTTAATAATTTAGCAAGGTGCAGGCGATTTCTTTCTCCTCCGGACAGATCGCCCACTCGTTTCTGCTGATCAGCGCCTTTGAAATTGAATCTACCCACATAAGCTCGAGAAGGGATTTCGTATTTGCCTACGCGAATGATGTCTTCGTTATCGGAGATTTCTTCCCAAACGCTGTGCTGATCCACAAGATCGCTCCGTGATTGATCTACATAGGCCAACTCCACCGTACTGCCTACAGTCACGCTTCCAGCGTCGGGGTGCTCTTCAGCGGAAAGAATTCGAAACAGTGTTGTTTTGCCCGCGCCATTGGGCCCAATAATGCCCACAATAGCACCTTTGGGAATAGTGAAGCTGAGATTGTCAAACAGTAATTTGTCGCCGAAACTCTTGCTGATGCCTTCAACTTCGATCACTTGATCACCGAGACGAGGGCCGGGAGGAATATAGATCTCTTTAGTTTCATTACGAGTTTGAAATTCTTGTGCATTCAATTCTTCAAATCGATTCAATCTGGCTTTGTTTTTCGCTTGACGAGCTTTGGGATTTTTCCGCACCCATTCCAATTCGGCTTTAATGCTGCGTTGACGGGCGTTTTCCTGCTTTTGTTCGTGCTCCAGGCGTTGGTCTTTCTGTTCTAGCCAGGAGCTATAATTGCCTTCCCAGGGGATGCCTTCTCCGCGATCTAATTCAAGTATCCAACCGGCCACGTTGTCTAAGAAGTATCTGTCGTGGGTGACCGCCACTACGGTACCGGGATAATCATCTAGAAACCTCTCTAACCATGCCACAGACTCCGCATCTAAATGGTTGGTGGGTTCGTCAAGCAACAGCATGTCGGGTTTAGAGAGTAGTAGCTGACACAAAGCCACCCGTCGCCGTTCGCCACCGGATAGTTGATTGACCTGTGCCTCCCAAGGAGGCAGCCTAAGTGCGTCCGCTGCAATTTCTAAAGTGCGATCCAGATCCCAAGCGTTTTTAGAGTCGATGGCGTCTTGCAGCTGAGCCTGCTCTTCCATTAAAGCGTTCATCTCATCATCAGATAATGGCTCACCAAATTTCATGCTCACTTCATTGAAGCGATCCAGTAGCTGTTTAGCTTCTGCGACACCTTTTTCCACATTGCCGCGCACGTCTAAATTGTCGTCAAGTTCAGGCTCTTGCGGCAGGTAGCCCACCTGGATCCCGGATTGAGGACGTGCTTCACCCAAATATTCTTTATCTACGCCGGCCATAATTCGAAGTAGTGTAGATTTTCCTGCACCGTTCAAACCTAAGACGCCAATCTTCGCGCCGGGGAAAAAAGAGAGGGAGATATCTTTTAAAATTTCTCGCTTAGGGGGCACGACTTTGCCCACACGATTCATTGTATAAATATACTGAGCCATAGAAATCCTTGAGGCATTGGTAAATTGCAGCCATTTTCGCACATGCTTGGCCATAGGCTCAAAACTTTAACAGCGGAATATGGCCCCAGTATTGTGAACCGAACACTCTGCTTGAATCATGGCTGTGCTCATGTTTCACTCAACAGAGTGTGGTTGCACAAAATAGGAGATGGGTATGCGATTATTAGCTGAACTCTGTGTTGTACCTATGGGTGTGGGCGTTTCCGTATCAAAATATATTGCTGAATGCCAGAAGGTATTAGAACAATCCGGTTTGGAATTTGAGCTGCATGCTTATGGCACTAATATTGAGGGTGAATGGGATGATGTCATGGAGGCCGTTAAAAAGTGCCATCAAACACTGCATCAATTAGGCGTGCCCCGCATACACACCACTATGAAACTGGGCACCAGAATAGATAAGTCGCAAAGTTTGCAAGAGAAGGTGCAACAGGTGTTGTCCCAGCGCCATGATTCATAACCCATTTCCGAAAGGTCTATATTGGCGACGAAAAATAACGAGTGATGCTGTCTTGATGTATAAAAAGGCGCGGTTTCGTTTCCAATTGCGTTAGCTCAACGCTTCCGACGCTCGTTTATGACCTTAAACTGCGCGTCGGCTTGACAGGCCATCTTCTCTGAATAAAAAATCAGTTGTTTTAAAACCAGCGCGAACACCTTGTTGCCAACTTCTTGCCTGGTTGGCGGCCGAAGAATTATGAGCTCTTACGAAAAGATGTCCGTGACACTCTGTTCGGCATTGGGATGCCAAGGCAGCAACTCATTAAAGCGCTTCAGACATCCTTATTTTCTTTTTTATCCACATCATGGAAGTGCTTCATGTGTACTGTTCTGAAATACCCAATCAATCCACTATAGAAGAATAAACCGGCAAAAATACGCGCGATGACAACGGCGTTATCATCATTGCCGTCAAAGGAGTGCGTGAAGTCATGGGTGGATTCATTGGGTGTCAGAACACCATACCAAGCAGCGATAGCCAAGCCCAACCCCAACACCATAAACTTCATATAGTGGTGTGTGATTAGTGCTAGGCTGTGACGATGGAGCTGAGCGACAAAATGTTTAATCGACATGATTGCGTCCCCAACTGTGTTTCAATTAATTTTACCGAGGGTGTTTTGGAAAATGCAACTCTCTTACCAGAATGGATCAAAATAGGGGTATTTTGGTAATAGATTGTCTTTAACGGTGCTAAAAAAACATTTATTAATATAATTAAAACAATTAGATATGATAGGTATCTAAAGTTTTATCTATTGGTGGATGATAACGAGAATTCGCTTTCAAGCACGGCAGTCGGTAGACCATCGCGGTGAATTAACATCTGGTGGCTGTTGACAATGCATTGCTTTTTAACGCCAATGGTGGCGTGCCGTTTGAATGCTATTTTCATAAAGCTTAGCTATCAGCTGAGTCAGTGAGGTAGAATGCGCCATTCTATTCAGACCAGAAGAGGTACAAGAGACACTGATGTATTCCAGAGACGCCACTATTAAGTCCTTCGATCCCGAGTTATGGCAGGCGATTACCGAGGAGAACAAGCGCCAAGAAGAACATATCGAACTGATAGCCTCTGAGAACTATGCCAGTCCCAGGGTGTTGGAGGCGCAGGGTTCTGTACTCACCAATAAATATGCCGAGGGATATCCGGGTAAACGTTACTACGGCGGCTGTGATTATGTGGATGTGGCTGAAGCGCTTGCCATCGATAGAGCCAAACAACTATTTGGCGCCGATTATGCGAATGTGCAACCTCACTCTGGATCCCAGGCCAACGCAGCCGCATACCTAGCCTTGGCGCAGCCGGGAGAGACCATCTTAGGCATGAGTTTGGCTGAGGGCGGTCATTTAACCCATGGTTCCAAAGTCAACTTTTCGGGTCAAGTATTTCACGCAGTACAGTATGGACTCAATGCAGAGACGGGATTGATAGATTATGACCAGGTAGCAGAACTGGCTGAAACGCATCAACCTAAAATTATTGTGGCCGGCTTTTCCGCCTATTCAAGGGTAGTGGACTGGCAACGGTTTCGGCAAATCGCCGATGACGTGGGCGCTTATCTTGTGGTGGATATGGCTCATGTGGCGGGATTGGTTGCTGCCGGGCATTATCCTTCCCCGGTCTCGATTGCTGATGTCACCACGACCACGACCCATAAAACTTTACGTGGCCCAAGAGGTGGTTTGATTCTGGCGAAAGCCAACGAAGAGATAGAAAAGAAACTCAACTCAAAAGTATTTCCAGGTACCCAAGGAGGCCCGCTCATGCATGTGATTGCAGCTAAAGCGGTGGCTTTTAAAGAGGCTTTACAACCGGACTTTAAACTGTATCAGCAACAGGTGGTGGAAAATGCTCGGACCATGGCGCAGATCTTAGCGGACAGAGGTTACGATATCGTTTCTGGCGGTACAGATAATCATCTATTTTTGATGGATCTCAGAAAGCGAGGCTTAACCGGTAAAGTCGCTGATGCTGCATTGGATCAGGCCAATATTACTGTTAACAAAAACGCTGTGCCAAATGATCCGGAAAAGCCTTTCGTCACCAGCGGCTTGCGTATTGGTACACCGGCAATAACTACCCGTGGTTTCCAACAACAGGAAGCAGAAACCTTATCTCACTGGATTGCAGAGGTTTTAGATGATCATGAAGATCAATCGGTGATAGCAAGGGTGCGCGAACAGGTGATTGAACTTTGTCGTCGGTATCCGGTCTATTCATAAGGAGTAGGAGGCAGCAAAATTGTTTTGCCCCTTTTGTCAAGCGGAAGATACAAAAGTAGTCGATTCAAGATTGGTTCACGAAGGCACTCAAGTACGTCGGCGACGGGAGTGTTTGTTATGCAATGAACGTTTCACAACCTATGAGTCAGCAGAACTGATTATGCCGATAGTGATTAAATCTGACGGCCGTCGAGAGCAATTCAACGAACAAAAGTTAACACAGGGTGTGCTTGCGGCATTACAGAAAAGGCCGGTGAGTACGGAAGAGATAGAAAATGCCATTAACCGTATCAGACAACAGGTTCGACTCCATGGAGAAAAGGAAATCGCCTCGCGAGATATTGGGGAGTGGGCCATGCAAGAATTAAAGAAATTAGATAAAGTGGCTTTTATTCGTTTCGCATCTGTGTATCGAAGTTTTGAGGATGTCAGTGAGTTTAAGCAAGAGGTGGATTCTCTTTCGAATGATTCGACCTAATTGATTTCGGCTCTCGCGACATGACGAGTTTAAATTTTCAAGTTGGTAACAAAATAGAATGGCAACCAGTGCAGATCATAAATTTATTAGTTTGACCCTCTCCTTAGCTAGTAGAGGATTGTATACCACTGATCCCAATCCAAGGGTGGGGTGTATCTTAGTCAATGGTGGATCCATAGTGGGACAAGGTTGGCATCAAAAACCGGGTGGCCCACACGCTGAAATCATGGCGCTTGAAGAGGCAGGTGAAAAGGCAAACGGAGCGGTCTGTTATGTGAGTTTAGAGCCTTGTTGTCATCAGGGGAAAACGCCACCCTGTACCGATGCCTTAATTAAAGCCGGGGTGCAACGCGTGGTAGCTGCGATGACAGATCCCAATCCGCAAGTCGCAGGTCAAGGTATTGAGCAACTGATCCAAGCCGGTGTACCGGCTGTGGCAGGCATATCCGCTGCAGATGCGGAGGCGCTGAATATTGGATTCGTGACGCGTATGTCCTTAGGACGTCCATATGTTCGATGCAAGTTAGCGATGAGCTTAGATGGACGCACCGCGCTCAAATCGGGAGAGAGTCGCTGGATTACTTCCGCAGAGGCCCGCCAAGATGTGCAGCGTTTGCGGGCTCGTAGTTCCGCTATTTTAACGGGTATCGGCACGGTGCTGGTGGATGATCCGGGGCTCAGGGTACGGCTAGAAGAGTTGGGTGCATATCCTGCAGAAGAGGTGCGCCAGCCGCTGAGAGTGGTGGTGGATACTCACCTGAGTCTGCCGGAAGATGCAAACGTGTTGAAAAGTCCCGGGAGCTGTTTAATTGCTACCACAAGAAGTTATGATGGTTACAGCAAGAATTTAGAAGATAAAGGCGCGGAAGTACTCTGTTTGCCGCAAAAAGGGCGGCATGGTGGCGTCGACATGTTGCAATTGTTACAGGAGTTAGGCAAACGTGAAGTGAATGAGGTGCTGTTAGAAGCGGGTGCCACACTCGCTGGGCATATGTTGCAGCAAGGCCTAATTGATGAATTAGTGGTCTATATGGCGCCGAAACTGATGGGCGATGAGGCGAAGGGGCTGTTTCATCTGCCCGGTTTGGAGACCATGGATCAAATCTGTTCCTTAGACATTGCCAATGTCCGGCATGTGGGAGCGGATTTACGCATTACTGCGCATCCGATTTATACCGAAAAAGCCTAATCTATGTTTACCGGTATTGTTCGTGCATTGGGTTATATCTCGGCTGTCGAGTCGAAGGGTATTGATGCACGTTTGACGGTCGATACTGGGCAGTTGGAATTATCTTCGATACAGCTTGGCGATAGCATCGCCACTAATGGTGTGTGTTTAACCGTGACACACCTCCTACCTAAAGGATTTGCCGCAGACGTATCAGGAGAAACGTTGCAGTGTACAACACTGCAAAAATACCAAGTGGGAACCGCAGTCAATCTGGAACCTGCGTTGACATTGAATACACCGCTCGGTGGTCACCTGGTGAGTGGGCATGTTGACGGTGTGGGTCAAGTGATAGAGCGTCATAGTGACGGGCGCTCCGAACGATTCGTGTTACAGGCACCTCAATCGCTGACTCGATATATCGCCGCCAAGGGATCGATTTGTGTTGATGGTGTGAGCTTAACGGTGAATCAGGTAGAAGGTCGACTATTTGAATTAAACATTGTGCCCCATACTTTGGTGCATACAAATTTTTCAAACTTGACTATAGGTAATAGCGTGAATTTGGAAGTGGATCTAGTGGCTCGGTATTTAGAAAGACTCCTCCTTGGTGACGATGCCTCCACACACACCAATGTACAGGGTGTCGATCTCGCGTTATTAGAGAAAACAGGTTTTATCAAGACTTAGTTTTGAGTTCAGTAGAGTTAGGTAGTTATTGTTATGCCTTTAAATAGTATTGAAGAGTTATTAACAGATTTTCGTCAGGGTCGCATGGTCATCGTGATGGACGATGAAGATCGGGAAAATGAAGGCGATCTGGTGATGGCGGCACAATTTGTGACTGCCGAGGACATTAATTTTATGGCTCGTTTTGGTCGCGGATTGATTTGCCTAACATTAAGCGAAGTGCAATGTAGAAAACTGAAACTGCCTCTCATGGTGGCAGAGAATGGAACAGCTTTATCTACAAATTTTACCGTCTCGATAGAAGCGGCTACCGGTGTGACCACGGGTATCTCTGCCGCGGATAGAGCCACCACCATACGCGCGGCAGTGGCGCAAGACGCAAAACCAGAAAATATTGTCAGTCCTGGGCATGTGTTTCCATTAATGGCGCAACCAGGGGGGGTATTAACTCGCTCGGGTCATACAGAAGCAGGATGTGATCTCGCGCGTTTGAGCGGATTGAATGAAGCTGCTGTAATCGTGGAAATATTGAATGACGACGGTACCATGGCGCGTCGACCGGATTTAGAAAAGTTTGCCGCAGAGCACAATTTGAAAATCGGCACGATTGCTGATTTGATTACCTACAGGGTAATGACTGAGAAAACCATCGAACGTACTGCCCAGTTTGAACTGTCCACTGACTATGGCGACTTCAGTGTCATCGCTTATCGTGACGTGATTGATGACACCGTGCATATGGCGATGATTAACGGAAAGCTAGATCCTTTATCGCCTTGTTTAGTTCGAGTATGCGTGGAAGATCCCATAAATGATCTACTGGCCGGAAATCGAGATGGCAGTGGTTGGTCAGTGGCAAAAGCGATGAAGCGTATTCAGCAAGAGAATGAAGGCGTTGTGGTGATATTGCGTAAACCGCCTAGCACTCGTGAGTTGATTACCAGAATGAAAGGATTTGAACAGCAGGATAAAAATACAGAATCTTTGGTTCGCGAACAACTGCATGATCCTCGTCTGTACGGTCTCGGCGCTCAGATTATCGCAGATATTGGCATCAAGAAAATGCGAGTACTGGGTGCGCCACGAAAGATGAGTGGTCTTTCTGGATTCGGTTTGGAAGTGACGGAATATATCACCCATTAATTGTTCATTAGCTGAGAATTAGTCTGTCCCGTCCCAGGCGCGAAGCTTCTGATTTCAGTTACCGCTGCACAGGCTTGAGGGCGCTTCTTGTGATGCCAACAAAGCCGTTCTTTATTTCCCACCACTACAAAAATTTGAGAGCAGAGTTATCGCGAATATTAGCTATTGGCCAGATGCATCAGGACTTAAATTCACCACTGTATTCGATGTGGTCACCGCAAACTGGTCATGAAACTGAAGCGCTGCCAAATGGGCATAGGTACCATTTTTCTGGATGAGTTCTTCATGCGTGCCGATTTCCTGAACTTCTCCGTCACCAATCACGGCGATGCGATCGGCGTTCTTAACAGTAGCGAGGCGATGAGCAATCACTAAGGTCGTTCTATTATGAGTGAGTCGATTAAGAGCTTCCTGTACGAGCCGCTCGTTTTCAGCATCTAGGGCGCTGGTGGCTTCATCAAGCAGTAAGACCTCAGGGTTTCTCAGCAGCGCACGGGCAATAGCGATGCGTTGCCGTTGCCCCCCAGATAAAGCAATACCTTTTTCACCCACATGGCTGTGGTAACCATGAGGAAGCTGCATAATAAACTCGTGTGCATTTGCGGCCATAGCAGCTTCCATAATTTGTTCTTCTGTGGCCTCTGGGTTTCCAATTGCGATATTTTCCAAAATAGGTTCTGAGAAGATGGTGGGATCTTGCGGCACTATCGCTAACGCCGAACGTAGTGAGTGTAACGACAGTTCTTTCAAAGGGACACCATTAAAACGAATTTCACCCTCTAAGGGATCGTAATATCTCAGCAATAGGTTCATCAGGGTGGACTTACCGCTACCGGATAAACCAACCAATGCCAAGGTTTCACCCGGCTGAATACGCAGGTTTAGAGCTTTCAAGATCAGTATGTCGGGGCGCGTGGGATAAGCAAAACTCACTGCAGAGAATTCTATTTGGCCCCCTTTGTGCGGCAGAGGAGTGGGGTGGTCTATGGAGTCAATTTCTGGTTGTTCGTTGAGTAGTTCAAACAAGCGGGCGGTGGCACCTGCAGCTTGTTGTAAGTTACCCCAAATTTCCGAGAGCGAACCTATGGAGACGGCTGCTATTACCGTATAGATCATAAATGCGGTCAGTTCACCAGCAGAGAGTTCGCCTTGGACGACATCGCTACCGCCGATCCAGATCACTAGGCTCACCGCAGAGTAAGAGGCAATGCCCGCTATAAGTAATGTCAGCGTACGGATTTTTACTCGCCGCTGTGCCTTTGCAAAACTATCTTCTACTGCGGCATGAAAACGCTGTTGAATACTCTGTTGCAGGTTATAGGCTTGTACAGTACGAATGGCATTTAAAGATTCTTCCACTAGAGAGCCTACGTCCGCGACACTGTCTTGAAACTGCTCACTTAAACGCTTTACGAGTCGACCCATACTCATCACGGTGGCGACCACAATCGGGACGGCGATAAGGGCAAAAATACTTAACTTTAGATTGGTCAAAAACATTAAGATAATGGCGCCAATCATCATCACAATACTTCTTAATGCGATAGATGCGGAGGAAGTCAACACCACCTGCAGTGTGGCCACATCGCTCGTTAATCTGGAGATAATTTCTCCGGTTCTTCTTAATTCAAAAAATGGAGTGGAGAGGGTAATCACCCGGGCAAATACTGCATCTCTAATATCTGCTATGACGCGTTCACCTACCCAGGTGATCACATAATAGCGCAGGGTAGTAAAAGTCATTAACAGGATTCCGATGCCGATAACGATGGCGGTGGTTTCCACTAACTGCATCTGTGTATGCATCGCATTGTCGATGAAATAGCGAATGCCTTGCGGTAAAGCGAGATTCGCCCCAGCGGCACCGAACATTGCTACGGCATAAACAATGAGGCGCTTGGTGTAAGGTAGGAGGAAATTTTTAATTTGCCAAAGAGGTTGTAGTCGAGATACGGTTTTTTCTGACATAATGGATGAAGTTTCTTTATATTTATTCTGAGAATCCTGAACTCGCGTCGCCCAGGGTGCCACAGGTCCAGGGAAAAGTCTAAGAAAGTCTGATAAAATAACCACTTATAACGATGTTTAGAATAGCCGCTTGTTTCATCGCGGTGCCACTGACTGGATCTACTCCATTTCAGATATCAGCTGGCTAACTGTACGGGAGATATTAATGAATCACAATGTCACTATCGAGGCTTCACTGATTATTGAAGGCGCGAAATTTGGCATCATGGCGACTCGGTTTAACGCTTTCATTGTGGAGAGCTTGGTGGAAGGTGCCATCGATACACTGCTTCGTCATGGCGCCTCTTCTTCAAACATCGATCTGATCCGTATCCCAGGTGCTTTTGAGTTGCCACTGGTGGCGCAACAGTTGGCGACGCAATCGAAGTATGACGCATTAATTGCCCTTGGTGCCGTGATTCGTGGCGGCACGCCACACTTCGAATATGTGGCGGGCGAGTGTACTAAGGGTTTAGCTCAAGTATCTTTGCAAGCGAATATCCCAATTGCGTTTGGTGTTCTGACGACGGATTCCATTGAACAAGCAATTGAGCGCGCAGGCACAAAAGCCGGTAATAAGGGGGCTGAAGCAGCGTTAAGTGCTATCGAGATGGTTAACCTGCTTAAAAAGTTTTAATGATAGGGGAAACAAATTGAATCTGTTGAGTCACTAAATGGATTTTGCTGATCGTAGACGTGCTCGTCGTGCTGCAGTACAGGGATTGTACCAATGTGTGATCACAGGTGGCCGCAGCCAACAAATCGATTTGGAGTTTGTCTCGGCCAATTCAACGGCGCCATTGGATAAGCATTATTTTGAGCAGCTGGTCACAGGAGTCAGCAAAGAAAAGGATCGCATCGATGCACAACTACAGCAGTTCTGTAGTCGGCGGATTGAAGAAATTGATCCAGTAGAAAGAGTGATTTTAAGAGTCGCCTGCTACGAGTTAATGGAGACCCCAGAAGTCCCCTATAAAGTGGTCTTAGATGAAGCAATACAATTAAGCAAAACATTTGGTGCCGAACAAAGTTACCGTTTCGTAAACGGAATCTTAGATAAGTTAGCAAAGGCCTTGCGGGCCATCGAGCAGCAATCAGATGATCAGCATGGCGGTGCTTAAGAGATAACAATTTTGTTGGGCGAATTTGAACTCATTCAACGCTATTTCAAATCTACTTCTGGTGATGCGCAGGTTATTCTTGGTGTGGGTGACGATGCCGCCCTTGTCCGTCCAGGAGGAAAAGGGGTTCTGGCAGTGTCTTGTGATACCTTGGTTGCAGGTACGCATTTCCCCAAACGCTTGGATCCTGAATTGGTGGGGCACAAGGCCTTAGCCGTGAATTTAAGTGATATGGCAGCGATGGGCGCGGTACCCAAATGGGCGACGTTGTGTTTGACCTTGCCAGATGCTAATGAAGATTGGTTGGACGGATTTAGTCGGGGTTTTTTTAACATTGCTGCCCATTTTGGAGTGCAGCTAATTGGTGGTGATTTGACTCGCGGCGCACTATGCATGAGCGTGCAAATTCTCGGTGAAGTGGATCCCGCGCTGGCCTTAACCAGGAGTGGTGCTCAGGTAGGAGATCTGATCTGTATCACCGGGACTTTAGGAGACGCAGGACTGGGGTTAGCTGCGTATCGAGATGAAATTCGGCCAGCGGATTGGATCAGAGATTACGCCATAGCTAGATTACATGCGCCCACACCACGAGTTGCTGAGGGACAAGCGCTGTTAGGATTCGCTTCGGCAGCGATTGATATTTCAGACGGGTTAGTGGCCGATCTCTCCCATATATTGCAGTCAAGTGAGGTGGGCGCCACACTTAACTGTGACAGGCTGCCATTATCGCCAGCGTTACAGAGCCTCACAAAAGAGCAGGCGCATCATTGGGCATTAAGCGCCGGTGATGATTATGAACTCTGTTTTACGATTGCACCTTCGTTTTTGCAAACGCTAAACCAACGTTGGCAGTCCAGTTGGGCGCCGATCCATGTTGTGGGTTGCATTACAGAGGGCGAATCATTAACGCTGCAGTCTGAAACAGGTGAAATCTTGTCGATGCGGGAAGAGGGCTATACTCATTTTTAACATGAAAAGAAATCATGAGCGCTAGAAACTGGGCGCCCAATACCGTCTGGAACAATCCAATTCACTTCCTGGCATTTGGTTTTGGCAGTGGTGCCGTACCATTTGCGCCCGGCACTGCTGGTACCCTGGTGGGTGTAATTTTTTGTGTGATCTTAAGTCCCTTGACTACTAGTTTGTACTTACTGGTTACCTCAGTGCTATTTTTGGTCGGCATTGTGATCTGTCATATCACTTCTCAGGATCTTGGTGTGCATGACCATAGCGGAATTGTCTGGGATGAAATCGTCGGTTATTTGCTTACCCTGAGTGTGGTTCCAGTGACACCCACTAATTTGATCGTCGGATTTTTCCTCTTTCGATTATTCGATATCCTTAAACCCTGGCCAATATCTTGGTTGGATCGGCGAATATCTGGCGGCTTTGGCATTATGTTGGACGATATCCTGGCGGGATTGGTGGCCATGGCGGTGCTGTATGGTATCCATTTGATTTAATAGCAAAAAACTGAGGTGGTTGGTGGTACACAAAGAAAAAAAAGCCCTGCGCGCGGCAGGGCAAGTAAGGGGAGTACTACTGGAGGAGTACGTTGAGAAACTTTGTTGGTTAATACACTGCAAAGCATATGCCAAAAGACAATAAAGTAGGGCGGCCTACCGCTCCGGTAAGTGGAAGTGCGTGTACTGGATAAATTTCTTAGTGAACGGATACTAAAGAAGGACGAAGCGCGTACATCTGATCGCGAATTTCATCCGCATCTTCAGAACCAGGCGATAGGGCTAAATATTTTTTTAAATCCTGGTAAGCTTCGTTTGGGCAATCCAAATACTGATAGAGCAAGCCCCTATCCCGTATTTCTGTGGCGCGCGTGGGCATCACCGACACGATAAGATCGGACATATTCAATGCCTTAAGCGGTTCTTCCTGTTTGATATAGATCTTTTTCAAGTTTCGCAGCATTCTCACTAGGGTGGCTTTTTTCGAAGCCGGTGCCATGATCATTGGCAGTAAGCGATCGAGATCCTCATTGGTGCCGTACACAGAGGTCACTAGGGATTCGAGATCTTCGTAACTTAAGGGACGACCATTAGAGAAGGGATCAATGACCATTGCACCATCCTCAAAATTCATTCTCACAAGAAAGTGTCCCGGAAAAGAGATGCCGTCCAAATCGACTCCCAAGCGACGACCCACGCCAATATAGAGCATGGATAAGGTGATTGGTACACCTAGTCGACGTTCGATAACATCATTCAAATAACTATTTTTTGGATCATAATAATCGGTGACGTTGCCGCTGAATCCTTCTTCCTGAAATAATCCTTGATTTAAAATCTCAATTTTTTCCATTTCGCTGCGGGTATTCACCATTCTCGACGCCAGTCGCATGGCGATGCCGTCAATTTTGCTTAAATAGTAGTTCACATCCAGATCCGGGTAGTCGTGGCAGGCGATTAACAGTGCTGCTTCTTCTATATTAAGCTTGGAATCTGCTCCGCTTACTATCTCTATGAATTTGCTCTTCGCATCCATTATTTAATTCTACTCTCGTTTTGTTACTGGACTTGTAGCTGACCATCCAACAACCTGATGAATGAACCAACCAGTAGGTCGGCGTTTTTATCAGCGATCCGTTGCTCTTGGTTTTGATGAGGACTAATCACTATATCCGCTTCAAAGTGCTAACCTTTTAGGGTTATTTAAAATTGGAGTCTGGAAATTTACTTTCAAGTCCACCAGTAGCCATCTGTTCCTCTGTTTTTAATCCTTAACAATCAATCAAATAAAAAAGATAGCTAACAATGAAGAATAAGTGGAAATCAATTCATTGCTCAGTTTTTTATGAACTTAGGGCGGTTTGAGGGGTGGCTTAAATCGATGTTAAGTACGACGGATGATGCGCAACCAACGCCAGACATTCAGGATTGAGAACAGAGAAGCGGCGCAGTAGGTGAGGGTGCAAGCAAGTAAGATTTTTGACGCCGCTGCACGGTCTTTTGCACTCAAGTAATGTCCGGCATCCAATATGGGGAGGGAGCGACGAAAACTGGCATCCCATTCAACGGGAAGAGTAATAAGATGCACCACAGCGGGTAAACCGAGTACCATTAGACCTATAATGGCGCTAAGAAAACTGGCCGCCAAGGTCTTAGTGCCGAAGCCAATGAGGGGAACAAGCAGTATCAGTATTGGACCTAAACGCTCTACAGAGTGTGCCCATCGCACCCATCTTGAACGCCACTGCAGTGGTTGATAGCCAATTTTTAATTGTACTGCATGCCCCACTTCATGGGCAGCTACTGTCATCGCGGTCAAGGATTTTCCCCAATAGTGGGACTTCGTTAGACCGATGGTCAGAGTGTCAGGATTGAAGTGGTCACCTCGCTCGGTGAGTTCCACTTGATGGTTCTCAAGCCCTAAGTTGGATAACAAATGACGTGCGAATTCTGCACCGGTTCCAGGGATGTCGCTGCGGGGTTTAGCGAACTCTTTTAATATTGCCGTCGCCCACCAATGGGGAAGCACTAAGAGGCCCGCTAGGATTATCATTAAAATTGGTATCAAGGCAATTGCTCAATCTAACTGAATGCATCAATATTTTTCGGGATCTCCATAGAGTTGTATAGCATAAAATCAGCACGAATTTATTTATCTATCTAAAAACTACTGTGCCGAAGAGCGAGCCAAGTTAAAATGGGCAAAAATAACTACAATTCTCAGTAAGGGTATTTATATGGAGCTTGTGATTGGTGGCGGCGCTGTGGGTACCGCGTTGGCCAGCTACCTACAGTTAGCCAATAAAGAGGTGATGCTGCAAGTCAAAGAGGATCAGTTGGATGGCTACAAAGGTGTCACTGAATTGGTGACGACATTTTCCACCGGTCACCCTGCGATTGTACAAAATTCACCGAAAATCTGTGCGTCACCGGAGAATTGGGCGGATATTGAACATCTCTACATCGCTGTGAAAAATCGTTCGTTAGATGAAGTGCTGGCAAAATTACCGAAAAAACTGCCGCGTCAAATTAGTGTAATTCCCTGTTTGAATGGCGTTCGTGCCGAAGAGAAAGTTCGCGATGCTTTCCCGGGTGCGCGAATTTATCCTATGGTGGTCATGTTTAACGCTGCGCAAACGGCACCGCTTAAGGTTAAATTTACTACTAAGCCGATGATACTTTTGGATCCACAAGCAAGGCCGCTAGCAGAACTTTTTTCTGAGGTGGGTCTGCTTACCGCGCCTGGGAGCCGAGCATTAGCTTGGGGTAAACTTCTTATCAATTTAAATAATAGTATTTGCACCTTGACTCGTACGACATTTAAAGACGTATTGGTGGAGCCAGATCTGCGAAAAATCATGGTGGCGACTCTCGATGAGGCGATGATGGTCTTGGATAACGCGGGGATCCCTTATCAACTACCATTCCCGGCGCCTGCAAAACTGTATCGGTTTGGATTGAAATACGCAGGATCTTTGTTATGGATATTCGCGCATCATTTGAATCAAGTAAGTGACGATGCCTATCCTTCAATGATGTCAGATATTGCCAAGGGAAGTGAGACTGAAATTGATTTTCTTAATGGTGAGATTTGTGCACTCGCAGAGGCCCAAGGCATCGCGGCGCCCATCAATACGCATTTAGTAGAATTGATAAAAGAGTTGGAGTCCGGCAAACAACCACATGAACTCAAACCTGCCGAATTACGACGCGTTTTAAATATCCAATAAAAAAAGCCCTCCTCGCGGAGGGCTTGAATAGTTTTAGTTCAGTAGCTTTTTCCTAAGCTTTATACATGGCAACCACACAAGCACCACCAAGGCCTAAGTTGTGCTGTAAAGCCACTTTCGCACCTTCCACCTGCTTGGTTTCAGAAGAGTCTCTGAGTTGCTGTACCAGCTCAGTGCATTGCGCTAAGCCGGTTGCGCCCAATGGATGGCCCTTGGAGAGCAGTCCACCAGAGGGATTGACGACCCATTTACCGCCATAAGTGGTTTGTTCGTCTTCTACCAGTTTGCCACCTTCTCCTTCAGCGCAGAGTCCCAGCGCTTCGTATGTAATGAGTTCATTAGAGGTGAAGCAGTCATGGAGTTCGATCACTTGTATATCTTCGGGACCTAATCCTGCTTGCTCATAGACTTCTTTGGCAGCTTTCTTCGTCATGTCGTATCCAACTACCTTAATCATCGATTTGTCATCGAAGCTAGAAGGCAAATCGGTGGCCATTGACATACCTGCTATTTCAATTGGTTTCTTGATGCCATGTTTTTTCGCAAACTCTTCAGAGCAGACGATTGCAGCTGCGGCACCACAGGTGGGTGGGCAACACTGCAAACGTGTGATGGGGCCATATTGATGCGGTGCCGCCAGTACTTCTTCCACAGTCAGTTTGTCGCGGAAAAGCGCGTGCGGACTGTTGGTAGCATGGGCGCGATTTTTCACAGAAATTTTGGCGAAGGTCTCATTCGAGGTGCCGTATTTTTCTTGGTGCTCACGTCCGGCGCCACCAAATAGCTGTGCGGTTGGCGGTGCGCTGGTGAATTCCTGGCAGTCAAAAATCACCTTCATATGTTTGTCCATAGGCGGCAAACGGTCAGTAAAAGTTGCGCCTAACGCGCCTTTAGCCATCTTTTCGAAACCTAAGGCGAGCACACATTCTGCGATACCACCTTCAACTAGCTGTTTCGCTAAGAACAGTGCTGTAGAGCCTGTGGAGCAGTTGTTGTTGACGTTATAGATTGGGATGCCTGTTAGACCCAATTCGTACACGGCACGTTCACCACTGGTGCTCTCGCCATAGACGTAACCCACAGCAGCCTGATCAATTTCGGTATAGTCAATACCGGCATCTTTCAGGGCCATCTCACCCGCCTCTTTAGCCATCACGTTGTATTCTTTGCTGGTGCCTGGTTTGACAAAATCCGTCATTCCAACCCCAATGACATATACTTTACGACTCATTTATGTTTCCTCCTTAACTTGTTCAAATAAAACGCTTAGCGGATAAAATTTGAACAATGTAATACGCTCGTTAGCGAAATTTTTTTAGGCCATGAAAGATCCAGTGGATTCGGCAATAGATTTCACGGTTTTGGCTTCACTTAGATCTGTGACCTTCGACCAGTTATCACGCAATTCTTCAATTGATGCAACCCCTGATTCTTGTGCGGTCTTGAAACCCTTGCCACGTTGCCAGCGAAGATGGAAGAAAGCGCCAGCGCCCACTTCAAATAAGGCACCATTTTCTTTACATTCTTCACTACATAGCCAACCCACTAGTGGAGAAACTGCTTCTGGTTTTAATTTTTCCAGAATTTGCGGTGGCATCACCGTAGCCGTTAATCTAGAGCCAGCGACCGGAGCAATAGCGTTAGTGTGGATGTTATATTTTGCCCCTTCTAAAGCAAGCGTTTGGCTTAGACCAATTAGCGACATCTTAGCTGCGGAGTAGTTTGCTTGGCCAAAATTGCCGTAAATGCCTGCGGCAGAGGTAGTATTAATAATGCGACCAAAGTTTTGCTCGCGGAAAATTTCCCATACCGCTTTACTGGTACAAAATGCGCCTTTGACATGCACCTCAAAAATTTTATCCCAATCTTCCTCGGACATTTTTTTAAATGAGACGTCGCGTAGGATACCGGCGTTATTGACCAGAACATGTACGCTGCCGAAAGCATCCACACCAGATTTAACCATTGCCTGGGCACCATCCATCGTGCTGACGGTATCGTAATTGGCGATGGCGTTGCCGCCAGCGGCTTTGATCTCGTCAACGACTTTATCTGCCAAGGAAGTTCCGGAGCCAGTGCCAAAAGCGTCGCCACCCAGATCATTCACCACTACGTTGGCGCCACGGGAAGCGAACAGTTTGGCGTGGGCTCCCCCTAAAGCACCGCCACCTCCGGTGACGACCACTGTTTTACCTTCGAAATTAATGTCAGACATGAGTACTTCTCCTTTTTTCTACGTGATTGAATTGGCTTAGAGTAGTTCCAAGCGCGGATTGTGCACCACAAGGCGTAGTAGAAAAATCTTGTGGGCTAGTTTTTTGATTAGTCTGCATGCAGGAAAAAATCGGTGCTCGTGGTTTGCATACCTTGAACTTGGAAATAGTCATTGCGCAGTAGTCACTTTAAAATGAGATCGCGCTACCGCGACGGGTTTATTTCTGTCTGCTTGCCAAGATTCGATTTGAACATTAGCTATGCGTTTACCTTGTTTCGTTACCCGGCAGGCTGCAAATAGGGTTTGCGGGCGTCCTGGGCGAATATAATCCAGAGAGAAGTCGATTACCTTCGGCAGCGTATCTGACTCTAGACACCAAATAAGGTGCAACAAAGCGGCATTTTCCATGAAGCCGCCGATCACGCCACCATGAATTGCGGGTAAGGCCACATTGCCAATATTTTTTTCTTGGAAGGGGAGTGTAAACAACAGACCTTCTGCGTTTTCTTCCATCTGTACTCCAAGCAAACTGGCGTAGGGAACGGCCGATAAGACGGCGTCAAAATTTTTGCCTTGACGCGCTTGCTCCATCAATGAGGCCAGGTTGTCCCTCATGAACGTTGACTCGCTTTAGGCCCAAGGGCTCTGCCTGCAGATTGGCGCATAAAGGTGGCCACGCTTGCGGTAATGCAGTCTTGGGGGTTATGGTGATATGCCCAGGCCCTGACAAATGCAATGCTCTCAGTCAGCTTATAACATTCTGCTTCCGCAATAATATCTGCGTAGGGGGCGGGTGATTGCAGATAGTCCATACGCAGATCCAGGGTAGCGATGGGCTCCATTTTTGTCAGCGAGCAGAACACCGCCATACCACAGACGCTGTCTATCATCGAGATTAATACACCACCATGGACGATACCGGTTTCAAGATGCCCGGATAATTCTTCGCGGTAGGCTAAGCGAATTTTGGCTTTATAGGGTTCAGCAGAAATATATTCTAGGTTTAATACCTGCGCGTGGGGAATGGTGGCAAATGCCCCAGATGTTAACATCTCTGCCAACTTGGGATTGTCAATCAGCAGTGGTTGATCTTTGGGGTTTGACATCTAGGCAGAAACCGAAATTATTCAACTAAACATCCTAAGTTGGTTGCCAGGTTTGTTGTCTAACGAACTTTTGTGCACCTGCATACCAAATACATATCAATATTTTATTTATTCAGCCGGGTCGAGCATTTTAGGCAGCGCTCTGATTAAAAGCAAACTGGTGTTCAATTTAACAGTTATTAATCTCCAAATCGGCTAATTGCGCACGCTTTTGGTGAAGATTGGTGATTTCACCTCCTTTTTCGTTCCCATTTTATTGATGTTCTAGTAAAATGGTCGGTTTTACGGTGGCACCCTAAACAATAGTTTCCTTAAGGGGGTGCGTTTCCACTTAAAGTGTAGGGTAATGTAAAAGATGGTAACCATTCGGCTGGCGCGAGGTGGCGCCAAGAAAAGTCCATTTTACCGTATCGTAGTCACAGACTCGCGTAATCGTCGTGATGGTCGCTATATCGAGCGCATTGGTTTCTATAATCCAGTCGCTAACGAAGGTGAAGAAGGTTTACGATTGGATTTGGATCGAGTCAATTATTGGCAAGAACAAGGTGCCAAAGTAAGCGATCGTGTGTCTAAGTTGGTATTTCTGGCAAAACAAGCGCAGTCCGTAGCAAATTAACCAGAAGTTGACACCAGCGGATTGTCCTGAAGCTGGTTATTCCCAGTGTGACAGAAGAGCACTTAATAGTGGGGAAGTTCACCGGCGCCTTTGGTATCAAAGGTGGCTTGAAGGTGCTCTCTTATACCCGTCCGCCAGATAATATTCTGCAGTTCCCTACTTGGAATTTGAGCGAGGGAAAGGGGTATTTGGCGATAAAAGTGATGCAACAGATTAAGCATCCTAAATCGTTGGTGGTGATGCTAGAGGGCATTGACTCGCGAGACGCAGCAGAAGCTTTGGTTGGCGAAACGATTTTCGTGCGCCGCTCCCAACTGCCTCGGCCTGCTAAAAATGAAATCTATTGGGCAGATCTGATTGGGTTAAAAGTGAATACTCCGGCCGGTGAGTGTCTCGGTCAGGTGCAAAATTTACTCGACACAGGCGCCAATGATGTTTTGGTGGTGGATGGAGATAAAGAGCGATTAATCCCATATATCCAGGATGTGGTGATAGAGGTGGACCTCGTTAAAAAACTGATCGTAGTGGATTGGGATGCGGATTTTTAGACAATGAATCTAAAAGTAGTCACCCTATTTGCAAATATGTTTTCAGCTTTTATCAATGAAGGGGTAGTGGGGCGCGCTTTCCAAAATCATCTCGCTTCTATTAGCTTTTTGAATCCCCGTGATTATGCCGACAATGCCTACGGTCAAATTGACGATAGACCCTACGGTGGCGGGCCGGGAATGGTGATGCAAGCGGGGCCTTTAAATCAGTGCATTGAAGCTGCATCGAAGGGGTGTTCGGAGACCTATTACAACATTTATTTGTCTCCTCGGGGCCGCCTTCTGGAACAGCAAGTAATTGACGAATTAAGTGAAAAGAAAAATATACTATTGCTCTGTGGGCGTTACGAAGGCGTCGACGAACGCCTCATTGCTCATCAGCAGATGGATGAGATTTCGATTGGAGATTATGTGCTCAGCGGTGGTGAACCCGCGGCCATGGTATTAATTGACGCCCTTGTTCGGCAACTCCCAGGTGTTCTCGGGCATACGGAATCCGTTGGACAGGACTCATTTATAGCGGGCTTATTGGACTGTCCTCACTTTACTCGTCCAGAGTGCGTGTTGGGACAGAAGGTACCTAAAGTTTTGCTCAGCGGCGATCACCAAAGAATCGACAATTGGCGACAGGCTCAGTCCCTGTGGGCTACTAAACGACGGCGGCCAGATCTCTTTGCCAAGATCGAATTAAGTGCCGAGCAACAGCAGTTAATGCAACGCATCCCTGAATATTCAGTGGCACCCGAAGAGTGATTCATTTTCACAGTTGTGTTTGAAAGAGATATAATTTCGTTAAAGGTCTTAAAGAGGAATTGTTGTGCACCACTACATCGCAGAAATTGAAAACAAACAACTGAGCGACAATCTACCCGAGTTCTCTCCCGGTGATATGGTTTCTGTTCAGGTCAAAGTGAAAGAGGGTCAGCGAGAGCGCTTACAAGCTTTCGAAGGTGTTGTGATTGCAAAACGCAACCGCGGTATCAACTCTTCTTTTACGGTACGCAAAATCTCCCATGGCGAAGGGGTAGAGCGGGTATTTCAAACCCATAGTCCGCTAATTAATGAGATTACTGTCAAGCGGCGGGGTGATGTTCGCCGGGCAAAGCTCTACTATCTTCGAGGTAGAAGCGGTAAGTCAGCAAGAATAAAAGAAAAACTCAAGTAGCCCCCCGCTGAGAATATTTCGATCTGTTGTTAATGCTTACTTCAGATCACTCTGACATTCTCGCTCTGGATGAAACCAGCTAATAAGCATTTAGACAGTCCAAGAGTGGTGAGGTTGAGTGCTGCCGATGAGCAGCTAATAGAAAAATACCTTCGCTCTCTCTGGATGGAATCAGGGTTAAGCGACAATACATTGGCAGCTTATCGCCGCGATCTGCACGGATTAGCTGTTTGGCTCTCCGAGAAAGGCATCAGCCTCACACAAATCAAGCGAGAACATTTATTAGATTATCTGGGTTTTCGAGTTGGAGCCGGAGTTACCACAAGAACGACAGCTCGGTTCCTCTCTAGTTGCAGACGTTTTTACCGTTATCTAGCACAACAGAACATTGTTAGCCAGAATCCAACAGAAAACATCGATCTGCCGAAGTTAGGGCGTTCCTTGCCGCAGTCGCTTTCCGAAACGGATGTGGAGTCCTTACTCAATGCACCGGATGTGAGTAATCGTTGGGGGCTTAGGGATCGCACAATGTTGGAGGTGCTCTATGCCAGCGGTATTCGTGTCAGTGAATTAGTCCACCTGCAGATCCATCAATTGAACCTTCGTCAAGGGGTGATCAGGGTGCTGGGCAAGGGGGATAAGGAGAGGTTGCTGCCCCTTGGGGAAGAAGCACTAGACTGGTTGCAGCGCTATCTATCTGAATTTAATGATCTTCTTGTGGCGCAGCAAGGTACGCAATGGCTGTTTTTAAGTAGACGGGGGAGTGCCATGAGTCGCCAGGCCTTTTGGTACCTAATTAAAAAGTACGCCAAACTGGTGGGAATTTCCAAAGATATTTCGCCGCATACCCTCAGGCACGCTTTTGCCACTCACTTACTGAACCATGGAGCAGATTTACGCGTAGTGCAGTTGTTACTCGGGCATGCAGATCTTTCCACCACTCAAATTTACACCCATGTTGCCAAAACCCGATTGGCTGAGCTACACGCGGAACATCATCCTCGTGGTTAATTGTAACTATTGCTGCTTATAGTTGTCTTATAATAGATGCTATGTTGTTGCTCCAACGTCATTTGGAGTCAGATTGCTGTGGATGATTAAAATGAATTTGAAATCTTGGCTTTTGCTTTTATTGTTTTTTTTCAGTACAGCTTCCGTGGCATTGGAGCCGGAGGAAGTGAAACGCAAACTTACTCAACAGTTGATGGTAGAAGTAGACAAGGTTCAGTCTTCCATCGTACCAGGCTTCTACCAGGCCGAAATTGGGGGGGATCTGGTTCATATCAGTAAGGATGGTCAATTTGTGTTAACTGGTGATCTATTAGATTTACATGCTAAAAAGAATTTAAGTGAGCAGTATCGAAAGCAAAAGCGGGCCTCAGAATTAGCAAATATGGCGAAGGATTCCCTCATCATTTATGGCCCTGAAAAGCCAGAACATGTTGTGACCGTCTTTACTGACATAGATTGTGGATTTTGCCGAAAGTTGCATAGACAGATGGATGAATACGCAAAAGAAGGTATTCAAGTTCGCTATATATCTTTTCCGCGTAGTGGACCCAACACGGAATCCTATTTTAAAGCAGTCTCTGTCTGGTGCTCAGAAGATAAAAACAAAGCATTAACCGATGCTAAAAACGGTAAGAAGTTGCCAGCAAAAGAATGTTCACATCCCATAGACGAGCACTTGAAAATGGCAAACCAACTGAACGTGCGGGCAACTCCTTGGATTGTGTCTTCATCAGGGCAGGAATTTCCTGGATATCTCAGTCCGAAGGATTTATTGGCAAAACTACTTGAGCCCCAATAGTCGACAGGTATGCTGTAGACTAGCGTTCCAAATATTGCAGTTTATCTGCTTTGCCGTCCCACTCTTGGGCATCCTCTGGCGGCTCTTTCATCTCGGTAATGACTGGCCAATTCAGGGCTAGTTCGGCATTCAGCTCTAGAAAATGTTGCTGATTTTCTGGCAGATCGTCTTCGGCAAAAATGGCTTCAGCAGGGCATTCGGGCTCACAAAGTGTACAGTCTATGCATTCATCCGGATCAATCACCAAGAAGTTTGGCCCTTCGTGAAAACAATCCACAGGACAGACTTCTACACAATCAGTGTATTTACAACGAATACAGTTCTCGGTCACCACGTAAGTCATATTTCCCCCAAAAACCTTTGCAATCTTTCCCTGCAGCATAAAGGACTCAATCTTCGTGCAGACAAAGGAAGAGATACTCAAACCAAAAAATTGACTAGTTGATAAATTACCTCATAAGCAATGACAATATACCGATAAATCTGGTATCAGGCAGTGCTCAATTGAGGGAGCACATAGTAGCACGAGGCCATAGTATTTCACTAGCCGAACTAGGCATGATATTTGTTAGAATAGACTAATGATGAAGTTGTTAAAAATCCGGATATTAGCAGTATTATTGATGGCGAATATGAGCTTTGCTGAAGCTGAAATTAGTCAGGCCACCATTACGGATTTATGTATTCGGGTGGCTGGCAAATTGGCCAGCGTGACTCTTGCGGAATGTCTCGAAGCCGAACTGAGCTACAATGGAGGGCGTTCGGTTCGCGGCTTTCCTATTGGGGTGCGGGAATTTTCGCCGATCTCAGAGCATTCTTCCATTGGTAAGATTTTACTCATCGGTGGCATCCACGGGGATGAATATTCTTCTGTCAGCGTTGTGTTTAAGTGGTTGAACCAGTTAAAAAGCGGTTATAACGGGAACTTTCATTGGCGGATCGCGCCACTGATGAATCCTGATGGTTTACTACGGCGTAAATCTGTACGGGTTAACGCCCATGGCGTTGATTTAAATCGTAATTTTCCTACACCTAATTGGTTACTAACAGCCACCAACTATTGGTTCACTCGGGCTCATCAAAACCCTCGGCGTTTTCCAGGACCCAACCCTGCGAGCGAGCCTGAATCACAATGGCTAATCAAAGAGATAAAGGAATTTCAGCCGGACGTTATTGTTTCAGTTCATGCGCCCATCGGTATTGTGGATTTTGACGGCCCGCCCAAGGCTCCGGAAAAGTTAGGAGAATTGCATCTTTATATGCTTGGTACCTACCCGGGCTCTTTAGGAAATTATGCCGGTGTACATAAGCGTCTACCGGTTATTACCATAGAATTGGCCCATGCCGGGATCATGCCTTCTAAGCAGGAAATCTCAGATATTTGGTCTGACTTGGAAGTTTACTTGGAAAAGAAAATCACTGATTCGCCATTACAACAGGCGGTGAAAGATCACGCTGGGCCTTCGTAGACAATTTTCCACTGCCCTTGTTCCTTTTTCCAATACTGTTTTTTTAGAGAAGTATTACTAAAGTTACTACTTTTGTACTTTTGTTTGAAGGTTACCTGCATCATATTGTTTTCCCCGGGATAACGCAGGATACTGATATCGTCTAGATCTACGTCGACAAAGGATTTTTGCGCATTGACGCGGTTTTTATGTTTTTTGAATTGATCGAAGTTTTTGCCGCTACCCTGAAAGTGCACCGAATAATGCTGTAGGTATCGGGAGGTATCCAGACTTTCCCAGTCCTGTTTCCAGGCATGCAATAAGGATTTAAAACTTTCCGATTGTTTCAGCCAATTATCTTTTTTAATCCACTGAATTTTATCGGCAATGATGACGGGAGTATCGCTCTTACCTATATCGTCCATCAATATGCGAAAATCTTCGTTGCTCAGAGCCACACACCCATCACTGGCTTGAGGTGGACGGCTAAAGGTCTCATAGGGGGTACCATGCAACCATATGCCGTAGCCCGTTCTGCCTAGACGACGATCCCACTGGTTCGGGTAGTCTAAAGGGAATGCACCCGCACCATACTTATCCGGTAGCTCAGGATCAGGCAGGAATTCAACTGTTTGGTAAATGCCTATGGGCGTACGCTGATCTCCTTCGAGGATTTTGCCATGTCCCTTGACTCCGGTTGAGACATAGTAGTCTTGCACCAATGTCGGTAAACCACCGGTATTTTCGAATAGATATAGGCGAGATCGTTTCACATCCACAGTGACAACATACTTTTGATTCGCGGGCAGCTCTAAGAATAGATCTGGCACTGAATCGCGCACTAGGTTGGTATCTTGAACACCGCTAATGCGGGCTAGGGCTTCTTTGCGTAAACCTTCGATACTGTCAGGGGTACCTCTGGAAGCTCCTCCCATCGAGCGTAGAGGTGCGGCCTTGGCAGATAAGAGATCACCATGAATCAGGTGGGCGAGCTTAAAATCGGGATATTTTGATACCAATTGCCCCATTCTGGCTATGGCACCATCGATTTGACCCACATGTATTTCTTCCACTGCAGCCAACAGAATTTTCTCTGCCTGCAATTTATCAGGGGGTGCCGCCGGACCGCTTTGGAGGGGAGGACTGATTCCTAGGGACAGCAGTGCGCCGACTATAAAAGGATCACGTCTCTTCATATTTTAATTATACAGCCAACTGGTTATTAACTTATTTCCTTAATAATATACCAGTCTTTACCTTCCTTTTTCCAGATCAAAGTCTTATGTACGCTATCACTGAACGTATTTGAATGATACGCCTGTAAGAACTTCATTTTTGCTAGCCCCTCATTGGCGAAGGTAATTTCTATGTCTGATACGGTCACTTTAATAAATTTTGGCCTTTGGATGCGGTTTTCTCGGGCTTTTGCCCAATTGCTGCGAGAGACGCCATCTGAAGGTTCAAACCCAGTAGAGTAGTAGGACAGATAATTAGAGACATTTTGATTGGACCAAGCATTGGCCCAGTCATGTACTGCTTTTAACAGTTGGTCACTCGCATGTTTTGGAGCTGACGAACTGGTTTCCAAATTTGAAGCTGACGTTGAAGCTGTGGTGGCTGCTACTGCACTGGAGGTTGTTGCAGTCACTGCTTTAGGTGTTTGCGCAATAGCGGTGCCTCCGGATTCTACAGCGAAAACATCTTCTAGAAACTTCAACTTAATTTCCATCGTTTTGTTTTCACCGCCCACGGAGAGGGCCCGATCGTAGGCTTCACTTGCCATTCTTGCGTATAGATCGCCGAGATTTTCATGTGCAGTGGCGTAGCTGGGATGGGTTTGAATAGCCAGCTCCAAGGCTTTTAAAGCATCGTCGTATTTTCTTTCGCGGGCGTAGAGAACAGCAAGATTGTTGTAGGTAACCACTGCAGAGTTGCTGTCCACATCTGTCAGTTTGTCGAAATCATTGGCCAAGTCCCGATATATGCTGATCGCTTCTTCAGTACGGCCAGCGTTGACCAAGATATTGCCCAGCAGCAATCTGCCATTAACACTCTTTGGAAACTGTTTCAGGTATCTCTGTAGCAGAGTGATGGCTTCATCGGTTTTGCCTTCATCAGCGAGTCTAGCGATTTCGTCTGTCTCGCTATAGAGCGCAGTCGTGATCCCTGGCCATACTAAAGAGCAAAAAAGTAGGATAATTCCGAGCGCGGATTTCGATCTCATCTTGAGTTACAACTCCCTGAAGTTATTGCGTAATTCAGCTTTGGGAAATCATATCAATCTCAATATTAGAGTTGAAGTTAAAGTTCCCGAAAACTTAATCATTCTCACCAAGAAATTCCTGTTGCTTGGTTTTTAGCCTTTCTTTTAAAAAAATGTAACAAAAAGAATTAAAGAATGACTTGCCTTTAAATCGGCGTCTTGCGATATATATTTAGAAATAGTCTTCCCGTCTTGTGTTGCCGATAGTAGGGTTTACATAAAAATCCCGGATTTCGGCCTAAACGACACTCTCTTGTATGTTTTCTTCTAATGGCTTCTCTTATTCTGTGAATAGTTGATCTATCTTTGCAGCGCAGATGAAATCATTTTCGCTGAGACCATTTATCGCATGAGTTTGATAGTCAATTTCGCAATAGTTGTAGCCAACATGCATGTCTGGATGATGTCCCTCTTGATTGGCAATCCATGCTACCGCATTGACGAAGGCCATCGTCTTATAAAAACCTTTGAACTCAAAACGACGGGAGATGCGCCTCAGATCATCAGCGACTTGCCACAGAGGTATTTGAACTTTTAACTTGTCGATCTCCTTAACCGATAGGCTAGGTGCTCCCGATTCGCAGATCTGGCAACTTTTTTCGGTGAGTTCACTCATAAGAAAACAGCTTTCTGGCGCTGATTTTATAGAGGCTCGTAAGACTCTATATGATGAATTCTAACGGGTGCCGGTGGATGTGAGTCATAAACACTGGAATATAGCGTATCAGGTGTCAATGTGGCTGCATTTTCTTTATATAGTTTAACCAAGGCATGTGATAAAGGCTGTTTGTCGGTATGTTCAATTGCAAAAGCATCTGCTTCGAATTCATGTCGCCGTTGCCAGTAAGAGAGAATCGGTTTAATAAAGAATCCGAAGCTAGGCGCGACTAACATAAAGAGTAGTAGCGCCATATGGATGGATGCAGCTCCCACACCCAAGCCAAGATAAAACCAAGGTTGTTGCATCAGCCAGGAGAGTAAAGCTAGGGCGGCAAAGGTTAAACTAAATGTGAGCACCATGCTTTTTTGCACGTGGCGATGTTTATAGTGACCTAATTCATGTGCTAAAACCGCTTCAATCTCTTCCGGCGTTAAAGATTCTAGTAAGGTATCAAAAAACACAATGCGCTTTTTATTTCCCAAACCGGTGAAATAAGCATTGCCATGCCCAGATCGTCTGGAGCCATCCATAACAAAAACGCCATTATTAGAAAAACCACATTTTTTTAGTAGATTGTGGATTCGTTGCTGTAGAGCTTCATTTTCCAGGGATTTAAATTCATTAAATATGGGTGCGATAAAAGTGGGGTAAGCCCACAACATCAGCAGGGAAAAGCCACAGATGGTCAACCAAGCCCAGATCCACCACAATTGACCGGCCGATTGCATCAACCATAAGATGAGTAGTAACAGTGGCGTATAAAGAATCAGGGTCAGCAAAGTCATTTTCAGCAAATCACTAACGAACGTACTGACCTTCGTATGATTAAAGCCAAACTGTTCTTCTAAGACAAAAGTTTCGTAGATCTGTAGTGGCAAACTCAGCAGCGATGAAATGAGTAAAAAACTTAACATCACCAGTACCCCTTGAAACAATTGAGGTATTTCGAATGCCATCCAAAATTGATCCAATACATTCAGTCCCCCACCAAAGGTCCAGATGAATAGCAGACCCGTACCCACAATTAGGTCAATTTTTCCCAAATTACCCTTGGCAATACTGTAATCTGCTGCTTGTTGATGTTCTTCAAGAGAGATTTTTCCGCGAAATGCTTCTGGCACGCTGTCTCTATGAGCGGTGACTGACTTGGCTTGTCGATTAATCAAATACTGCTGCGTGATTAATGCTGCCAACACAACCACCAAAAAAACAAGGGTAAAAATGTGCATGGTTTCGTAAGCCCTAATATCGTCGATATATAGTGTTCAGATTGATGTAAAATAGCGCGCTACAGTCTAACTAATTGTTAATACATATAAAAGGAACGTCCATGAGTTGTGATCCGCAAAATCTCATCTGGATCGATCTGGAGATGACGGGGCTCAATCCAGATAGCGATCACATCATTGAGATTGCCACCATTGTAACGGACAAAGAATTGAATGTCTTATCACAAGGACCAGTATTGGCGATCCATCAATCGGATCAAATTTTAGATGCAATGGATGACTGGAATCAGAAACATCATGGTCAGTCTGGACTCATAGATAGGATCAAGCAGAGTTCCTTTAGTGCAACAGAGGCAGAGCAGCAAACCCTGGATTTTCTGTATCAATGGGTGCCTGAGCGCGTGTCCCCCATGTGTGGCAACAGCATTTGCCAAGATCGCCGTTTTCTGTTTCGTGAAATGCCAAGGTTGGAGGCCTATTTCCACTATCGCAATCTCGATGTGAGCACACTAAAGGAACTTGCTTCAAGATGGGCACCTGAAGTGGTGCAGGCCTTTCAAAAGAAAGGCGCGCATTTAGCACTGGAGGATATTCTCGAATCCATCGAAGAAATGAAGCATTATCGAAAAAATCTTTTCGATGTTGCTTATCGTGGCCCTTAATTTTCTTTCTTAAGGAATTGTTGATGAATCGCCCAGCTAATATGTTCTTCGAGTAACTCAGAGTTTTCCCTATCAGAGCTTTGTAATGCTGACAGAATGTCTGGATGGTAATTGGCATTGCCCAGAGCGACAGCTAGATTGCGCCGCCAACCTAGATAGCCGGCGCGGCGTAGGGCTGAGCCCGCTGTGTTTTTTAAATAAGTGGATTCTGACCAAGAAAAAAGCTCCAGAAGAGAAGCGTCTTGTAGACCGTGTCGGGGTTGAAAATCAGTTTCTGTAGTGAGTTGTGCGAAACGATTCCATGGGCAGAACAACTGGCAATCGTCGCAACCAAAGATGCGATTGCCCACCGCCGCTCGTAAGGGCTCTGGGATTGGGCCTTTATTCTCAATGGTGAGGTAACTGATGCAACGACTACTATCCACCACTTTGTCGGCGACGATGGCATCAGTGGGACAAATTTCCCGACAGGCACGGCACTGGCCACAAGAGTTTGTTTGCAACTCGTCTACAGGTAAATTTAGATTGGTAAAGATCTCACCAATAAAAAAGAAAGATCCCGCTGTTTCATCCAGTACCAAGCTATGTTTACCGATCCATCCTAGCCCGGCTTTATTGGCAATGGGTTTTTCGAGTACGGGTGCGCTATCAGCGAACACCCGATAGTGTAACTCAGGATGTAGCTGACGAATTTTTTCCGCCAATTTGGCCAACCGTTTACGCATTAACTTGTGGTAATCGCGACCCAATGCGTAGCGTGATATATAAGCCGTTTGGTTATCTTTTAAAACTGACTGACTCTGGGCGATGGATGAGCTCAGGTACTGCATACGTGCACTAATGATGCGTATCGTATTGGGAACCAACTTTTCGGGATATCGGCGTAACTCCAGGTGGTTCCCCATATAGGCCATCGTGGCATGGTATTTCTTCTCAAGCCAGCTGCGCAGAAACTGGTGATCTTCAGATAATTCAATGTCGGAGACGCCAATGGCATCAAATCCGAGTTCCTCTGCCCAGAGAGCTATCTGTTTCTTCAGAGTTAGGTAGTCAGGGCCATCTAATTCACTCATAATTTTACTTCAGTTTTGATAGTCATTTAAGGACAGCCAAGTTGATAGCACAATCAGACTCCATCTTGACTCTTTACAACTCAAAACAGTCACAGAAGTTGGACGCAATAGCAATCAATGAACAGGGCATGCCAGGATATGAATTGATGCAGCGGGCTGGAAGGACAGTATTCCAGCAATTGCTCGTCAATTGGCCAGAGGTAAGCACTATCTTAGTTTTATGTGGCTCAGGGAACAATGGTGGTGACGGTTATGTGGTCGGTTCGCTGGCCTTAGAGGCAGGTTTAGAGGTGAGATTGTGTCCGGTATTGGGAGCGCCCAAGCCTGGCACCGACGCTGCGCTAGCCGCAGACGCCTTTCTTCAAGCTGGGGGTCAGTTGTGCGAATTTTCCACCGAATACATACCATCTGCCAATCTGATAGTGGACGCGATGCTCGGTACGGGCCTCAATTCCACATTGCGGGCGGAATTACACAACATCGTCAAGCAAGTGAATGAAAGTGGGCGTCCCGTGCTGGCGATTGATTTACCCACGGGTGTGAACGCAGATACCGGAGGTTTGATGGGCGCAGCGATCCGCGCAGATGCCACCGTGACTTTCATCGCTATGAAACTGGGACTGATGACTGGCGAGGGTAAGGCTTGTGCCGGTGCGGTAACTTTTGCGGATTTAGGCGTGCCGACCAGTATTTATTCTCAGGTAGCTTATGAAGCTAGGGTAATCCCCGACAGTTTGGTCAAGCAGTGTCTGATCCCCCGGAGTTTAAACTGTCATAAGGGCGACTTTGGTCATCTATTAGTAATCGGCGGCGCACCAGGCATGGGTGGTGCGCCTCGTTTAACCGCGGAAGCCGCATTGCGGGTGGGCGCTGGCAGAGTCACCGTGGCGACAGATCCTAAGCATGCGGCGATGCTTCATGCCAGCCGACCTGAAATTATGGTCAGAGGGGTAGCCTCAGAAGCAGATTTGCAACCCTTGCTAGCGCAGACGGATGTGATCGCCATAGGGCCTGGGTTAGGCCAAGATAATTGGGCACAAATGTTATGGCAGGTTTGTGTCGCCCGCGATGTTGTGAAGGTCGTGGATGCGGATGCCTTGAATCTGTTGGCCAATGCACCTATTCAATACAGCAATTGGGTTTTGACGCCTCATCCTGGAGAAGCGGCGCGCTTGCTCAAAGTTAGCGGGAACGAGATCCAAAATGATCGTTGCGTTGCGGCTCAAGCCATACAACGCAAATATGGCGGTGAGGTAATATTAAAGGGTGCAGGTTCGGTAGTGGCGGGAGCTAACGAGGATGTTTGGATCTGTGCACAAGGCAATCCCGGCATGGCTACGGCGGGTATGGGAGATCTGTTAACTGGAGTGATCGGTGGTCTATTGTGTCAAGGCTTGCCTTCCTCACAAGCGACGAAATTGGCGGTGTGGCTGCACGCTTCAGCCGCGGATAGGGCAGCTGTGGCGGGGGAGCGGGGATTAATTGCTGGGGATCTGTTTCCACACCTGAGAAAATTGGTGAATCCGAGGTAATGACATTTTTATTGGAAGGTACTGATGCCACCGAAGCGCTGGGCGCATCGCTTGCGGATTTGTTGCCACTGGGTGCGGTTGTCTATTTGATTGGTGATCTAGGGGCTGGGAAAACCACCCTGGTTCGGGGCTTTCTACGTGCAAAAGGCATCCAAGGTGCAGTCAAGAGTCCCACTTACACACTCGTGGAAACTTACGTTTTATCAGAAGGTTGTGTGAATCACTTTGATTTGTATCGACTCTCAAATGGAGATGAGTTGGAGTTAATTGGCGTGCGAGACTATGTAGGTTGCGAACACATCTGCTTTTTCGAATGGCCAGATCGGGCTCAGGAAATGCTGCCAAAAGCCACCCTAGAGATCACTTTGGAAGCTAGAAGGCAGGCGCGAATTGTGCAGATAAAAGGGGACTGGGAAGGTTGTGACGAACTCATCAAAAGGTTACAGGTCAAGTTTCAGAGTGTCTAGTTAAAAGAAGTTTAAGCGGTGGAAAAACTTGAGTTTTTGATTAAAATTAAGCAATATCTTATACGAGCGTGCGCATGTTCCCATGGATGGAGACCCACTCGATGCCATCACCGATGAAAGTTCTACTGTTTATACTCCTGGGGTTCACCAGTGTGTCGGTCTATGCCTCTGCGGCAATTGAATCTCTTCGAGTAGTACCTCGTGAACAGTCTATCCTAGTGGTCGTGGAGTTAGACGCTGAAATCAAATATAAAACTTTCAGCTTAGCTGATCCGCACAGAATAGTGGTTGATCTACTAAACAGTCATAGACCCTCAAATTCAGTCTGGAAGGTAAACCAGTCATCACCGGTGCTCAAGGTGCGAGGGGCTGTTAGGCAATCCCATAACTATCGGGTAGTCATTGATCTAAACCGTCGGGTAGATTATGAAGTGAATACCTACGATCTCTCCGGTGGGCGATTTCAGATCTTATTGCGCATCCCGGCAGATGCATTGCATTCTGTTCCACCGCAATCTAGCCAAGCGGATAGCAGCAGTGCCAGCAGTCAATCGAATCCAAACAAGCGTTCTCACAAGATACGTCCGGCAGAAATCATCATCGCAGTGGATCCCGGGCACGGAGGTAAGGATCCTGGCGCTAAAGGGGCTAGGGGCACTTTAGAAAAGGATGTGGTACTAGATATCTCTAAAAGATTGGCTGATGAGATCAATCAAGAACCAGGTATGCGAGCAGTGCTGACGCGTTCCGATGATAGGTTTTTGCATTTGCGACGAAGAATGGACATTGCTAGGCAACATCAGGCTGATTTATTCGTTTCCATTCATGCAAATTCTTACAAAGACCCTCGGGTTCATGGCAGCAGTGTGTTTACTCTTTCGCAAGGTGCTGCCACCAGCGAAGCTGCGCGCTGGTTGGCAAAAAAAGAGAATAGTGCTGATTTGGTTGGAGGCGTCAGTATTAGTGATAAAGAGGACGTAGTGGCCTCGGTATTATTAGATCTCTCACAAACGGTCACTAACGATGCCAGTAAATTGGTGGCTCAGGAAGTGTCTCACTCTATGGGCCAAGTGATTAAGTTACATAAGAAACACATTGAACGAGCAGGGTTTGCAGTGTTGAAGTC
>DJFZ01000050.1:13375-13611 GCA_002432655.1 Thiotrichaceae bacterium UBA5859 | reverse complement strand
CGCAGCAAGGGGCACCAGAACAGGATGGCCAGGGCGATATTTAAAGGCATCAAAAACTATTTTATTCAATACCCCATTGAGGGCACACAGTTCGCTGCCCGCAAACATATTATTCGACGGGGCGATACCCTATATGCGATTGCGTCACAATATCGAGTCAGCGTGGATAATCTTCGTCAGCTGAACCAGCTGAAAAGCGATTCTTTAAGAGTAGGCCAAGTGCTCAGCATTCCGCT
>DJFZ01000050.1:0-13089 GCA_002432655.1 Thiotrichaceae bacterium UBA5859 | reverse complement strand
CTCGTTACAGATGTGGTCGCGCATTCAAGTTTCATGTATTTACCCGCAGATTAGCTTGGTCTATGATGATCACTAAGCAAGAAACGAAACTTGGAGTCCCTAGATGAAGCTTAGCCGGAAAATAGTCAGTTTTGTGTCCATGAGCATGATAGTTGTACAATTGATCGGCTGTGGCACGCTACTTTATCCCGAACGTCGAGGTCAGACAACTGGTCAGATCGATTGGGCAGTGGTGGGAATGGATGCGGTAGGGGTTTTATTTTTCTTACTTCCGGGCATGGTTGCTTTTGGTGTGGATTTCTATACAGGAGCGATCTATCTACCTGATAGCGAACAGAGTGAAGGCTCCGCAGTGAAAAAAGTTGTTTTGGGGCAGATCAGCCTAGAGACTTTAAATGCACAGCTTTCTGCAGAATTAGGGCAGCAGGTGCAATTACAACACCTGAGTTATCAAGTCAGCCAATTGGCGGACGAAGAAGCTTTAATCAAACAACTATCGAAATTTTAACCGTGCTTTCCGAGCGGATCAGTGCGCTCGACGCTGGTTGAATAAAGCACAGGAACTTGATATCCCAGCGTTTTAGTGAATCCACTTTTAACAGTGGCCCCTGCTTGGGAACAGACAGCAACGCGCGTGTCGTTATTGGCAATAATTTTTGTATTTGGAAACTGATCCTGCTGTGGTCAGTAGGGGTCTCATGGCAGTGTTCGTTATTGTCTATGAAGATTGGAAATGGTGCATTTTCCGCCTATCTAGGCAGAAAAATAAATCAGGCTAATTCACCAGCCATTCATTAATCTAACAGCGACTATAGACCTTTCATCCTATTAAGCGGAAAATGCGTTAAAAATTTGGCATAATCCGCTTGTGTCTCAGGTTCATCCGGGCCAGATAAACTCGTTAACTGCTTTTAATCGGTTATTATTTTAAAAAGATAAGAAAAATCAATGTGTTACATAAAATATCCAAGCAGGGGCAAGCAGCTATTGGCGTCTCAAGGGCGTATCCCTAAGCCACTCTATCCAGTTTAGGTGGGCGATTCATTGGCAGAAAACAACGTGATTGTGTCGAGTCAGGGTAGAAATGCCTGGATTGGTGTGGTGGTGGCCATCGGCACCTTAGCACTAATTGCGGCAACGCCTACGGATCTCTATGTACAAGGTATCTTCGGTATCACGATTCTTACCCTGTTGCTGATACTGCGTCGTTCTGAGCCTCTATTGCAACGATTCAGGTTGTTCTTTCTTTATTTGTCTCTATTTTTAATGCTGCGTTATTTAATCTGGCGTCTGATGTTTACCCTGGAGTATGTGCATCTAGCAGATTTTGTTGCGGCGTTGATTTTATACCTTGCTGAGCTGTTTAGTATCACCTTAGCGCTGTTGAGTGTCATAGTGAATATCCGGCCCAAGACTAGGCAGATCCAAGAGATATCTCTAGAGGATCCTGATCTACCGACTGTCGATGTATTCATACCGACCTACAATGAACCCTTTGACTTGGTGTTCAACACCTTAATTGCTGCCACGCAGTTGCAATACCCTGCAGGCAAGTTTCAGGTCTATCTGTTAGACGATGGCGGTACACAAGAAAAATGTGCACAAGAGAATGAAGCGGGCAGCACTGCCAGAGCTCGGCGTGCGCGCTTGCAACAGATGTGTTCAGAACTAGGAGCACAATATCTGACCCGGGACACAAATGAGCAGGCGAAAGCGGGTAATCTTAATGCAGCATTAAGACAGACTGAGGGAGAATTAATACTTTTTCTCGATGCAGATCATGTACCCACAGAGGACTTCTTACTTAAAACCGTGCAGCCCTTTTTGGCTGATCCCAAACTTTTCTTAGTGCAAACACCTCACTTTTTTATCAACCCAGATCCCGTGGAAAGAAACCTAGAGCGAGTACATGAAGTGCCTGCTGAGAGTGAGATGTTCTATGGTGTGATACAACGCGGTATGGATCGATGGAATGCTTCCTTTTTTTGCGGATCTGCGGCGGTCATGCGACGGCACCACTTAGAGTCGATAGGTGGGATCTGTACAGATACCGTTACCGAAGACGCGGAGACAGCGTTGACTCTACATGCCAAAGGGTTAAACAGTATTTATATCGGGCAGCCAATGATCTCCGGTCTACAACCGGAAACCTTTACTAGCTTCGTACGTCAACGTATGCGTTGGGCGCAAGGTATGGTGCAGATCTTCCTGAAGAAAAACCCGTTGTTCTACAAAGGGCTTAGTCTGCCACAACGTATTTCCTATACCAGCAGTACACTGTTCTGGTTTTTCCCCTATGCTCGAGTGGTGTTTATGCTCGCGCCGGCTGCCTATCTCCTATTTGGCTTACATATTTATAAAGCCACCATACCCGAAGTGATCGCTTACGCATTACCTTATTTGTTAGCGCTGGTGTTAATTAATGATATTCTTTTTGGCAAACATCGATGGACACTAGTGTCAGAACTCTATGAACTGATGCAATCTTTGTTTGGCGTACGTGCCTTGACTCGGGTAATCATGAATCCTGACTCACCCTCGTTTACCGTAACCCCGAAAGGGGAATACTTAGATCACAAGTTCGTTTCGCAATTTTCAAGACCGTTTTATGTCTTATTTGCGATCTTATTGGGATCGTTGGGTATGGCTGTTTGGCGGTATTACACCTATCCTCAAGCATGGCAGGTGATAAGTATCACGCTATTCTGGACATTGATAAATCTCGGTTTATTGTTTGCCGCATTTGGCGTATTACTCGAACAGCGGCAACGACGCGCCCACCCGCGAATGCCGGTCAATCTTCCAGCCGAGCTATGTGGTGAAAACTTCTCTTGTTCGGGTTTATTAAAAGACTTGTCCGCCACTGGAGGCGCCATGCGCGTTTCTCTGCTGAGTGATGAAAAAGCCGTAGAGCAAGTCACCAGTTTACAAGTGATGGTGGGAATGGTGTTGATACAGCTACCCGTCAAGATAGTCAAGGTAAACACTATGGCGGATGGATATTGTTCTGTGAGATTAGAGTTTGAACCCAAAAGTTTAGCGCATCGGCGCTCTATTGTACGACTCGTTTTTGGTGACAGTGAACGCTGGCGACAATATCAGGAGGCACGCGCTTCTAGAATCCACGGTGTACGAGCAGGGGTAAGCTTCGTGGCGCGCGCTGGGTTGCGGCATGGTCAAGAACATATTGCATTTTTATTCCGACAGTGGATACAGCGGTTGCGCGGCCCGGCGCCAACACCAGCTATAGAAACTGAATTTTTTCACAACGATCTGAAAAACAAGGAGTCAATGGGTGAACAAAAAATATAATCTAGTAGGCGATAGACGGCGCTGGAGCGGTGTGCTTTTTATCTGTTGCTGTTTACTTGTGCCTGGTATGGCACAGAGTGAAGAATTTCAGACTTCTCGAAGACTGGCAGAATTTGTTCCACACACAGGAGATATCTATCTGCGTACTGCCAATGGAAATTATGATCTCTATTTTCCTCTACCGCGGCGAATTGATGTGGATCAGTTAGAATTAGAATTGCACTTTACTAACTCTATCGCATTGGAAAAACCACGTTCAGTGTTCCAGTTGAAACTCAATGAACATACAGTGACACAATTCTACTTAGATAAACATAATCCACAGAATAGTGTGCGCATACGTTTACCAAAGCATGCCTTAAAGGTAGGTTTCAACCGCATCGGTTTTGAAGTGACGCAACATTATGCCCGTAGCCAGCAAGATCAGCATGTTTGTGAGGATAGCACCGCCCCAGAACTATGGACGCAAATCGATATGTGGCGTTCGCAGCTTCATTTACAAGGAGCTTATCGCACCTTGCCACTGACTCTAGCCGATTTAGATGTTTTATTCGATAGGCGAGCTTGGCAGGACCAACAATTGGTGATTATGGCCCTGGGCACGGCGGTCAATGAGGACTTATTGCAATGGGGAAGTATGATCTCACAGGCAGTGGGGCTGCGTATTGATTATCGTCCGGTGCAAGTTCAGTTTGCGCCCTTATTTCACTCAGAAGCACAACCGGGCGTCAATCTTCAGGAATCCTACCGGAAACAGTTAGAACCCTATCTAAAGAACGCCGATGGTATTTTGATTGGTACTAAAGAGCAAATAGCGCCGTTTTTGACCCATGGTCAACAAGTGGATATCACTGGGCCCTACTTAGGATTATTTTCGGTAGATGAGGCGTCCCAGAGACATATGTTGGTAATATCGGGACAGACTGAAAAAGAAGTGACCACTGCTGTGCGCACGCTTTTAAATAAAAATCTACCGTTTCCAAACGGTCAACAGATGATCATTGCCGATTCTCAAATTGATATGTCTGAGGTTTGGGCAGAGCCCTACTTGGTTTCGGAGCGCCAATATAAATTCAGCGAGCTTGGATTTAAGACCGTCAGTCTTAGAGGCACTTATGTGCAAGCAAAATTAGTAAATTTTCGGCTGCCGGCAGACATGCGAGCATTGGAGTCGGCCGACGTCAAATTGTTTTTGAATTTAGCCTATGGCGCGTCTGCTAGAGAAGATTCGGTATTAAACATCTATGTGAACGATGTGTTCGAACGTGCTATACCTCTGAATGATGTAGAGGGGGGTGCCATTCGAAACTATCAGGTGAATATACCTGCTCGCTCTTTCCAGCCTGGGCTGAATAGAATTTCATTGGAGCCTAGGTTGATTCCGAGGATCACCAATGAATGTTTACTGGAACATGATGAAAATCTTCACATAGCGATCTTTGATGATTCTCGGATCCAGATCCCAGAATATAGCCATTATGTAGAGATGCCGGATCTTAAATTGTTGGCCCGCACCGGTTTTCCTCACGTTCGGGATAAAGAAACTTTAAGCGGCACCATACAAGTAACCGATCTATCTGCTGATACTTTAGGAGCGGCTTGGACCTTGGCGGCTAAATTGGCTCAAGTGAGCAAACATCCTTTAAGTGATTTAGTCATGAGTACTGAATTGTCTTCTGCCAGCAGTCACTACTTAGTGGTAGGTACGCGTGATAAGCTTGCTGCGCCTCTGATTGAAAATAATCCTCTGTTTGCAAATAATGGTCAGGTGACCGTTAGTGTACCGAAGCAGCCTATTGGTACGAAGCAACCTGGGTTGTTCGGACTATTTTTTGACAACAATGAACAACAGCAAAGTTCTGCTAAACAGCTAGTTACCTATAGTGCGGAAAAATGGGGATTAGGTGATGCGTTATTTGTGCAACAGTTCGCAAAACCGTCAGGTTTGGCCGAGCCAACACCAGTGACTCTGTTCTTTAGTGAAACGGCAGATAGCTTGTATCGTAATATGATTGCATTGGTGGAGCCGGAAAATTGGTCTCAACTACAGGGAGACTTTATTCAGTTTCGTTTACAGCCAGAAAGCTTAATTCATTTTAAAATTAGCCAGCCCTACCATCTTGGTGAGAGATTAACTCCGGGCGCACTGGAGTATTTTATGTCCACCTATCCAGTACGATG
This sequence comes from Thiotrichaceae bacterium UBA5859, assembly GCA_002432655.1. Lineage (GTDB taxonomy): Bacteria > Pseudomonadota > Gammaproteobacteria > UBA5859 > UBA5859 > UBA5859. The sequence continues at coordinate 7,596 of DJFZ01000050.1, read as the reverse complement.
GATGGTGGTAATTTTGCTTTTAATTATCGGCCTGGCGGTGGTCACGGGGCGATTATTATTCCGCAATAATTAAGGTAGTTGGCGGTGTTGCTGGCAGTCTTATCATTGGCATTTTGTTTGATGATATCCGTGTGGTTTCCTGCTGTGGCTGGCGAACCCGACTGGCAACATTTTAAGAAGAGTTATCTGCGAGACGGCAGAATAATCGATCCAGTAAATGGTTCCATTTCCCACTCTGAAGGTCAGGGCTACGCGATGTTGCTTTCAGTGCATTGGGATGATAGGCAGAGTTTTGAGCAGATTTGGTTGTGGACACAAAACAAGCTGCAAACTAGAAACGACGCCCTCTTTAGTTGGCAGTGGCATCCGGAGAAGGGCGTGATGGACGCCAACAACGCCACTGATGCCGATCTGCTGATTGCCTGGGCGCTGAGTTTAGCAGCCATAAAATGGCAAGTGCCCGCATACGAGCAGGCCAGTCTTCAGGTTCGGCAGAGTATCGTGAACAAAATGCTTTATTCATATAGAGACCTAACTCTATTGCTTCCTGGTGAGAAAGGTTTTTTGACTGAAGAGTCCGTAGCCCTCAATCTTTCCTATTGGGTTTATCCCGCATTGAATCATTTTGCTCAATCCAATGCTCAATTTGGTGAAGTACGCGATAGCGGTTTAGCGCTTTTAAAACAGGCAAAATTTGGGCGTTGGCAGTTGCCGGCGGACTGGATATTAGTCTCATTCGATCCAGAAAAGTCGATTCAACCCTGGCAGCAATCATCGCAACGTTACGGTTACGATGCGGTGCGTATTCCTCTATATTTGAAGTGGGCAGGTCATGCTAGCTCTGAACTCGTAGCGCCTTATGCTAAGTTTGTGCACAGCTTCTGTGCATTTGAGCTCTTACCAGATTGGGTGGACCTAACTGCAGAGACGGTACATATGAACTCTGCCGATGCTGGCATGCGCGCTATTTATCACTATCTGCTGGGGGACTCAGCCCGCGATTGTGAATTTAACCAATATGTCTCCGAGCCCAACTATTACAGTGATGTGCTGGCTTTATTGGTTCAAGCTGCTGAACAGATTGCGATGGCGAGATGACATTACGCTTATTGATTTTTATGTTGATTGGCTTGGTCAGTTCACAGCTGATGGCTACCACTTTCGAAGTTAAAGTTTCGACGACAAAAGATCATTTGGACTCGATGCAAAATTGGCTATCTGAACTCAATGATAATGTTGCTTGGCAGCGCCGGGGCACGGACTTGTCACTCTCTCTTGATTCCCAGGAGAAGGCATCAGAGTTGACTTCAGCGTTGATTCTTAAACTGGGTACAGCCAGCGATCAGTTTCCACAATCTAAACTCAGCCGCTCCGGAGTACTTGAGATACAACCACTGTATACACTCATTCAGCAGGAGAAATTGACATTAGTGTTACGGGTCACTTTGAGTGAGGCACATCCAGTCGGTGTTGAGTTTCGAAAAATTGTGTTGGCTGATACAAAATTGGCAGAGTGGATATCGTTACCGGCGCAAACAGTGGATGTGGCTGCGATTGCCGAATTGGCACAAGCTGAGATTGCAGTTAATTCTTATCTAAGCGAACTTGAGAAACACGGTCAGTTGGATGTTTGGTTGTGGCGCTTATGGAATAGTGGGGATCGACAGGCGTTAGAACATGCATTAGTTGGGTTAAAGCGTACTCACCCTGATTATAGTCCGCCAGGGGAATTGTTAAAGTGGCGCCAGCAGCCAGCCATCACATCGATTCAGATGGCTATAATTAATGCCATTGAAGAACAAAATGACGACCAATTATTGTCTTTGTATGCCAGTCACCCAAAGTCATTTAATTGTCGTTTTATACAGTCGCTTTGGGGATTAGCAGCGGCCACTGCTCGCCATAGCGGTGCAGATAAAAGTTATCCTAACTTTTTGCATATCGTTCTCACTTGCCAGTCGGCGTCACAGCGTATCGACACTTTGTATAAGGCAAAATCACTTCTTTCACCGGAGCAGATTTGGAGCTTGGTAGAGGTGGAGCGAGCCCATACTCGAAACCTGAAACAGGAACGACGCTTTCAGCAGTTTTTGTCTGAGCTGCAACGAGAATCCTTACAACAGGCACTGGATCTAGAGGATATGCCCACTGCGCTGGAGTTTATTCGAGCCATGGCACCGCGGGTGATTGCAGAGAAAGATGTTATAGCTGCGAGTCAGTTTGCGTGGATTTACTTCAATATGAAAGCTTATGGTCATGCTGAGATTTGGTTTCAACGGGTATTAGAATGGCAGCCGCAAAATCAGTCTGCAGCAGAAGGCCATTTATTGATTCTGTTGTATCAGGAAAGATTCGACGAGGCTTTGGATTGGATCGCGGAACGTCAGTCTTGGTTGACTGATAGTGATGAGCTCATCAGAGATGTTTACTTACGCGCTGCCTGGGCAGCACTTGGGGAAAATCAGTTCGACAAGGTAGACAGGCTATTGGCCAATTGTGCCAGTTGTTCCGAGGATCAGATCGAAGAACAGCATCTTCAGGCGCTTCTTCTGTATAAGAAGGGGGAAAACAGCTTAGCAGCTTTTGCCAAACTATACCGTATGGCACCCACTGAAAAAATTGCTAACAGCTATGCAGCTGCGCTGGAATCGGCTGAGCAGTGGGCGTTGTTAGCTGAGTTATCTGCACGGGATAATGGTCCATTTACCAAAGCATATCATCGCCATTTGGCCGCTCTAGCGTATGCCGATGGATTGCTACTGTTAAAAAATGAGTACGATCCTGACTTTCCAGTGTCGACAGATGATTATTCAAGCCCTTGGGCGCTGGGTGGACTCTCTGGTCGACTACGCAGAGGTGACCGTGACTTAGATTATCTAAACCTGCATTGGCAACCACACCTACAAGCCAGGCTGACCCATGAACGCCAGGAATTGCGCCTCTGGGTAAATCGTATCGACATGCGTACAAAAAAGCCGGATAGAGAGTTTCCTTTTGGCCACTATCTGGTCTCAGCACCCACTTCAACAGCGGAGCATACTATTGACGAGGGATTTGTGCCTGGACTACTTTGGTCTTACGAAGGTCAAAACTTTTGGCAGCTGTTTGTCAGCCGAACACCTTCAGAGGGGGTGCGCTCACCCGAATGGATTGCTCGGATCAGATGGCAGTCGCGGTTGGAAGCAATAGGGGGTCGATTGGGGATAGAACTCTATCGTGACTCAGTTAGGGATAGTGTGCTTTCCTATGTCGGTATGCAAGATATTTACACTGGACTAAGTTGGGGTCAAGTGTTGCGTCAAGGAATCGAGTTTCAATACACCAGTAGTGGATTACATCATCCGATCTCTGTTGTTCTCGATCTTGAAACATTAACAGGTGATGACGTCCAGAAAAATAAACATTGGCAACTAACTATGGTGCAGGGGTTTGACCGCACGCAGGACAATGAAAGTCATCGCGTGTTTGGACCGATACTGCAATTAGAGCAGTATGATGAGAATTTAAATTATTTTACCTGGGGGCATGGTGGGTACTACAGTCCACAAATCCGTGTGGCGTTAGGTATCTTTGGTGATTGGCTAAGCCAGCAAGGGGAAGATTGGCTGGCACATCTGAAGGCAGATCTTTCGTTGGCTTATAGCGAACAGGATAGCGCGCCCTGTTATGCCATCACACCAAAGGTGGTGGCGGCTAACCGCTGCCTATTTGAATACAGTGCAGATACTTCATTTGGCCCAGCGGGTACATTGGAAGCACACGCGGCGAGACAATTGTCCCCCCATTGGCAGGTGGGTGTTGGCGCGCGATATGCCTTGGCAGATGAATGGGAGGAATTGAGTTACCATCTATTTTTAAGATTCTTTGTTGAACCTAGATATCACGTATATCAGCCCGATTTAGAAGAGTTCTTATTTAATAGGCTATAACTTCTCGGAATCGCTAAGAGATATTTTAAAAAAGTTGTCTAAGGCGTGTGTCCACTTCACTGCGTTGCCAAATCTGTTCAAATAATTGTCTGAGTTCCCGTGCTTTAGCAGGAGCATAGGCCTCGCACATGCCTTCGTAGCGATTAGCCTGCTCCAGGTAGACAAGTCCTTGCTGATCGGTTATTACGAAGTTTTGATTCATATCTCGGTAATCTTTATGAACATGCTTTAACTGTATGTAAGAGTTCAATCGCCTTTGTAAATGTAACAGTCGGTGATCGTTGTCACACAGAAAATTGGTGTCTTGAACTAAGATATGGATCTGTGCACGACGACCGGAGCGAGCCACTCTAGAAAGTTGATCACATAGCTCTTGTCGGTCGAACAACTTTGGATCCAGATGGTGACTGAATATCTCAAGCTGGTACTTTGCCTCTTGCACGATTTGCATCATCGCGGAAAACGCCTCTTTCGAGGTGCTAAATGTGATAGATTCAGGGGGGATCTGTTGATTCATGATGTGTATAGTTGTGTTCTAGAGTAGCGACGCTGATTTGACCTTGTAGAAGTGTCTATCACTAATCGCGGTAGTTTTTTATCTGTCGCGCTTGTTCTGCGGCGTTGCCAATATAGGATTGCGGTGTGAGTGATTTTAATCGCTCGCGCTCCTCGTTAGGAATATCTAGAGAATCGATAAACCCCGCTAGAGCCTGTTGCGTCATGCCCTCTTTGCCACGGGTCAAAGCTTTAAGTTTCTCGTAGGGTTGAGAGACTTGGTGGCGACGCATCACTGTTTGGATCGCCTCGGCTAAAACTTCCCAACTCTGTTCCAGATCTGCTGCTATGGCGCTTTGGTTGATCTCTACTTTATTTAAGCCTTTTATCAGGCTGTCATAGGCCAATAGAGAATAAGCGAACGCCACACCAATGTTTCTCTGTACCGTAGAATCACTGAGATCCCGCTGCCAACGGGAGATGGGTAATTTGCTACTGAAGTGGTGTAACAATGCGTTAGCAATGCCTAGATTGCCCTCCGCATTTTCAAAATCTATTGGATTGACCTTATGTGGCATGGTGGAAGAGCCCACTTCATTGGCGGCCAGTTTCTGCTTGAAATAGTTGAGGGAAATATAGCCCCAAAAATCCCGGCATAGGTCAATTAGAATGGTATTAATTCGGGAAACTGTATCAAATAATTCAGCCATGCTGTCATGGGGTTCGATCTGCGTGGTATAAGGATTATAGTGTAATCCCAACTGTTGAATTAGTCGCTGACTCACCGATGGCCAATCCACTTCAGGAAAGCTGACAATATGAGCATTGTAGTTGCCTACTGCGCCATTGATTTTCGCTAGAGGCGTCATCTGTTTGAGTTGTTGTTGTTGTCTCTGTAGTCGAAAAATCCAGTTAGCTATCTCTTTGCCGGCCGTGGTGGGTGACGCGCTTTGTCCGTGGGTACGAGATAGCATCGCAATATCCGCTGTAGATTCTGCTAGCAGATGCAGTTGTTGAGTGATGTTGTCCAGCGCGCTTTGCAGGGGCACGATGCCTCTTTTGAGCATGAGGCCATAGGAAAGATTATTGATGTCCTCAGAGGTACAAGCGAAGTGCAAAAATTCAGTGTAGCTTTGAACTTCTGGGATCTGTTGGAACTGTTCTTTTAGATAATACTCCACTGCTTTAACGTCGTGGTTAGTTTCGGTTTCTATCTTTTTTACACGTTCACCTGCAGCCAGATCAAAATTTAAATATAGATCGCGCAATAATTTCACGCTTTTATCTGAAAACTTAGGTAGCGCGCTGAAACTGTCTGTCTGACTGAGCAATAAAAACCATTCGATTTCTACTTCGGTGCGTGCCTGAATCAATGCCAGCTCGCTAAAATAGGCGGATAGGGACGCTACTTTATGCTGGTAACGTCCATCGAGGGGACTCAACGCAGTGAGTGAATGGAAATCCATGAGTGACTCCTAGGGATTATTTCGATAATGGCTATTAGTGTAGATTAGTTCGATCGGAATGGCTCGGAAACTGTATGTGACGCATGATTGCTTCGGCGCGATTGGCCACGTGTTTGCGCCTCACCAATAAGATCCAACGGTTGCCACCATTTTGTCTCCATAGCACAGCGGAGCGCACGCCGGCCAAGAGCAAGGTGCGAATTTTATTTTGGTTGGCGGTATCTCGTAGAATGTTTTCTTCACCATGCACCATAATACGATAGGAGAACGTACTCATGGTGTCCGAATAAATTTGTGCCAAATTGGCAATCACATTGGGGTGCGTTGGGGAAAACAGCTCTGCTTGGTTGGCAGCTCTCTGGATCCCATCCGCCAGTTGTTTTTGCATGGCTCTATTTTTATTTAATTTCCGTTCAAGATATAAGATGCCGACCACGTATCTGACGAGTTCGCTATTCACGGCCTTTCGACTATGTACCAACTCTCTGGACAATAGGGCTAATCCAGGTTGTAGCCCGGAGATACCACCGTATACCGCTTCTACTGACTGTGGATTCAGTTCCAGTAGACTGGTAATTAACACGCTGAGATAGTGCTCATCGGTATGCCCCTTATGTGCGACCTCTGAAATGGCCGCAGCAGACTGAAAAATTGCGGCCAAGCTCACGACTGCGTTATCGAATCGATTTTCCAAAAAAGCTCCTTAATTTTCCCGCGACTGAATGACGCCACCACCGAGGCACTGTTCTCCTTCGTAGAACACAATAGACTGCCCTGGAGTAATGGCCCGTTGGGGGCGTTTAAATTGCACTCGGCAGGTCTTATCTGCAAACGATACAAGTTTACAAGGTTCATCTGCTTGTCGATATCGCGTTTTCGCATTCAGCACCGCACCGGGCTCTGGGCGTGCGTTGATCCAATGCAGATCTTCTGCGAGTAAAAATTGGTGATACAAAGCGGGGTGGTGGGCCTCCTGAGTGACTATCAGGCGATTGTTGATTAAATCTTTGTCTACCACATACCAGGGGGCGCCATTTCCTCCGCGGCGACCCCCAATGCCTAAACCCTTACGTTGTCCCATGGTATAGAACATTAATCCCTGATGGCGCCCTAAAAGTTCACCCTCCAGTGAGCAGATGTTACCGGGTTGCGCCAAGATAAACTCCGCCAAAAAAGTTTTAAATTTGCGTTCGCCTACAAAACAGATCCCGGTACTGTCCTTTTTATTATGGGTACTAAGCCGCGCATCAGCGGCTATTTGGCGCACTTTAGATTTATGTAGCTCGCCCAGAGGAAACAGCGTGTGGGCCAGAGCATTCTGGGTGAGGGTGTAGAGAAAGTAGCTTTGATCCTTACTCGGATCGCGGCCTTTGAGCAGTCGGTACTCGCCTGCTTGTTTGATTACCCGGGCATAGTGGCCGGTGGCAATATAATCTGCGCCTAGCTCAAGAGCGTATTCTAAAAAGGCTTTAAATTTGATCTCTTTGTTGCAGAGAATATCCGGATTGGGGGTACGGCCGCGGTGGTGTTCATGAATAAAATCATTAAAGACCTTGTCCCAATATTGTTGATGAAAATTTACTGTCTTAATAGGGATTTGCAGTTGCTCACACACCGCTTTGGCATCGAGATAGTCAGATTCTGCATGACAATAGTCCTCTTCATCGTCAGCTTCCCAATTCCGCATGAAGAGACCGCAGGGTGCA
>DJFZ01000039.1 GCA_002432655.1 Thiotrichaceae bacterium UBA5859 | reverse complement strand
ACAAAGGTGTAATCATGCCCCGCACGTAACACGATACTGGGAAACGCACGTGCTTGGATCTCACGGGCCAATTGAAAATCCATATTGGTGGCCATTTTTAAAGTGGGCGAATCAAATCGTTGCATGAACACTTTTTCCTCGACTCCGCGATCAGTCGCCAGTTCGAGTAACACTTTCACCTCAGAGAGATCTCTTGCATCTTGATAAAAGGCTTTTTGTAAAGCCCAAAGATAGTCAAACTCGTATTCTGGTACCAAGCTACGCATGAGTACTAATGCACGACTCGGTGGCTCAGTGTTATAGATTGAACCCAAGGGTGCAGCACTTTCATAATCGAAAGGCTGCCCTGTTTTAGCCTCTACTTCGCGCCAATGATGAAGCAATATATCTCGATATTCCGCATTGAGCGGAGGACTTTCTCCAGTATGCAGCCCACCCATCACAGTAGCGCAAGGGATCACAGATTCAAATCGACTCTTCAATCGTTTCATGACAGGAGAGAATCCCCAACACCAAGAACACATGGGATCGGAAAAGTAGAGTAACTCCAGATCTCTTGACATAGACTGCGCCTTCCACATCTCTGGGTATATTCTGTGCCTCAATAAAGACTACTGTATTTTTAAAGAATAACCAGACAGTCAAGGCAAAAATAAATTTATTGCTCGATTAGATGTTCACTGAGCGTAAACAGATGTTGCCGAATCTTCCCTCTAAATTAGAGAGCAACCCTTATTGCGATCAATCAGATCACTTCCGCGCGGATAAACATAAATTTCATCAACTGTCCAGAGAATCTCTGTGGCGTTCAAGAAAGATCAGACCAACAGTAACCATTCATGTATTAGCTTCAGGACTAATGAATTTTTCTTTGAAAGCTTCTATCCACTTTCGGTATGATTGCGCGTTCACGTGATCGCTTGTTTGCTTTTTTACTTAAGTAGATATGCCTCAATTCCAATAGTTTAACGAACGTAAAATCACAAATTGGTAGTCGGATAAGCGCAGCTCTAGAATAGAACTGCTTATAGAAGTTGCACTTGAGAAAGTGGCACAGGAGGGGATCGTTCATGCAAATATCTGTTCCGTCGGAGACCTTTGAGGGTGAACGGCGAGTGGCCCTAGTCCCAGATGTAGTGAAGAAAATCACTAAAATGGGAATAGAAGTTCATGTGGAATCTAAACTAGGACAGCGGTGTGATTACTCTGACCAAGAGTACGAAGAGGCTGGTGCAAAGGTGGTCTCTGACCGCAACGCCTTGCTCGGCAGCGGCGATCTAATTCTCCGCGTGCGTGCACCGGAACTGGCTGAGATCGCCTTATTGAAAAAAGATTGTGTACATATTAGTTATCTCGATCCCTTTAACAATTTAGAGTTAGTGGACGAAATGGCCAAGGTGGGCGTTCGTGCCATTAGCATGGAGATGATCCCACGCATCACACGGGCGCAAAAAATGGATGCCCTCAGCTCCCAGGCAAATCTAGCGGGCTATGTCATGGTGATGCTTGCAGCGAATCAATTGGATCGCATCTTTCCGATGATGATGACTCCTGCAGGAACAATCTCACCCGCCAGGGTATTCATTATCGGTGTGGGTGTCGCTGGCCTACAAGCCATTGCCACCGCCAAAAGATTAGGCGCTAAAGTAGAAGCCTTTGATACCCGCCCGGTGGTCGCTGAGCAAGTTCAGTCCTTGGGTGCAAAGTTTGTTGAAATTGATTTAGGTGAAACTGGCCAGACCAAAGATGGATACGCCAAACAACTCACAGAAGAACAACTCGAGTTGCAACGGCAAGGCATGAAGAAAGTGATTAGCCAATCTGATGTGGTGATTACCACGGCACAAGTCTTTGGCCGTAAAGCACCAGTCATTGTCTCCAAGGATATGGTAGAAGCCATGAAGCCCGGTAGCGTCGTCATTGACATGGCGGTAGAGTCCGGTGGCAATGTAGAAGGCTCTAAACTCAACGAGAAAGTTAACATCAATGGCGTGACCGTCATCGGTCAAGGCAATTTACCTTCAGTAGTGTGTCGCGATGCCAGCACCATGTACGCCTCTAATCTGTTTAACTTAGTTCGCGAATACTGGGATGAAGAAGCAAAGTCTTTCTCGCTCGATTTGGAAGATGACATTGTCACGGGCTGTTTGATTACAGACGGCGGGCAGATCGTCAACGAAACTATTAAGAATCTAAGAAAGTAGGCTCGGCTTATGGATATAGTCTTTCTCACCTTTATTTTAATGCTTTCAATCTTTTTAGGTTTTGAGCTGATCTCAAAAGTCCCTTCCATTTTGCATACACCGCTGATGTCTGGTGCGAATGCGATATCGGGTATCACACTTGTGGGTGCATTGGTATCTGCAGGTGCGGACGAATCTGCGTTCGCAACCCTGCTGGGGACGATTGCCGTGGCCTTTGCCACCATTAATGTGGTTGGGGGGTATTTGGTAACTGACCGAATGCTGGGTATGTTCAAGAAAAAAGAGATCGAGCATAAAAAATGAGTAATTCACTAGTTATCAACTTTTCTTACATCATCGCTGCGGGTCTGTTTATATTCGGCCTGAAGTTGTTAGGTTCTCCTGAAACAGCACGTCGCGGCAATTTCCTCTCGGCATTAGGCATGTTCATCGCTGTGGTCTTCACGCTGGCAAGCCAGGAGATCATTGCTTATCACTGGATCATTATTGGTATTCTGATCGGCGCCAGTGTGGGTGCTTATGCGGCACGCACAGTGCAAATGACCGGCATGCCGGAAATGGTCGCTTTGTTCAATGGCTTCGGTGGGATCGCCAGTCTATTCGTGGGCTGGGCCGCGCTTTTTAATGCTGATCTCAACACCTTTGTGGTATTCACTGTATTTTTATCCATCCTCATTGGCGGCGTGACTTTTTCCGGCAGCCTGGTGGCATGGGGTAAGTTAAGTGAAAAAATAGACGGCAAACCGATAGTCTTTGATGGCCAACGGCTGGCAAATAGCCTACTGTTAGGTGCCATTATCCTTTCTGGTTTGATCTTTATCGCGAATCCCGGCGGTACTTCTTTTTGGCTATTTCTCATCATTGCGTTGGCACTGACTCTAGGTGTGATGGCTGTGATCCCTATCGGTGGCGCAGATATGCCCGTGGTGATCTCTTTGTTGAATAGTTATTCGGGAATCGCTGCTGCGGCTGCCGGATTTGCGGTGAACAATAATCTACTCATCGTGGCCGGCTCCTTAGTAGGAGCCAGCGGTATCATCCTCACCCAAATCATGTGTAAAGCAATGAACCGTTCCCTCACCAACGTTCTCTTTAGCGGTTTCGGTGCCGTGAAAAAACAAGAAGCAATAGAGGGAGAAGTAAAACCCATCACTGCGGAAGATGCTTTTTACATTCTCGAAGCAGCCAGCAGCGTGGTCTTTGTGCCCGGTTATGGAATGGCAGTCGCACAAGCACAACACGTGGTGAAAGAGTTATGCGAACTGCTGGAAGAAAATGGCGCTGAAGTGAATTTCGCCATTCATCCGGTCGCAGGTAGAATGCCCGGCCATATGAATGTGCTATTAGCAGAAGCTGACGTACCCTATGACCAACTGGTGGAAATGGATGACATTAATCCGCGTATGGATACGGTAGATGTGGCCATCGTGATTGGAGCAAATGATGTGGTGAATCCCTCTGCGAGAGAAAATGAAAATAGCCCAATCTACGGTATGCCGGTGATCAATGTTGACAAAGCACAGACGGTATTCGTGTTAAAACGCTCTATGGCTTCTGGATTTTCCGGCGTGGATAATCCTTTATTCTTCGGCGAGAACACCCGTATGTTATTTGGCGATGCGAAAGAAAGTATTGGTAAGCTGATCCGTGAGTTTTCAAACTGAGTCATCAGCAGGATCTCCCACAACATCTTTCTCACCATGTTACCGCTAATTATTGCGGCGGTAACATGGTTGCATCAGGTAGTTGTTCTTATTGAAATACCTATCAGAAGGGCTACGGATCCTAGATCTACCCTCCTCGCTGCTGTGAACCTGAGGCAGTGAACCGATGCACGTTGTTTTTTTAATGGCAACCTGTGCACCGCCTACGGGGATGGGCTCAACGGCCAAATCCGCAAGGGAACTCTCTTATCACCGGTTGGCCCGAATGGTTCCTCCGTGGGATAGCCCATACAATGAGACACATACTGGATCCCATTCAAGGTAACAGATTTGTTGCGGTGTTGATGTCCATAGGCGTGTACGACGGATTTAATGATCGATATCTGCGTCTGCAATTCACTGCTTCCTGCCACGCGTGTAAAGTTAAATTGTGGAAAAGGATCCTGGACGTATCTTGGAATATAATTTTTCGCTCTATTATCGGGAAATATAATATCGCGATTGGGTAAAAAGTGGCTAAAGCTAATGACCTTTTGCTGGTATTCCCGCACCACATGTTGCTGATTGAGGCCCAACATATACTTGTCCGGTGTGACGCCATCAGTGAGCGTATCCCAATTGACACGAATGTTATCCGCCCACATTTTCAGCTCGGGATCTTCATCTTGTTTGGGTACATATAGACTTTCAGTGCCCCACTCCGGCTTACAGTACCAACTGTGTAGCGGCACTATCCACACAGGTTCCGCCTCATCTGTCAGCAGCTTAGGTGAGGTATGCACACCGATCTCATGACACATATGAAGCAGGTGGTTTAACTTTGTTACCGAACAGGGAAAATCTTTTTTATATAACCAAAGATCATGATTACCTGGGGTAAAGAAGACATGTTTAAAGGTACGTGTCAGGGATATAAAGCACCTCTTGAGCAACTTGACGTCATGGGTAACATCACCTGCAATGATGACGGCGTCCTGTTGGTATCGGTGCGCATCCAGCGATTCAATGGCGTCTAAATTTTCACCAAAGTCGATGTGGATGTCGGACCATAAATAGATAGACACGCAAGTTTCCCAATTTGGAGCTGTAAACTATATTCTAACTGATTTCGGCTGCCAGGGAATTTTATGGCTCACAGAAGCGAAGTGTGCCCAGGCCGCGTACAATCTTCTGGGCGCGACCAACTCAGATCGAAGTATTGGCCTTGAGCCGACCCCTATGTTGGTAATGGTGCCTATTT
>DJFZ01000030.1 GCA_002432655.1 Thiotrichaceae bacterium UBA5859 | reverse complement strand
CGCAACCGTTACCTGACATTCGAGGCGAAGACCGGGCTTATATTATTTACACCTCGGGCTCTACGGGTCAGCCGAAGGGTGTAAGTGTGCTTCATTGCGGCGCGGTGAATCGCATTCTCTGGCAGCATGATGCTTTTCCCATAGATGAAACGGATGTGGTGCTGCAGAAAACACCATTCAGTTTTGATGTTTCTGTATGGGAATTCTTCTGGCCTCTATTGGTCGGCAGTCAATTGGAGATTGCTAAGGCGGAAGGTCACAAGGATCCCAGTTACTTAATTGGGCTTATCCAGCAGAGGAAAGTAACCACACTGCACTTTGTGCCTTCTATGTTGCGTATCTTTTTACAGACAGAGGGAGCAGTATCCTGTTCCTCACTGCGTCGAGTGATTTGTAGTGGTGAGGCATTGGGTGCGGATTTAAGGGATCAGTTTTTCGAGATGTTTCCGGGAGTGGCTTTAGAGAATCTTTATGGCCCCACTGAAGCATCGGTAGATGTAAGTCACTGGTCTTGCTCTGTGGATGATAAGGGTGTGGTGCCGATAGGTAAACCTATCTGGAACACGAGTTTATACGTTTTAGACAGTTCACTGAACCCTGTACCGATCGGCGTGTCTGGAGAGTTACACATCGGTGGCGTGGGTTTAGCGGAAGGCTATGTGAACAAGCCTGAGCTGACTGCCGAGAAATTTATTGCCAATCCCTTTTGTGTTGGAGAGCGGTTATATAAGACAGGGGACTTAGCGCGTTTTCGATCTGATGGAACGCTTGAATATTTGGGACGTATTGACCACCAGGTGAAGGTGCGTGGGTTTCGCATTGAGCTGGGAGAAATTGAAGCCGTTATTGCAGATAGCAAAATGGTTAATGATCAGGTGGTCATTGTTAGGGAGGAAGAAAATCAACCTGCGAGAATAATTGCGTATATAGCAGTAGATACTGAAACACCGGAACTGATCACAGAGATCAAATCATATCTTCAGAAACGTGTGCCCGAGTTCATGATTCCCAGTGTGTTTATGATATTGCCTGAATTACCATTAAGTTCAAATGGTAAAGTGAATAAAGCGGCATTGCCGCCACCGGGTAATTTCGTAGATAAGTCTGCTGAATATATTCCTGCTAGGAACAATATTGAAGCTAAGTTGGTTGCAATATGGGAAGAATTGTTACCTGTTGAACGAGTTGGTGTTAGAGACAATTTTTTTGAGCTTGGTGGTGATTCAATTTTATCTATTCAAGTGGTGGGTCGAGCGAAACGATTTGGTTTGAATTTTTCCACCCGCGATTTTTTTACTGCGCAAACTATAGAATCTCTTGCAACGATCATAAGTACTTCTACTTTGGTGGATGCTGAACAGGGTATACTCACCGGCGAATTACCATTGGCACCAATCCAAAAATGGTTTTTTGACCAGCGCTTAAATAATCCAGACCATTTTAACCAAGCCATTCGATTTAGCCTTCCGAGAAGGTATCAGGATGAACAGATCCAAAAGGCGTTAACCGCAATTATCGCGCACCATGATGCTTTGCGTTGTCGGTTTCACCCGCATGGCTCTAGCTGGCAGGCCGAATATCAGAGTACCACTCCGGAAGAAATATTTATTTCAGAAGTCGTTAACGAAAACTCTATTGATCAGCTTGAAAATATCATTCAAGTACGGACTAGGGAGATTCAAAAAAGTCTATCGCTTAAACAAGGTGTGTTAGTTCAATGTATACGTTTTCATTTGCCCAATGATAGTAGTGAAGTCGTATGGGTGATACATCATTTAGTGACTGACGGCGTGTCTTGGCGAATTTTACTAGAAGATTTTCAATTAGCATTGGATCAATTATCAAAAGGAGAGTCCATCAATTTAGGAGAAAAGTCCAGTAGCTATCGACAATGGGTTGACAATGTCAATGAAACGTTAGATTGCAAAGACTATTCGTTGATTAAAGATTATTGGAAAAAAACCGAAGAAGCTATCTGCGATCCAATACCCATAGATTATGAATCCGGTGAAAATCTAACCAAATCACTGAGAGCAGTTAGCTTTTCGTTAGATGCGGCCAGGACTCAATCACTCTTAACTGAATGCAATCGAGCCTATCATACTGAAGTAAATGATCTTCTATTGGCCGGCTTACTTGGCGCTTTACAAAAGTGGTCACAGTTCAGCAAATTGAAAATCGCATTGGAAAGTCATGGGCGAGACATTGTTGATGATTCAGTAGAAATATCGAGAACGGTCGGTTGGTTTACTTCAATATTCCCCGTGTTACTTGAAGTTCCGGAGCCTTCTGTACCTGATAGCAACATAAAGTATATTAAAGATCTTTTAAGAAGCATTCCGCAACAAGGGCAAAGCGCTACTCTTTGCAAGTATGAAAGTTGTGAAGAATACGATACTACTCAACTCGCACGAGAACCACAGATCAGTTTTAACTATCTAGGACAGTTGTCTTCCTTAAGTCAAACCGATCTCATGGTCCACGAAGAGCTGGTGCCAAATTGGTCAGCTGATAACAATCATAGACCTTATCTAATAGATATAATTTGTCGAGTGGTTTCTCACAGATTAGTTGTCGATATTCAGTTTAGTAAAAATATTCACCAACAAGCAACAATAGAATTGCTTGCTCAAGTATTTAAAATATCGTTAGAAGAGGTCATTGAGAACTGTCTCAGTAGGACCGTAGGTTACACGCCTTCAGATTTTCCGTTGGTTCGATTACAACAGAGTGAAATAGATAAGATTGTATCCCAGGTTGGTGAAATCGAATCTATCTATCCACTAACTGGTACTCAAGCGGGAATGTTATTTCACAGCGACTACTTGCAAAAAGATGCAGGGGTTTACTGTGAGCAGTTGTTGTTAGAAATATTAAATTCTTGTTCTCCAAAACATTTATTAGAAGCTTGGCAGCGGACCGCGCAACAACATGCCGCGCTCAGAACGGTCATTTTACATCATTCTCGTGTTGAACCACTTCAAGTGGTGAAGCGAAATGTAGCCGTTGAACTCGAAGAGTGTGATTGGAGTGATGAAGACTATACAGAAGAACTCCTATGGGAGAAGTTACAAGCGCTACTCGATTGTGATCGTGCTAAATCACATAAACTTGATGAAGGGGCATGGCGTTTAATCTTAATAAAAGTGAACCAAGAGCGGAGTTACCTCTTGTGGAGCTTTCACCACATTATATTGGATGGCTGGTCCTTTGCAAAAGTGATGTCAGATCTCTTTTTGAACTATGAACAGGTGGTTTCTAATCAACCATCTTTGGTTTCTATCGGGCCACAATTCGAAGAATTTGTCCGTTATACCTTAAACCAAAAGGCCAATGAAGCCATAAGCTATTGGAAGAATTATCTGCAGGGCGTTGCAGCCCATACTCCATTGGGTTTAAAGATCGGTGAAGTATATTCTTGTTTAGACTCTGAAAAAACTTCAGAGCAAATTGTAGTGCTTGATAGCCAGAAAACTACTGCGTTAAATCATTTTATTCGTACCAATCATATGACTCTAAGTGATGTTGTCCAAGCCATTTGGAGCGTATTGCTTGGCCAGTATAATGCTACAGATGATGTGGTGTTTGGGATTACGGTGTCCGGTCGTTCAGCAGAGATAGGTGATATAGAAAACATTGTAGGTATGCTCATCAACACTATTCCGAAGCGTTTTAAAATTGATCGAGACAAGACATTTGTTGATTGGGCGAAATCTTCTCGAAACGAAGCATCATTTCAACAAACCCATGAATTGACACCACTATATTTAATTCAACAATATTCTGATGTGCCGTCTGATGAGCCATTAATCGACAGTATCGTAGTGATTGAAAATTATCCGTTAGATGAAAGACTGGGTTCCTTGCAGTTGCCAGTTAAGATCGGATCTGTGAATTTTTACGAGAAGACTAATTTCCCCTTGTCACTTGTGGTGGTGCCGGGAAACGAAATACAGATACGATTGACCTACGATCGGCAAAAGTATAATCGACAAACCGTTCAAACGGTTTTGGAACATTTTAGCCGCATACTCGATCAACTACTAGAAGAACCACGATTACTCGTGGGGCAGATCAATGTACTGTCTTCTGAAGAGCGTGCATCGCAGTTGGC
>DJFZ01000051.1:87422-87851 GCA_002432655.1 Thiotrichaceae bacterium UBA5859 | reverse complement strand
TTTCTTGATGCTTGGTTAATGCGCCATACTGGGAAGTCTAACCCCGATATAGAAGCAACTTATAGTCGCTTAAGGCTTAGACTTTATGTTGTTTCATCTGATGGAGTAATTAGAGCGTTTTTTGAGGTTAGTTCCTTCTTGGATAAGATAGGTAATAGAGGGCTTACTGTAGAAGAAGCAAATGATCTAAAAAAACTGTTGGCGAAGCTTATCCTTTATATCAGGAAAGACTGCTACGAAAAGAGTGATCTTCACGTAGAGGAGGTCACACAATATATGCCAATAGGTGGAGGCGATTAGATAAATACGTATAACAATGGTAATCGAGTGGGCCCCACCTTATGTGGCGTTCGTGCGGCTTAACGGGTCGGCTGTTGTCCCCAACTTGTTGACGGCCGCAAAGACTTAATATGTTATCTTGGCAAATGA
>DJFZ01000051.1:83884-87097 GCA_002432655.1 Thiotrichaceae bacterium UBA5859 | reverse complement strand
TTGCTCTCGTTAACTCAGGGGTGCCGCTCAACAGCCGACCCGTTAGGTGCAAAAATAGACGAGGAGAGAAGATAATGATTAAAAACATATTGATTCTATCTATTGCGTTCAGCTTTTCAGACATGTGCTTTGCAGAGGAAGATAGCAAATGGTTTATAGGTTTTGGGCTAGGTAGTGCTGAATATGATGGTTCAAACTTTAGCGGCAGCGATAATTTAATATCTCTTTCAGGGGGCTATATTTTTAGTGGTATTTTCTCATTTGAAGCAGGCTATATAGATCTGGGTAATGTCAAGGATAGAATTATACCTGATAATGTAATATCAATACATCCAGATACCTTGTCTCTAGAAGCTCAAGGGTTCACCATTGCTTCGAAATTTAGTTGGGAAGTAGCAGAACCCCTAGCGTTATCGGCAAAGTTAGGTGTATCCATTTTGGATATAGATAAGCAATGGTCTGGTGGGACAGTGTTTAACAGTACTCTTACAAATGATACTGGAGGCACGGAAACAGAGTTTTTCTTTGGTGCCCAGCTCCAATATATAGTTGGTGAAAAACTAACAATTGAACTAAATTGGGATCGCTACAAAGTTGAGGATGTAGATATTGATGGAATTTATGGCAAAGTCAATATACATTTCTAGTCATACCCCACCACACAAATAGCGCCACCGGACAAAATACTGCGCTGCGCTCGCATTTTTCCGGTTGGCTAGTTGTTAGGCGGATTTGCCACGATGGAACCATTAGTCCTATTAATATTTGGAAAATCTGGAGCGGGAAAAAGCTTTGTTGGTGGCATTCTGCACGAATCACATGGGTGGTATGTTGACCATGCAGATGAAGATCTAACAGATGAAATGATAATGGCTCTAAATATGAGAAAGCCATTTGCCGACAATATGAGAGATAGATATTTTTCAATAATTGCAGAGAATATTTTGACGTTACAAGAATCTTATCAAAATATTGTGTTGACTCAAGGTGCGTATAAGCAGAGGCATAGAGATTACATTTTAAATAGAGTGACCGATCAGGAGTGGGTATACATACAATCAACAGATTCACTAATACAAGAACGGCTCTCCAGAAGGCAGGGTGGTATTTACCCAGCTAGCGCAGCAGCACTAATGAATGATTATGAAGAGCCTAACAAAGATACTAAAGTTATCGTTAATAACGAGTCAAAATCGAGTATTCTTAGGCGGTTAAGTGCCGTGGCACATGAAATGCCTAATAAGTTTAGCCGGCAGGAAGCTGCTTCTCTGATAAAAGACATTGGCTTAGAAAGAGAAATATAAACATAAGATGAATAGCAATTCAAAAAATCAACAACGTGTACAAAAAATTATCAATCCAATTACTATTTCAATTGTATTGATGTTTGTAGCTATCATATATTTATCAGGAACAATTGGTATTACTATAAAAGAAGCATTAGGTTGGTTTCTTTTGCAATCTTTTCAGGAATGTATCAATTTTGATGGTATGTTCTTTGTCACTAGTTACAGCATTTCGTATTTACTAATGATTATTTGTTTGGTATTAACGATGTTTGTGATAGAGTCAGAATCAGATAAGCAATACATAATTTGTAGCTTACTCGGCGTGCTAGCAGTGGTGGTTTGGTTTGGTTGGGGCATGCTCACGTTTCTAATATGTGGTCTAAGGGCGCACTAGGATATTTAAAATTATAGATAATGTTATTGTCGCATGGGCGAACACTATGTTTTGACTCGCTTTTGCTGGCGTTTTTCGACTTCCCAATCATATCCAATTATATTGTGTAAATTGATTATATTGTGTACGTTGGTGCAATATGCATTATGGGTCAAGTACAGCGCGGTCAAATTGTTCAACGGGAGTCATTTACACTCGAAAAAGTGGTGGCTCAATACGCTTACGTGACTAGAACTTTACTTCGCTACAATGGCGCCGTTAACTGGCTGTTAGTGATGTGACACGCTTGCCGACAATCAGAGGCGCTGATCCAAACGAAGCCGAAGTGTTAACGGCCTTAGCCATTCGTTCAAAAGCCTATTGGGGGTACCCGCAATCATTCATGCAAGCATGTCGTGATGAACTGACCGTAACAGCTAGATCGTTACGCTCTGCTGATCTTCATTGCTACGTTGCTGAATGGGGATCCGGAATAATAGGATACTACGCAATTGAAAAACTCTCTGACCGAGAATTTGAATTAGAAGCTCTGTTTGTCGAACCAATATTTATTGGGAAGGGAGTGGGTAAGGCATTAATCGAGCATGCAAAAGAACTTGTCAAAAACCTAGGTGGCCTAGTATTGATTATTCAGGGTGACCCACACGCCGAAAAGTTTTATCGCGCAGCAGGTGGTGTACCAAATGGCACGAGAGAATCGGCCAGCATTTCTGATCGTAGATTGCCTTTGTTCACAATAGAATTGACGAATGACGACATCGCATAGTATGAATAGGCTTCGACTTAATCTAACCTTTTATTAGGCGACTAGAGAAGGAGGCTTACTAAATGGTCAAGTTTTGCGGCGGGTGCCTATGTAAAGCTGTTCGCTACGAAGTAACGGCTGATCCATTGAATCAAAGAGTGTGTCACTGTAAAGAATGTCAAAAAGCAATTGGAGCAGCTTTTAATGCTCGCTTACTTATGCGTATTGAAGATGTTTCTATCACTGGCCCAGTAAGCACATTTTACTCTTCAGCAGATCTGGAGCGAGGTTCTTGCTCGCGATGTGGTTCAAGTATATTTTCTCGGCGTACTTCCGCTGGAGTTATTGGGTTGACGGCTGGCAGTCTAGACGATTCGTCACTTTTCAATCCCGATATGCACTTTTGGGTATCATCTAAGCAATCCTGGTTAGAAATAGGCGATGATCTCCCGCAGTATCTAGAAGGTCCGCCCTCTAAAGGTTATTAAACTGATGAATGAGTATGAAGAATAGAGTAACAAGGGCATGTTGTTCGCCCGCTGTGTGGGTTGGGATCTCCGTTACGCTGCGCTTCACTACGGCCCTATATGCGGGTGTTTGCACGCAAGTACAATTGGATGACTCATGAGGCTAGTTGTTGGTCTGCTCGTTTCGTTTATGTCGGCACTGGCCCTTGTCGGTTGTGAGAGTGGTAGTGACGAGGTGGGATTTGAACATCCTATGGATTTCGAATCATTAGAGCCATTGAGTGGAGACGAGCTTCGTTATTTGGCGTTTCAGGTATT
>DJFZ01000051.1:78496-83635 GCA_002432655.1 Thiotrichaceae bacterium UBA5859 | reverse complement strand
TCCCTTTTGATGGCGAGTTAGTCTATACGCCGAAGCAAAAGGTTGCAGATATGGTACACAACATCGTCACCACCATCGGTGTAACTGGAGGGCAGAAGACGCGCCTGGCATTTATCCTGGGGCCTATTGCATTTGACCATAGCGATGCCGAAGTACAGCAGATCATCGACGACGGCTTCGACATCGCTCTGTCTGAAAATGTTGCCGTGGGCTTTCACGTCGATGACGCGATGTTTTGGAGTAGGCGAGGGGATCTCATCACTGATCCGACAAACATTGAGTGGACTGATTTTGATGCAACGCCCGCGACAGGTCTGCACCTCGAATGGGCGCGCCCCCCTGCCAGAATGGTCTTCAATTCCCCGACGATACGCACCGAGGTGACTCGTCGCGCACGTGACGTAATTGGTGCGCGTATTGCTTCCCATGTGGCGATCCTTAGGTCGCTAGGAAAAGAAGATCTGTTTGCTGGCGTAATCGCGGGCTGGGAGTCTCACATGGGGCAGGATGTCAGTACAATGGATCGCGTGGGTTTTCATGCTCTCGCGAACGCAGGGTTTGGCCCGCAGAATCCACCGTCGAATATCGGCGCCGAACTAGCCTCAATCGTTGCCGAATTCATCGGCCTGTGGACGGATGGCTTGGCACAAGGAGGGATCGACGCCAATCGTGTATACACCCACGTAGCATTCCTGCCCCGAGCGCGTTTTGAAGAGATCTCGGCACCGGAGGGCGTAACCTATGAAGACGTCCTGGATGCCGCCCCCAGTTCGCAACGGCCTTCCGTGGCCTTTACGGCGAACGCTCGGCCCGGTTTTTCCACGTATCCGGTGACCGGGGTCTACGAGCAGATTTACGAGCAGCTTTCGGAACACGGCAACCCATGGTGGGCCTCCTCGGAGGGAACGAACATCATTCCTGGGGATGACCCGGAAAGTTCCGGAATAAGCATGGAGACCTACCTCGCACGGAGCTTCAACCATGGCGCGGCACTCGTCACAATATTCGGATGGGGAATTGGCGATCAGTCAAATCCTTTTCGCACCGTGACAGAAGGATCCGATGCGCTTGCGACTTACCGCAGATTTCTTTCCCAATGAGGCATTTCTACGGGCACAGGTGATCGGCATGGTCGGCACAACCACGTGTTGGATCGTCACCGCTACGTGGCTGCGCCTCATTCGTTTGCTCCAGTAAGTTTCGCTTGCAGTCAATAACTCAAGGGTGCCGTTCAACAGCCGACCCGTTATATCTCACAAGGAGAAAATATGAAGAACATAATATTCACAACTTTACTATTGGCCTCTGTATCAATACAAGCCCAAGAAGTCTCTAAAGAACAATGGGTTGCTGGAATGAAAACTGCGTTGCCAGCGCATTTTTGCCAACAAGCTCAATACTTTCGCCAGTGCTTCAATGTAACCGCTATTGAATGTGAGGAAGTTGCGGCTTCAACCACTCGTATTTGTTTAAACGAGTTAAACTCTCAAATTCCTATCACGCTAGTACAGCCAAGAGATGGCACTATGTGGGGTAGTAAGGTTGGTGCCTGTGCGGGTACTGCATATGAAACATCCCTAATTAGAAAACGTATTGCCAATGACAAGTGTAATAACATCAGTAATTGGCAATAGGTATAACAAGTCAAGGTTGCACCACTGCGTTGGACGGCTACTGCATAGCAGCGGCAACTTAAGGCGTGAGGCGAAAAGGTAATTAAGCGTCATGCAAGAATTTAAAGAAACATTTATTGAAGAACTTTTAAGCAAGCCGCCTAACCCATGTGCATCAGTATGGATTATCGAAAGAATATCTTTTCGAATTCACTGCCTCCGCAAAAATGATTGTCAGTAGTCGCCCGAGATTTGTCATTATTGTAGATTAGTCTGATTTCAGCCTAGATTGTCAACACACCCTATTCCATGTATGGATTCCTGTTGGTGGTAGTGCCTTGATGCTATAAGCAGAGGTGCATTCTTCAACGAAATTGGCTGATCACCAGGTTCACCAACATTTGTGGCATGAGTTGAAATACATTTTTGCGAATGACTGTCGTACTATTGTGAACACTGCTAAGGGTTTTCGAACAACTTGGTTTCGAGCCGTGCAAGAGTTGAATTGGGATATTGTTAAGATGACTCACCGGAAGAATTATGTTGGCGCCTCATGGTCAGAGAGGCTGGATATCCCCTAGATGCCTATATGATTCAGCCGTATCTCGTTCACTCTGTTTGAGACAGGCAGATTAGAATTGCGGTCAGCCTATCTCTTGACTCACCTATCTAACCCGAAAGACGCAACAAAGTCACATTAAAAAGACCGCCTACGGCGCTCGCTTTGAGAAGCGATCTATAGTAGGACCATCCAGACAAGTATCTAAGTAAAGAGGCCGCGAAATCTCTTTGTAGATACTCAACAAAGCTGTATTCGAAAGATAGTTATTGGCATATATTTGTGACAATATAATCACATAATACATTAAGCCTACGGCCACAATTTATGTCTGAAAAACTGCCTCTGATCGATTTTGCGGAAAAGTTCACCCTGCAAATTATTGAAATCTCTACCAGCCCCCTGGTATATGCTCAACTCGGCATGATTCTACTTGCGATTATTTTGGCTTTTTCGTTGGCACTGTTTCTCAGGCGCGCATCACCTCTACTTCAATCAGCGCCGCAGTCAGGATCTTTGTTAGGTTTGCGACGAAATATCTATGAGATAAGGGATCTGTTATTCCCGGTTTTAACTATTCTTATGCTGACTATTTCTATTGAAATCAGCGACTACATTAATAATGAAAGCTGGTTGTTGCGAATAGCTGTGAGTCTAGCTGTTGTTCTCTTAATCTATAGTATCATTTCCCGTTTTATCAAAACCAGTTTGATAAAAAGCCTAGTGAAATGGATTGCAATTCCAATAGCTATTTTGCAGGTATTCGGTTGGCTGGATATTGTCATTGCCTACCTTGACACATTGGATGTCACACTGGGCAATATTCGCATTTCAATTTATAGCGTGATTCGAGTCGTACTGTTCGGTTCTATTTTGTTCTGGCTGGGCCGCTTGTCGAATAATACCGGTCAAAAAATTATAAGACGACAAACAGACTTGCATGTAGGCACCCGAGAAGTATTAGCTAAACTATTTGAAGTGTCAGTTTTTGTTGTTATCTTTTTAGTTCTATTGCAAGTGATGGGCATTAATCCCACTACACTTGCCGTATTTAGCGGCGCACTCGGTGTTGGTATTGGCCTAGGTTTGCAATCTATCGCATCAAATTTTATATCAGGAATTATTATTCTGCTTGATCGTTCGATATCGATTGGTGACTATGTAGAACTCGAGGAAGGAATTACGGGGACCGTTCGTGAGATGAATATGCGATGTACGGTTGTAGAAACATTTGATGGTAGAGATATCGTTATTCCTAATGAAAAGTTTATCAATGGCAATGTTGTCAATTGGACTCATAAAGATGATAAGCAACGGTACTCATTAAATTTCCAGGTTGCTTACAATACAGATTTGAACAAACTGTTCGAATTGGTGAGGGAAGTTTGCAAAAGCCACCCCAAGGTTTTGAGTGGCTCGAAATACCCTTTTGAAGAACAACCCGATGCTGAAATACAGAGCTTTGATGATTTTGGTATCACCATACTAGTGGAATTTTGGATGCGTGGGATAGATGACGGAAAAAACCGTGTGGGTGCAGACTTGCTGCACATGATTTGGGACACATTGTGCGAAAATGACATCCAGATCCCGTTTCCGCAGCGTGAGGTACGCATTTTGAACGATGATCATAAATTTAATGGGAAATCAGAAAAATCCTAGATATAAAAAACAGAAAGATCCCAAACTGAGCCCACCTCAATTTTAAACTCTGTTGTTAGAGGAGACAGTACGCCGTAAAGTCAAAGAATAAGCTGAAGAACAAAACAATAGCCACTGATCCCTTTCTCTGTAAAGACACGAAGCATATAGATTAGTCATTAGACTAGGCTATCTGTCTCATTGTTTCACCACAATCTAATGAACGGAGTCGGTTTAAGCGATTAAATATCGAATAGGCTTAAGCTTGAAATGTAGTGAAAATTCATAATTAGACAAACCCTATAATGCAGTGTGAATAACTATTTTTTATGAAAGATTTTCTGTTAACCGTTCGATTAGTTTGATAGGCTGTTGGAGAACACAAGTACTTTAGCCTTAGTTAAAAAGTTCAATTGCGCTAATTGAAAATCTAAAAGGAGAATGGTGTGTCTATTGTCATTGATGATAAATCGGAGTTGGAACAATCAGAAAAAGTCGGGCTCATGACAAGATGGTTTTTCCCGTTGGATAAAAAGGGGAATCCTGATCTACCTTGGAAGGGTACGCTATTAATCGTCATAGCCATGGTATCAGTGGTTGGCGCGTATCGTTGGTATACTCATGAGTATTCGTTTACCGTTGGTTTGGACTATTTCGATCCAGAATTCTCCACCTATTGGATGAGCTTATTTTGGGCACAAATTATTCTATTTTCAGCGGCTCTGGTGATTGGTGCACCATGGGTATGGTTTTCCCGGCCTAAAGATCCACATGCGGCGATGACACCGCAAAGAGAGCTAGGGGTCTATTATCTGATGACCTCGATCTTGGTCGTAGGGGTTATCGGTGTATTAGTGGTATTAGGGTTATTCGTAGAAGCGGACGCCGCCTGGCATCAAACTACCATTCGGGATACAGATTTTACCCCAACCCATATAGGTCTCTTCTATTTCGTCATCCCTGCAATGTCGGTGGCGATTATTATTGGCGCGATCTGGGTGCACACTCGTATGCCGGATTTTGTTGGCCGAGTATCCGTTCCCTTCTTTTTAGTCATGATGGCTCCTGTGGGAATGTTGCCAAATCTAGGGTTAAATGAATGGGGTCATACTTTTTTCTACGCCGAAGAGCTATTTGCTGCGCCCATACATTGGGGATTCGTTGTGTTGGCATGGGGTTTCTTTGCGGCAGCGGGAATCATGTTGCAAATATTGAAAAGAGTTCGAGAGTTGACCAATCCAGACTACTTTATACAGGAAAACTCTAAGTCAGTTTAGCTAGTTATCAAAAACCCTAAACCACATAATAATCAAACCGCCACCCTTT
>DJFZ01000051.1:13111-78241 GCA_002432655.1 Thiotrichaceae bacterium UBA5859 | reverse complement strand
AGGATGGCGGTTTTTTTCTACACAACGTCTTTTCATTTTGACCCGTTATCATGAAAGTTCATAAATTTGGCAAACATATGGTTCAATCAATGTGAGGTGTTGGCTCAAGAAGTTAGGGGAGGCAAAGCCTGAGGTTATCCATAAAGTGGGGATGACAAATGGGTGCCCCTAACTCTGTTTGCTAACAGTCTGTAAGATCATTCATTTGATCTTTCATGAGAGAAAATATGAGAGAAACTGAACCATAGAGTTCGATGAGGTTTGCTCCATCTATCGCTCCTTCTCTAAGTCCTTACGGCTTAAAATGAAAATCCACATATCACTAATGATGCTACTAGTCCCTATAATATTCGCTACGCGCCACGGAGAGAAGCGAAGGCGCGTAGTCCCTGTTAGGCGTAGGAGCGGGTGTTTTGCCGGAGCTTGCGAAAGTAATATGCAATACGAAATGCCGTTCAGTCATTTGAGTGAGTGTTGTCTACCCAGCCCCGAGTTATCGAGGGTGTGGCAAAGTGGTACGGATGCAGGACGGCCGGGGTGCAGTTTGTTGTCGTGGTAAGCGAGGGCGAAAGAGGAGACGAAGATGTCCCGTTTCGCATCCCTGAGTGTCGCCACACGCTTGTGTTTTGAATAAAAACCATTGGCACGGTTTCAAATCTGGCGATGTAATTTGGATTTTAAATGATGTGGGTGAGGGAAAATACGCCGCTTGGAACGGCAAAAGATTGTAGACGTTGTTTGCTTCGTTCCTAATTATCCGATTGAATCGGATCAATACAGCGCTGACAGGTGGAACCCCATTGATTGTTTAACCGATCTGACAGAGCCGTTAAGTTCTATTTGGTGGGCAAAAGTAAAACTAGAAAATGGGTTCTGAGGTAGGATGAATAAAATAGTATATTTTTCGAACATTGATGCATGTGGGTTAAAAAGTAAAAAGGGGAAAAGAGTTCTGATCCCCATATATCTATCACAAATGTCCTACAAATTAGTTTTCAGTTTGACACAATTCGTCCCTCTAAATTGACCTGGCACCGTCATCTTGTTCAACTATATGCATTTTCAATAAATCAAAAAAGAGCTGGTTCCGTTTTTATAGTTCCTGATGCTCTAAAAAAGCCAAGAAACGCTAAAGCCGGTGCGAACAACCAGATTGCAGCAGGTAGAGGTACTACTGTTCGAGAAAAGCTACAGGAAGCTCCGGGGCAGGTTTCAGCTAATGTCATCCGAGCATTTATATCTTGTTCGATCCCGAACGTGTCAATTCCAATTCCTTCAAATCCAATTACTAAAGATGCTGTGAAGAAATCGTAACTTCCTGGATTAGCGCCTCCCGCTACAGGATTAAAGGTGCCAAACAGAAAATCTTCACTAGTGCCTGAAGGTAACATGAAGTCATTTAAAGATAAAAAGGAGTCGGATCCTGAAGTATTAAAGTTGAATTCGTAATTGGCGCCTGGCGGGCAAGGAGAACTATCGTCTCCAGCAAATGAGCCTGTGCAAAGAAACGACAGAGATGGATAGACATTGTCAATCGAGCTGAATTCTAAGAATTCACCCGTATCATTAAAGCCCCCTGTGGGAATAGCTCCAAACGAGTTCAAATTTCCGTAAGTGCCATCATCATCCGGATCAGAGAGATCGAAACTGAGATCACCGGAATCCGCCGTCAGTCTTACCCAAACGTCAATGGATTCATTTGGCAACACATTGCCAATGGGTTGAATAAACTCAAGAGTTGCTGCTTGAACTGAGCCGAGTGTGACAACGAACAACAGTGCTGATTGTTTTATAACCATTTTCGACATAGACATAGATTTAGTCTCCACTTACACAAGGTTAAATCTTGATAAATTATACTAGTTCTGCTGGTTAGCTGTCGACTTTTTTGATACACGAGCTTAGCTGTATAGGTGTAAATTCATGCAGTTAGTGCCAATGCATCTATTCCTCCGTAGGCAAGCGTTTACTGCCTACGGAAAACCATCAGCAGTGCTCTTATTCAAACACTGGCAAACCACTTAGTACATGTGAAGGAATATCTACGCCGAGATTTACACTATTGGGATCAGTCAATGCCCGTAAAAATTCGACCACATCACCTATTTGACGATCGAGTAACAAGGTTCTTCTGACGTCCGTTGCATCTGCGATGGCCGCGCATCTATTTGGATCAGACATCACTACCAGATCTAATGCATCCAAATCAGGGTGGGAAGGTAACATTAGCTGTTCAGCATCATAACTATTCAAAGCATCCACCGGATCAAGGTAATGACGCACAATCCCATCCAAAGTTGCATAGGCACCAGCATGAACGTAAGGCGCTGTCAGTTCCACATTTCTTAGACTAGGTGTACGAAATTTGAATCTATCAGCTGGATCCTGTGTCACTTGCTCACGACCAAAATCTTCGCGCCCGTCTTGATAACCTAGAGAATTATCTCCTTTCCCCGGTCCAATCTGTGGCATCGCGATGGCGTGAAAATCGTGGTCGGTTTGATATAAACCACTGTGACACCGGACACAGGCACCCGTCGTGAAAAAGAGAGCCATACCTTTTTTCGCTGAGTCGCTCATTGCATCATCATCACCATGCAAATAGCGATCGAAAGGACTGTTGTCCGCTCGCCATGAATGGGCTTCGTAAGCAGCAATCGCATTGGCTGCCAGGACAAAGGTAATACCGGTGCCATCGTTCCCGATATTATTATTTGGATAAGCTGATTGAAATAGATCTATATATTCTTGGATAGCTTTTAGCCTTTCCGCCAGCAGCGCCCACACGGAGACGATGTCAGCCGGTACAGCGTTTGCGGCAGCTGCGATATCATTTTCCGCCACACCTTCGTGGATTTGGCCCGCCATTTCACCGGGGGAGGTGACGGGAAACATAGCCTGTGCGGCCAGAACATTTTCCAGCCCATTGGGAAGTAACATACCCGCAGCGGAATCGAATCCACTAGGATGCTCAGGGTTGACCGCAACGCGACCATCGTGGAACAGACGCTCAAACTCCGGTTTACCCAAATTGAAGAGTGCTGGTGAATTTCGGGGTACTCGCTCTACCACTGCATCATCTCCAGAACCTGTATCTCGTGTCATTCCTAAACCGCGTCCTCCTTCACCGATTGATAATGAGAGCCCATCACCAGTACCGACTAGAGGATGGTGACAAGAGGCACAAGAGATATTTTGATTTCCACTTAAAATTTTGTCGAAAAACAAAAATCGTCCTAACTCCACTTGCGCATCGCTATGTGTTGGCTCATCGGCGCTATCTTTGGCAAAGATACTATTACCAGTGAGCATTAACTGAGCCATGATCAATCGACAAAATCGGGGATCTTTGGTCACGAATCTCCGATACGTGAGTTACAGCATTTTATGCGCTTAATACTACGCCGACATAAGCAAGATTGTCGGGGCGCACTATCTAATTTATTGATAGGTGGCCTATTTTAGGCAAATTGGAGATCTGGTCAATTAAACTGTTTGACTATTAACCTGTCTGTTATACAGTAATAATTTATTTGAAATATGGTGGTTTGTCGTTTGATATCTTTTGTTGTGGCCGGGTATGAACTTAGTACTTAAAAATTTAGCGCGAGATAGCCTCTATCTTGCTGGCTCTTCTTTAAGAGAAATTAGATTGGGGTTGAAAGCGAACTATAAAATTTTAGTGTATTTGTGCGCTACGATATTAGTCTGTACATCATGTATTTATTACCCAAAGAAGTCGGATAGACAGAGGTATTCAACACAATGCCCAATGGTAACAAGAATGTGGACTCTTGATAGCGAATATGTCGGCTATTTTGCAGAAAAATCGCCAAGCGGAAGTCTTATCTATGATGAGAGCTACTTAGTTTTTATGTTAGTGGCGGAAGGTGCTGTGTCCGCATATACATTAGTCGTTGCGGGAAGTTTTGTTGTTGTTGGAAATACTATTCATTGGTTAGAGTATCAAAGTACTTGTTAGTTTTCGGCTAGGCAGAGGCACCAGCAACAACCAAAAGAATATTAGAAAAAGGTATACAATCCTGGTATCCACCTAGGGCCGTCAAGCGCTGCGGTTTCTTAATACCATGTGTGAATTTTACCGGTTCCTACAATTGTAGGGGTGTTTATTCGACCCTATAGAATTTAGAATCATACCCAGAAGCGTCTCCAAAGAATCTGCCCCAACTGTTGGATGGAGTATCCAAAAAGTACGGTGGTCATTGAGTAAGTACAGAGGGTATCGAATTGTGTCCGGAGGGCACTTAGGTGCTTTGAGATAGGTAGCTTATCGAATCGTAGGAACAGTATTGGGAATGCCAACTAACACCTTTGGCCATAGACACTTATTTCGTTACTAACACTGGCACGAATAGGCCGTTATCATGGCGCCATGGTCAGGTTTGCAGTGCCCCAATAGTACACAGCCATAACCAAGTTACTATGGTAAAATTACTCCTAAACACACTGTTTCGGTTGCCGGCGCTAGTTCGTACGCAGGGTGATAAAAATCGCGGGGCTATGGATGTGTCGATTGCACAATCGATCCATTCACCTGAATCGACAAAAAGTCAGTTTGTTCGTGTCATTGGAGCCGCGTAGCTGGACTATGAGGCCAATCTCATTTGTCTAAAAATCTTGCACTTGTCTCAGGCATAACAATAAATTGCCTATGGTGCATACTAGATCTTGGAAAAATGTTCTCGAACCAAGAAACCCAACGGGTGATGCATTTTGACGGAAGAAACATTTAATATAAATAGCATGGGCGCAGAGGGGTATGCGCTACACAAATATTATATGGCGTCAATTTTGAGAACAATAATGACCAACAATAGATCAATCGTTTTAGAAAAACATGGCTATAGGAATATTGTGTGTCGGTCCAGGCGGACAACAGAAGATACAAGATTAATCTATTTTGAATATATTGGTGTTTTATTTTCCTATATCCATTTGGTTACATGGTATGCCAATTACTTATGACTACTCAACTATCGATCAGTATCTGGAGAGCATAAACAATGGATAAGACAGAAATTCTATGGACACCCGTAGGCACCACTTTGCCCTCCTTAGGGTCTCGGTCTTTAACTGATGTATCAGATGGAGATACGCCAAACGTACGTATGCCCATTAGAATGCTATCCATTGATACTCCAGAGGTTACGGCACGCTCAGAGAACGGCGCTACCAATGTTGATAATCAGTTTAAAGAACTAGCCGTCTGGATACGAGCCGGTCAAGCACCCGTGATGGATGCATTCAAAGAATACATTTTGCCTAAGTTAGAGAATGTTGAAGCAGGCACGTTACAATACTCTCAAGGTAAAGAAGCGAGCGCTTATTACAAGAGCATCATTGAAAGGCGATTAACGAAACCGAATGGAACTAAACGTAAACTATTTTTGCGCAGCCCAGAGCAGCCATTTGACAACTATGGTCGCCTTTTAGCTTATGTGGCACCTTCATATAGCAAAAGTGAAAGAGCCACAATGACTAGACGGGAACGGGCAACTTTTAATTTTGACATGATAGAAAGTGGATGGGCCGCACCTTTTATTCTTTTCCCCAGTATTCCCGGGGAATTGGATTTGCCTCTGTTTATTCAGGCCGCATCAGAAGCCAAGCTGCAACGAAGGGGGCAATATCAAAATTCTCTTTCCATGCCGGGCTACGAATATCGTATGTGCGAAAAGCTGTATGACATCACCAAGAAACTGGTGAATGGGGACAGCTTACCTTATTCGAAACGACTAGCCTGGAGAACACGATACTGTGCAGATATGCGTAACAGAGAACTTTATGGCCCAGAGTACTATATGAATATTCCTGAATGTTATCGACTTTGGATTTGGCCCAATGACATACAAAATGCGATTGCCATGCTCAATCTTATACCCATCAACGAATCGTAAGAAATATACCAATAGAACATTTAGGGAGTGAACGATTCAGCGTTTAACAGCAAACCTCAAACTAAGGAAAGGCCAATTCGAACTTATAGATCCAACAATGGTTTTTTAGGCCGCTACCTTGGATGTCACGTACGCAAAAGAATAGAGACTAGATGAAAATATGGGTAGACGCAGATGCCTGTCCTGTGGTCATCAAAGAGATATTATTTAAGGCTGCCCAACGCACTGGAGTTTCTTTAACCCTAGTGGCGAATCAAGCTGTTCGGGTGCCTAAGTCTCCGTTAATTAGCATGCTTCAAGTGGAGTCCGGGTTCGACATGGCGGACAACGAAATTGTGAAAAGGCTTGATCACGGTGATCTTGTGATTACCAGTGATATTCCTTTAGCGGCTGAGGCGATTGCAGTTGGGGCCGTTGCGCTGAGTCCTCGCGGCGAACTATATACAACTGAGAATATTAAGGCCCGTCTCACTATGAGAGATTTCATGGACACATTGCGGGGTAGTGGAATCAATACCGGTGGACCACCTCCTTTAAGCCAAAGCGATAGAAAAAGTTTTGCCGATCAGCTGGACAGATTTTTGACAAAACGTGATAAGAACTTATAGGGTCTATGTTTACACACCTGGAATTGCGGTGACGATTGCTGTTATGGCCAAATCCTACTAAGGTGGTAAATTTAAAATCGACTACTTTTTTGATGCTGACAATTGGAGATAACCTATTTTGGCATATCCATCACCTCGTACGGTGTCACCATGAGAGAAAGATAGAGTCCATCTCTACGGTTCAGCAACATTACGAAAATGTTCTCGCAGATGTCTATGTTTGCATGTTTGGCGGTTTCGAAAGTGGCATTAATAGAACATCGAATTCTTTAAGACGCCTAGAATAGGCCCTGTTGGTTCCGCCGTTGCCATCGATCTGGGGTCGGGTTGCGGATTTCAGTCTATCTCGTTGGCTAAAGCAGGTTATAGTGATAATGACACAATATTTGCCTGCTTCCTGGAGTACGAACCCGAGACGGTTAAGGTTCATGATCTTGTATCTAGGAGGTTTGACGGTAACTGGTGTTTCAATAAGAGTTTTTATAGAAAATTGAGATTGTCCAGAGAATGGGTTGAACAACAGCTCAACGATGTGGGATTTTCCCATATTGACACCACCGTGGATAAGGGGTTTGTTACCTTAATAGCGGGCAAGTAAATTCATACTGAACATTGTGACATTTTTTTGATCGTAATGCTGGGTCTTGAGCGCAGAGCAAGCCATGGGAGCGAATCAGGAACAAGAGAGGCTGGTGGCCCATGGGTATCGGCGCCATGGCACGTTAGATCCATTTGCCACCAGTCGTTTGATTGCTATCACTCAATGCTTATATTCATTTCAACCGGAATCGCCTTGGCTACCAATTCGTAGACGGGAGAGTAACGAATCAATTCCAACAAAATTTCTTCGCTTGCTGCGGTGTTGGCCTGGATGTCTACACTTACCATTTCGTAACCTCGATTGACATCATCAGAAACACCAAAAAAGCCACGCGCATCCATCCCGCCTTCTGCGCCTATACGCAGTGATTTTAGCGGAATGCCTCGCACTGAAGCGTGCGCCACAATGGTTGTACTCAAACAACTCACAAGAGCATGAAGATAGTGCTCAACGGCGTTTGGTGCCGTGTTCTGTCCACCAAGATAGACTGGTTGATCGGCATCTACGACTAATTTATGGGTACGTTCAGTTCGTTCACCACCGCCCGCAAAAAAGTCTTTAATAGATGTTTGACTTCGACTACCGTCGATCCAATGATTATTGGCTCGGAAACGAAATTGACCGAAGTTATCATCCTGTGCCATGCTTGTGGCCAGCTCTACAACGCGGTTGGTATCAATACCATTGACTATATACTCAAGTGTTTCTGCAACTTTAGACATGATTATCTCCTGATAAGTTAGTTTTGGAATCGACGAATAGTATCGATGGAGACAATTTACGTGCACATCATTCGGTTAGATACATCTCGAAATGTAGAAAACAACTATAAAATATGTAGTTAATCAATTGGTATTGCAAAAAGGTGAGAATTGGAGGGATGTGATGGAGTATGGGCAATTCTGTCCCATCGCAAAGGCAACAGAATTATTGGGTGAACGCTGGATGTTGCTTATATTGCGCGAACTCTTTCTGGGTTCGCATCGTTACAGCGAATTACAACGTGGGCTACCACGCATTTCACCCTCTTTATTGACCAAGCGCCTCAAGCAACTTGAGCATGCCGGTGTTGTCGTACGCAAATCAAAGCAGGGTGGTCAAGCACATCAATACTACTTGACTCCAGCGGGTAAGGAGCTTCAACCCCTAATGGAGAATCTTGCGGTATGGGGTATGCGCTGGGCGCGTGGACAGTTGCGCGATGAAGAACTTGATGTTGAATTTCTGATGTGGGATGTGCAACGCCGGTTGCGGATCGATCAACTGCCAGATGGCGAAACCATACTCTGTTTTATTTTTGGCGATATAGAACACTACAATCACTGGTGGATTGTTGTGCGCGACGGTCAAGTAGATCTGTGTACTGACAACCCAGGTGTGGATGTGGATCTCTATGTTCGTAGCTCGCTCCGCACAATGGTCGAAGTTTGGGAGGGGGATCTACAATTACAAACAGCGTTGCGCGACGAACGAGTCAGTACGCAAGGTGACAAAATGTTAGCAAAAACCATGACGTCCTGGTTTGGCATTAATCCATACGCCGATGTTCGTCCAGGTGATCCTGCTTTGACTAGGGATACTGCAGATTGTTGAAGTTTCATTGATAGATAGTCATGGAATAACATGATCCCATGTGGTTACTATGCATTCTGCTGCCATTCTGGCATCCAATTGCGTACCGAAGATTAAATGCTGACTTAGGGAAATGTAATGATGACGCTCAGATTGCATGGGATAGATCATATTTACCTATCTGTTACCGACTTAAACAGATCTGAAGAATTTTACGATCGTGTGATGGCCGCGCTCGGTTTACACAAAGGCGATACCCCAATCGGAGGAGCACGCCATGCGCATTACGTAACACCGAGTTTCCAGTTGACCATTCGCCAAGCCAGATCGATACAGAAACATGACCCGGAATCACCAGGGTTACATCACCTGTGTTTCCAGGCATTGTCGAAGGTTGATGTCGATGGGTGTTATCAAATCCTTTCCGAACTAGGTTTGAACCCTACAGAGCCTAAGCTTTATCCAGAGTATAATCCAGAATATTATGCAACATATTTTGAAGATCCGGATGGAATTCGGCTAGAGATAGTTAGCCGAACATCTTATCGTCGACAACTTAGTGAGAAGTGGAGTGAGTTTCACACGTTTCTTAATCCACTGCAGACGCTGAGGCAGAAAAGTGAAGATGCAGATTAGTTAGGATAATGACTTTTGTGTAGAGGGGAACAATGATGAATTTCCAAACGATACCCATATTCAGAATATTCGACGAGTCTAAGGCCAAGGAATTCTATCTTGAATTTCTTAACATGAAGTTAGATTGGGAGCATCGATTCGAACCAGATTCTCCTGTTTATATGCAGGTGTCAAAAGCCGACATGGTGTTTCATTTGAGTGAACACTCTGGTGACTGTACCCCGGGTAGCAAAGTATTCGTCAATGTATACGGATTAGATCCCCTTTTTGCGGAAATATCTTCAAGGCCCTATAAATATAATCGTCCGGCTATTGAGAGGGCTCCTTGGGGGGATCGTTGCTTTACCCTCATTGATCCGTTCTCTAACCGGATCCTCTTCAATGAGCCCTCAAGTTCATAAGCAGTGGGCACAGACTTGAAACTAACTACTAGACTCCACAACAACAAGTTCTTCGCTTGGTGTTGTCAATTCTGGAACTAGTGTGTGTGACCTACATCTCTTGAAGTCTTCGAAAAACGAAAATATTCTCAATCATCAGCAGCATTGCAGCGTTATGCAGTATTGTAAGACGCCTAAATACGTGCCAGAGCTGCCAATTGAGGTCAGAATGGGGACAGATATATAGACTCTAAAGTTAGGCATCATTATGATGCAATTCCAAGCGAGAGACGAGTGAAAGTCGAGTTGCTTCATGCTTTAGTGATGGATCTATTCCCTAAATCTAGTGTGGATATGAAGTACAAGAGGCCAACTTGTACTGTTGGTGATGGTTGGGTAGCTATCGCGAACCAAAGGAACTGCGTCTCCCTTTATACTTGTAGTCCGCCACATCTCGTCCGATTTTGAGCGCTATCCAAAGGCAAAGACAGGCAAGGGGTGCATGAATTTAAGAGACCAAGATTCGATACCTGAATTGGCAGTTAAGGAAGTGATCGAACACGCTATCCGAAAGCCAAAAAGTGAACGGCTCTATCCTAGGATTTGTTGCCTTATCACATCAGCTAGCGTTGTTATCATTGCTATCTGAGTTATACTATAAAGCTATTAATATTCCTATTCATAACCCCAGAAAATGTTGAGAAATAGAGGGGTAGGATGTTTCGGAGCAAATATGTCCTATAAGTTAGATTGGAAAGATAAAGGGCTCGTTTGTGAATTTAATCGGGAGTTCTCAAACGAGAATTTACTCGAATCGAATGCGGAAATAATAAATGATCCTCGTCTTTTGTCTTTAGAATATGCAATTTATGATTTTAGTGACGTGAAAGAATATCCAGTCGAGACTTCAATTTTTCAGCAAATAGGGCAAGCGGCTGCGGAGTCATACAAACAGAACTCAATAATTAAGTTAGCGATAGTGTCAAATACAACTGTCATGAAAGGTATTATGAATGTGTACAAGACCTATTTTCAGTTGGCTAACAATAATGAAACATGGGAAATGAAAATGTTTCGAACCCGAAAAGAAGCAGAAAAATGGGTACTGAATTCACAATTAAAATAGCTTCGAAGATCAAGTTGGCACCCTCGAATGGAATACCCAACCTTACTAAGAATTCATGAGAGCCGAGCTGCTCTAAAAGTTAAAAATCAACCCAGTTCGCTTAGGGCTATTTAATTGAGTCAGTAGAATGACTTCGCTATCTAGTATGCAGTATGCCTCTGGGTAAACACTTTTTTCCTCAGCAGTAGACATTCTAATTTTGAACGGATGACCAAATCAGCAACTTTTGTGGCTGTGCAGACTGCCTGGTATGAGTGATACAAACCGAATCAAGTGATGGTCAAAATTAGCAAATTCAGACTGAGTGGGTTATTTGATCCTAAGCGAACGATAATTGAAACCATTATTTTAACCGTTCAGCCAACGATGGCTAACGATACCTATTTCGGCGTCCAGAGTGATCCGATGGTGTAGCCTCCACTAACGAGCCCCACCTTTGTTCCACTCACCAGTTGTTTCAAAAGCCTATGGCGGCACGGGTAATACTCGCGCTAATTGATTGACAATTAATAGGAATTATTCTCATTGTGGGACTGGGGTGACTCTACCGTTTGTCGTTTAGCGCACATCGAAATAATCGAATAAGTTAATATTTAGCGACTTTTTCCACAGGAGTCGTTATGTCTCGGTGCAATTTCTTACACAAAGGTTTATCACGGTCGAGCAGAAGGACTCTGTGCACATTATCACTCTGGCTTTTTTTAGTACCTACCGTATGGGGGGAAGTGGCGGGTTGTGACCTCGAGTATGGAACTACCGAGCAGAAAAAAGCTTTAGACCAGATCATGTACCAAGGAAAGCATGAGGAGATTTCCAGCCATTTGAGCGCAGCGCAGTCGACGCGAGGCTTGGCCTTGGGTTGTCCCACCTCATCGTATAATCATACTGAGCCTGATTTAACACCTCCCACGGCCACTGAACTAGAAAATTATTGGCGCACTCATTTCGAACCCATCCTCCGCGAATATCAGCTAGATTGCCCTGTCTATGGCAGACTTTGGTCTGCAGGCGCTTGGGCTGCCTACCGCTTAGCAGACTACGGTATTGACCCGGACTTTGCGGCATTAGCACGAATAGGGCGTATGCAGACCGATACCCAATATCAGGGGCCAGTGGAGAACGTAGAGCATGGTCCATGGACTGGCGCATTCGGTTTCTTATATACCGAGAGACGCTATCTATTTTCCAGTTATTGCGCCAATACGTGGCGCGCTTTGGATCCTGATAATGTTATTGGAAGATTGCATCGTGAACTTCCTGAACTGTTTGTCACTTATGAACAAGATGGCCGCACCTATGGCGGACGACAGTTTTTAGTCGGCGATATGTTAGCCCCTGAGGGCTTCTATGATGGCGGGCTCGCATATGATCATGGGTGGTCGGCAGCCGCATTGTTAATGGCTGCTGCGGCGCCACATGCGAACGCAGATACTAGTCGATTTCGCCATGCCGCTATCTTGGCAGCGGATTGGGCTGGACGTGAGCCAATGTCTCGAAATCATAACTACACGGCAAAACTGATCTGGTTTCTGGCCGAGATGTATCGTGACACTGGCGAAACCCGTTACCGCGAAGCCATGATGCAAAAGTTACAGCTCAATCTCTTGCCAGGTATCTTGCTCGATCAGAACAATGACGGTCGGGTAGACGCTGTCCAAGGCGCGTTTTCTTTACCCCGTTTTAATCAATTGAGCCCGGTTGCCCAAGTGCCAGGGCGGATGTGGGACGGACATAACAGTTTGCCTCAATATCAGGCGATGAATAGTTGGGCGGTAGTCGCTGCTTATGTGGCACTGCGCGAACATCAAGACGAGTTTGCAAATAACTTAAGGCCAATCATGCGCCAGATGTTAGACAACATGAGCCATGAAATCCTAAACCTCGGTGTACCCGAGCCGGGACGAACGCAAATGCCAATCGCGCTGGGTCTGGCTTTGGTTGATGTGATCGCAGAAGAGCCTGTGACACGGGATAACCGTTACCCACAATGGCGAACTTGGCGGGATGCGCTCTGGGCCATTTGGAACCGAACGCATTCTGATCCCTTGCCGTTCCCAGAAGCACTGACGTTTGCACCGGGTGTTGCCATGACGTTGATAGCTAGCCAACTATTTGCGGATGAAGCGCCTGAGCCACCAACCGCGCAACTGGATGAAACCTTCGACAGTGAACTACTCACGAATTGGTATGCCTTAGATCTGGGCAGGTTTGGTGGCCCGAGCGACTGGCATACGGGTGAAGGATTATTGAAACAAACTAGCCGTATTCGATCACTGTTTGGCGGCAATGAAAAACTGGGCAGCTACTTGATCAATTCGCAAGCACAAGATTGGCGTGACTATCGGCTGTCGACGGTACTCATGACAGACAGTTCTAGTACAGGTGCGATGGGGGTTCTGTTTCACTTTAAGGATGTAGAGAACAGCTATCGTTTTAGTTGGAGTCGTGATCCCGCTTATCGCAGGTTAGAAAGATTCGACAATGGAAACTATCATCTACTCTATAGTGATCGAGTACCTTATGAGCAGAATGTCTACTACCAAATTGACGTAACCTTAGAACAATCCGCGATAGAGGTGTTCATAGATGGCGAAAATTGGGCCAGTCTTCCTACGTCCACAATCGATAGCGGGGGCGTTGGGTTCTACGTACACAATAATAGAGGATTTCACGCTGATGGGATCCAGATCACTGCGGATTGATGGCATCGAAACCACGAATTCAATTTCGCGTGGTTGATGAGATTGAAATCTCCACCCCAGTCGGTGCAACACACCGTGATTGTCACCCTCGGCGAGACAACTCAGCCTCAGATACTCTAAATCGTTGGTTAAGGGAATAGACGACCAGCTCTGCTGGATAGAAATAAAATACAACCCGCTGTTTGGGGATCGTTGTCTTGCTAGACAGTTAAGACACGAACCAAGTCGCCCGCTCGAAGTGTGGCGGGATCCAGAAAATATCCTAATCTCTAGTTTGTGAATAGTGTTTTAGTTTACCCCATACTTGCTTCTTACATAGATGGTCATGTTCAAATAAGCAATATACCTTCTTTTACGAGACAATATAATTTTACTATTCACTCGCTGGTTTGAGATAAATCAAGTAGTCGACGGTTTCTACTATGATATAAAAAACTAGGTTGTAAATTATATAAGAGGTGAATTTATGGTGACAGATGCACAAAACATCCTGGATTCTAAGCAGTCCACTTCAGCACATGTTTTTCACTACGCACGTTTCGGTGTATTTGCATTATCTTGCCTATTTGGTGTGTTTGCATTAATGGCCGGGCCGGTGTGGGTAATCATCTGTTTCGTGTTTTTTGCCGCAACCTTGGGAGGCGGTGATCTCTTTTTAGGTGAAGATGAAAAAATATATCATTACAAACATCCAAATGTTTTCTATTTAGGGCAATATTTAACGATCCCCATTATTTATGCAAACGTATTTATGTTGGCTTGGATCACTGGTTTGCCTAATGATACTTTTGGATTTGCTGCATGGCTACAATCGATCAGCGGCATTGATCTGATGCAGATCCACGCTACTGTTAGCTGGCCTACCCACGCATTATCTGTATTGCTCGCCTCTCTATTAGTGGGATTGTGGGGCGCGCTTGCCGCAGTGGTTATCGGTCATGAGTTGACTCACCGTACAGAACAACCTCATAATTTATTCTTTGGCCGCCTGGCGCAAGCGATGTCTCTTTTTACTTATTTCTCCATCGAGCATCCGTACGGGCATCACAATACAGTCTGTACGCCTGCTGATGCTGCAACAGCGGTAAGAGGACAGACGTTTTGGCAGTTTTTATTTTCTTCCATCATAGGGCAATATAAGAATTGCTGGAATCTGGAAAAAGCTCGCTGTAAAAAGCTAGGTAAATCTCACTGGGGTTTTAGTAATAGGTTGATGCAGGGTTATCTGATGGAGGCAGGTGTCGTGGCCTTCTTTGCCTACTGTGGCGGGATTGTGGGTATTATTAGCTTGTTAATTGTAGCGTTGGTTTCGCATACGATCCTCGAATTGGCGAATTATATTGAACATTATGGATTGGTTCGCCTGCCTTCCAAGCCGGTTCAGCCGCGCCACTCGTGGAATTCCAACAATACTATTACCTATTGGTATACGGTAGGTATTTCACGACACTCTCATCACCACGCGGATGCGGGTATTGAGTTCTGGAATCTAGAGCCGATCCCAGAGGCGCCAAAATGTCCGTCTGGCTATTTTGCCACAATGATGTTAGCTATGGCGCCTAAATACTGGAATAAAATCATGACGCCGAAACTGTTGGAGTGGGATGAACATTGGGCATCCGACGAAGAGAAAGAGTTGGCGGTAGAAGCAAACGAACGAAGTGGTTTACCTGAGCTTGAGGAGGCGGCTAGAAGATACCGAGAAACTCAAGCTCAGGCCGCGCGAGAAACAGTTTGATATCTTAGTTTTACCTATATTTTTGGAAGCCGAAGCCTGTCGCTTCGGCTTTTTATTGCCAGAAACAGCTATGTGAATTAATGAAAATTGATTCGGCTAGACAAATCCGCATCCCGATCTGGCATGACTTTTTAGTTTGTTACGACCGTCTCACCCGCCAAACCAAAGCCAGTTTTCCAAATTTTGCCAGCGAACTGGATCATGTGTCGAAGTTTGGATTGTCTTCATCCGCTGCGCGCCAGGGAAAGCGAAGCGAAGGTGCGTAGTCCCGGGTAGGCGTAGGTGCGGGCGTATTGCCGGAGCTTACGAAGGCAATATGCAAGCCCATCCGAAACGCCGTTCAGTCATTTAAGGCAGTGTTGCGTAGCCAGCCCCGAGTTTTCGAGGTTGTGGCAAAGCGGCACGAACGCAGGACGGCCGGAGTACAATTGATTGTCGTGGAAAGCGAGGGCGAAAGGGAGACTTGGATGTCCCGTTTCACATCCTAAGCGTCACGACACGCTTGTATTTACAAATAGGAGGATAAAAGGTGCGTAATTAGGCGATAATATTGCCTGAATGGGTGAGCACGGTTTAACTTTCTGCCTTGACAAGTACCAGAACCATCATCCACAAAATCCATTTTTTAATCTAATTGTTTACTTCGAAAATATCCCCAAACCAAGTCGAAATCTAGAT
Organism: Thiotrichaceae bacterium UBA5859; assembly: GCA_002432655.1. Classification (GTDB taxonomy): domain Bacteria; phylum Pseudomonadota; class Gammaproteobacteria; order UBA5859; family UBA5859; genus UBA5859. The sequence goes on along the minus strand of DJFZ01000051.1, from coordinate 62,282 downwards.
GCTAATCCGTTACACTTCTACGCGAACACTTTTAGTGATTCGCAACATACTAATAATTTCTATAGGAAGGATATTAACAATGCAAAAAAGGTTTATCAGGAGCAGTTTGATAGGTGTGACTTTATTGGCGACCCCTATGATGGCGACCGCCGTGGCCCCCGGCGGCCCAAACTGCGGCTGGGGAAATATGCTGTTCGAAGGCTCTTCTGGCCTTGGGCCCCATTTAGGTGCTTCGTTAGTAAATGGATCTACTTACAACAGTCTTGTGGGTATGACATTGGGCACCAATGGTTGCAGTGTAGAAGGTAAGCTAACCTATGGTGGTCAAAATTTACTGAAATCTGCTGCGTTCATGGACGACGTGGCTCATGATATCGCCAAAGGAGAAGGTGAGGCACTGGACGCGTTGATGGTGTTAATTGGTGTGGAAACGGTGGATCGACCGTTATTTCGACAAGTTGCCAAAGCCAATTTTGACAAACTTTTTCCATCTGCTGATGTGACCGCAGAAGAGATGTTGCGAACTTTGGGCGAAGTATTGAAGTCTGATGAAACTTTGGCGCAATATGCCGCTTAAGCAAAACCCTCAGTAGGGCGAAAGGGCGGCCAATTGGTCGCCTTTTTTTGTGTGTATGATTCCTGTTTCTTTAGAAAAATTTAACTGCTTCTCTTTAGCTAAACTAATTTCAGTAAGCTTGCTGCTATTAGTTAAACTACTATTGTGTCAGGATCTTTGGGCAAACTCGTCAAGCGCCCTAGTGACACCTGTCGAGCGCTCAATGCCACGCATTTTGGATTTAAGTTTGGCCACTCATCCTGAGTGGCTGGCGATGCTCTACTACAAGCCAACAAATGTAAGGGGACGCCCTAATGGACAACTATCCTATAGAAGCCAGGTAGTTTCTTCTGCTTTTTTCCTGTCGGGGCAAGGAAGTGAATCGCCAGAGGCGGAATTGGCTGCGACTTATAAGCTTTTGTTGCGCTTAGACGAGGGGGCGCCCGAAGCTCAGAGGCAGGTTTGCCGCTTTCCTTTGCGCTTGACTTGGTTGGCAAAGCAATTGGGTGTTGGCAGTGTGCTGAATATTGAGACTGATTGCCCGATGCTGGCGGAATGGTCTAAAGAGATCAGTGCCCACAGTGTATCGCTGATTTTTCCTTCCAGCTATATGAATAATCCTTCATCGATGTTCGGTCACACCTTGTTGCGAATCGATCCGCATCCTAATAGTGGCTCAGTAAACTTCCTCTCTTACGCCATTAATTTTGGCGCGATTACCAGCGGCGAGGTATTGAGTGCTAGATATATATACAAAGGTTTGACTGGGGGCTATCCCGGTAGATTTTCACTACTGCCTTATCATAAAAAAATCAAAGATTACGGGAAGATTGAAAATCGTGATATTTGGGAGTACGAACTTGATTTCACGCAACAAGAGGTGGAGCGTATGCTACTTCATTTGTGGGAAGTGGGTGACAATGACTTTGAATATTATTTCTCGACGCAAAATTGTGCTTTTCGTATCTTAGAGTTGTTAGATATTGCCAGACCCAGCTTGGCGCTCGCTACGGATTATCCAGGACAGGTGATTCCGGCAGATACCTTGCGTAGTTTAATCGATCGGGAAATGGTGTTATCCGTGCACTACCGTCCATCTACCTTCACTTCACTAAAGTCCGAAATGGATAAGTTGAATGCCGATGAACGCCAATTGGTGGAACTGATTAGCCAAGATTTAGATTTTACACAGGATCAGCGATATCTAAGTCTAAATCTCAATCGTCAAGCTAAAGTATTGGATGCAGCATTCCGTTTTCGTCGCTACCAAGATATCGATCAACCTCGTTCACGTGGAAAGGCTACTCAGGCGTTGGCACTATTGTCAAAATTAAATAGCCTAGGGGTCACGGTGTCGCCGACATACTTGAAGTTACCGAGACAACCTCACTCAGGACATGAGACTTCAAGAATTTCAGTGGGGTGGGATGAGTTCGACTCAAGCGGGGGCGGCTTCCTGGAATTTAAGCCTAACTACCACGATTTACTCGATGACCCAGATGGATATCCATTTGGCTCACAGATCGATTTTTTTTCTACTCAACTTCGTTGGCAAGAGGGGGCAGGTATTGAGTTACAAGAGTTTGACATGTTTGACATTCGTTCCTTTGCGCCACGGGATAGTTTCTTCAAGCATAATTCTTGGCGAATACGCTTGGGTATCGAACATCATAGACGATTTGACGGGCAACCCTACGTGACTTTTTTCGAAGGTGGCGGTGGTCTGGCGCATCAATGGCGCAGTAGAGATTTATTCTATGCATTGGCCACCGGTCGTCTAGAGTACAATGAATCTTATCAACAGAATTTGAGCCCCTTGGTCGGGTTCGAGTTTGGATATCTGTATTATGCGGCCAGGGGTGCTTTACAATTTGAGGCATCTGCATGGGAAGTACTAACCGCAGATGATTATCGCACTAACCTTGGGTTGAATTATAACTACAATGTTTATAAAAATCAGTCGATTCGACTGGCGCTATTGAGAATAAATGACACCCATGTTTCTGCGTGGCATAGCCGAATGACGTGGTTAGTTTATTTTTAATAACTCATAAATTAACATCAGCTGTTCTTTCCATTATACAGAATGGATAGGTACTGTTTGCCTGCTAAGCCAATTATAGGGGGCTGCATATGGAGGGATAGCCACACCACATTATATATGGCTGACTAAAGGATAATAAACTTCATTTAAATATCCTCTTCGAACTTTTGTATATGGGCAAGATGTGTGCGAACAGAAAGACGAAAATGACCCATGTTTTCGCTGCCCAGTCTGTCAGCTATCGTCCGATAATTGTGATCTTCCTTAAGGGTAAATTTGCGTTCGGATAACCAGTCACTAAATGTGTTGGGATCAAATCCGGAAACAAAACGTTCACCGATGAATGCAACAGCAAGATAAATCCAGCGGAAATGCTGATATCGCCACCACTGTTTAATATACTTTTGTTCTATGTAGTCGATGACGATATCCAATCGACCGCTACACAGGTCACTTAATGAAAGAAGTACTTGCTCAATCGTCTCCTCGGTCAAATAGTAGGTCACTCCTTGCCAAGTCACAAAAGTGTCTAAATTGGGATCAAAGCTGGTCTGGGATAAGGCAACATGGATCTGTTCTGATTCAAAATCTATCGGCACAAAATGAACATTATTGGGAACGGCAATGCCAAGTGTCTTTAAACGTTTTATTTTTTTCTGTTGGGTGGCTGGAAAATCCAGTTCAAATATCTCCAATTCTTCCAACTCCGATGGACATCTGAACGCAAATGAGTCCCACCCAGCGCCTAGAATAATATATTGCTTTGTACCAGACAGAACACGTTCCTTTAGACATTCCTCAGCATACCGAGCGCGAATTAAAACGCCACCACCAAGTTTAATATTCTCGAAAAACTGATGTGATATGGTGGAACGTCGAAGCGACAATAAGGCAAGTTTCAAGTATTTAGGTAGAAACTGCTGAGCATAAGGATCCACTAGCAGTTGATTACTAGGGTTTAGAGCGGCAATGGCCCTAAAAAAGGTCACCACGTTTGCCGTTTGGCTATCAAGGTGAAGTAACATCACTTACCTGACTAATCATTCGTTGAGTTAGATCAGCACACTTAGTTGGCCAGCATGCCATAAGAGATTAACACAATACAGGAGGCATTTTTTCGTTGTTCTCAGTTGAGAGCGCCAGGCGAATCACCTATTGGGTAATCGAAATGGATAAGCGACATTTGGGAAGAAGTAGTTGCTACTACTATTGACGAAAAAACCAGAGTAGCAATGAGATGATTACGCTGACAAGAATCATAGTAGTCATTGGAAAATAGAATTTCATATTCTCTCTTTCGATCACAATGTCCCCTGGCAATCGTCCTAGTGGCAGAGTACTGAGCCAAGGCCATGTCAGGCCAATCACAATGAGTATGATGCCGAGAGTAATCAGGAGTTTTTGCATACGAGAATGGTCTTCACTTGGGGCAGATCTCAGTTTACGATACTTGAACAAACGTGCCTATAGATAAGCCATACAGAATGAGGACATCTATTGGCAAGGCTCTTATGCCCAGTTTGTTTCTATCAATTAAGTACTCTTAAAAGTAATTATGCTAGTGTAAAAATGGTTCTCTAAAGAGCGCTAGATGTTCAGGGTGACCGAAATAGTACATATTATCGTTGAATGATAGGTAAACAATATTCAGGAGAATGAGATGTCGCAACAGGAAATTCGTGAGATTGAACAGAAAATCTATCAGCTCACTTTGCAACTGAATGAGTTGCGAAAGGAGCACTTGGCTGAAGAAGTAGCGAACTATGAATTCAACACCTTAAATGGTTCCGTTCGTCTAATGGATCTTTTTGCCCACCATGAGCAATTGATGCTTATCCATAATATGGGCCAGGCATGTCGCTACTGTACACTCTGGGCGGATGGAATTAACGGTTTCTTACCTCATTTAGAAACGGTAATGTCAGTAGTGCTGGTTTCCAAAGATTCACCAGAGGAGCAACACAGATTTGCCAATGAGCGGGGTTGGCGATTCCGCTTGGCTTCACATGAGCGTGGCCCCTATTTGGCGGAGCAGTCGGTTATGGTGGATGGATCTAATATGCCTGGAGTGGTGGTGTATCAGCGCTGTGAAGAGAAAATACTGCGTCGCAACTCCGCCATGTTTGGTCCCAATGATCAATTTTGTTCTATGTGGAGTTTATTGAGTCTTGCGGGTCACGGTACGGAAGATTGGACGCCCCAATACTCCTATTGGCAGCGCCCTGAAATAATGGATGATGGCGGTGACAACCTAAATTAGAAAATGGTTGTTGCTAATCTGGGTATGGACATTTTTCATACTAATTTTAGGGAACTAACGTCCGTGTTAATCCCTGATATCCTCAATATGACCTTTGATATGAGATTTCACACGAGGATAGATCACAGGCTCATATTGAATATAAATTTGCACGCTAAAGTGGAAATAAAAATCTAACTCGCCGGTCGTTTCTCGGAGTTGTGCGTCATTCATCTCTACTAATTCTGCTTGTGCTGTAAGAGAAGTAAATGCCAAGGTTGCGCCTAAGAGGGTGGTGGATATTAGCTTTTTCATATTTTTCCCCAATTGAGAATACTTTATGCTGGATGAGCTATCTAAGGGCCTGTTCTGCCGACAAGTGGCATCGGTCTGGATACTAACACAGGCGTTTTAATCTAGACATGCTAATCGAAATTACTTAAATAAACAATAATATCGGTAAAAAAATAATTGTATTATTCGTGCCATTAAGATGTAAAAGATTCAGTCGGGTATTCTGGTTACTTACATCAAATGATGCACAAAAAATGCAACACTATTGCTCACCAAGCTCCTTGGTGTACATCAGTTTTTTACCACCTTTTCGGATCCAGGCTCTTGGTATAACACGAATCATTTTCTGACCAATTCGATTGCCCCGCCCAGGAATGGAGATAGTTTTGCCTGCCTTAAAATCGGCGTAGGCTTCGTTGATAATTTCTTCTGCGGGAGCCATCAGTGCATTCACCCTACCGCCAATCAGAGAATGTTCATTTTTGGCAACTGTTTGAAATCCTGTGGGAGAAGCGCCCGGACACAACGCCATCATTTTAACCCCAAAAGAAGAGACCTCTTCGGCTATCGCTTCCGTTAAGTAGAGGACATAGGCTTTACTGGCACAGTAGCTGGCGAGGTAGGGTCCGGGGGCAAAAGCTGCCATAGAGGCGACATTGATGATAGCCCCTGCACGACGATCGACCATATCTGCTACAAATAAACGGGTCATATAAGTTAATGCGTTCACGTTGAGTTGAACCAGGTTTAGTTCATCTTCAACAGCGTTAGTTGCAAACTTGCCATAGTTGCCAAAGCCGGCGTTATTGACTAACACATCGACAACGATGTTCTCTTGTTTCAATGTGTCGTAGATTTCTTGGGGCGCAGAAGGTACGAATAAATCCTTCGGTAAAATTTTAACCGCAGCGCCATAGGTGGTATTCAACTCTTCTGCTATTTCTTTTAATAAAGGTTCTCGGCGCGCGACCAACACTAAGTTGTAGCCATCTTGAGCAAAAAGTTTGGCGAAATGATGTCCAAATCCAGATGAAGCACCAGTTATCAATACCGTTGGTAGATTTTTCATGTCAAATTCTCCTCATCTTCTCATTGCTGTTGTCACCAGCCGGCTGTGTTATTTATCACTGTTTTTTTATAAGGGTATAGACTATTCCCAATCCCAATAGTAGTGTCTAGAGCGCAACTCTTCGAATCGAAAAAACCTCATATGCATTAAAAATGCTTTATGATTACAGCTTTAAATGGCCGTGTAGAATGAAATAAATCTATTTGAAAAGTTGTCTCAACGGCGAGAAAAAAGAGAATCGCAGACTAATCTTAGAATGGTTTAAAAAAATGAATGCACGACTGCATGCATCTGGCAGCTATGTGCTTCTGATTAAATTATCAGATCCCACTGAGATTCAGGTGGGCGCACTGGGCAAGTTGGAGCTGCAGAGAGGTTGGCTTTTCTATGTGGGCAGCGCTTTCGGGGCAGGAGGTATTGCTGGTAGATTAAAACATCACCTGCAACCAAGTCGTCGGCCTCGCTGGCACATAGATTACGTGCGTCTTCACGCGCCTTTGATGGGTGTTTGGTTCGCCAATGGCCAGCGAAATCTGGAACATCAATGGGCAGCTACTCTCCGAGGACATGCGGCGTTGTCGGAGCCGATGCAGGGATTTGGTGCTTCGGATTGCCGTTGCCACACACATCTATTTTTTGCTTCTTTGAAGTGTCATAGCGAAGACATTGTGAATGTGCTGCAGAGTCGGCGGACGTCTTGTGCAGTGGACTTTCTCAGTCCGGATCAATTGCACCTCTAACCATACAAAGTTGGAGGTGCACCCATTTTGAGAGAAAATTGAGCTTAGATAGAAACGAGATAGAACTACTAGGTTGTTTTACGAAAGAGTCAATCTCAATTGTGAGCAAAAGCATCGATAAATATCAGTCGCCTAAATCTGTAGCTACTGATCTAGATGTTAGGTTTGTTCCGCAATCATAAAACGAGCTTGTGCAATTGCAATCGGTTGACCTTCTTCTTGCCAAGCGGTCGTGGTGGTGGCGATGATGCGGCGACCTGCTTTGTTGACATTCACTTTTGCATAGGTGTCTACATCTTTTGCGCTTTTTAAATATTCTGTGGTCTGATTCACGCACTTAGGCATGTGATTATGGCTCACAGTGCCAATTACCATCATGGTGGCCGCGCATTCTAGGAAACTGGCCATGATGCCGCCATGCAGGGCTCGAATCATGGGGTTACCGATATGTTTTTCTTGAAAGGGTAGGTGGAAAATCACTTCACCGTTTATATTCTGTTTGATATGCATGCCTAGATAGCGCGCATAGGGAATAGAAGAGACTAGCTCTTCGGCACTCTTTTCATCTAATAAGAAATCGAAAGTTTTAGACATGGTTCTATTCACCTGGTTTGACTTCGGAGAATTTTGAAGGGGTGCCAAAATTGGGACCTTTAGTATTGAGCATAAACGCCGCACTCATATGGGCGATCGGATCCTTGATATCTCCCTCATGGGCAAAACCTCTGATGAAAGCCACGCTGTGGGTATAGTGATAACACTCGCATTCAGCAATAATTTCTTTGCCAGGTTTGGTGGGACGCATGTAGTCCATACGTAAGTCGAGTGTGGCGATGGGCGTCATAGTTTTGATCGTGCTCATCACACACATACCGCCGACGGTATCCATCAGCAGGGTGATGATGCCGCCATGAATTGAGCCTGAAGAGGGATCACCAATAAATTCTTCGTTGTAGGGCATTTTCATCGCTGCCCGGCCTGGTTCCATATAGACCGGTTGAAATTGATAACTTTGAAATCCTTCGTGGGAATCGCCAAAAGGACCTGGCAGTCCCCCGGATGTATTCTTGTCAGACATATAGCACCTCAAAAACAATAGCTTAGCAGCGGTTGCTCACCAAGGGGCGGCATTATACCAGCCTAGTCAGGAAACTGGGCAGAGACTCAAGCCGAAAACGGCGTGACACCCGGAATCGTATACTGTTCGGGGTGCTGAATTGGAGTCTGAATGGCACGAAAACTGGGGGGGGTAGCAGATCGGCGCTAGGTTTTTGCGATCACTGAGGTGCTTAGTCCAGTTTTTCCTACGGTACTAGTCCGCATCACAGATCTGAACGCGGATGCAGCTAACCAATGCTGAACTCGATATAATCATTTACCATGACTATTCGTATTTTACCCCCTGCTATAGCGAACCAGATTGCCGCCGGTGAAGTTGTGGAGCGCCCAGCGTCGGTGATTAAAGAGCTGTTGGAAAATGCTGTGGATGCCGGCGCCAGTTTTATAGACATCCTGATAGAAAGAGGCGGGAGTAGATTGATCGAAGTCCGCGATAATGGGGTCGGCATCGATAAGTCGGATCTACTATTGGCTGCTAGACCTCACGCTACCAGCAAAATCAGTAGGCTAGAAGATCTTTCTCAAATCGATTCTCTAGGTTTTCGTGGCGAGGCTTTAGCCAGTATTGGCTCTGTATCGCGCATGTCTATTGTCAGTCGTACGAAAGAATCTAACACTGCTTGGAAAACCAATGTGGATTTCGCCGGCCACGCGTCGGATGTGGTGCCCGCTGCCCAGGAGGTAGGCACTACTGTGAGTGTGCGGGATCTCTTTTTTGCCCATCCCGCACGAAAAAAGTTTCTGCGATCGGAAAACACGGAATTTGCGCACATTGAAACGGTGGTGAAACGGCTGGCGCTGTCGATCCCGCATACCAGAATTAGACTCAAACATAATGGCAAAGTGGTTCTGGATCTGTTGCCCAGCCAGAGCTTTGCTGAACAGCAACGGCGGGTTGCAAAAGTATTGGGTGGGAATTTTCTAGACTCAGCCAAATATTTTTCTACTGAAGGAGACGGCATGCGTTTGGCCGGTTGGATTTCAGTGAGGGAAGAGGGATGGCCCAATACACAGCGTCAACATTTTTATTTGAATGGGAGATGGATCCGAGATCGCGCAGTTTTGCACGGTATTCGGCAGGCGCTATCTAACATGGTAGTTGCGGACTCGCAGCCGGCTTACTTGCTATATTTAGAACTGCCTGCAACGGAGTTTGATATTAATGTGCATCCTACCAAACAAGAAGTGCGGTTTAGCGAGCCGCGACTCATTCATGACTTTATCTATAGTTCCGTCGTGTCGGGAGTCACTCATGGCGTACAGCCGGAAATCGCACAAATTAGACTGCAACAAGATGAACCGAGAGAAAGTTCTCATTTGCGTCCATCGTCAGCTTTCAAAAGCGCGTATCCGCACTCTAAACTAGGTTCGAGTCAAGTTAGTCAATATCAGGTGCGGCAACAGTTGCGTGCATACGAGGTGATGGCGAACTCGGATCAGAAACAGGAAAAATCGGTTACCCAAGTCAAACTTGGTGATCCAATAGCGCAACTCTTTGACCACTATCTGATAAGCCATTACCAAAGTAATTGGTATTTGATTCATATCGCTCGTGCTCGTTTAGCTTTAGCGATTGAGTCATTCAATCGAGGTCAAAGCGAATCACAACCGCTGTTGATACCTGAGACAATCCAGATCAGCCATCAACATCATCAGGCCATGGTTGGCTGGGTAGAACATTTGCAGGCATATGGTTTTTCGATCGGTGCTTTGAGTGAATCACAGTGGGTAATACGGCGTATTCCAATTGTTATGAGATACTTTGATGGTGCCGCCATGAAAACATTTATCGCTAGATTGGCTGAAGAAGAACAAACTGCTTCCCGAGAAAAATTAATTTCCGTTTTGCGTGAAGATCAAGTGGCTCTGTGTCAATTGACCACTGAGGAAAAATTGCAGCTGCTCGCCAATTGTCAACAGTATGCAAGCAGGCTCACGAAGGAAGGCTGGCCAGATTTTATTGTGCCCATTGCAGAGGATTGGTTGGCGACACAATTTGTTGCAAGCTGATGGATACGATGACAACTAAAGCGCCGGCTCTCTTTTTAATGGGGCCAACCGCTACCGGCAAAACCAAACTGGCTATTGAGATGGTGCAACGCTACCCCTTTGAGATCGTCAGCGTAGATTCCACCATGGTGTACAAAGGCATGGATATCGGGAGCGCAAAACCGTCCGCTGCGGAGTTGGCGCAAGCGCCACACCGGCTGATCAATATTTGCGAGTTAGATGATATCTATTCTGCAGGACGCTTTTGTGAAGATGCGCTCCAAGCGATTCAGGAGATCCAATTAGCCGGCAAGATACCTCTGCTGGTGGGGGGCACCATGCTCTATTATCGCAGCTTGGAATTTGGTTTGGCAGAGATGCCACAGGCGGACGCTGAAACCAAGCAAAGACTACAACAAGAAATGGCGCAATTGGGTTCTGTGTTGATGCACCGCAGATTAGCAGAAGTAGATGCTGAATCTGCGAAGAGAATTCATCCAAATGATCCGCAACGTATCTCCAGGGCGCTAGAGGTGTATGCCGCCACAGGTATCCCCTTAGCTGAATACCACCAATTGCAGAAACATACTGAGTTGCCTTTTCAGCCTGTAAAACTGGGTCTAATGTGTCACCAGCGAGCAGAATTACATCAACGGATTGAGCTGCGTTTTCAACAGATGATGGCCGCTGGTTTTCTCGATGAAGTGAAAAGCTTCTTCGATAATTCAAGATTTCACGGTGGTCTGCCGGCGATGCGATCGGTTGGCTATCGTCAATTGTGTCAACATTTGGCAGGAGAAACTAGCATTCAAGAGGCCGTGGCTAAAGGCATCATTGCTACTCGGCAGTTAGCAAAACGACAGATGACATGGTTGCGTAGTTGGCCAGATCTGATCTGCGTGGATGCTATGAGTGAAGATTATGCAGTGCAGGCGATCAAATTATTAAATCAAACCCCTATAGCAGATTATTGGTAGGCTATAGGGTAAACATAGTGATAAGAACTATATGAGGAGGCAATATGTCGCACTTTAAGGAGAAATTTGATCTGACCAATAAGGTGGCCATTGTTACTGGTGCCAGTAAGGGCATTGGTGAGGCGATTGCGCAGGGATTGGCAGAGTTTGGTGCCCAGGTGGTAGTCAGTAGTCGCAAGCAGGAAGCTGTTGAGCAAGTGGCAGAGAAAATCAAACAACAGGGGGGAGATGCATTTGCTGTGGCCGCTCATGTGGGGGAAATGGAGCAGCTGAAGGAATTGGCAGCAAAAACCGTTGAGCATTATGGTGGTGTCGACATATTGGTGAACAATGCGGCAACCAATCCCGTTTTCGGACCGAGCATGATGGTAGACGAACGAGCGTTTGATAAGGTGATGTCGGTAAATGTTAAAGGGCCTTTCGAGTTAAGCAAGGCAGTCCAACCTGTGATGCGCGAACGGGGAGGAGGTTCGATTATCAATATATCTAGCATTGGTGGTATCAGCCCAGAACCCACTTTGGGCATCTACAGTGTCAGCAAGGCGGCTTTAATCAGTTTAACCAAGGTGTTCGCCAAAGAGTGGGGCAGTTGTGGAATTCGTGCCAATGTGATTTGTCCCGGCTTGGTGAAAACGAAATTTAGTCAGGCGCTATGGCAGAATGAACAAGTGGTAAAAATGGCGATGCAGCACACACCGATCCCAAGGATTGCCACCCCTGAGGAGATGGTTGGTTTAGCGGTATTCTTGGCCAGTGATGCTGCGAGCTATTGTACAGGTGGGATCTACACTGCGGACGGCGGCACTACCGCCTGACTAGATTGGACGTGAATTCAAAATTGAACATGTTACACTAGCGAACCGCGGTGGATGGCGGCAATAGATAAATCAATGTTAAGCCTCAAGCGCCGTGGAATTACAGGGTCCGTGCACAGAATTCGCGCACGGTGTTCAAGTCAGGAATCAAACAAATGAATGGTACAAGCTCATGAATGACGCAGTGATAGTTTCTTACGCCCGTACGGGAATTGGTAAAGCCTTTAGGGGAGCATTAAATAAGACGCATGGCGCCGCAATGACCGGTCATGCGATCAAACATGCCGTGGAGCGATCTGGTTTAGATCCCGCTGAAATAGAAGATTGTGTTGTGGGTTGCGGTCTTCCAGAAGGTGCTACAGGTAACAACATCGGTCGCATGGCTGCTGTTCGTGCTGGGCTTCCTGTGACCACGGCGGGCGGCACCATCAGTCGCTTCTGTTCTTCCGGTTTGCAAGCGGTCTCTATTGCTGCTCGTTCAGTGATTGCCGACAAAGTACCTGCCATGGTAGCAGGCGGTGTGGAATCCATCAGTTTGGTGCAAACCTCTGTGAATATGAACAATGCCTTAGATGCAGAGCTGATGAAAATCAAAGGCACCTTGATGTTGCCAATGATTCAAACCGCCGAGATAGTGGCAAAGCGTTACGAAGTATCTCGTGATGTACAAGATGAATACGGATATCAAAGCCAGAAGCGCACCAAAGAAGCTTGGGAAGCGGGTAAATATTCTGAAGAAATCGTACCTTTTACCACCACCATGCAGAAGAAAAATAAAGAAACCAACGAGAAGTGGGATGAGGAAGTCACGCTTGATCGTGATGAAGGCATGCGCCCGGAAACTACTCTGGAAGGTTTAAAGAACCTGGCTCCGGTGGCAGCAGGCACAGTCACCGCCGGTAATGCTTCACAGTTATCGGATGGCGCTGCTGCGGTCGTGGTAATGGATTCAAAGCTGGCTGAACAACGCAATATTGAACCCTTGGGGATCTATCGCGGCACAGCTGTGGCAGGCTTAGAGCCGGATGAAATGGGTATTGGGCCTGTATTTGCAGTACCTAGGCTATTGGAGCGAAATGGTCTTACCGTAGATGATATCGATTTATGGGAGCTGAACGAAGCCTTCGCGGTGCAAACCGTATATTGCCGCGACAAGTTGGGTATAGACAACGATAAGTTGAATGTGAATGGTGGTGCCATCTCAATTGGTCACCCATACGGTATGTCTGGTACACGCATGACCGGTTCCATTTTGATGGAAGGCAAACGACGTGGTGCTAAATATGTCGTCTGTACTATGTGTGTCGGTGGCGGTATGGGTGTAGCAACTCTATTTGAGGTGTGCTAAGCGCAGATTGCCCGGCAGTCAGAATAAACCCACCGTTCGGGAAATCCGGGCGGTGGGTTTTTTAATATATCTATATTATTATCAATAAATACATAAAGATATTATGTATATCTATAGTGAATTCTAGTATTGAACAAGTGCCAAATAAGTTTTAGAAAGATGTTGAAAAGTCGATAGAGAATAAGCACCTATAACAAATTACATTAACCAGAAGCGATTGAATGGCCACCCCTTTTTCTGTTAATAGTGAAGCCACGGATCTGTTATTTGAGAAAATTCAAAGTGCGCGCTCGGCAATTGCGCAAGTCTGGTTGGGCGATCCCTTTGTCATTGATTTGTTACTGGTCTCGGTCATCGCCAGCGGCCACTTGTTACTTGAGGACGTACCTGGGGTAGGTAAGACCACACTAGCCAAAGCATTGGCCAGCGTGATGGATTTATCTTTCAATCGTATCCAATTCACCAACGACATACTACCGGCTGATATGCTGGGTGGTAATATTTACAATCCTAAGGAAGGCACCTTCAATTTTATCCCTGGGCCTATCTTTACCGATTTCGTGTTGGCTGATGAGATTAATCGTGCGCCTACCAGAAGTCAGTCTGCTTTTTTGCAAGCAATGGAAGAGGGTCAGGTGACCGTGGATGGGGTCAATTATCCTCTATCTGCTCTCTTCACGGTGATTGCGACTCAGAATCCGGTGGACTTAGACAGTACCCATGCATTGCCGGAAGCGCAACTCGATAGATTTCTAGTGTCCACTCGCTTAGGTTATCCCAGTATGGACGAGGAAGTCAGTCTGCTGACGGAGGAGCGTACACGAGTCACCGCTATGCCCGCAGCTGTTTTTAGTAGTGATGAGATAGAGTCTTTGAGAGCCATCATAGAACAAGTATTTTTACATGAGGATCTGGCCCGGTATATTGTCTCCTTATCTCGAACCACCCGCGAAGATACGCGCATACGAAGAGGGATATCCCCTAGGGGCTCGCTACATTTGGCCCAAGCAGCTAAAGCACATGCATTGCTCAATCAGCGCATGCAGGTACTACCAGATGATATAAAAATCTTGTGTCACTCTGTGTGGGGTCATCGCTTGCATACCACACAAGGATTGGAGAAGGATCGGGATCAAGTGGCAGAGGTGTTAGATTCTATCCTGGCTTCTCATCCCATACCAAGGTAGGTCATGCAAACACTACAGGATCGCCCTATTCGGATATTGGATGATCCCGCCTACAAACATTTTTGGCGTTTGTTTATCTGGGTGATCAATCTTCGTTTGGTGCCTTTTTGGCAAGAGCGGTTTCGTGATCCCCTAACAGTTCCATTTCGTTATCTATTTTATGATGGTTTAACGCGTACCGGTAAAGCACTGTTATTGGTGGCTTTGTGGATCAATTTTGGTAGTTATATTCACGCGACCAATTACCCGATGTCGGGCGCTTCCTTACTTGTCCTGCTACTTGTGGTGAACTATCTGGTTTCTCGATCGGCTTCCCCAAACGTGGCGATAGAACGCCGCGCACCCCTTATCGCTACTGCAGGTGAAACATTCAGCTCAAATATTACCTTAACAAACTTGAGCACACGCACTTTGAAAAACTTTTCGATACGAGAAATGAAAGGCATGCCCGTTATCTGGCCAACGGAATCTGAATTACACTATCGTGCAAGTTTACCGCCACAGGAGACGACCACGATGCAGTGCAAATGGACTCCGAGGAGAAGAGGGGTCATTCATCTTTGGGGCATCGCAGTGCAAAGTTATTTTCCTTTATTCCTTGGGCGCAATTTACAGCGGTTAAAAGCGCAACATAGTGTTTATGTGTTGCCCTTCGCCTTTAATCATCAGGTTCCGTCATTGCGACGTTTGGCTGCTGCCACTAACCGGGATAGTGAAGCGGGTTTTGCCAATGGTCAATACCGTCAATCCCACGAATACATCGATAGTCGAACATTCATGATGGGTGATTCGCTCAATCGTATCGATCACAAAGCCAGTGCCCGTCGTGGGGAACTGATGACTCGACTATATGGGGGCAGTCAGGTGGCACCGAGCGCGGAGGTGCATTTGATTTGTGATCTCTCATTGGCTGGTTTTGCGCCCTGGCAACCTCGACCGCGCAATCCAGAAGTGCTGGATCGCCGCTTGGCGGCGATGGTGGCAATCTATCAACGAGCTATCACTGAAAAGTTAACGCTTGGATATTGGATGGTCGGTGAGAGCTGGGGAACTCATGGTGATGAGATTGAATTTTTTAAACAGTTGACCGTGGTCGCGCCTACACGCAATTTTACGGTATCGGATCAATTACCAGCGGGAAACGGAGTCTACTGTTTAGTAATCGGTCGGTGGCGCGAGGAGTTATTAGAACAGATCCAACGATGGCAAGCACAGGGTGCTACCATATTGGTTTTTATGTTACCCGAATCAAAACAGGAGGTGGGGAAATTGCCGCCTCAGGCGGGATGGACGGAGTTTCCAGGCCCATGAATTTGAGACAAGTACCAGCGACAATACTGGTGATGATGGTGGGTACCCAGCTTGCGTTATCTATGGGCATTGAGCAACTGATGTGGCTGGCCCTCATCGCAAGTGGCTTATTGGGAATGCTGGGCAGTGGATTGGTAGCACCGACCGCGATCCTGGCTTCTCTGATTTGTGTGATGTCTGCTATCGCAGGTTATCAGCTATTTGGTGAATTATCGATCGGCCACGTTTGGATTGAAGATCATCCACTTTTTGCCGGAGTGTGTCTTGGGTTCTATTTTAATTTGCTTTGGTTGTTGTCCGCCATGCCTCGCCGAGCTCAGCGCGAGGCCCCTCATCAGGTGACTCAATACTTAGTGATTGTCAGTTTTGGCTTATTTTTTATTGTCCCCCATCCAGTGGAGTTAAGTTGGGCACCTACTGAAGGTCATGAGGTTTCATTGTTAGCACCACTGGTTTTGTTGTTAGGTATGTTAGTGCTTTTTGGTCAGCGCATTACTTGGCCACAACAGCTTCGGCTGCTGTTAGTTTTACCACCATTAGTGATGATGCCTTTCATGTCGGAACTATTGGTGGGATTGAAGGGGCCGGTGACCAATTTAGCAAGCTCGCTGACTCCGAAAAGCTTTCAGTCGGGTAATAGAATAGGGTTTTCTCCCTTTCAATCTTTGAATAGTCAGCTCTTTCGTCAAGGGACGGCTAAGGTGGTGATGCGTGTTCGTTATCCGAGCAATCGACCATTTTATTTGGTCGGCAATCGCCATATGTTTTTCGATAGTGAAGAATTTCTGTGGCATAGCGGTGACTATCCAGTAGAAACTCTCTTGCCCAGTGGTGTAGGGGATGACAATTTAAACTACTTTCACGTTAACGATAATGTCGCGCCTCCTTTCGGTCACAATAAATCAGAGGTCATGCAGATTACAAGTTTGCTAAGGGATGATGCGATTTTCTTGCCGGCCGCTAGTCGCACGATTCGGCTTCCTTTGTCTCAGCTTTCCATCGATGAAAGACGAGTTTGGCAAGGCAGTTTCAGAGAGGACGAAGAACGCACCTGGAATGTAACCTTTAATGGGCCTTCCGCTCCTATCGACTTTGATAAGCGAACGCTTGAGCTTCCCGAGTTATGGGATGCGGTATTGGCGGAATATTCCCAGCAGTTTGCAGGAGAGAGTCGATTATCGATTGTCAGAAATATACTCAGTCATTTCTCAGATAAGGAATATTCATTGGATGTAGATATCAATGAACGGTATCCGCTCCATGATTTTCTCATTAATCGAAAAGCTGCATTCTGTTATTGGTATGCGACTGCTGCGACATTGATGTTAAGAGAGAATGGCGTTCCTGCAAGATTGGTCAGTGGTTATTTTGTCGATACACAAGTCTCAACTGGGATGTGGTTAGTACATGACCGGGATGCTCATGCTTGGGTGGAGTGGCAGGACGAGGCCGGTTATTGGCATACACTGGATCCCACCCCGCCGTCATTATTTGATTATCGTGACGGCTTTGCGAAGAACTATGTGAGCATTCTCTTTCATCTTCTATCAGATCGGTTTGAAGAGGTAGATCGATTTGTGAATGAGATGGAGGCCGGTGCCAAGCAGTGGTTGATTTTGGTCGGTTTGATAATTTTGCTGTTTTTGTTTCTTAGAGAGTATCGACGCATTCGTGAGACGCATAGCCATGAACGAAAGATCAATTTTCAATGGGGTCGAGTTTGGCGCAAATTCTTACTTGCCACGCAATTACCCGATGAACCCTCATGGTCAGAAATGGATTATTTGCGTCATCTTCCTAAAGATTGGGATGCAGAATACCGAGCGTCGGTGATGACTTTTTTTCAACAATATAGCCAAGAACGATTTTCGCCTAATCAATCACCACCTTCCGCAGAATTACGTGCTCATGTACAAAATTTGAAAAATCTAGCCAAAACCAACGACTAAAGTTAGTGAATACATAAAATTATTGGGCCATTGACTAATATTAATTCAAATTTAGCTGTTCGTATAACTTATTGATTATTAAACGTTTAATTGCTGCTAATGGGTTGAGGATAGTAATAAATGTTTATCGAGCCATTGACATAAAGCAAAATTTATGGAGTTATGTTAATCCACCAAGGGGATGAATAACAGCTATGGCCGATAGAAGATTACAAGTTTTTAACACGGTGGCCAAATTATTAAGTTTTACAAAGGCGGCGGAAACCTTACACATGACGCAGCCAGCGGTCACTTTTCAAGTCAGACAACTGGAAGAACATTTCGACACCAGATTGTTCGACAGGACACATAATCGCATCAGTTTGACGGAAGCGGGACAGCGTGTTTACGAATATTCGACGCGTATCTTGGCGACTTACAACGAAATGGAAAATGCGGTACGTGAACTGACCGAAGAAATTAATGGTGTCATTATTATTGGTGCCAGTACCACGATTGCAGAATACATGTTACCTGCACTCTTAGGAGATTTTAAAACCATCTATCCCAATGTTAGTGTCAGATTGAAAGTGTCCAATACTGACGGGATTGTGAATATGGTGGAAGCGAACATTATCGATCTCGGCGTGGTGGAAGCACCAGTGAGTGAAAAGAATCTTGAAGTGGAGATCTGTCGTCATGATGAGCTGGTGATGGCTGTCACACCCGATCACGAATTGGCTAAATTGTCTAAAGCCCCCGCAGAGAGGCTGACGGATTTTCCTTACATTTGCCGAGAAGAAGGTTCTGGTACCCGGGAGGTCATTATTGATTACCTGCAGAACCAGGGGATTTCTACCAACGATCTCAACATCATTATGGAGTTGGGAAGCCAAGAGTCGATCAAAGGTGCTATCGAAAGTGGCATGGGAATTTCTATACTGTCTCAGGCGACCATCCACAAGGAGCTACAGTTGGGTACGTTGGTGGCAGTGCCCTTAGAGCCGAGGTTGGAACGACCGATTTCCTTTGTGTACAAGAAGCAGAAGTTCCGTCGCCGAGCATTAGAAGAGCTGCTGAAGTTTGCATTGACCTATATAGAAGAGCGACAAAACAAGATGGAAGAGTTAGCGCGATCGCAGGTAGGCTAGAGTTCTTCGCAGACTTTTCTGATTTTGGTTCATTTTTCTTTTAGAATATCCATATTCTGATTTGGCATTTAAATCTAGTTGGCCAACTTATTGCACTGAGTCTGATGAATCTTTGCGGCTGTTTTTTTGTGCGTGCTGCAGGTAGAGTACAGTTCCCGTTTGACATGCCGATGAGAGCAGTTAGTGCTGAGTTTGTCTATGTTCACGTCGGTGTACCGTTTAGCCGCAAAAGCATATTGGTGCGGGGTACTCAGGGCAGTGTGATAAGTGTGAGTTTGGAGAGCGGTTTTCAGGGATGGCATTCTTGGATAAGCAAGTGTGAACGCAATCAAAGACTGGTTTAGTCGTTATTTATCTGATCCTCAAGTGGTCTTTTTACTACTTGTTCTGGTCTTAGGCTTCGGCATCATTATCTATTTCGGGAGCATGTTAACTCCCGTCATAGCGGGAGTTGTTGTGGCATATTTGCTGGAGGGACTAGTTAATCAGTTAGAGAAAACTAAGATGCCACGAAGAGTGGCGGTGATTCTGGTGTTCCTTTTGTTTGTTGGATTATTATTAGCTTTGCTATTTATTCTCGCGCCCCTGCTATGGCGGCAGATCACGCAACTGGTGCAAGAATTACCTCTTATGTATAGCAGTCTACAGCAGGAAATTAGGGATGCGGCGTTAGGATATTTATCATTTTTACCCCGTGGTGAGGTAGAAGATTTACTGGATACTTTCTATGCGGATATGGATCCTGTGGGTTTTGGTCAGAATGTTGTGGCCTATACGCTTTCCTCCATCCCCAGCGTCATTACGTTATTGGTCTATCTCATCTTGTTACCAATTTTAGTTTTTTTGTTTTTGAAAGATAAACAGAAAATTATCAATTGGGGTTTAAATTACCTACCAGAAAATCAGCAATTGGTGGAGTTGGTGTGGCGGGATATGACCATCCAGATAGGTAATTACGTTCGAGGAAAGTCCCTAGAAATCATTATTGTGGGTGTCGTGACCTATATTACCTTTAGTCTTATGGGGCTACGTTTCAGCGCTTTACTGGCAATGTTGGTAGGACTCTCTGTTGTGGTGCCCTATATTGGCGCGGTCGTGGTCACGCTTCCCGTTGCCATTGTGGCTTATTCACAATGGGGCTTAGCACCTGACTTTGGCTATATACTGCTTGCTTACCTAATCATTCAAGCTATTGATGGAAATTTGCTGGTACCACTGATGTTTTCCGAGGTGGTCAACTTACATCCGATTGCGATTATTATGGCGGTGCTGTTTTTTGGCGGCCTGTGGGGTTTTTGGGGAGTATTTTTTGCGATTCCTCTTGCGACACTGGTACAAGCCGTGATTAGCGCGCTACCCCGCAGTGTACAGGCTGTTTCCCTGGCTCCAGAGTCGGATGGCTCTGAATAAGGGAGGCTACAAATTTTCGCTGGCGTAGGCCGCCAGTGGAGATCTTTCTCCCTGTTGCAGCGTGATGTGGCCGGCCCCGGGCCAAGCTTGGAATCCTCTCACTACGTAGGTGAGGCCAGAAGAGAACTCGTTCAGATAGGGCGTGTCAATTTGATTCAAATTCCCAATACAGACAAATTTGCTACCAGGACCGGCGCGAGTGATGAGTGCTTTCATCTGTTTTGGAGTGAGGTTCTGTGCTTCATCAATAATCACGTATCTGTCTAAAAATGTTCGACCCCGCATGAAATTAACCGAACGAATTTTGATTCGTTTAAGAACCAGATCGTGGGTAGCTTGCTGCGCCCAGTAACCTTTATCGGATGGTGAGATTAACACCTCTAAGTTGTCCATCAGAGCCCCCATCCAGGGCGTCATTTTTTCTTCTTCAGTGCCTGGAAGAAAACCAATATCTTCGGCGAGAGGAATCGTTGCTCTGGTCATAATGATTTCGCGATAGCGGTTCTCTTCCATGGTCTGTGCCAGACCTGCGGCAAGGGAAAGGAGTGTTTTACCTGTGCCCGCCGAACCGAGTAGGGTCACTAACTCAACGCTGGGATCCATGAGCAGATTGAAGGCAAAATTTTGTGCGCGATTACGTGCTTGAACCCCCCAAATGGTATTGGTTTCGAGTTCATAATTTTTCGCCGCGTGTATCATGACTTTACCGGGATGTGTGGAGACTACTCTGAATTCATTCGCAGTCGCGGGATCATATAAAAAGAGGTTGCTATAGTAGTCGGCGAATTTTTCGGTGTGCAGTAACCAAGCTTGAGTCTTCCCAGGGATTTCTGTCAACTTTTGATTGGCAGGCAACTCTTGCATACCAGTGTGCAACACGGCTAGATCATCGGGATTGGATTGGTCTCGGTAATCTTTAGCTTCAATGTGAAGAATTGCCGCCTTGATACGTAGATTAATATCCTTGGAAACTAATACAACTCTTGTATGGGTATTCACCTGCTGTAGATGGAGGCATAGACGGAGAATCTCATTATCCGCAACGGTGCTGTCTATTAGTTTTAGGTGATTTTCTGCGGCCGCTTCAGTTTGGAAAAATAGTCGGCCCTGGGTGACTTCCGGCTGTTTCAGATCCCAGCCTGGCGTATGAATGAATAATCCCTGTTGTATCTCACTATCTTGGTTATCATGGATAATTTGATCCAGAAATCGACTCACTTGCCGGGCATTTCTGGCGACATCCGATAGGCCCTTTTTGTGTTGATCCAACTCTTCCAAGACCTTCATTGGGATAAAGAGATCATGCTCGCCAAAGGCAAACAGTGACATGGGATCGTGCATCAATACATTAGTATCCAACACGTACAATCTGCTTCCCATTATTTGTTCAACCTTATTTATGGAATTCACGACAAAGATTTGCAGGTTTCCAGTACTTGCTCTACATGCCCTTTGACTTTTACTTTACGCCACTCGTGACGTAGGACGCCTTTCTCATCGATTAAGAAAGTGCTGCGTTCGATACCACGGACTTTTTTTCCATACATGTTTTTCATTTTGATGACATCAAATAGTTTGCATAGCGTCTCGTCTTCGTCGCTCAGTAGATCAAAGGGTAGTTCATGTTTGGCCTTGAACTTTTCATGGGAATGAATGGAATCACGGGAGATACCGAGGATATCCGTATGGGCACGTTTGAATTTTGCATAGAAGGCCGCAAAATCTTGGCTTTCTGTGGTGCAGCCCGGTGTGTGATCTTTCGGGTAGAAGTAGAGGACGAGTTTTTTACCCTTGAAATGGGAAAGGCGAACCACTTTATCACCAGTAGCTGGTGCGGAAAACGCCGGTACCTTTTTGTCGAGTGTGACTTGAGCCATGGGTTCCTTCCTGTGCAATGTTGGCAGAATTAACTATCTATTATAGCTAATGAACTTTGGTGTAGGAGCACATAATTGTCGGGCATCGCTTGTCATTAGCCTGTGGCACTATTACCATAGAGTCTGAGCAAAATTGGTTATCAAATGGAGAAAAAATCATGTTTCAGGGTTGCTTGGTTGCATTGGTGACGCCAATGCATCCCGATGGAAGCCTGGATTATGATGCCTTACAGCGTCTAGTGGAATTCCACATCGATAATGGTACCGCCGCCGTTGTGGCCATGGGTACCACGGGAGAGTCTGCCACGCTAGACATGGAAGAACACTGTGAGGTCATTACAAGGGTGGTGCAGTATGCTAGCGGCCGTATTCCGGTGATTGCCGGTACCGGAGCAAACTCCACCTCGGAAGCCATTGAACTGACCCAATCTGCGGAGCGTTCTGGTGCCGATGCGGCTCTATTGGTGACCCCATATTACAATAAACCCACACAAGAAGGTCTCTACTTACATCACCGGGCGGTGGCTGAGAAAGTGGCGATCCCACAGATTCTATACAATGTACCGGGCCGAACCGCTATTGACATGCATGATGAAACCACTGCGCGACTGGCGCAAATCCCTAATATTGTGGGTTTAAAGGACGCCACTGGAGATGTCTCCCGGTTGCGGTCATTACAGTCGTTATGTCCGGATGATTTCGATTTGCTCAGTGGAGATGATGCCACTTCCCGTGAGTTTGTGTTAGCTGGCGGGGTAGGGGCAATCTCTGTGACGGCTAATATAGTGCCGTCCATCATGCAACAGATGCTTATGGCAGCATTGGCTGGCGATGCTGAAACAGCCGCTGGCTTGGATGACTCTGTGAGCGAATTGCACCATGTCTTGTTCGTAGAATCTAATCCAATTCCAGTGAAATGGGCGTTGCAGCAGATGGGACTAATCTCTTCTGGAATTCGCCTGCCCTTGACGCAGTTATCCGAAGCTTTTCATCAGCAAGTCAGGCAAGCCTTGATTCGAGTACAGGCGATATAACATTTAGGAGATAAGAATTCCATGCCAGGAAGATCCTTTGCAATTGTCATGCTGTGCAGCATATGGTTGTTATCTAGTTGTACCTTTTTGGATCAATACTTTCCAGACAAAAGATTGGACTACCTCTCAGCAGAGGAGTTACCACCTTTGTCTATTCCTGATGGTTTGAACGCCAGAACGCCCGATCCTCTATTACCTATACCCGCATTGGATGGCGCGCGCGATAATCTTTCTGAGCCCGTCGATGCCTACCCGCCGAGCATCTCCGAACTCAGCAGCGAGATTGAAGCTATTCGCTCAGGTGACGAGCCAGAAGCAAAAAAACGTCGTTGGTGGTCCCGAAAGCGGGATAAAGATTCAAACCCGAATACAACAGATCAATAGCATAGAACTTTGCCCATGCGTTTCTGTTCTCTGGGGAGTGGTAGTCGTGGCAATGGTACTGTTGTACAGTCCGGTAATCGCTCAGTTTTAATTGATTGTGGGTTTCCCTTTAAAGAACTTTGTCGTCGGTTGGCGTTGAGGCAGTTACAAGCAGAGGATTTGGATGCCATTTTGGTGACCCATGAACATGGGGATCATTGGCGTGGTGTCGGGGTCGTGGCGAGAAAGCTCAATATTCCAGTATTTATGACAAAAGGCACTTATCGGGTCGTGCGGCAAGAAAAAATCCCAGAGATTGAGCTGTTTAATTGTCATCAATCTTTTCAATTAGATGATCTAACAGTACAGCCATTTCCAGTGCCCCATGACGCTGTGGAGGCAGCGCAATTTGTGTTTGAACATGAAGGTTCGCGTTTAGGTATCGCCACAGATTTAGGTTCTGTCAGTAACCATGTCACTAGCATGTTAACGGGATGTGACGCCCTCTTGATGGAGTTTAATCATGACGAACAGATGCTTAGAGAAGGTCCTTATAGTGCGTCTCTAAAGCGTCGTGTTGGCGGAAATTTTGGACACTTAAACAATCGCCAATCCCAAGAATTAGTGGATAGTCTCGATAAGACTGATCTCAATATGTTAGTGGCCGCCCATTTAAGTGAGCAGAATAATACCCCAGAAAAAGTCAAAGCCAGTATCGAAGAGTTAGGATTTAAAGATGAAAATTACACAATCGCGGATCAACAATTGGGTACTGATTGGATAGAAGTTTAGCTAGTAACATTAAGAGAGATAGATTTATGCAAAGATTAAATGAACTTTATTCCGGAAAAGCCAAAACAATTTATGAAACTGACGATGATTCTCAACTAATTATGTATTTTCGTGACGATACTTCTGCTTTCGATGGAGAGAAAATAGATCAGCTTGCACGTAAAGGTATGGTAAATAATCATTTCAACGCATTCATTATGCAACACCTGGAAACTCAGGGTGTGCCCACTCATTTTAATCAGCTGCTGTCTGACACCGAAAGTGCCGTCAAGCGACTGAAGATGATCCCCCTTGAGTGCGTGATTAGAAATATTTCTACTGGTAGTTTATGTAAACGGCTAGGTGTGGAAGACGGCTTAGATCTGAAGCCACCAACCTTTGAGTTGTTTCTTAAAAACGATGAACTTCATGATCCTATGGTAAATGAATATCACGCCGAAACCTTTGGTTGGGCGTCTAAAGCTGAAGTTCAACGCATGACAGAGCTCACTTTTAAGGTCAATGGCATTTTGAAAAAACTATTTGATGACGCTAACTTATTGCTAGTGGATTACAAATTGGAGTTTGGATCTCAAGACGGTGAGATTTATTTAGGAGATGAATTTACTCCAGATGGTTGTCGTTTATGGGATAAAGAGACACGAGAAAAATTAGATAAGGATCGCTTTAGAAAAGGATTAGGGGGTGTCGTGGAGGCTTATGAAGAAGTCGCTCTGCGATTGGGTGTGCCTCTGCCGAAGTAACGCCAGATTTGATAGAGGAGAGGTACCGAAGCGGTCATACCGGCACCGACTCGAAATCGGTTGGGGGCCTCGCCCCACGCGGGTTCGAATCCCGCCCTCTCCGCCAGGTATAAAATTTTTCATTAAACTCGAACATCATTGATTGAGGTAGTAGCGATAAATTGCCGGGACTCTGGCCCCTATGAATTCGTAGCGTAAGAAACAGGTGGAGATAATATCAATATGAATATGAATGCATCATCCTATATTTATCGCTGATTGTATTCATAGTTGTTTAACTGTGGCTAATCTGTCTTTTTCTGATTCGACTCATTTGGATTTATCAGTTCATCGATATTTAATGATTCTGTTTCGTTACGGTAGAATAGATCGGCACCAGAGGCATCGCCACCCACGCCTTGAAATTGTAGGCGACGGTTGATTTGATAGCGTAATAGTATCTGTTGAGTAGCTTCAAATAGACCTATTCCATAACTCAAATAGAGTCTAGGGGTAAGGTATTTGCCAGCAGATACAGCAGTCTGCTGCCAAGTTTCGCCTCCCTCCACGCGGATCGTGTCTAAGCCGAAACGATGGGCAATTTGTTGCGCCAGGAGTTGACTACGGTTGAGTCCAAGAGAGGTCACTGCCGCTGCTAATATCGCGCCGTCATCACGATTTCTTTGATCTAATGGTCTGCCCAAAATTAGATAAGCAAGTGCTTCTGTTTGTGGTAATTCAGGCTCGGAAAAAATCTCCAAGGTAGGTTCTTGAATCGGTCCGTTAGCTAGGATCCCGGCTTTCACGTTTTCCACTTCGCGTACCGCGCGAATGGAAATGTTGGGACGGTTGATCTCTTTACCACTAAAATAAAGCTGGCCGCGTTCAATGGTGAGATCCTGGCCGTAGGCTTTATATTTGCCTTGTACGAGGTTAAGCTGCCCAGAGGCACGGGTTAACTGCAGTAAATCTCCATAAATGCGCAAGTAACCACTCAGAAAGGTGTTTAAGCCAAATCCATCGAAGACCACGTTATCCCCTAAGCTGACGTCCAAGTCTGTGCGCACCGGTGTCGGGGACGATGCGGTCAAGACACGCTCTTGGGTTTGAATATCCGGAGAAGCCGAAACCGCGCCCTGAGGCAGTTCTTTCGGTGCGTATAGCGCTTTAGGAATATGTAATTTTCCACTAAGGTAAATATCCTTAGGGGAAATCGCCAGCTTTAAATCAGGGCTGACCATGACTTTTTGGTCAATCCTATCCACAAGGGTAAATTCCTTGCCAACAATTGATAAGTTTGTCTTAGACGCACCCAATCCAAGAAGTTGGGAGGTGCCTGAAAGTGAAAGCGGGCCGGTTTTGGAGCCTAGATTGATCTGGTAATTGAGAGTATTTCCGGAGGCTTTCAGCAGCGCTTGACCATCGGAAATAGAAACGCCTTGATCCTTTAATTGATACGCTAGTTGATCAACACGTGCGCGCCCATACAGTTTAGGATCATTTAGGGTGCCCTCAATTCTAAGATTACTTTTCCAGGTGCCTGCGACTCTTGCGCCTAGGGGCTCAAAGGCAGATAGCCAACTCAGATCATGGATCTCACTATCGATGTGTACCTTCACGGGGCTATTGTTTCTTAAACTAATGTCCTCCATGTGGCCATGTAAGTGAGTGAATTGTTGGGCGTCCAGCCGCAATGCCAGAGAATATTGTAATCGATTATTTTTGAGCGTGACGTGTCCATTGGTTTTCAGATTGTGCAACGGTGGTAGCGCTTGTGACTGAAAGTCGATGCGCAGCGTGTCACTTTCAAGGGAAGCGTCAAGATCGATAGGCTGATTCTCAAGTTGTCGAACCTCCATTACCGAGGACACATTTCCGGACACCATGATCTGGTCTGGGATCCATGGAGATAAATATTCTACCGGGAAATGCTTCGCTGCCAGTGTTGCCAACAGATCTTGTGCGTCGCGTTTTCCTTCTAGACAGATGTTGGTGTCCTGCTGTAAGAGACAGAGTTGGCTGAAAGAGAACTGATTTTTCGCGATTTTTATTTCGCTGGATGCTTTCTGTGTCCATTCACCAAATTTTGGATGGGCTATTTCCAATCGATCGGTAGTTGCTCGCCAAAGAGTAGACGTCAATTGACCCAACAATCTGAAAGAAGCATGAGCGTCAATTTGTTTTGCTTCGATATCGATATAGTGATCCCCTAGAGTACCTACTCCATGAATGTTAAGGTCTAGCGGTGTGGATAAGTTGTTGGTTGCGATTAGATTATGTAGTTGGATAGATAAATCGCTTTGTTCTGATTCGTCTGGAATTAAATCAATCAATCCTCTTATGGTTCCCACGGAGTAGGTTTCGTAGCTGATCTCATTCCCGTGAATAGTGGCACTAACTCTTGGCATATTGGAGTGACTTGATATGTTCCCCTTACTCTTTAGCGTGCCACTAACAGTGGGATAAAGTTGTTCTAATTTGGGGACATCTAGATCCCATTCACCTTGCCAAGCGGGGTGATTTTTTAGGTTAACAGCAATCGAATTTAAACCGAGTGTCATCTGGAGTCCTTCAACTGCCCATTTGCCCGTGCGCCAAAAGAAACGCCCAGTACCCTTTAGGGGTTGTTGATTTAAGTTTCCAGACAGCTGTTGCAGTGTGACCTCCAGGGCACGACGCTCTGCCTCTAAAGGGCCATTAATTTCGATCTGTGACGCGATCTGTCCACTGTACTGTGGAAAAAAGTATTGTGGTTGTAAGTTTTGTGTAGAAATCCGAGCGTGAATCAGATGGGGAGGATCTAACTCTAAGCTACCGTTAGCGTGGATGGTGCCAACAGCTCCGGTTAAATGGACTGAATCGAGTTGAAGTTGATGCGGTGTCAGGGCGCCATTGGCAGATAGTTGCCCTTGTTGTTTGTCTATCTGAAGTCCTGAATCGAAGTTTATAGTCATCTGTTGCGGTGTACCTGATAACTTAAGGAAAATATCCCGTAGCTCGACAACTTCCGATGCGATCCGCAACTGGGAGATTTTCTCTGAGTTGGCAGTGAAAGAGAGGTTGTGTGGTGGTGTGGGTTGAATCTGCCCATTCAATAGAATTTGAGCGTCCAGTGTAGACAACGTTAGCACACCGTTTTTTAGCTGCATCAGATCTGGAGTCAAATCGATTTGACTACTGAGTCGAAAGGGGTCATTGGACTCCAGAATACCGGTCAGATTAACTGTGCCTCCAACGCTGGACGTCGTGCCCTCAAGATCCAAGGTTAAGTTCAGCGTGTTGAGGGGGCTCTGTTTCAGTGCTGGCCAGTCGTCTACCCGTAATTCTGCTGATTTTAGATGCCAGCTTAGTTCGTCCAGGATATCGAATAGTTGAATTTCGATTTCACCATCGAGTAGACCATTGATTGCCGTTTTTAAGTAGATTTGATTGTTCTGAGAACTCACTTTCGTGCCCAGTGAAAGTGTGCCTTGTTGAGGAAAGCGAATAGATACTGTAAATTCGCCTTGAGCGGGATTGGGTTCATGAGGCATCAGTAGCAAGCGTTCTGCTTGTACTGTAAATTGATCGCTGCTGATGTTTACCTGTTGCCAAGAGAATTTATTTTGTTCAATACTTAGTTGAAACGAAGCATGTTCTAGGATCGAACTGTGTTCTGAATCGCGGATTAAAGCTAGCTTGGCTAATCTAAATTCAGTGATAGAAATGGCAATAGGTAGTTTGGGGATTGCCAAAGGTGCTGGCTCGCTCGCAGCTTCAGTTTCTGTTTTCGAACGCCCTTGGCTGATAACCACATCACTCAATTGAATGAAATCAAAGGCAATTCTTTTTCTTAGTGGTTCGAGTTTGGATACTCGCCAGCCGAATTGGCTGAGGGAGATCTGGCTGTCATCTGGGAGCGTGAGTGAGATTTCTTCCAGCATCAACTCCCCCAGGACAGTGCCAGAACTCTGCTGGATATGGATAGTCAATGGAGAGAGAAGATTCGCAGCACTTACTAGGACACCCACCCCAGACGCAGTATATAGTAATATATAAATCAGCAGCGCAAAGAGAATTGATACGCTACTAAAAACAGTGATAAGAAATTTTTTCATCTAAAAATCTGGGCCGATATTGAGGTGTAGTCGCCAAGGATTGCCAGGTTCCGACAACGCATTAGCGAGATCGATACGTATTGAGCCAACAGGTGTATGCCAACGTACACCCACACCGGCACTGTAGGCCAACTCAGTAAACTCTTCTGCGAAACTGTTTCCTGTATCGTAAAATACTGCCAGGCTCCATTTATCACTCAATTTAATTTCGTCTTCAATACTGGCTGTGAGTAAGTGACGCCCACCAATAAGCTGGCCACTATCATCTCGTGGCCCCAGACTCTCAAATGAAAATCCGCGAACAGATTGATCACCACCCGCGAAATAGCGTTCGCTGACTGGAATATCTTCTATTTCAGAGGCCCAGCTGGCGCCCAGACTGGAGCGAACGATCAGTCGTTGGTTATTCCTCCAGCTGCGGATCCATTTATCTTCTACCAGTGCTTGTAGAAAATCACTATCAGATCCGAAATAATCACCACTGCCTTGAATTTGTAAAAAGAATCTATGTCCCTTGACAACAAAATTGGCTTGATCATATTTTAGGAAGGTTCTATTCGCGCCAGGAATAATATTGAATAACCTCCCGCGCTGATTCTCAAGTTCAAAGGTTTCTTCTTGGAATTTGATGAACAAGGATTGAATCCATTCGGGGGACAGGGCACGATTTCGCTGTAATCGTAGTCTGCGAATTTCGGTCAGTTTTTCTTCTACTTCCTCTTCTGTCCATTCTAGGGAAACTCGGAAATAATCCGATTGCGGTCGCGCTAAAGGTATTGTATAGACACCCGTGACATAATCACGAACGCTTGAAGCACTGGCCTCAAACCCCAGTTTATGACCGCTACGGTTTAAACGGCGGTTCTCCAACTCTAAACTACCACGTGGTCCGGTGTCTGTTCCAAAACCAACACCAGCACCGTAACGCCATTTTTTTTTCGCTTCTAACTGAATCTGAATCGGTACCTGTAACTCTTCGGCAGCGGCTGGATCTGCCTTGATATGTACGGTTTCGAAAAGGCCGCTATCCTGTAGGGTACGTTGTAGTTTGGCCAGTTTTTCCAGTCGGTAGATATCACCTTGTTGAAAGTTGATATATCGGTCTAAGAATTGAGTATCGAATTTGTCCTGGATATAGGTGATGGGGCCGAAATAGTATTGTGGACCAGTATTAAAAATCAGATCTAAATTGGCGGTGCGTGTATCCAAGGACACTAACACATCTGATTTTTCGAACTGTGCATCCAAAAAGCCCAATTCAAGAGCACTGTTAATGAGCTGGCTTTTTAGGTTTTTATAGTCTGAATGTTGTAAATTCGTCCCGGAAGAGGGTAAATTTTCCGCCAATAGAGTAGTTAATTCAGAATTGGTTTCTCCTTCACCAACTATTTGCGTTTCAATGGTCTCCCAGGTGACCGGGGGCGGGAGCGAAATGTTCACGGTGATGTGAACTTCTTCCTCTTTTTGTGTCTGAGATAGTTCGATTTTTGACTCATAATAACCAAACGGAATGAGCGCTTGCTCCAGCTCCTTTGGAATTCGCAGGAAGAGTTGCTCGAATTCACTACTTGTATAGTCCGTGCCTTCCTTAAGACTAATATGAAGTTTAGCGTTTTTTTCGAGAAAATTTGGCAAGTTAGGGAACTCGAAATCTACTGTCAAAGCGCCTAACTGAGTACATGTACTCATCAGGATAGGCAACAGCACTCTTTTTAGAATGGAGTTATGTTTCATCTAAATAACAGCAGGCGGGGCAGGTGTAAGCAAATATCCATTATTGCCACAATTGTATACTGAATGGGGTCTGAAGCAGGAGCTTTAAATGTATTTATACTGAGCAGAATTATACGAAATCGGCATTCACTAAACGAGGGAATTAAGCATATGTCCTACGATGAAATTCTATATTTTTGGTTTGATGAAAGTGATCCCAAACAGTGGTGGCAAAAAAATATTGAATTTGACGAGATAGTTAAAGCTAGATTTTTGGAGATACATAGAGCTGCGGTACAGGGGGAACTAAGTGATTGGCGCCAACAATCCCGTGGACGTCTAGCAGAAATTCTAGTATTGGATCAATTCTCAAGAAATATATATCGGCATAGCGCCTTGAGTTTTGCCCAGGATGGAATGGCGCTGGTATTGGCCCAGGAATGCATTGCGCAGAATTTGGCTCAAGACTTAAATCAATCTGAACGGGCCTTTCTTTACATGCCCTTTATGCACAGCGAATCGATGGTCATCCATGAGCGGGCAGTAGAGTTATTCTCGGAGCCAGGTCTGGAGGAGAATCTAGATTTCGAGCTAAAACACAAACGTATTATTGATCGTTTTGGACGCTATCCGCATCGAAATCAAATCTTGGGCAGACAATCGCGCGCCGAAGAGTTGTTTTTCTTGCGGCAACCAGATTCTAGCTTTTAAAAAAAAAGTCCCGCGCAAAGCGCGGGACCAATCCTGTCAGTTAGTTATAGTAACCTTTTGGAGATCTACTCTTCGACTGGTAAGCCTTCAGAATATCTCAACTCGACATCGGTAGGAATCGCTCCCATGCCGTGTGGCTCAAAAGTAGGAAGATCATTCAGATCCACAGAGGTAGCCTGCGTAATGTCAGGCGCACCTTCTGGAGCGCTCTCTAGTACGGTTAGGAACACACTCATTTCCAAGGGTTTGATGTAGTACAGCGCACTGCTATCAGCATCGGTGACCTCGGTGCCAGCGGGCAAATTCACTGCTTTGTTGGCGATTTCTTCGGTCATGACCCAGTCATTTTTTTGCAGTTCCCAGTGCATGTCTGGCATTCCATGCAACCAGCCGTCAAACTGTAAAGCTAAGGTTTTGCCTTCAAATTCAAAGCTGGAGAGACGGATGGGATCACTCAGTAGCACATAGGCGCCACTTGTATCAAGCAAGAAGGTTTGTGCGCCCCAACCACCATTCTGCGCATATTCCCAGTTTAACTGAAGTGGCGCAACAGTTGGATCCAACGGGAATCCCTCTGAGTCGGTGGCAACGATACTACCATCTGATGCAACCAGATCACCATTTTCGGTATAGAAATGTAAACCCCACTGCCCGGAATCTACGGCTTGTCCCTGTTGATCCCCAGCGGCATAGACCAGAGTCATGTAAGTATCACTTTCAGAATTAGTATCGAAACTGAATACTTGTGTGTCATCCCATGGCATACGCAGGGTGACTCCATCACTCGGCAAGATGGAGGCAGCATTAATTGGATTCACTGCAGACTGCAGTTCTACTGCCACGCGCGCAACATCGCCGTTTTCGTCAGTCTTTACGACATAAGAGGCACCACGAGTGTTGATGTAATACTCGAAATAGGGCTCTAAATTGAAAGCGGTATCGTTCTCACCAAACTCTGGGGTCCAAGTGTTTTCGTCAAAGTCGACTAACTCTTTTTCAACGAAACTTGTGCCGTCATACTCAATGTAGACGGAACCACCAATATCCAGAAACATTTCCATGCCATCAGTGGGGGTCAGCTTAGAGCCTGAAGGGCTAAGCTGGCCAGTTTGAGGGTCAAAGTCCGCTACGTAAAATCCAGCGCCATTGGTGGCTTGGGAGTGACTGGCCTCAAGATAGACATAATTGGAGTGCATGCTGGTATTGGGATCCCAAGAGGATATTTGGATCCATTTACGGTGTTGATCTTCCTGATAAACAAACGGTGAAAAATCGCTGAAGGCTGTCCACTGATCGTTGTTGACACCACATTCGGGACCAAACTCACCCCAGAAGAATTCGCTGTCACAGGTCATCCAAGCGCTGTCGCTTTGGCTATAGGTTAAATGAGTATGATCATTAATCCATACTTCCACGGGGATGCCTTGAATATCTGCTAATGAGGCGGTTTCCAGGCTACGCAGTGTCAGTGTTCCGGGAAAGGGTTCCGCCACAGTGTAGGTTTCAGCGGGCGCATCACCGCGATGATCTTCTCGGGTGACCACCGTCCCGGCCGGAATTTGACCATCCATTCCGCCCCATAATTCGTGACGGCCTTGCCAAGCACCATAATAGCCCCATTCTTGGAAACCTTCACTGTTTTCAAAGGTGATAGGGAAACCAAAAGAACGACTCTTTTCAATATTGGCGCCGGTAGATCCATCAAAGAGGCCGTATCGATGAGTCATTTCAACTGTATTGTTGCGATCTTTATAAATCGCGTTTTCCCCTTCTGGCTGAAGGGCCAGATAATCTTCGTTATAGGCGTAGCTCACCGTTGCCGTGGGAATGCCGAATTCACAAGGGTTGCCTGCCTCAGGACCACCTTGCCAACAGGCATCCCAGTCCATGTATTCAACCTGTCCAAATCCGGAATTGGCAGAGCGGTGCATGATGCCGCGAGTGGACATATTGACCGTCATGCCCATTTCTTCTCGAGATTGTTGCTCATTGACTTTTATCACTGAGCGACCGTCCTCGATGCGAGCACTGGCGACGAAAAAATCAGTGCCGGAGTCATTGAAACTGACATTCATATCCCATTCGCCATAATCTTGAACTGAACCGTCAGCACCGATTGTGGCCGCTTGGTAAATCTTAAACTCGGCTTTGATCAACTGCGTCTGACCCATGTCTTCCTCTAAGATCCAGGCCAGTAAGCGATTGACGTCTCGGTCATCCTCAACAATCATACGAGACTCGACAATCCAACTTTCCAGCTCTTTGATTTCTCGACCGTCGCGCTCTTCTTCCCATGCCACCAACACCTCGTAGGGTCCGGTATTGATGTTGTCGGGATCTGCATAGTTCGTTTGCGCCATAGCGCTTAACACTTCTTCGACAATGTCAAACTGTTCCAGAGCACGCTCTTCAACATATTTAGAAGTTTTGGCCTTATGATAATCTGAATCTGCAGGTAAATCAGTTAATGCAGCGGCAAAGCTACGCAATAAGCTTCTCATAGAGGCTGCATTGCTATTAGAGTCAGTGGGTACAGCCGACAACTCGGAAGGTAAAGAATAACCGGTTGTCAGGCTGGACAGTACTTCCCCGTCACTATTGGTAGTAGTAGTTGTAGTTGTAGCTGAACCGCTAGAGCTACCGCCACCACCACCGCAAGCCGTCAAACCAAGCGCAAAAAAAGCAATAGCGACGGCTTTTGTTAGTGGGTGTTGAGACATAATAATCCTCCAATGTGTCCGATTGGACACTAAATAGTTAGAATAAGTTAGTTCAGTCTAGAAGGGTTTCAGTTGGAGGTGGGCAGCTACTAGTGTGTGTAACAGATCAGCCCTAAATAGAAGGGGGTTTCATTTGCATAGTTTTACTATCGCCAGTCGATTGCTTTCCTGAAGTACTATTTTATCTCTAATCTAAAATCGCTTAAGATTAAGGTGCCACTATATCCTATTCGAGAATTTCTCTTGTTAAGACGCTTGCACATTCAGCTAAAAATTTACCGTTCGGTCTGTCTGTTAGTCATTCCAATATTATTATTTTCGACGAACCTCTCTTTTGCTGCGCAACAGTTGTGGCAGACCAACTCTAATGGTGACGATGTTTACGTTTACAGAATAGGGGATTGGACACTCCTGGATAAATTGGTGGTGGGCGGACATCCTCATGGAATTGCTACAGCACAAGACAATAAATATATATGGATAACTGTAGAGGCCACTCGTGAGCTGTTATGGATTGAAACGACTACCCGTAGTATCGTACACCGGATTAAAGTCGGCCGTAAACCTCAAGCATTAGCAGTTTCCCCTGATGGCCAGTGGGCATATATTCCTTGTCGTGATGGATTTTATTGGGTGGTTGATCTAGTAAAACGACAGGTAGTCAAACGAATTTGGACGGGTTGGTTTCCCCATAATACACAAATATCTACTGATGGGCGTTGGGCTTTTTTATCGCCGATGGGGCCGTTGGGCACAGTCACAGTGGTAGACATTAGCAAAGGACACCGCAAAGTGGGGAAGATAAAATTCGATGATTCTCCGCGCCCACCTGCACTGTCTGCCGATGGTAAACGCTTGTACCAACATATTGATGGTTTGTTTGGGTTTCAGGTGGCAGATACGGTTTCGAGGCGGGTGGTAGCTAAAATTACCCATTCTGGAACTTTGGGTTGGTTCATACCATTTAAACCCTTGGGATGGTGGAGCCCAGAGGGGTTTAAGAGGTGTCATGGCCTCGCCCTTAGGCCCAACCATGAGGAAATATGGTCTACCTGCGGATCGATACTGTCTGTGCATGAGACCGAGAGCGCTCAGATGCAGGAAACGAAGCGGCTATCACTTTCTGGAACTGGATACTGGCTGACCTTTGATGCCCAGGGGCGTTACGCATTTATCGCACTAAAGGACACAGACCAAGTAGCGGTTGTTGATGCTGAGGCAAAGACTGTGATGGCGCTGTTGTCGGCGGGGAGTATGCCTAAAAGAAATTTGGTGGTTTCTATTCCCTCAACGTCGAAGTAAAATTAATGAGGATTTCGGTGGCTGCTGAAACGAAGCAAAAACTTCGGTGTGCAGACATGGATAAGATCTGAATAGTTTAAAAGTAAACCTTCAACACCTATTCTTAATTAGATAGTTTAATCATACAGATGCAACTTGTGAGTTTTAGTCCCTCAGAATACCCCGAGGCCTCGATATTAAACAGGTTGGTTTTCATTCGAGTATTGATTCTAGCATCAGCACTGGCTATATATTTAATAAGTAGTGGATTATTGCAACTTCAATTGCCGATACAGTTGTTACTAGCAATTGCTGCTTATGGTGTTTTTAGTTTAATTCTAATTTGGTTAAGACCAAAATTAAGCTTGAGAATTTGTGAGCTTGAGCTAGCCGTCTATATCGCCGTAGACGTGTTTATACTGACGTTGTTTTTGTTTTTCTCAGGCGGTGCGGCGAATCCTTTTGTGTCTTATTATGTGGTTTTAATTGCGCTGAGCACAGCGTTTCTTTCTCAAAAGATTGCTTGGTTGACCGTTTTTCTATCGATTGGTGGATATAGTTTCCTAATGTGGGTACAACCGTCTGGTTCTCACCATCAACAAGATTTTAATTGGCATTTATGGGGCATGTGGGCAAACTTCTTGGTAGTTGCGCTGATCTTGGGTGTGGTTGTGGCACGAATGTCAGATAGTCTCAGGCAACAACAACGATTGTTAAACGAAGAGAGAGAAAATGCATTAAGAGATGAGCAAATTTTGGCTACAGGTATTCTTGCCGCCTCAACTGCCCACGAATTAGGGACACCTTTGGCCTCCTTGAGTATCTTGATAGAACAGCTAGAAAATACTATTCAAGAAGGAGTGGAAGGTGAGACGCTTCAACTCATGGAAAAGCAGATCGATCTGTGTCGTAGCAAACTAAAATTTTTGACTTTACTGGGTAGTATGGAGCAAACAGAAGCACAGGTGCCTATTGATGGATTCATGAAGACCGTATTGGAACAGTGGGTATTAATTAGACCTAAGGCAAGGTGGAATGTTCACTATAGGGGTACTCAGGCTGCACCAGTGGTGAAACATCCTATCGCCTTACAGCAAGCCATACTCAATATTCTTAATAATGCCGCCGATGCGAGTGATTCTCCTGTAGAGGTCGCGGTATCTTGGACTCAGTCAATGAGCCAGATTGAAATTAACGACAATGGTCCAGGTTTACCTCAAGCAAAAATTAACGAATTGGGTAAGCCTTTTATCTCAACTAAACCTAGCGGTTTAGGTATTGGGCTGTTTTTGGCATATGCGGCGATCGAGCGTATGGGCGGACAGTTAAAAGTTCATAATCTGCCTACTCGCGGTACCAGTGTTACAGTGGCGCTTCCGGATAGAGTGAAGTAATGCCTGAATTGGACCTCGTGGGATCTAGAGAAATATTAGTGGTGGAAGACGATCCATTGTTTCGCCGCCTCTTATCAGATGGCCTACGACGACACGGTTTGATTGTTTTCGAGGCAGAGAGTATCGATACTGCGATGTCTCATATTCATGAGCACACATTTCCGTTAGCGATTCTCGATCTTAAATTGGCAAGTGGATCAAGTTTAACTTTGATCCCTGAACTAAAAAAAAATAGTGTTGAAGTGCGCATATTGGTATTGACCGGATATGCCAGTATCGCCACCGCTGTTGAGGCGATAAAAATGGGTGCAACTAATTATTTACCCAAGCCTGCGAATGTGAAGGAGATTTTGGATGCCTTGTTAGACAACCGTAGTGATCCAAAATTACCAAGTGATGCGCCTACTATGTCTTTAGAACGTTTAGAGTGGGAGCACATTCAACGAGTATTAGCTGAAAACGGAGGAAACATTTCTAAGACAGCGAGGCAGTTGAATATGCATCGCAGGACTTTGCAGCGAAAACTGGCCAAAAAGCCAGTAAAAAAATAGCCGGGTGATTTCTGGCAATGAAATCACCCAGCTGTGGACACTTAACTACAAGTTGATAATAGAAAAATTATAGGAATCCGCAAAGCAACGGACTAATTCCAAACATGGTACATAAATCAGAAACACATCCGCCTAACGCAAAAGTGCTCATCAGTAGTAATGCCATCGTGGTTTTTTTTAATATTTTCATTTTATGCTCCAAGTTACAAGGATAGAGACATAGGCCAAGTGTACAACCTATATTTTTTTAGCGACATAAATGACGTTTCATTTACAGGCAGGATTAAGTTTTTATGAACTTTTGTGATGGTAGATCAGCGACTGAATGTTCTGTTTCGATGATTCGAATTGAAGAACCATTTAGTTGGTTATTTGAACAGGATAGTTCAAGCAACTGAAAAGAGTGGGTCATTTTAAATGATCTATTAACTCTGTTAAAAGAAAGTGCTATTTAACGAACCCTGTTGTCAATTGATGGCAGTTGTAAGACTACTTTGGCCCTCTCTCACGTTGTATGTTTATGAGCGGTTGTGTGTAATCACTAAAATGGAAAAACGAATTCAATTATTGAGTCTTTTGATTTGTGTTTCGCAAGGGCTTTTTGCGGCGACAGATTTTGTCCATGCAGAGGATCAAACAAGGTCTGATGTCATACTAGAAAGAGGAAGTAGTGCCGGTCAGATGCATGTCATGATAGGGTTTGGCCAAGACAGAACAGAAGTACAGGACAAGGTTTTGATCCTCAATCTACAGCGTATGACCACTCATCACACCAGTATTAGAACGTTGTTTTATTCCGAGTGGATGTCAAATTCCGTGGGATATTCACAAACAGGTTTTGGACTGGGTGCTGCTTATCATTTGATGCCACAAAGAGCTGTGAATTTGAGTTTGTTTGCAGAAGCAGGAATAGCTTTCGCTGATTTAATTTCAACCAAACCTGATGCGGCCTTCGAAACTGGGCTAGGAATAGCTCTAGACTATCATTGGAATAGTTTTAACTTTATACAGATTCAGTGGAGAAGAGTGGATACCAGGCTCAATGGACGTGATTTAGGCGTACGACGTCATCGAGACCTAATTTCACTGAGTTGGGGAGCTCTGTTTTGACTAGAACACGCCCTAGAATCTTAGTGATCGGCGCAGGGCCCGCAGGATTAGCGGCGGCGGCAAGATTGTTGGAGGCAGGGGATGTTGAGGTCGAGGTGATGTGGATGGGACATCATCTGGGCGGCAAAGCGGCTTCCTGGGTGGGTGAGGATGGCCATTTGGTAGAACATGGCTGGCACATGATATTAGGATTCTATCAAAACCTGAAGCAGTTAATGAATAATGCCGGAATCGACCCGCACACTACGTTGCATTCAATGGAAGGTCTAAGCCACGTTTACAATACCACTACAGGTGGATTGAGTCGGGTCGTTGGCAAGG
This sequence comes from Thiotrichaceae bacterium UBA5859, assembly GCA_002432655.1. GTDB lineage: Bacteria > Pseudomonadota > Gammaproteobacteria > UBA5859 > UBA5859 > UBA5859. The sequence continues at coordinate 23,419 of DJFZ01000051.1, read as the reverse complement.
GCAGGCCGCTAGAGTTGATGCAACATTTTTTACTTTGGGACGCTTTTCCGAGAACCGAGCGACGAAATTTTATGCGCTTCATGCGCCAGGCGTATGTCGAAGCCTTGACTCCTATGGCCGATTTAAAGATTCATGATGATGTGTGCTTTCGCACCTATGCCTTCCATAAAGGACTACGCCCGCATGTGATGGAATATGGGTTATTTCGGTTTTTCCGAGAAGCCTATTTTAACTATCCGGAATCTGTCAGCGCCTACCACGTACTACAAACGCTAAAATACATGAGCAGCCAAACTAATTCCGAACAGTTTGTGTTAGCAGGGGGCTATAGTGATGTACTCTGGGATCCTATTGGGCGATATATCAAGTCCTTAGGAGGCCAATTAACGCCCTATCAGATGGTGACCGATCTAGAGTGGAAGGAGCGGAAGATAACGGGTGTACGAGTCGCTCGTCCTGATGACAGCCACCATTATCACGGCCGGCAACCCTGGCCTAACAGCGTCCCTGAACAAAAGGGTTCCGCATACATTAAACGCGATTTCGACTTTCTGATTTCCACTATACCGCAACCGAACTTTGTGCAGTTGAATGAGGAGAACCGAGTTATGTGGCAATCTTCTTATTTTGACCGTATCAGTCGCTTACGTTCAGCGGTGACTTTGTCACTGACTATCATGACTAAAAAAGTAGTCGGGGAGTTCACTGGTCCCGTATTCGGATTACCGGCGCCGCTTGGGATTTGCACAAACATGAAAAACTACTGGCAACAATATCGCGACGATTCAGAGATCGGTTCGGTTTTGGTATTTGTGGGCCAGGAAAGTGGTTATGAACAGTGGTCAGATAGTGACATCATCGAGCGCACTATTGACTTTTTCTCCTCGATCAAGGGGTTTGGAGATATTCGTGCGGGGGATATAATGTATCAAGAGTTTCACCGAAATCGTAGTGCGCATGAGCGATTGATGTTGTGTGAACCTGGCGTACAGCAGTTTCGATCCGGTCCATTAACACCTTTTCATAATATGTTTTTGGCGGGAGATTGGGTAACGAATCCTGTGGATTTAATTTGTATGGAGGGTGCCGTGGTGTCAGGATTTCAAGCGGCACAATCCGTGTTAGATATTTTACAGTCAAATGGAATCATCTAATCCTTTTTCTGATCGGGCAGATCCTTATCGTTCTCGGGGAGAGCGAAAGCCAAGCTCTAAGCCGAAAACTAACTGCCCAGGATGTACTCGAAGAAATGTAAATAAATCTTTGTTATTAATCCCGTTGTTAGTTTCTTCTGGATGTTCATACATGACGCGTACTAAACTCAGAGAGATTGCTTGTGAACCCATTGCGCCTGGAACGAATAGCTGTCGCCATCGGTATTGCAGGTATTATAAACAACAATAAGACTTGAAGGAGTTATGGTGATGGATAGATTGCATTTGTTTGAATGGGAAGATCAGCCTTGGTGCCCGAAGTTGTTTCGTAATTACATTACTGATCATTTGCAACTTCTGCAAAAGCTAGTCAAACTTTACCATCCTATGGTGGATAAGATCCTCCGTGGACTAGATCACACCGCAAGCAGTCGAGTAGTAGATCTCTGTTCTGGCGGTGGTGGACCTTGGCCAGGATTAATCGAAGTCATGAATGGGAAGGGACAGGATATTCAGGTGACTCTGACTGATCTCTATCCTAATCAGGAGACTTTTGACAAACTTGCTGAGCATACCAACCAACAAATTGCCGGGCGCATGGAATCTACCAGTGCGTTCGATGTCCCAGCTGATCTGCCGGGATTTCGCACCATCTTTACCGGTCTACATCATTTTCGTCCAGAGGATGCAAAAAAGATTTTGGCCGATGCGGTGAATAAGCGAGTGGGAATTGGGGCATTCGAAGGACAAGAGCGACACTGGTTGATCATTCTAATGGTGCCGGTGGCTGTTTTTGTTGCGGCCCTATTATTGACCCCCTTTTCTGATCGACTTTCGGCGCAAAAATTGTTTTTTACCTATATTCTTCCTATTGCACCATTGTTGTTTGCTTGGGATGGTTTTGCCTCTTGCTGGCGCACCTATTCGCCACGAGAGCTAAGAATACTGACTCGAGATTTGGAGTCCGAAGAGTATCGCTTTGAGATTGGACAGGTGGCGCATCGCCCACTTCCGTTTGGTCCTAAAATGCGCCTGACTTACCTCATTGGTCTGCCGCAGAATAACTAGAGTGTTGTGATAGAAGTGGAGAAATCATGGGCCAAACTGAGTTAGTTAAACCAACAGTCATCCTTTTTGATTGGCATGCCACCTTAGTAGATACCTTGGATGCGATGTACCATGCAGTGGATGATATGTTGCCTAAGCTGGAGGAACTCGGCCTCTTAGATAAATTGGTGACAGAGGAAGATAGTAAAACCATTGATGATGCCAAACTTGTGAAATACGTGAGGAGAGAGAAGCAACTGCATCCGAAAATTAAGCGGGATAGGAAAATTTCGAGGACAGATATTTTTGAAGTTTTGTTCGGATCAGATAGGGATGCCAAGCACATTGCACATCGAGCTTTTAACGAATGTTATCGAGATCACTATGGAGAGGTACACCCCTTCGAGGAAGGGGAGCGGGAAATGCTGGAGCAGATGCGAGCGCTGGATATCAAGACAGGAGTGTTGACCAATCGAGATAGGGAATTTTTAGAGCATGAGTTGGCGGTCATCGATGGTACGGGTTGGACGCATCTGTTCGATACGATTGTTTGCGGAGGCGATGTGGTACATAGAAAACCCGCACCAGATCCAATTTTTCTCGCCTTGGAAAATTTAGGCGTAGCTGTCGGGCCAGAGGTTTGGTATGTCGGAGATAGTACAACGGATACTGTTTCCGCGAAAGAAGCAGGGATTACCAGCATCTTTTTTAATGGTGCCGGTTGGACAGAGGAGTGGATCGAAAAAATATTTCCAGATACGGTACTTCATCCGCACAAGCCGGATAAAGTTGTACAAGATTTTCAGGAATTTAGTGCATTGGTGACTTCATTGTACTGTGTATAGAATTACATGAGGATGGTAAGAGCAGAATCAAAATAAGAGATGCGAAATCCATGCATTTGGGGGTAAATGAATGAAGATCTGGATGGTTACCATTGTCGTCATACTGGTTTTAGTCGCCGCAATAGTGGCATTTTTGCCAACTGCTGTTTGGCGAGATGAATTGAGGCGACTCATTCTATTTTCTGTTGTAGTTATCACTGTCGGATTCTTCCTCTACCTGTTTTCCCAGTCGGAGTATCGATATGAGGAAGCAGCCCATGAGCGTAATTTGCAGCGACAGACTATTTCTCAATTGGCATTAGAACTAAAGGAATTAAAAATAGCCCAAACTGAAACACTTGGGTTTGAAGATGTGTTGACGCACTTGACGGAATTAACCACGGATGTCCGAGCGAAGGACAGCAACGAGTTCTCGGCGGCGCAAATTAAAGCGCTTGAATTTAAACTAAATTCTTTGATGAATGAGTTAGCGAGAATAGAGAAAACGAATTCGAAACAAGCGACTGTGGCTTACTCTCGTCCTCAACCGCAAAAAAAACCATCACCGCAAAGTCGACATGAGACTCCGCCACAGAAAAAACCTATGCAAAAACAGGCGCAAATTGAAGAAAAATCTATCGATTATCAACCAGAATATAGAGTAATGTTAGCTACGGTGGCCTTTGCGGGAGAAAACACAGTCGTGCCGTTGATGACCAAAACGGGCAGACCTCTTTCGCTATTTGATGGTGATGTAATTGAGTATATCAGTACTTGTGATCCGTTAGAGCCGAATACGTCGATAGATGGTGGTATCTATCCGGGAATCAGCAAACGGGGTGTCAAACCCATTCGAGAATTAGCCTTAAAAACCGCTTTTGAAAAGCATGTATTAGAAGCGGAGTCAGGTCGATTGATAATCAGAGGGCCTGCAGGTAGGCGTTTGGATGTGATAGTCTCAAATCCGATGCGTTATAAAGATTGTGAAATTAAGTTCAACATTGCAACCACACGAGGCCATTCAGGCGGTTAGTGACAGCGCTCAGATATGGATAAGGCTTCCTCTGCTATTTTTTTACATTAGACTGAACAACAATGTCTACTAGGGAGAAATTAAGATTATTGGCTGGGTATCAGGCATCAGGTGAGCCAGTATATGAACAGATCATTGCTCAGCCAAAGTTGCATGGACTATATAAATTACTTCATTCACCTGCTGTGGTCTTAGGACTGGCCAGCGGGGATATCATTCGAGTAGCGGATGACGGGCAACACCGATTAGTAGTTCGCAGCGGAAATCTATGTGTACAACTATTCTCGCCTCTTGAGATACATAAAATCGAATCTTTTATCGCTCAAAGGATCCACAGTCTGCGAGGAGAGATCGACGGCGTGCTGTCGAACGAATTAGTTTCTACTTTCCCTTTTTCTACTGGATTCAAAAACATTGAAAATTTTTTTAATGAGGCGACACATTTGGATAGCGATGCCAGTTGGAACTATGGCAATGTATACAATTTTGAAACTGGGAAACCGCTGAATTGGTGGCTGCCCGGACAGGGACCTTATCTAGAATAGTATCCGTTCACTGCTAATTCCGATTTGCTCGTCCATAGGACTGGAGAGTCACTTTTTATGAACGCGGCACAGTTAATGATTCGTTGTTTAGAAGAAGAAGGTGTTCGTTACCTGTTCGGTGTACCGGGGGAGGAGAATGCGGATTTCATGATGGCGTTGGAAGACTCCAGCCGTATTCAGTTTATTTTAACCCGCCATGAACAAGGTGCGGCTTTTATGGCCGAGGTGTATGGCCGATTGACGGGGGAGGTTGCTGTCTGCTTGGGCACGCTCGGACCAGGCGCAACCAATCTTATCACTGGTGTGGCAGATGGTAATATGGATCGTGCGCCCATGTTGGTCATTACGGGTCAAGGCGCCAGTACACGATTACATAAGGAATCGCACCAGGTAATGGATGTAGTGGCCATGTTCCGCCCAGTCACAAAATGGGCGGTTTCCGTGCGCAATGCGAACGATATTCCCGAAATAATTCGTAAAGCGATTCGAGTGGCTACGGAAGAAAAACCAGGCGCGGTACATATAGAACTGCCTGAGGATGTAGCAAAACAGCTAAGCTCCGCAACACCTCTGACGCCCTTTAATAGTCGGCGTCCAGTGGCAGATGAACAGTCTCTGGATGCTGCGCTTGAGTTAATTAAGCAAGCATCCCGACCCATTATTATCGCTGGTAATGGGTGTATTAGAAGGCGAGCTAGTCAGGCTTTACGGCAGTTTTGTCACCTTACTGGAATAGGTGTACTCAATACCTTTATGGCAAAAGGTGCTGTGGATAGGAATGCCCCTTACTGTTTGTATACCATCGGTTTAGCGGACAAGGACATGGTGGGTTGCGGGATTGATGCGGCCGATCTGATCCTCACTCTCGGCTATGACATGGTGGAGTATCCTCCCAGTTTGTGGAATCCGAATCGAGATAAAATCATTATTCACGCAGACTTTTTACCGGCGGAAGTGGATGATCATTATAATCCAGAGGTGGAATGCATTGGGGATTTAGCCGCTACTCTGACTCAATTGAATAAGAGATTAGAAGTACGTCCCCATCTTAAATTCGATCTGTCTCAACAAGCGGCAGTACGCAGAAGTATGACCGAGGAGATTGAGGCATTCAAAGACGATGATGCAGATGAGAGGATAAAGCCGCAGAAAGTTTTATATGACGTTCGTGAACTGCTGGGACCGACAGACATCTTATTATCGGACGTGGGTGCGCACAAAATGTGGATCGCCAGATATTATCAGTGTGATGAACCCAACACCTGTTTAATTCCGAATGGTTTTTGTTCTATGGGGTTTGCTTTGCCTGGTGCTATCGCCGCAGATTTAGTCTACCCAGATAGGAAGATAATGGCGATTTGTGGCGATGCGGGATTTTTGATGAATGTACAGGAAATGGAAACCGCCCGGCGCTTAAACAGCCAGCTAGTGGTGATGGTCTGGAATGATGGCGGTCATGGATTGATTAAGTGGAAACAGGAAAATGAATTTGGACGGCACACGCAACTTGATTTTGGTAATCCGCATTGGTTGGCGTTGGCGGAAGCCTTTTCCTGGAATGGACATCTCATTAGCCGCAGCTCTGAGGTCAAATCTGTCATGCAGCAGGCGTTACGTGAACCCGGACCGAGCTTGGTGGTGGTGCCTATCGATTATCGAGAGAATCAATTGTTAACTCAAAGATTAGGGGATATCCAATGTCCAATCTAATATCGATCGGAAGCTAATATGTTGCAGACAAGCTATCCCTATTATCTGGCTAATCGGCCTGTTTACGATAATGAAGAGTTACCAGTGGTGGATAAATACAGCCAGCAGGAGGTGACGCGAGTGGCTATGGCGTCACCGCAGGTGATTGATAACGCCATTCAGGCTGCGTGCGATGCTGCCCCTAGCATGGCGAAGCTAGCCGGATATCAGCGTCAGGAAATCTTATATCATTGTGTGGAGAAATTTAAGCAACGGTTTGATGAGTTGGCTATGAGCCTCTGTATTGAGGCTGGTAAACCGATAAATGATTCACGTGGGGAGGTGACGCGCCTAATTGATACATTCAAGATAGCGGCTGAGGAGTCGGTACGACAATATGGTGAATGGCTACCAATGGATATCAGTTCACGGGCAGAGGGTTACCGCGGGATCTGGCGACCGGTGCCTATCGGTCCTTGTTCGTTTATCAGTCCTTTTAACTTTCCTCTGAATCTAGTGGCACATAAGGTCGCACCAGCATTGGCAGTGGGGTGCCCTTTTATTCTTAAACCAGCGAGTCTCACACCCATTGGCGCATTGATCATTGGCGAAATTTTGGCCGAGACAGATCTACCTCTCGGTGCCTTTTCCATCTTGCCTTGTCGGCGTGATGCGGCAGAGTTATTTACTACTGACGACAGACTTAAGCTTTTGAGTTTCACAGGCTCCCCAGAGGTTGGTTGGAAGTTAAAACAGCAGGCCGGTAAAAAACCGGTGGTATTGGAGCTAGGAGGTAATGCCGCTTGTGTCGTGGATGAAGATGCCAATATAGATGATGCTGTTGAGCGACTAATATTTGGTGCCTTTTATCAATCAGGACAGAGCTGTATCGGTGTGCAGAGAATATTCATTCATAGTGCTATCTATGAGGAGACGAGAGAGAAGTTAGTGAGTGCGGCCGAGCAGTTGAAAATGGGTGATCCCAAAATTGAAGAGACGTTCATCGGACCGCTCATCTCCGAAAAGGAAGCGGATAGGCTGGAGAATTGGATTGAAAGTGCAATCAGTTCAGGTGCGAAGTGCCTCTGCGGTGGTCAGCGTGATGGCAATCTGCTGGCTGCTACGCTCTTGGAACATGTTCCTGAGAACGAGCCAATCAGTACTGAAGAGGCTTTTGGACCAGTTGCGCTGTTGTCATCCTTTGACGAATTTGAAGAAGCTCTTGACGCGGTGAATCGCAGCCAGTTTGGCCTACAGGCGGGCATTTTTACTCGAGATTTATATAAAGCCCATCTGGCATGGGATCGTTTAGAGGTGGGCGGGGTAATAATCGGTGACGTGCCTTCCTGGCGTGTGGATCATATGCCCTATGGGGGGGTAAAAAATAGCGGACTGGGTAGGGAAGGGATCCGCTTTGCGATGGCAGATATGACTGAAACTCGCTTAATGGTTATTCGAGAGCAATGTTCACGGTGATAAACCGGCAAATGGGGTGGCGTTAATAATCTACTGTATTGATCCCCGTGCCTTCGGTTTACACCTCTGTCTTAGTTTTACTGGTGTCTACTGGATGTCGGTTTGTGAAATCGCTTGATGGGAAAGACACGCCATTGATAAGCCTGTGCGAAATTTGTTCTGTCTGACTTTTCCTGGATCCGCCAAGAATGATTGCTATTTGATTTTGTCTAGTGCGCGGCACTTTAGTGATTGTTCTATTTTTATCCTAAAATGTCGTCCACGTTGGTCAGTAATTTCCCTTCTTCATAGATCCGTCTAAAGTCTTCTATTAAGTGGAAGTCTTGTACATCCCATGGGTGAAAATCACGACGATAGAATTGTATATAGTGTCGCCAGGGCTTGGTGAGCTTGCCGTTTTTGCCAAATAAGAACGGTATTCCTTCTCGCCAAGTTTTCCATTTAAAAGCGATACCATCCTTCAACAGCAGTGGAAACATTCTAAAGGGTATCATCAAAAACATTCCCATTGTGGCGAACACCATGGCAATCACTCGGCGCCCATAACTACCGTCCACCTGTTGGTAGACGTCGAAGGCTACCGATTTATGTTCGATCTCTTCCGCGGCGTGCCATAGAAACATGGGTTTAAAATCTTCATGGGCGGGGGTGACATAGGTAGCTGGATCTTCGTACATCTGGTGAGCAAGCATGGCTGTGAAGTGTTCTAGCGCGACAGTGGCTGCAAGTGCAGCCTTCGGTGCCAGTTTGTTGAATAACTTCGAGCCGCGATCGATTAATCGGTTTTCTCTTTCTAAACTGCTATAACCCTGTTTGCTCAAGATATCCAGATGTTTCTGGTGGGCGCTTGAATGACTACCTTCCTGGCTGGCGAAATCATTTATTTGTTCCTGTAATTTTGGATCGCTTATCTGATCACGGAAGTGCAAGACACTGCGAACAAAAAACTGTTCACCGGGCGGGAAGGTAGTTAAAAACGCATTGTAGTAGTGGGTTTTAAAGATATCGTTGTCGAACCAGAAACGTGGTGTTTGCTCAGAAAAGGCAAACTCCACCGGACGGGGATCGATGCTGTGTTCTTTAGGTGGTACGACAACAGATTGGATCGCGGCACTCATAGATGTCTCCAAACAACCAAACTACTAAAATTATCAATTAGGCGGCGGATTTTTTACCGATGTCTAACAATGTGCCATCGTCATACATTTGTTGAACTTGTTTGATGAATTCATAATCTTGGACATCCCAAGGATGAAAATCTCTCTTATAAAATGAAAGATAGTGTCGCCATGGTTTGGTGAACAGGCCATTTTTTCCAAATAAGAAGGGTAAGCCATTTTTCCAAGTTTTCCATTTAAACAATAAACCATCATGGAATAATAATGGAGACATACGAATTGGTAGGAGAATTAATAAGGCGATGGTCGCAAACACCATAGCCACTGCTCGAGGCCAATATCGGCCATCTATAGCCATGTATACATCATAGGCAACGGCTTTGTGTTCGATCTCCTCTGCCGCATGCCACTTGAACAATGGCAGAAAATCTTCATGAGCGGGATCAGCAAAAATGTCACTGTCGACGAACGCTTGATGGGCAAGCAAGGCGGTGAAATGTTCTAAAGCCAAAGTGTTGACTAAAGAAGTTTTCGGAAAACGCTTATTCATGAACTTTAGTAGCGCATCTATGAGTATGTTTTCACGTTTTAAACTTGTGTATCCCTGTCTGTGTAAAATCTCAAGGTGATCTTGATGGGAGTTGGCATGGCTACCCTCTTGACTGGCAAAAGATTGTATATCCTGAGCCAGTTTTTTGTCCGATATTTGATCACGGTAATACAAAACACTGCGTACAAAAAACTCTTCGCCAGGTGGGAAGGTAGTGAAGAACGCGTTAAAAAAATGTGTCTTGAAAGGATCTTCATCAAACCAGAAGCGGGGAGAATCATCAGTAATATTAAATTTAATGGGCCTGTGAGTGATGCTATGTTCCGCTGGAGGTGAAGATAATTCCATTAAAGCTGCCATAAGGTTGTCCCCTGGAAAAATTTTATTCAAATAAAATGGTGGTTAATTAGCGTGTGCCAAGATTATTTCAAATCTTAGATAAACCAGATTATTACAATACACTGAAAAAGAAGATACAAAAATAGAAAGATATAGGGTAGTTATAAAATGTATTTATAAAAATATTGGCTTTCTTTTAACTCAGCAAGGCCCACCATCACCGGTATCTGGTCTTTTCCTGGAAACGGGATTTACCAATAGTGGTAGAAACTTCTCGCTACGTTACTGCAAGCAATATTACTGGACATTTATTAAAGTAATCGTCTTAGCGATTAAGGCTAAAAACGGGGCCCAGCGAGGGGGTTTGCCCAAGTCATTAGAGGACATTAGCCCACATTGGTTTGTTGCTGTTGTTCAGATAGAGAGTCCAGTAGTACAGACACCGGACATTTAATTTTCGAAGCCAATTTACCTGCTGCTTCCACATCCTGAGTTTCGATGGCTAGCAGCAATTGACGGTATCCAGTGACATC
>DJFZ01000051.1:3314-12853 GCA_002432655.1 Thiotrichaceae bacterium UBA5859 | reverse complement strand
TTAAAAGTCAATCGGTAGGCGATATTTTGTGATGTTTCCGCCATTTCGTCCCAGAATGAAACTGAAAGATTTTGTAGCTCAGCTAATTGACCCGAGCTATTTTCTATTTGTTCCACAATTAAATACAGAGCACTGATTGATTCATCGTTGTGTTGAAGCGCGATGCGTTCAGACATAGCTGAGGCCAGATCGTTACGCCACTCTAACACGGAGTGCATGATATCAAGATCTAGGTGGTCGGAATGTGAAATGAGTATGGGGATCAAGTCCAATCCTGCAGTGGCCTTAAAGTTAAGCACCTTAGTACCACCCCCATGGCGAGTTTGAACTAAACCCCTTTCTTCCAAGCGTTTAATTGCCTCACGAACGACGCCTCTGTGGACGCACAATTGCTCTGCTAATTTCCGCTCTGGGGGTAAATATTCGCCTACAGGAATGTTGCCGCCGAGAATTTGATTTTGTAGATTTCGAAAAACCTGCTCACCTAATGGGAGCTTTTTTTGCATCTGTGACACTTAAATACAACTTTTTGAAACGACCAATTGAAACGAACACCAGCCGAATTGCAGCCAGTGGGCGAATGATACTGAATTGGAGCTATGAAATCTATCAAAATTAAAAAACTATCTTGTTCGGTTTTTTTAGGCCAGTTTGCAACAGTGTTGCTTAATGAGCACGCCTATCAGCATTGTTTTTTTGCGTCATCTATGGCGCCACTTCTTAATAAATGGCCATAATTGAAAAAGGCCCTGAAAAATCAGGGCCTTCGCCATCCACGACGAGCATCGTTTTCAATTAACCCAAAAAGCGTACTACTCGGCGCAATAGGCCGTATGCCCGTTTGGGATAGGGGCCAGCCAAGAAGTTACTGGGTGAGAATCTAGGGCTAGAAAATTGAATCGACTTTTTATGGGAAAATTCTAGGAACCCGTCGTATCCATGGTAGTGCCCTAGGCCGCTTTCGCCTGTGCCTCCGAAAGGCATATTTAAGTTTGCAATATGTAACATAGCATCGTTGACACAGGCCCCCCCGGAGATGGTGCTGTTCATTATTTGCTCGCCACGTTTCTTATCTGAGTCAAAGTAGTAGAGAGCTAGAGGGCGAGGGCGATCTTTAACATAACTGAGCGCTTCATCGGCGGATTTTACGCCCTTAACGGGAAGTATGGGGCCGAAGAGTTCTTCCTGCATACAACGCATATCATCGCTGACGTTGGTAATGACGGTGAGAGGAATGACTCTGCTGCCTTCTGGGATGGTTTCCTGTTTCGGGTTAACCTGTATCACTTCAGCGCCTTTCTCCTTGGCGTCATCGATGATATCCAAGAGTCTTCGATGATGGCGTTCATTAACGATCCAGGTAATATTTTCATTATCTGCGATCGTAGGATACCTTTTAGTCGCCGCTTCTTTAAAACTGTTGACGAATTCTGGTACACGGTTGTCATTAATCAGTACATAATCTGGCGCGATACAGGTTTGGCCGGCATTCATTGATTTGCCAGGTATCAAGCGTTTAATGGCCTTATCCACTGGAAAGCTGTCATGAATGATGACAGGTGATTTTCCTCCCATTTCAAGGGTTACAGGAGTCAGGTTTTTTGCTGCCGCCATCATCACGCGGCGGCCGATTTCAGTGTTTCCGGTGTATACCAAGTGGTCAAATGGTAGCTCTGAAAAGTGGATGGCTGATTGCACGTCACCTGTGACAACGGCAATATAAGATTCATCAAAGTTTTTCTCTATTAAAGATTTAATGATGTCAGAAGTTCTAGGGGTGACATCGGGTGGTTTAATCATGGCGTGATTTCCGGCGCCCAATACACCGATTAAAGGCGACATCACCAGTTGTACCGGATAGTTCCACGCACCCATGATGCCGATGACACCTTTAGGTTGGAAAATCATGCGCCCACCTGGTAAGCCTCCCAATGCGGGTTTAACAGGTTTAGCCCATTTTTTAATCTTTCCTTTGGTGGCTTTGATTTCCCCTAACACACCCAAAACTTCAGAGGCGATGGTCTCGACACTGGAACGATGTCCAAAATCTGCTTGTACCGCAGCGATAATTTCCTCAGAGTTGTCGCTAATCGCTTTGCCAAGGGTATTCAGCGATTCTATTCTTCGCTCAACAGAAGGAATTCCTCGAGTGTTGAAGGCATCTCTTTGTGTCTGCAGTAACTCGTAGTATGGGTTATTTTCTTTTTTTACTTCTTCTAGTTTAGGCGGTCTTATCGAAACAGGTTGCGGCGAACTCATGCTCTGTCCTCTACTCATGTGATGGATGGAAATATCACCAATATCATGAACTGATTGAATTAGCAATTCAGAATAATCAATGGGTATCGGCTCATACTTAAATCCTATTGACGTTGGGGTAGGCGACCCTTAAATGATATTACTGCTGGGAAAACCCTCTTGATTTTGTAGCTGCTAGATGTGTTAAATGCAGACTGGGAAGATAAATAATTTAAGCCGCCATCGAGAGGGAAAATTTAGTCCTATCTTCCGCTATAGTTTTAAACAATGGGTGTAACCTACAGTAAAATATTTTTCATTCCGGTTACTTTAACTAGAGCCCGGATAAAATTTCTCTTTGGAATAATTGGTGAGACATGCCCTATTTCGATTTAAGAACAGAAGGTACCGTTAACCTATTAACTATGCTCAATGGTGAAAACGAAAATACTTTAACCACGCCTGTGCTGGAAGAATTTCTCACGCACATAGAGACTTTGGAATCCATCCCGGGCCAACAGGCATTGGTGCTCTCAAGCAACCATCCGAAGTATTGGTGCTTAGGGATGAATCTGAATTGGTTCGTGACACAAACCGCAGAGGAGTTGACGCATTTTATAACTTTGTTGGAGGAGATGTTGATGCGTGTTGCTTGGCTGAATATGCCAACCGTTGCTTGTCTAACTGGACATTGCTACGGTGCCGGTGCCATTCTGGCTTGTGCATTTGATTTCCGAGTTATGCGAGCGGATCGAGGACGCTTTTGCGTATCAGCTATCAATCAAAAAATGCCTATAAGCGGTTTGCTGATTGATGTGGTCAAGTTATTACCGAACGCACATACGGTGCATGAATTATTACTCACTGGCAAAGCTTTGGGGGGAGAAGAATGTTTGCCTAGGAATGTTGTGGATGCCATCTATCCTGCGGAACAATTGGAGTCGGCAGCCATCCAGTTAGCCAATGAGTTGGCAGAAAAAGATCGCCATACTTACACCACTATTAAAAGGGGGCTTCGTCGGCAGTTGGCAGATTGTCCCCGTATGCAACCTGCAACTTAAGCTTAAAAAAATGAAACAGTCTCATCGAAGTAGGACAGCAGAAGGCGCAGCAGCTATGCGTGCTTCTCATGTTCTCTATGCAGATCCCATTATATTTGCAGATCCTTTTGCAGCATCACTAGTGAGTTATCCCTGGCAACGAGCGTTAAAAAATCCAATTTTGCATCGTATAATTTTCGGTGTTTTTATGCGTCCTTTGTTACCCATCCAAGGCCAGGTATTGGCGCGAGCACGGTTTACCGAGGAGCGTTTAATGACTGCGATTGCGCAGGGGGTGAAGCAGATTGTTGTCATTGGCGCAGGTCTCGATACTTTTTGTTTACGGCATCCAGAGTTGGCGGAACAGGTACAGGTGTATGAAATTGATCATTCCGCTAGCCAGCAGTTTAAGAAGCGCCGTCTGATAAAAAATGGTCTCGGTATACCTGCTAATTTGGAATTTATATCAGCAAACCTAGAGAGAGAAAATTTGGCACATGCTTTACGTCAATCTAACTATAATCCCGATCAACCTTCTTTTTTCTATTGGCTGGGGGTCACTGTGTATTTGACTAGAGAGGCAATTTTCCAAACTCTGGAATCTGTGGCAGAAATTGCGGGTAATGGCAGTGAATTGGTGTTTGACTATGCAGGCGCGGTGAATGAGATACCTAAGGAAGAGCAAGCGAATATTCGCTTGCTGCGCTTCTATACCGAGCGTTTTGGGGAGCCGATTATAGACAATCAGTTTAAACCGCTCGAATTCACTCAACAGGTGAGTAGCTTAGGATTTAAGTTGATGGAAAATATGTCTCCAGATGAGCAAAATCAGTGCTATTTCCTGAACCGAGCAGATCGCTTACGACCAGTTTCAGGCTCCTACTTTGCGCATTTTCGATTAGAGAAATAGGCAGAGACTAAAAGTCTGCTTAAAAATGTACTCTTAGTCCGCGTCTAAAAGCGAACTCCACTTGGAACTCCGATGGAATTACCTCATCGTTATGCGCTACCTTCTGTAGTTTGAGTCTATCAATGACTGAATCGTTAAAAAACCAAGGTAATTTTATGTCTTTGAGTCGCATCCAAGTGGCATATCCGGGATCGCGTTTGAATTCCAAATACGTTTTCCAAACTATTGGAGCCTGGTGTTCGCGGCAGAGTTGATAAATTTCAGATTGCGGGGCTTGTGGTAGGCTATCGAAGTCGACCACCACAGACTGTCTATATGGCTGTCCGAATACTATGTCGTTAGGTAACTGCACGTTCAACAATTGCGCAACTCTTTCAAGTCCTTCGATACGATAGAACCATGCGCGATGGTCAATGATCCAGCGTGTCATGGCCCTTAACTCAGTTAAGTAACCGTCGCCTATTTCACCGGACGGATTTGCTTGCCAATTCAGCTGGCCTCTGCCTAATGCCGGTAGGTTGCCAAGTGAGTCTGTTTCGTCGAAGGAGATTAAAGACCCAACGCCATCTGATAACAGATCAGCCCGTTGTTCCATTTCGCGCCATGGAATAGACGCGCTGTAGACTAAAAAAGAATGAGCGCCGAAGGCTTTTTGCCATTGTCGATTAATTCTATAAACTAAATGTGGTTTGGCCCACACTTCGATACAGTATTTCATTTATTGGTCTTCTATCTGTCTAGAGAGCGTATCAGTTTCTCTGCATACCCTTTAGCAGAGAAGCCGATCCCCAAAATATAGTTTTCTCAACGCAGACAATATTAGCGATTCATGATTCGGATGTGAAGATCTGTAGAAGCATTAAATAAAAATATAGTAAAAACAGAAAGATAAGACCTTTAGTTAATTTAAAAAAATTAATTAAAGGTCTGTTTTCTACACCTCACCACCATTCTAGTGCCTAAGATTCGGAACGTTTAGTTGTTTAGTTAGCTCCTTAGTGATGCGCACATAAAATTTTTGGAACGCGTGTTTAAACAGACTTAGGTACTATTAAACACAGGTGATAGTGGAAGTCGACAGTGATCAATCCGTGATAGGAGAATGCAATGGACGAGGAACGTATCCCGATCCTGGTCGCTAGCGGCCAGTTCAGTTTAAATTCTGTGCAAGCAGATGGACCACAAAATTCTTATGATTTGTTGTCTGTCGCCCTTGATCGTTTAGTGGAGGATGCTGGGATCCCCGCGGCGAAATTAGCTTCAGCCATAGACGTGATCGCCTGTCCTCAATCTTTGTCAGCGCCACCCGGAGGATTGCCGGCGGCAACTGCATTGGCTATTGGCGCGAAGCCATCGCGCACTTTTTATTCCACTACCGGAGGTAATACGCCGCAGTGGTTTGTGAATCAGTATGCGACAAGCATCGCCAGAGGCGAGATGCAGGCGGTATTGTTGGCAGGTTTGGAGATGTTAAAAACATCGGCACAGTCAAACATGGACTCTTCATATTTGGCGCGTACAAGAGAGATTGTATCGCCAAAATTGATTGGAGACACTCGAACAGGAACAAATGCCCATGAAGTTGCCCATGGGCTATCCATGCCTGTGCAGGTCTATCCGCTGTTTGAAAATGCGTTGAGAGCCCATTACGGTGAGTCCATTGCGGAGCATCAAAATCAAATCGGCCTGCTCTACGAGCAATTTAGTCAAATTGCATCTCGCAACCCTCATGCATGGTTTCCTCAGGGTATGTCCAAGGAGGAAATCATTCAGGTAACCGAAAAAAATCGCTACATTGGGTTTCCCTATACTAAATTTATGAACCCCATTATTGGTGTCAACCAAGCGGCTGCTTGTTTACTCACGTCTGTAGGAGTAGCTAAAAGACTCGGCATACATCCTGATAATTGGATTTCTCCTGTGGGAGTAGGGGATTGTCACGATCATTGGTATCCTTCAGAGCGTGCAAATTTTTATAGCTCACCAGCCATCCATCTAGCCGCTCGAAATGCTCTCGGTATGGCGCAGTGTTCTATAGACGATATCGATTATTTTGATCTCTATAGTTGCTTTCCGAGTGCCATTCAGATCGCACGGGATGAGATTGGTTTAAGCAAAATGGATGATCGTGCTTTAACAGTGACGGGTGGATTACGATTTGCTGGTGGCCCTGGTAACAATTATCCGATGCATTCCATTGCCACGATGATGAATGTTTTGCGAGCGGATCCCCAGGCTAAAGGATTGGTATCCGGATTAGGTTGGAATATTACCAAGCACTCCCTGTGCATTTATTCTCATTACAGTAACCGCTCCAGATCCCACCTATTGACAAATTCTGCTGAAGATCTCCAAAGCAAGGTAGATGCATTGGAACGGATCATGGTAGATCCACAACCGAGTGGTAACGGCACCGTGGAAACCTATACACTGTTATTCGATAGATTGGGCCAACCGAAGCAAGGTGTCATTGTGGGGCGTCTGCAGAATGGCCAACGTTTTCTCGCCAATACTGAGGAATCAGAAGATATTTTTTCTAATATGATGCAGGAAGAAATAGTCGGACTGAAGGGAACAGTAAAGTCGGGAGACGCAGCGAACAAATTTTATTTTGCTTAAAAAAAAGCCCGGCATGACCGGGCTTTTTAGCGGGGTTAATTACGGACTTTAACCGAGCATTTTGGTTACGCGTCTCAATACGCCTTCTGCTACTTTCGGATATGGACCTTTAAGCATAGCGGCGGGTGAGAAGGCGCGCAGTTGATACAGAACAGCCTTCTTGTGAGAGAATTGCACAAAGCCGTCAAAGCCATGATAACCACCTACTCCGCTGTCACCTGAGCCGCCAAAAGGCATGTTTTGGTGGGCGATATGCAACATGGTTTCGTTTAAACAGGCACCCCCAGAAATAGTACGCTGAATCATTTCATCCGCTTTCTTTTTATTATTCTGGAAATAATAAAGTGCTAACGGACGTGGGCGTTCGTTCACATAACGTATCGCTTCATCGATGGTCTTATAGGTTTTGACTGGTAAAACGGGACCAAAAATCTCTTCCTGCATACAACGCATATCTTCTGTCGTGTTGGTGATAACCGTGTGAGGAATGACTCGTTTCCCTTCAGGAATTTCTTCGTTCTTCGGATTGATTTGATGGATAGTTGCGCCTTTTTCCCGTGCGTCTTCAATTAAACTCAGAACTCGTTGGTAATGTCTTTCATTGACTATCCAGGTAATGTCCTGATTGTCTGCAACCGTGGGGTATCTTTTGCTGACTGCATCACTCCATGCCTGGGCGAATTCGTCTTCTTTACCCTCTTTTAGCATGATGTAGTCAGGGGCAATACAAGTTTGACCGGAGTTTACACATTTGCCCATCATGATGCGTGCAACAGCACGTTTGATTGAATAGTCTTCAGAAATGATAGTGGGAGATTTGCCACCCATTTCGAGCGTCACGGGAGTCAGATTTTTTGCCGCGGCCATCATCACACGACGACCGATCTCGGTATTCCCTGTATACATCAAATGGTCGAAAGGTAGTTCAGAAAAATCCACTGCGGCTTGTACTTCGCCGGTCACGACAGCAATGTATTCTTCGTCGAATGTGCTGGCGATAAGATCCTTAATTACTTCAGAGGTTCGAGGTGTGACATCAGGTGGTTTGATCATCGCATGGTTACCTGCGGCCATGACACCTATCAGTGGAGAAAAACATAGGAACGCTGGATAATTCCAAGCGCCCATAATGCCAATCACTCCTTTGGGTTGATAAACAATTTTACCTGTAGCAGGTAGCGCAGAAATACTGGAAGGTGCGCGATGCGGTTTCATCCAACCTTTTAGTTTGGCTTTGGTCAGCGCCGCTTCACCTTGAGATGCCAGCACTTCAGTGAGAATGGTTTCATGGGGAGAACGGTGGCCAAAATCTTCCTGTACGGCAGTGATAATGTCATCCGAATATTTCGCTAATGCTTTACTAAGTTTGGTTAGTGCATCTTTTCTTTGTTTTAAATTGCTGATGCCTCTATCTAGAAAAGCTTGTTTTTGCTTTTCTAGCAATTCTAGATACGGATTGACGCGGTCAATTTCTTCACTTGGTCGATCAGGTCGTATCGGTGTCACGACTGGATCTGGATTACTCATTTTCCCTTCCTCCATATATGCCGTTGCCGGGCAAAGACATAAATTAAATTGTCGCGACTAAACTAAAGTTTAGCCATGATTTCAGTTGCACCCTAAAGTATGGATCCGATTTTGCGCCAAATCCACCCTTAAATAAATTAAATCAGTCGCTGCGAGCGAGAGGCATCATGACTCGAATCACTGTACTGATATCCGCCAGAGTGGGAGAGGTGCGAATTTTGTAATTGGCGGGTAATTGGAATCGGCTGTTCTCAAGCGGTGTGTCTGCGATTTCAGAAATTTGAAATTTATCGCTATAGCGGATAATGGCCATCTGTTGTGGAATCAGACCTTGCATCGCTTCACGCATTTGTAAAAAACCTTCCTGGCGTAAGCGTTCAGAATTAGTTTTTGTCCATTCTTGCATGGCAAATTTCAAATTCACAAGTTGAGGATCTTGAGTTAATACAATTTCATAACTTTCTGTTTCTTTTTGGTTTTCACTCGGCGGTCTGGTGACCTCAAATACCTCACCTCTAATTCCTGCGACGGTTTCGGTTCGGTTCAGAGCTTTTAAGCCGGAGGATGGTGGTATTCTCTTAGAACGTTCTTGCATGCGGTTCGCAAAAAATTCAGTCAGCCACATTTCTTGTAATTGCTCGGCGAAAGCATGTACATCTAATATTCGATTTTCGTTTACCGCGTAGAGTTCCTCACCTAAGATCAGAACGTACATGCCATGCTCGATACCCATGCGCATGGTATTAGGATCTCGATACTCAATGGTAAATTGAACATCTTTTTTTGGCACAGACCAAGTGACTTTTAAATCCGCCCAAGATAGTTGGGGTAGCAACCATATAACGGCGGTGCATACTAGAGTGAATTTGCTTTTCATAGTGAACACCCAACTTAATAAATTCAACAATAGACGGGGAAAAATCCCCCGAGGTTCCGCTCTATCTAGGTATCAGTGTATCGAACTCGTGAAAACAAACCTAGCTAAAGAATTCAACAGGCGGTAAATTGGTCCTTAGGGGAAACAAAATTAATAAAATAATCTAATACACGCCGTATATTTTCATCGAAGTAAAAGGTTGTTTCATGTACGACTACATCATTGTAGGTGCGGGATCTGCTGGTTGCGTCATAGCTAATAAACTAACAGAGAATCCGGATGTAAGTGTTTGTTTAATAGAGTCTGGGCCAGAAAATAGGAGTAAATT
>DJFZ01000051.1:0-3031 GCA_002432655.1 Thiotrichaceae bacterium UBA5859 | reverse complement strand
GAGCCACATCTCAACAACCGACGTCTATATTGTCCACAAGGTAGGGTACTTGGTGGGAGTAGCTCAATAAACGCCATGGTATATATGCGAGGGCAGCCTAATGATTTTGATCTTTGGGCATCACTCGGTAATAAAGGGTGGTCTTATGAAGAATTAAAACCTTATTTTGATGCTCAGGAATGGTGGACAGACGAGGAGAGGACAGCTCCAAAGGATAGTCGAGTTAGAATATCTAAGCCTCGATATATCAATAGATTAACCAAGGTTTTTCTTGAGTCTTCAAAAGATGTGGGGTTGCCCGTCTATGAACAGTTGCTGAATCAAGAATGTTTCGGTTCTGGAGTATATGCCCTCAGTCAGGTGGAGGGACGGCGTTGTAGTAGTGCCGATGCATTTCTCACGCCGGTGGCGCAGCGATCCAATTTACGAATTATCACCGGCGCCACAGTTTGCAAGATATTGTTGTCCGGGGATCGTGCTGTAGGAGTTCGGTATAGGAAGGGTAATAATCTCTTGGAGGTGCGATGTCATGAGGAATTGATCCTCAGCGCCGGTGCAATCGGATCGCCATATTTGTTGCTTCTCTCTGGTATTGGTCCGGAAGATGAACTGTTAGCGAAGAGCATAGAGGTGAATCATTCCTTGCCTGGAGTGGGGAAAAATCTACAGGACCATTTGGACGTAACTGTTACCCATAAATGTAACACCCAGGATACATTTGGTCTTTCCTGGCCTTTTCTTCTGAAGTTCATGGGAGAGATTAAAAAATACCATCAAAGTAAAACCGGTATGCTGTGTTCCAATGTTGCTGAGGCGGGTGCCTTTACGTATTCCTCACCATCATCCCCTTTTCCGGATTTGCAATTTCATTTTACGCCGGCGTTTTTACGCAAACACGGTTTTTCTTTGGATGCTTTGGGACATCATTATAGTCTTCGCGTTTGTTTACTCTATCCTAAGAGTCGTGGGGAAATCACTTTAAATACAGAGAATGTGTATCGGGGGCCAGATATTCGATTTAATTACCTGGCGGAAGAGGAGGATCTCACCAAACTACTGAGTGGGCTCAAACAGGCCAGAGAAATCCTCAATAGTGCGGCGTTCTCAAAGTTTCGAGTGGATGAAGTATACCCTGGAGTAGACATTCAAAGTGAATCTGCAATGAAGGAATTTATTCGTCGCAATGCAGAGACGATTTATCACCCGGTCGGAACATGCAAAATGGGCAAGGATCCAATGGCAGTGGTCGATCCCAAATTACGGCTCCATGGGATGTCAAATGTGCGCGTTGCCGATGCTTCTGTCATGCCAACTATCATAGGGGGAAATACGAATGCCACGGCGATGGTAATCGGTGCTAAAGCGGCAGATTTAATATTAGAAAATTCCTTAAGTTAGCCATCCCGGTGTTGATTTATCGAGAATCCTGACGGGAGAAAAATGCGATCAAATTTAGTAAAACAGGGGCGAGCTTCGAAAAAAACTAAGAAATATGGTAAAAATGAGAGCTTAAAATTTTAATGTGCCAATTTATTTATTTTATAAGTAATAAATTCACATAATTCTTGTTTTCAAAATTTTAATATATAACGATAACTTAATAATAAAAACAACACATAACTATTTGTTTATTATAGACAATGTCGATAGTAAAATTGTATGTAGATACAAAACGTACAGTTCCTGGCGACAATGTTGGAAATTTAAAATTTATTGTCAAAAACCAAAAAATAATGGTAGTTTTATCGTTAGTCGGCCGAACTATATGGTTGTACTCGACACAAAGTCGTTACTTGAGAAAGCCACAAGTGTTGTGAGTAATTATCAAGACTATTAGAACTAAGTAATTCGAAATGAAAATCAAAAGGAGATAGATATGGCGGTGGTAGTTAATG
Organism: Thiotrichaceae bacterium UBA5859; assembly: GCA_002432655.1. GTDB lineage: Bacteria > Pseudomonadota > Gammaproteobacteria > UBA5859 > UBA5859 > UBA5859. The sequence continues at coordinate 1,136 of DJFZ01000051.1, read as the reverse complement.
ATAAACGAGAGATCCAGCCTAGCGGGGCGGAATCAGAGCAAAGAACTTTTATTCAAAGACACGTGTTTCCCTTGGACGAGAAAGGTAATCCCCGTGTTCCATGGGCTGCCGCTATAGGACTCACGGTAGGACTCAGCATTTTTGTTTTAGCCTATCGTTGGTATACGGAAGAATATTCATTCACTGTCGGTCTGGACTATTTTGAACCAGAATTCGCTAAGTATTGGATGAGTCTGTTTTGGGCTCAAGTCATTGGCTTAAGTGCATTGTTGTTTATAGGTGTTCCATGGTGTTGGTTTACAAGACCTAAGGATCCACATGCTGCCATGACGCCGCAAAAAGAACTCGGTGTTTACTATTTAATTCTAACATTCATGACTGTTGGTGCATTGGCATTAATGGTAATTTTGGGCTTGTTCGTAGAAGCTGATGCCGCTTGGCACCAAACAACTATTCGAGATACCGATTTTACCCCAACCCACATCGGCTTATTCTACTTAGTGATACCTGCCGGTGCAGTAGGCGCAATCATTGGTGCTGTTTGGTTACACACCCGTATGCCTGATTTCATTGGTCGGGTTTCAGTGCCATTTTTCATTGTTGCTATGGCTCCCTTATTGATTATGCCCAACTTGGGTTTAAATGAATGGGGACATACATTCTTTTATGCTGAAGAGCTATTCGCTGCGCCAATCCATTGGGGATTTGTTGTGCTCGGATGGGGACTATTCGCGTTTGGTGGATTGTTGTTACAAATTTTGAACAGAGTGCGTGTGCTCACTACTACTGATTGGAAACAAGTAGTTGAAGCTGCAGAGAGCAAATCATAATCCTTTAAATTTTCATTTCTAAATATGTACGCCGTATTCATTTGAATACGGCGTTTTTTTTTGTACGCTGTACCTCTTGGATCCACCCTGCCTCAGACATCAACTTGTTGGCTAGCCTGAACTTCACCGATGTGACAACGAAATTATCAGCAACTTAGGCATCCACTAATTTTCTAAGGCGTTGATTATTTTTAAGCCACGAATAAATAGCTAGTTTTAAAATCCATCAAATTAGATTTCTTTCGTTCTTGTGGAAGATTAGCAAATTTAAGCATAAGGAGATCTTCTTAATGATAAAGGGTATTC
>DJFZ01000005.1:271116-307117 GCA_002432655.1 Thiotrichaceae bacterium UBA5859 | reverse complement strand
AAATAATCGCTGGAAGTACCCATTACCCGATAACCATGGTGAGAATCACCAAGAGAAATCGGAATGGTCCAGGCGACATCTGGATTGCCCGCAATCTGCTGGTAACTGGCCCAGGCGATGTTGTTGGTGGCATTGCCAAGCCGAAATACGGAATAGAGCAATAAGTTGATATCACCGGTTCGGGCCCCGACGATCAAGTCGATGCCTGACACGGTATTGCCAAAGCTGTTTTTGGCCTGGTGACGAATCTGCTCCACGCCTAACAACACAAAAACGCTCACAGTAATAGCCAGGAAGGTGAGCAAAGCGGAGCCCTTGCGGCTCCAAAGACTGGAGAGAGCCAGGCGTAAAAACATCAGTGCGATCTTCCCACCCGGTTGATCTTTGGCAGCGCTTCGACTCGGGAGAACTTGTCCGCCAACCTTAGATCATGGCTGACAAAGATCAGCGCTGTGTTGTGCTGTTTTACCTGGTTGAGCAACAGTGACATAAAGGCATCGCGGTTTTGTTGATCCAGTGCCGAGGTGGGTTCATCCACAATCAACAGTTCGGGCTGATTGATCAGTGCTCGGGCTATAGCTACCCGTTGCTGCTGGCCGATGCTCAGTTTTGACGCCGGTTGGTCATGGAGTTGGGGCTCAATACCCAAGGCCGAGAGCAATTCCGAAGCTCGTGCTGACTTGTTGGCGGTTTTGGCAAAGTGGGCAGCCAGTTTGATGTTGTTCAGACCATTCAGGTAGGGAATCAGGTTAAATTGCTGAAACACGACACCAATATGTCGCGCTCGCCATTTGTCCCGTTGACTGCTACTGAGGCTATGAATGGGTTTTCCTAAAATCTCGATGGTGCCAACATTAGGGAGTAGGATACCAGCTAACAAGTTCAACAGAGTCGATTTTCCGCTACCAGAAGGGCCATAAAGAAACACCTGTTCCCCGTGGCTAACAGACCAGCGGGGAATGTCCAATACTGGCCCGTTACCACAGTAATATTGAAAACGAAGGTTTTCTACTGCTACAACCAAACAAAGCTCCTGTTATTTACTCACAAACCACACCTCAGTATGATATAACATATCATAAAGTCGGTTTTCTATCAGTAAGCGATTATCCATCGTGAAGAGCGTTTTGTCGTATACACTCACTTATCCAGTCATTCGACATGCTACTGCGTTGATCCTGTTCCAACTCGTATTTGCAAGTTCTAGCCTTGGGCAGACTCAGAATGACAAGGCCGTGCTGGTGGATGGTTTTCGGATCATCGAATGGACCGACCTAATGCCCAAAGACGATCTCGATGCACTTATGAACCCACCAGAGTGGCTGAATGACATTGAAGATGGGTCAATGGAGGATCAGATTACCAGCCAAATTCAGGGGGCTATTGCTCAGGCGAATGACAGCCGCTATCAGCAAGCCTTGATATCCACGCGAATTGTGTCTGAATTCGATGGACAGAAAATACGCCTGCCGGGATTTATCGTCCCACTGGAGTTTGGCGATGATCAAACCATCACTCGATTTTTCTTAGTCCCTTATTTTGGTGCCTGTATCCATGTTCCCCCACCACCGCCCAATCAAATTATCTATGCCGAGTATGACAATGGCTTCAAGTTGGAGGTCTTGTACGATCCGTTCTGGCTGTCAGGCACATTGAGCACCAAATTGATTGAAAACGATATGGCCACGGCGGCCTATACCATTAAAGTGGATCGGATCGAGCCTTATACCGAAAAGTAACTCTATTGCGCCATAACGCAGTCCAAGAGTTTTTCTTCCAGGGTTTCCAACGCGCCTGATTCACGACTGATACATTCAATGCGGCTGTCCATGCAATCATCAAGGTTGGTTTCAGTGAGTACGCTGTCAGCTTTGTTATAGGCGATGACGCCTTGCTGGGTGATAAAAACGCCTTTAATTCGCTCAACGTCCAATCCTGACAACAACACAAATAGTTTGTGTGTATCAAACGTCCATTCCGGTGTGAAGATCCAACCTCGGCTATAAAAGCCTTCACCTTCATTGTGTATGCTCAAGTAGCCTGTGCTGGGGATATTGGGTGTCTCCAGGAGATAGGACGAGTGTTTCTGATCGTGATGATGGTGCTTGTGGTCCCGGTAACATGACGGCGCTTCAAGCCAATCTAGTTGTAAATGCCCCTGGCTCACCTGGAAAACCGACGTGGTGAAACCGCTTGTGCGCTTCAAATACTCCAGCAGTACAGGGAAATCTTCGGGTTGGTATTGGTCAGCCTTATTGGCAACAATCACATCAGCGATGGCGAGCTGCTGGTTGAATGTAGGATGATGGGTATAGCGATCATGATGAATTTTTCTTGCATCTACCAGAGTAATTGTGGCGCGAAGATCCAGCGCTTGACGATAATGCTTCGAGATCAGTACTGCCAATACTTCCTTAGGATGGCCAAGTCCAGTTGGTTCTATCAATAAGCGATGGGGCTTGGCGCGAGCCAGTAGCATATTGAGTGCAATTTGCATGGGCAGGCCAGCAGCACAACACATACAACCACCGGAAACCTCGCGGATAAACACGCCCGTTTTTTCGGCTTCCTTACCACTGAATAGAGTGCCGTCGATTCCCACTTCGCCAAATTCATTGACCAGAACCGCCCAGCGCTCGTTGCCTGGCTTATTCTTCAGTAGATTAAGAATGGCAGTAGATTTACCAACACCTAAAAAGCCGGTGATGACATTAGTAGGAATTGCTTCGAGAGCTGGCATATGAGGAGAAGTCCTTCTATTAAGCTGTACAACAAGCAGCACCACTGCGGTAAATTTCGGTGATTAGACCTATAGGGTTTTAAGCGCTATAGCACGACTAATTTGGTGGCGAATCAGTGACCACAACCGTGTTTGTATGGGGATCGACCTCTAAATAGAAGCAGGTCTTTCTCCTTGTATGGCAAGCGGGGCCTGTTTGTTCAACTTCACAGAGCAGTGTGTCACCATCGCAATCGATTCGCATGGTTTTCAGTCGCTGAAAATGTCCGCTGGTTTCTCCCTTTCGCCAAAGCTGTGAACGTGAGCGGGACCAATAGGTCATAAAACCACTTTGAAGGGTTTGCGCTATGGCGTCCTGATTCATCCAGGCCAACATGAGCACGTCACGACTATAGAGATCCTGGGCAATAACGGGAATAAGACCAGAGTTGTTATAGGATAGACGCCCAAGCACATGCTGCATTGCATGTTTTTCGCCTTGAGCGCTGTTCTCAATGCTAAGAAAAAAATCATTCGGCATGGACGATTGTAATCCTCACGAATGCAAGTTTAGAAATTATTATCACCTGGTGTTTCTCAGGCTGTCTTGCTGGCGCATTCTTGACAGAGGCAATGCAGCTCTAACTGCTGACTCTTGAGGATGTAGCCTGCTTCCTCGACATTGTTCTTTAGTGTATTGATCAAAACCTTCTTGATGCCAATTTCTTTCACGCTACCACACTCATCACAAATCAAAAACTGTGGCACCTCGTGCTCATGAGCACAACTGATATGGGAGCAGGCGACGTACTTGTTAGCCAAATGAAGTTTGTGCACAAGGTTTTCGCTTTCAAGAAAGTCGAGAATCCGGTATACCGACATGGCAGGCAGTGATTCAGCAAATTCACTTTGCATGAAATCTATCAGTTCGTAAGCAGACAAGGCCTTCTGAGATTTCAGCAAGCCGGTCAATACTCGCTTACGTTTTTCGGTTAATCTGGCGCCATTAGCCCGACAACCGCTTTCGGCATAATGGAGAATCTCTGGAATTTTACTCATAGCTTAATCACCTGGTGCGTTACGTGCTTGGTGCGTCATAATGATATAATGTAACCTTAACATAAAGGAGCGCCTCAATACCCAGGGAAACTTTTTCCATACCTATGTAAATAACCAAACTAGCTTATTACCAATAACATATTAAATGGAATGTCCTTCTCAAAACTCGTCTACCGATACACTCACCTTTGGCAACTGATCCAAGTTGATTCGGGGATCAGTACGCTCTTAATACGAGACATGAAAACCTGGTGGTAGATCGCAGCCGTCCACGACAGCATTGTGGCGCTCAACGCTACCGTTGCCGACCGTGCAGTTAAACAACACTCTGTTGAATCCCACAAAAACTTGGCTTCCAACCGAGCAAGGCCCATGAATGATGGAACGGTGTGCAATAGATGTGTGCTCGCCGATGCTGACCGCTGTACCAGACTTGGAGTGAATGACCATACCATCCTGAATATTAGAGTTCGCTCCAATGATGATTGACTCTATATCACCGGTGGCATTTACTTCATCGGCTCGAATAATGGCGTAGGGACCTATAGATATTTGGTCGTGAATAATCACTTTGCCACTAATGATGGCGGTATTGCCAACATAGGCAGACTCCGCGATAACTGGAATGTGTCCAGTCGGGTTTTGATGGACCATGATTCGTATCTCTCAAGGGTTGGGAATTCTCAATGAATTGAGTGATTATTTGTCTGGCAGCAACAGGTGAGACAACCGTATTCATCACGCAAGACACTTACGCAAGGACTCTTGTATATAGTCTTCAGATAAGTCGCGGCCAATGAAAACGATTCGATTCATCGGCAGTTCATCTCCCCACGGTTTTCCTGGTTGTGCACCGAACATCATATGTACACCCTGGAATACAAATCGGGTGGCTTCGCCCTCAACACCGACCACACCTTTCATGCGAAAGATATTTTCACCTTGTATTCGCAGAAAGACGTTTAGCCAGGCATTGATCTTTTGCCCGTCAAATAATCCGGGGAGTTCGACGGCGACAGAGGTAACTTTGCTATCGTGTTCATGTTGCGCATTAAAATAGTGTTGCGCGCAAGGCTCAACATCCACTTCGTGATCGCGAGAGAGCACCATGGAAAATTCCTCTGGCGTGTGTTGGGAGAAAATCGCTAAACGGTTTTTAACGGGCGCGTCGATATCAAAGGTGAAGGATACGCCGCCGGTCAGTGAAAGGCAGTAATGATGGTTTGATTGCAACAGCGCCTGGCCTGAAGTCAACCCCTCGGCGGGTTCTGAAAAGTATTGAAAAACCTGTTCAGCCAGTGACTTTAATCCAGCTTCCAAGGTAGCGGAACTCTCTGTTTCAGCACCGTTTTTTTCAAAATTTTCTGCATTGACGTCACACAATAGTACCGACATTTCAGGGTCTGGCCCCGGTTTGAGTACTAATTGATGCTTGCCTGGTTTTAGCTCAAAGATACCTGCCCATTCGAACGGATATTCCGGTTCCAGAAAATTGGGTTTTTCTTCCAGTACGCGTTCCAGATTAAAGCCGCCAATGTCCAGCAACCTATCTATGAGGGTATCACCCATCACCGCTGGATAAATATCAGCCATCCCATTGATGGCACGCAAGCGTTGGCTAATAGCGGCTTTTTCACTATCGCTAATGAGGTCTATTTTATTAAGCACAATGCGATCAGCGAAGGCAATCTGAGCCAGTACTTCATCGCTGTCGTCCAGATGTTGGCCGACGTGTTTTGCGTCCACCAGGGTAACAATGCCATCCAGCTCATAGTGCTGGCGAGAAACATCGTCGACAAAAAAGGTTTGCGCCACCGGGCCGGGGTCGGCTAGACCTGTGGTTTCGAGAATCACGCGATCAAACTTTTCCTTGCGGGTCGCAAGATCTCCGAGGATCCGCACCAGATCGCCTCGTACCGTACAGCAAATACAGCCGTTGTTCATTTCAAACACTTCCTCATCGGCATTGATAACCAGATCCTGGTCGATGCCGATTTCCCCAAATTCATTTTCGATAACGGCAATTTTGAGCCCGTGTTGTTCAGACAGAATACGATTGAGTAGCGTGGTTTTTCCGCTCCCCAGAAAGCCTGTGAGTACAGTCACTGGAATTTTTTTAGTCATGGAAGATCCTCCGGCAAACTCAGGATAATAGTTATGTTATATCGTATCATATATTGAATAAATCGAGGATCACTCCATTCGGTGCGATGACTGTAAAGCACTGCTAATTAGCACTATGTTGTGTTGCATCATTTCCAAGAAAGAGGATGCTGGTCCTGATGGTGGCGACAGGGCATCGGAGTAGAGACTGCCACCGATACTGACGCCGGTTTCTGTGGCTATCTGTGTGATCAAGCGTGGATCGGAAATATTTTCGACAAACACGGCGTGAATATTTTGTCGCTTGATTTGCCGGATCAGTAGGGCAATGTCGTTAGCGCTGGCTTGTGCGTCTGTGCTCATCCCTACGGGCGCGATAAATTGAATGGAATAGTCACGACCCAGGTAGCCAAAAGCATCGTGGCTGGTCACCACATTTCGTTGTTCAACGGGAATGCGATTAAACAATGTACGGGCAGTATTTTGTAGGTTGGTCACATCAGCACGAAACTGCTGGTTTCGATGCAGCAAATCAACTTTTGAGACAGGCAGCAATTGCACCAACGCCTGGGTGATGTTGTCCGCATAGATTAGAATGTTGCTTAAACTTTGCCAAGCATGGGGATCAGGCTCACCATTGAGATACAACACGTCAACACCCTCGGTAGCAACAACTAGTGGGCCGCGATAACCGGAACTTTCGATCAGTCTGGGTATCCAACCTTCAAAATGTAGGCCGTTGGTCACCACTAGATTAGCACTTGCCAATCGCCTGCCATCGCCAGGGGTCGGCTGGTAAGTGTGACCGTCACTGTCGGCACCAACCAGAGTGATGACTTCAAGATGTGGCCCACCGAGTACACGGACCAAGTCACCAAGGATGCTAAAGCTGGCAACAACATGGGGACGGATATTAGCCTCAGATTTGGGTGACTGCTGATCAGCGAAACTTGCTGACCACGCGTTTGCCTGAGCGAACCATAAACCACAAAATATCAGACCATAAAACAAGCGCAAAAAAGTGCTATTTATAATGTACATGGCAGATCCCTTGTTCTTTAACCCGCCAGATGGCGGCGATAAATACGACGGCTAAGCAACCCGGATTCAGAACCAAAGAAAACGGACATGACATACACAGTGCCTAAAAACAGAATAATCGCTGGTCCAGCGGGCAGATCGTAGTAATAAGAAAGCAGCAAGCCCAGGTAGCTGCCGCTGATGCTGAGCAGTACACCTAATCCAAGCATGCCTTGAAGAGAGCGTGCCCAAAATTTAGCAGCGGCGCCCGGCAGTATCATGATGCCAACCGCCATCAGGGTGCCAAGAGCGTGGAAACCTGCCACCAGATTAATCACCATCAGCACCAAAAAACCGTAGTGTGCGATCGGGCTGGTTCGACTCACAGAACGTAAAAAAGCAGGATCAACGCATTCCAGTATCAACGAGCGAAGAATGATAGCCAATAAAAGTATGCTCACGCTGGCAATGCTCGCCAACAGAAATAATGATGGATTGTTCAATGCCAGTATGTTGCCGAACAGCACATGGAATAAATCGATATTGTTACCGCGCACTGACAGCAGCATTACGCCCAACGCAAGCGAAATCAAATAGAAGGCAGCCAGACTGGTATCTTCCCGAAGCTGAGTGCGACGTGCCACTAACCCTGCTGCCATTGCAACCACCAGTCCCGCGACCAGCCCGCCTAAGGTCATTGCCCCCAAAGAGAGTCCTGTAAAGAGATAGGCGATAGCTGTGCCCGGAAGAATGGCATGCGCCATGGCATCACCGGTCAGGCTCATGCGGCGCAAAATCATGAACATGCCCACCGGGGTTGCACTGACGCTGATGGCGATACAGCCCACCAAGGCGCGGCGCATAAAGCCGAATTCCAAAAAAGGCCCCCACAGAATGTCTATAATCATGCAACACCTCGCAGGCAAAGCGCGGAATGCTCATCAAAGGACTCGCACATCTGTTTAGCACGCTCCAGATTCTCAGTAGTAAGCACCTCGCGACTGTGGCCGCTAGCAATCAGCTCCCGCGCTAATAACATGCTATTGGGAAAGCGCTGCCGCGCCAGTTCCACATCGTGGGTGACAATTACGATGGTGCGTTTTTCATCGTGCCAATGATCGATAAGCAACAGTAATTCTGCGGCCGTTTTCGCATCAATGGCATTAAAGGGCTCGTCTAATAGCAATACCGGGGAGTCCTGAGCAATCAGCCGGGCAAACAACAGGCGTTGGAATTGCCCACCCGACAGGCTATTTATCATGCGCTTTTCAAAACCGTCGAGCCCAACCTGCGCCAGCGCTGCAGTTATGGTTTGTTGGTAGGCTTTGGTCATTTGTGCGAAGGGACCCAGGCTCTGCCAGAAACCGCTGGCGACCAAGTCTCGCACCGTCATGGGAAAGCTACGATCAATCTGGGATTGTTGCGGTAGATAGCCGATATCATCGGTGCAGAATCCCTGTAAAGAGATACATCCTTCGTTCGGGGTTCGCAGCCCAGCAATGGTCTCCAACAATGTGGTTTTGCCGGCACCGTTGGGGCCTATTAACGCTGTCAGCGAACCCGTTTTGAGTACGGCCGACAGGTGGTGCACGGCGGGGTGCCTGTCATAGGTAACCGTCAGGTTGCTGATCGCTATGCCTGTTGTGGTGAATACTGATTTCATTATCCTGTCATGTAGCCGTCGCCCAATAGACCAAGGCCCACAGCAGTCCGGCGGTGGAAATGGCTAGCGCCATGCGAAAGATAAGGCCCATGGCCCAGGGATCCAGATGGCTAATCATAGTGATTCCGCTAGTTGGGTTGATTGAAAGGAATATCGCGCTGTTGTTTGTCCAAGGTGGTCGCGCCCTGGTGACCATTGATCACCCATTGTGCGTGCAGTGCGTGTACCCCAGGAAAAACCGTGGGAATCGAGGTTGTCATTAAGCGCAGTTCGCCAGGGTTTTTACACTGGAAGTGGTAGTGAGCTTTAATGTCACTGTGGTGCCGTTCTTCCCCTTTCTTATCATGCTCTTTCCCGTGATGCTCGTCTTTATCATGAGAAGCATTATCATGATGCACATGGTGTTCTTCGTGTTCGTCCTTATGTTCCTCCCCATCCTTGTCTCCTGTCACGCTGCTAAAATCCGTCTCGTGCAGAGTTAATTTGCACGTCGATGGCTGAAACTGAAACAAGGTCTCGGCTTTTGCCAGCGTGCCTTTTGCTTTATCCACCAAGGCATGTTGTTCGGCGTTGTTTGCGCGATGCTCAAAACCCAGCAGGTTCATCGCTGGAGAGTGAAATTCGATTTCAAGCTGGTCCCCGTCCAGCACAACATGTAATTCCGCTAGACCATGAACATGGGGTTGCTGTTCCTGAGTGAAGGCGTTTTGGCTGGTTGTCAGGAACACAACAGTTAACAAGACTGTTTGGGTGATGCAGAAGAGAGGTAGGCGGGTAGTCGTTGTCATAGTTGTATCCTTTTGGCTGAGAATTCAAACAAAGTCGAGTGTTAGTAAGAGGCGCTTCTGGTTTGGCAGAACCCCAGGTGAGCGGTGTACAAGGCCCGCTCCCTCATTGCCTTCCCACAGCTCACCCTTGAGTAGGGCGACATCGCCGATCGCCAGGGTTTGAATGGCGTCTACTGCTGTGTACAAACCGCTTTCCGCATCACTCAAACCATCACTAGCAGCGCCTAGCTTGTCGCGATTGACAGCGTGATGGGGGAGCCAGTGTGTACCCGTGCCACAATAACTGGTGATCAAGCGACAGGGTACGCGGTCGACGTGAAACTTTGGACACATGGCCGTCGTGAGCGGCGTCAGGCGCAGCCCGACTGCTCCCATTTCAAAAAGGTAGCAAAACATCTCTGCGAGCAACTGGATATCTGAGCGTAGGTGGGGAAAGTCGGCAAGTTCGGGAAGCATCTCTTGCAAATCATTTAGTTTGGCCTCTGGCAGCACAATTCGATAACCAGTGAATCCTTCTATCGCCAATACTGCTAGGCTCTCCGACAACAACGCTGGACTGAGATGTCTTTGCCAAACCGCCATGTTGATATCGTTGCGATAGATGTCTGTCAGCGTATCTAAGGAATCACCGGAGACAATTCGATGAGATATTGGCGATGTTAGGCGGAGGGCTATTGTCATGCCTCTACCTCCCAAGAGGGAAATGGATCGGCAAGTGTTACCCAAATTTCCCTCCCTGCTAGTAGTTCTTCGTCGTTTAACAGACAGTTATCTAATGCCTGTGTCACTTGGCTTTTACTCAGTCCCTGGCCGATGAAGACTAGCTCCTGGCGCATATCACCAAAGGGCTCCTGCCATTGAGCTTTAATTGCACGAATGTAGTCTTCATCTTCCGGCCAACTGTCTCTCGGCACCGCCTTCCAGAACATGCCGGCAAATCCATAGCGGGCCATGCCGCCAGCCTGACTCCATTTACCAGCAAACTCAGGTCGAGTCGCTAACCAGAAGTATCCTTTAGAGCGAATTAATTTACCTTGAATGTCTTTGCTGTGGAGAAAGTCATAGAATTTTTGTGGATGAAACGGCCGCCGCGCGGTGTAGGTAAAGCTGCCGATACCGTATTCTTCTGTTTCCGGTACGTGTTCGCCACGCATTTCCTTAAGCCAGCCTGGGGCTTGCTGAGCGCGCTCAAAGCTGAATTTTCCGGTACCCAGAATTTGTGTGACGGGCACCTGACCATGGCTTATCGGTAGTATTTCTGCTTCCGTGTTCAGTGTTTTCAACACGGCCATCAGGCGCTTCAAAGTGGCTTCATCCACCATATCGGTTTTGCTAATGAGGATAACGTCTGCAAATTCGACTTGATCTACCAGTAAGTCAGCAACACTACGTTCATCTTCTTCTCCAAGATACTCTCCAGTTTCGTGCAAATATTTTGCTTCGTCGTAATCAACCAGGAAGTTTAAGGCATCAACCACGGTAACCATCGTATCCAGGCTCGCTACGTCAGATAGACTGATACCTTCCTCGTCGGCAAAAGTGAAGGTTTCTGCGACCGGCAACGGCTCTGAAATGCCGGTGGATTCAATGAGCAGATAGTCGAATCGACCCTCATCGGCAAGTTTACGAACTTCTAACAATAAATCTTCCCTCAGCGTGCAACAGATACAGCCATTACTCATCTCAACCAGTTTTTCTTCACTACGATTCAGTTGTACCTCTTTTTGCACGACGTTGGCATCAATATTGATTTCACTCATATCGTTGACGATTACAGCCACTCGGCGGCCTTCACGATTGTTGAGAACATGGCTCAACACCGTGGTTTTTCCAGCACCGAGGAAGCCAGAAAGTACAGTTACCGGAAGTCTGTTGCCAGTGTTCGGGGCGTTACTTCTATTCTCTTTCATGGTTTATTCTCTGATTGGTGTATTCAAAGGTCTTCAGTATCCGTACAGCTACAAATGTTCTGAGCATGTCAGGCTCCATGTGCCGCAGAATGAATGATATGTTATAACATATCTCTCTGTAAATCGTCTCAGCGAGAATGTTTTTATGTGGAAAAAAGTGAATAGAAAATCTGGGTATTAAGTTACATTTTTTATTGGGGCAAGCCTCCTATCTGTCCAAGGGCATACAGTAACTGAAAGTGCAGAAGGCGTGATTGAGCTTAAGAGCATAGTCGTCACTGCAGCCGGCAGGCGTATCGGGGTGATTTTAATCCCTGGGTACGCCTCAAGCTCAGATAGTTAGGGATTCTGAAGTCTTGTAGAATGCCGGAGCAGTAAACCTTGATCAGCTCCTGGATCTCGCGACATCAGTCGCTCGCCAAAGTAACTTCCGCGGCCTGCGGAACAGTTTTTCTGTTTGTGGCTTCGTGGGTGATGAAAACCTGCCAAGTAACTATCTGGTCAATCGCTTCAATACGGGGCAGGGCTTCGTTGGCCCAAAGGATCTCTCGGGCATTGAAGCTGTGGAAGTGTTAAAAAGACCAAGTACAGCCTTGTTCCGTTGAAGTGAACCTGGCAGTACGATCTACCTTGTGACCAAACGCCCAACATTCAAAACGCATACTACATGCATGGGTAAACACAGCGAGTGATAGGTAGACAATTTAGAGCCTCTATGGAACCAAAACTTGACCATCGCGGCTATGGTCACAACAACAAGGCAGAGGGTATATGTTGAACTGGTGGGCCCGGTAGGACTCGAACCTACGACCAAGGGATTATGAGTCCCCTGCTCTAACCAACTGAGCTACAGGCCCTAATAAGTTATTTGGTGTTAAGAAGTTTGCGCTCTTGAGGAAAACCCCGAGACCACTAACCGTCTAGAAAACTTCGCAGTTGTTTAGAGCGGCTTGGATGACGCAACTTACGCAGCGCTTTCGCTTCAATTTGGCGAATTCGCTCCCGCGTCACATCAAATTGTTTGCCTACCTCCTCTAGAGTGTGATCCGTATTCATGTCAATACCGAATCTCATGCGCAATACCTTTGCCTCCCGGGCGGTTAATCCAGATAAAACTGACTGAGTGGTTTCTCGCAGTCCTTCATTAGTAGTGGAATCGACCGGTGATAACATATTTATATCTTCAATAAAATCACCCAGATGGGAATCTTCATCATCCCCAATTGGGGTTTCCATCGAGATAGGCTCTTTGGCGATTTTTAGCACCTTACGGATTTTGTCCTCCGGCATCTCCATCTTTTCTGCTAACTCTTCTGGAGTAGCCTCCCGACCCTTTTCCTGTAATAGTTGACGTGAAATTCGATTCAATTTATTGATGGTTTCGATCATATGCACCGGAATGCGAATGGTTCTCGCCTGATCGGCGATGGAGCGGGTAATCGCCTGCCTGATCCACCAGGTGGCATAAGTAGAAAACTTATAGCCTCGGCGATATTCAAATTTATCCACCGCCTTCATCAAACCAATATTGCCTTCCTGAATCAAATCTAAGAACTGTAGTCCTCTATTGGTATACTTCTTGGCAATTGAGATAACCAATCGTAAATTGGCCTCTACCATCTCTTTTTTTGCACGGCGAGCTTTCGCTTCGCCAATGGACAAAGAACGATTAATGTCTTTAATTTCACTTATCTGCAAGCCAGATCTATCTTCAAATGCTCCTAAGCGTGCCCGAGCTTGCTCAATATCTGCTACATAATCCTCGATCACCAATGCATAAGGCTCTCCCGATGCCAGGATTTCCTGCAACCACTCAGGATCCGTTTCGCGATTCGGAAAACTATTAATAAACTGTTTACGTGGCATTCTCGCTTTTTCCACGCAAATACTCATAATGAGTTTTTCTTCAGCGCGGATCGCATCCACCTCATCTCGAACCTGAGACACTAAGGTATTGAAAACTTTGGGCAACAACTTCAGCTGTACAAATTCACTTGCCAATTTTTCACGCGCAGTTTGAACACGTTTAGAGCCGCGACCATTTTTCTGTACCGTTCGCTCCACCGTGTTGTACAATTTTTTCAATTGCGCAAATCTCGCTGCTGCTTCTTCTGGATCCGGCCCAGTATCCAACTCCACCTCAGAATCGTCATCGCCGTCACTCACTACGTTGGCCATCTGGGGCACCGGGATTTCCACTTCTTCTTCATTGGGATCAATAAAATCCACAATGATGTCGGTCAACCTAGCCTCTTCTTTTTCCACCAACTCATACATATCGAGCAAGGTTTTTGTAGTAGCAGGATAGAGTGCTAAAGCTTCGGAAACTTGCCGCAAACCTTCTTCGATTCGCTTGGCGATTTCGATTTCACCTTCTCGGGTTAGCAGCTCGACTGTACCCATTTCACGCATGTACATACGCACGGGATCGGTGGTGCGACCGAGTTCGGTCTCCACGCTGCTGGCCAATGCGGCGGCAGCTTCTTCCGCAGCATCTTCATCGGGATCAGATGAATCCGCAATCAATATGGAATCTTGCTCAGGCGCCTCTTCATGCACCTTGATACCCATATCGTTTATCATTCCAATGATGTCTTCGATCTGTTCCGAGTCTACGATCTCATCCGGCAAGTGGTCATTCACCTCATGATAGGTTAGAAAACCTTGCTCTTTCCCCTTTGCTATCAATAGCTTAAGCTGGGACTGACGATCCTGTTGATCCATAATGGTCAAATACCTCTAATTTCGAAGGAATCCAGTCTAAGTAACGTGAATTGCTGCTAAAACATACCATTTTACAATGGGGGTTAGATTTACTCCAAGGAAAATTAATTAAACGCCCCCTATATTTTTCACTTAACTAGCGGAATCCTGATCCTGTTTGCTCCGAGCTAACAATTTGGCCCACTCCGTTCTTTCTGGCGAGGTGAGTTCAAATTGACGCGATTTATTGATTAGTTGTTCCAATCGAGAATTCTCATGCTCAGTGATGATGCGTTTCACCGTTGCCTCAAATTCAACTTTAACCCCCTCATCAGGGATCATCAGATCAAAAACCCGCAACTTAGCTAATATCGACTCATGTTCACTGTCTCGAAAACGTTCTAACAATCCTGCAGGTTGAATATGTGGCTCCTGGTTCACTAATTCAACGATGGAGAGAAATAAGGAAATCCCAGGACGTTCAATTTCTGCAAGTCTCTGCCTCTCGGTTAAATCCAATGCCAACTGCGGATGTTGCAATAACATCGCCACCGCTCGACGCATCAGATTACCACCGCCTGGTTTGCTCTTCGTCGCTTTTTCCAAAGTCACCGCAGCCGCAGAGCTTTGCTCACCAAATAGTCTGACCTGTAACTGTGTCGCGGAAAAACGACTAATTTGTGCCAATTCATCCACCAGCAGATCCCGATAAATACCATCTGGGATACGTTTAAGATGAGGGGCGAGATTGGCCACTAGTTGCGCTCGGCCATCAGGAGTATGGCCATCGACTGTCTTGGCATATCGTTGCAACAAAAATTTCGAGAGCGGTACTGCGTCATGAATACGCTGTAAAAAATCTTGTTTACCCTCTTTGTCCACAAGCGTATCTGGATCCTCCCCCTCAGGTAAAAAGACAAATTTAATTTGGCGTCCGGCCTCCATCACTGGCAGCGCCTGTTCTAGTGCATGCCAGGCGGCACGTCGACCGGCTCGATCACCATCAAAACAGAACACTAACTCCGGCACGAAGCGCAACAGCAGGGTAAGGTGTTCTTTGGTGGTAGCCGTACCCAATGTCGCTACAGCATGATGAATGCCTTGTCGAGCTAGACCAATCACATCCATATAACCTTCTACAATTAGCACCTGCTGCAGGCGTTTTATCTCTTCACGTGCCTCCCAAAGACCATACAATTGGCGACCCTTATGAAAAAGGGGCGTTTCAGGAGAATTCAAATATTTAGGACCCTGATCACTCATCCCCCGGGCACCAAAAGCGATAGCACGACCACGACGATCACGGATGGGAAACATAATTCGATGTCTAAACTTATCGTAAGTGCCACTACTCTCACGCCGAACCAGTAACCCCGCATGGAGTAGATCCTGTTGACTCACTCGATTCGATAAGTGGCGTTCAAGAGCTTGCCAATCATCGGGCGCATAGCCCAAACCATACTTTAAAATAAGATCTGCTCTTAGACCCCTGTGATGCAAATAATCACGTGCGATCTTTCCCAACGGCCCCTTTAAGGTTTGTTGATAAAAATCTGTTGCCAGTTGCATCGCATCCAATAAATTACGATGAGAATTGGTTGCCGTGCCAGCTTCACGAGGCAACTCCATATTGATAGATTCTGCCAGCTCTGTCACTGCTTCAACAAATCCCAAATGTTCAAAAGACATTAAAAACCCAATCGCGCTACCATGGGCACCGCAACCGAAACAATGATAAAACTGCTTGCTTGGACTCACTGTAAAGGAAGGTGTATTTTCACTATGGAAAGGGCAACAGGCGGCAAATTCTCGGCCCTGTTTTTTCAGCGGCATACGCGCCGAAATCACTTCGACAATATCTAGTCGAGAGAGAAGTTCATCGATATAAGCCTGGGGGATCGGGGCTGCCATCTCATGAAGGGTGACAAGCTTTAGGCTAGATAGCAAGTACCAACTTGATGCCTAAATGCTACTCACCCTGTAACGCCTTTTTAACTAATTGACTCGCCACACCCATGTCCGCACGCCCGGCAATTTTGGGTTTAATCACGCCCATCACCTTGCCCATATCTTTCATGCTGCTCGCACCGGTTTGGTCTATCGCCCCACTAATCATTGCCAACAGTTCAGCTTCTGGGATGCTTTCAGGTAAGTAGCTTTGGATAATCTCAATTTCTGCCGCCTCTTTTTCGGCCAAATCCTCTCGGCCACCCTTTTGGTACTGAGTCACTGAGTCTCGGCGCTGCTTCACCATTTTACTCAGCACGTCCACAATACCCGCATCATCAAGGGTAATACGTTGATCCACCTCTATCTGTTTGATGGCAGCAGAAATCAGCCGCAAAGTTCCCAGGCGCGCCACCGCCTTGGACTTCATAGCTGCTTTAATATCAGATTGAATTTTGTCTCGCAGGTGCCCCGCCATGGCTCGTCCCGCTCAGTTTAGAATTGGATATTAGTAGAGGCGATTTCGTTTCGAAAATTCACGCTCAACCTTTTTCATGTGGCGCTTAACTGCCGCCGCAGCTTTACGTTTGCGAACCGAGGTGGGCTTTTCATAAAATTCACGCCTACGAACTTCAGACAGCACTCCGGCTTTTTCGCAGGATCTCTTGAATCGACGCACTGCTACTTCAAAAGGTTCATTCTCTTTTACTCGTACACTAGGCATGAATATCCTTACAAATTAAAAAATCGACTATACTTTACCGGCCTGCATCGGCTTTAGGGCCGGAAATTTTACTGAGTTCTCACTATCATTGCAAAATTATGCTTGTTTTAGGTATCGAATCATCCTGTGACGAAACTGGTATCGCCCTCTTCGACAGCAAAAATGGGCTTCTTGCCAACGAATTGTATAGTCAAATCACGATCCACAGCGAATTTGGTGGCGTGGTACCAGAGCTCGCTTCCCGCGACCACATTGTAAAGACTGTGCCACTCATCAAGAAATGCTTATACCAGGTAGATCTGGGACTAAACGACCTCAACGGGGTGGCCTATACCGCGGGCCCAGGGCTAGCAGGTGCGCTTATGGTGGGCGCCGCCATCGGTCGCAGTCTCGCTTTTTCCCTGGGGATCCCCGCGATTCCGGTACACCATATGGAAGGACACCTACTGGCCCCGATGCTCGCGCCCCCAGCGCCAGAGTTCCCCTTTCTCGCCCTATTGGTCTCCGGGGGACACACCCAATTGGTAGTAGCAGAAAAATTTGGCCACTACCAAATTATTGGTGAGTCGGTTGACGACGCAGCTGGAGAAGCTTTTGATAAAACAGCCACCTTGTTGGGATTGGGATACCCAGGCGGACCAGCCATAGCGGCAATGGCAATAGAGGGAGATCCGGAGATTTTTCATTTTCCGAGGCCGATGACAGATCGACCAGGTTTGGATTTTAGTTTTAGTGGTCTGAAAACCTACGTAGCCAATACTTGGCGAGAGTGTGGTGAAGAGCCACAGCAAAAAGCCAATATTGCTCGTGCATTTGAAGAGGCAGTTGTAGACACCATCAAGATCAAATGTCAGAGAGCGCTAAAACAGACAAACTTGAAACGATTGGTTTTGGCCGGCGGCGTGAGCGCCAATCAACGTCTCAGGCAAGCCATGCGGCAGCTTGCAGAGCAATCACAAATAGACCTCTTCTACCCACCAGCAACCTTTTGTACGGATAACGGCGCGATGATTGCTTTGGCAGGATGTAAGAGACTGATGCTGGGGGAACAAGCAGAGATGCTCATTCAAGTGAGACCAAGATGGCCACTCAATGAACTAAACCCAAGCGAATCGATTTAGGCTCAGATATCAGTTTCTAGTACAATTTATTCTACTGAAATAATTGGATCTAATAATGAGCGAACGTTGCGCCCAAGTTTCCCGACATACCAAAGAGACCCAAATTGAGATCGAACTCAATTTAGACGGCTCGGGAGCCACTCAATTCCAGACGGCATTACCTTTTTTGGATCACATGTTGGATCAGGTAGGACGTCATGGTCTCATTGATCTCAATATCTGCGCCCAGGGTGACTTGGAAATCGATGCACACCACACAGTGGAAGATATCGGCATCACCGTAGGCCAGGCGTTCAGAGAAGCGCTGGGCGATCGCGCTGGTATCTACCGTTACGGCCATGCCTATGTGCCCTTGGATGAGGCTTTGAGCCGCGTGGTCATCGATTTTTCTGGCAGGCCAGGGTTGATTTATGAAGTAAATTTTCCGCGACCACGGGTAGGCAACTTTGACTTAGACTTGCTCCATGAATTTTTTCAAGGCTTTGTGAATCACGCTCATGCAACACTTCACATAGACAATATAAGGGGCGTCAACGCGCACCATATCGCCGAAACCATATTTAAGGCATTCGGACGCGCACTGCGGGGAGCCATCAGTTTGGATCCGCGCCAAGGATCCACAATACCCTCTACCAAGGGGTCGCTTTAGCAGTCAGCCTAGAATATGAGCACAATCGCAGTCATTGATTACGGCATGGGTAACTTGCACTCCATCGCTAAAGCGTTAACCTTGGTAGCGCCTGAGCAACAGATTTGGGTTACCCATGATGCGGAAAAAATCCGTCGTGCTGATCGACTGGTGTTACCTGGTGTCGGCGCCATCCGCGACTGCATGCAGGAAATCAAACGTTACGAAATTGATGAACTCTGTCGCGAACAGGTACAACAAAAACCTCTGTTAGGAGTATGTGTCGGTCTACAAGCACTGCTCAACTGGAGCGAAGAAAACGATGGCACTCACTGCATTGGCCTCATCCCCGGAGAAGTAAAACGCTTTGTGGAAGGAGCCGGTAAACAGAAACTTAAAATTCCCCACATGGGTTGGAACCAAGTGGCCCAATCGAACCCAAATCACCCGATGTGGGCCAATATAAAAAACTGTAGTCGTTTTTACTTTGTACACAGCTATTATGCAGTACCCGATGATGCCAGTGTGATCGCAGGTACAACAGAATTTGGCATAGAATTTGTGTCTGCCTTGCATCATGACAACATCTTTGCAACCCAATTTCACCCGGAAAAAAGCCAAAAAGATGGTTTACAATTATTGCAAAACTTTGTGCGCTGGAATGGCCAATGCAACTAAAAACCTCTCTTGACAAATTTATAAGGGATGTTTACATAACACAAAAAGTAGTGGCAAACGAACCCGACTATTTGGTGAGAAATTAATATGGAACTGATACCTGCGATCGATCTTAAAGACGGGCGCTGTGTTCGTCTGAGGCAAGGGAAGATGAACGAAGACACCGAGTTTTCCAAAGATCCCGTAGCGGTAGCCGAGCGTTGGATAGAAGAAGGCGCACATCGTCTGCACATTATTGATTTGGATGGTGCCTTTGCAGGCCATCCCAAAAATGCAGATATCATTCATGCCATTGCTAGTAACCATCCCGACGTGCCAATCCAGGTGGGAGGGGGGATCCGGGATGTGAACACTATCCAAGGATATCTAGATGCAGGTGTGAGCTATGTCATCATCGGTACGCAAGCCATTACAGCGCCTCATTTTGTACAAGATGTATGCATGGAATTTCCGGGACACATTATTGTGGGGCTGGACGCAAAAGACGGAAAAGTGGCCATTGACGGTTGGTCCAAACTGTCTCATCACGATGTGATAGATATGGCTCAGCGCTTTGAAGCAGATGGTGTCGAGGCAATCATCTTCACAGACATCCGGCGCGACGGTATGATGGCCGGCATCAATATTGAAGCAACGAGAAAATTGGCCAGCAGTATTGTGACTCCGGTCATTGCCTCAGGTGGCATTTATAATCTCGATGATATTCGCCGGATTTGTACCCTTGCAGAGGAAGGTGTTATCGGCGCCATTACTGGGAGAGCCATTTACGAAGGCTCATTAGATTTTGCCGAAGGCCAAAAACTCGCCCAAGAACTCAGTCAGTCCGGCTAAGCCATATGGGATTAGCAAAAAGAATCATCCCGTGTCTGGATGTGGACGCTGGCCGAGTGGTTAAAGGTGTGCAATTTGTTAACATCCGTGACGCAGGCGATCCAGTAGAAATTGCCCGTCGTTATGATGAGCAGGGTGCCGATGAACTCACCTTTCTAGATATAACTGCCTCTTCCGATAAACGCGACACTATGCTGCATGTAGTCGAACAGGTAGCCAGTGAAGTCTTTATTCCCCTCAGTGTGGGTGGCGGGGTGAGAGAGCTGCAGAATATTCGCGATTTGTTAAATGCGGGCGCAGACAAAGTTTGCATTAATACCGCAGCAGTTCACAGACCGGAATTTGTCCAAGAAGCCTCTCTAAAGTTTGGCGCCCAATGCATTGTCGTCGCTATTGATGCGAAACAGACCAAACAGACACCCACGCCGAGTTGGGAAATATTTACCCATGGTGGCCGCAAAGCCACAGGCATTGATGCTATAGACTGGGCAAAGCGAATGGTTCATCTCGGCGCCGGAGAAATCTTACTCACGAGTATGGACAAAGATGGCACCAAAAGTGGTTTTGATATCTTGTTGACTCGAGCTGTCAGCGATGCGGTAGAAGTACCACTGATTGCTTCCGGTGGGGTGGGCACATTAGCGCATTTGGCTGAAGGGATTATAGATGGTCACGCAGACGCCGTATTGGCTGCCAGCATTTTTCACTTTGGTGAATTTACTATTCCACAAGCCAAAGAATTCATGTCTACTCGTGGCATTGAAATGCGCAATTAGTCAGCCAAGTCAAAATCGTACCAAAGGATAAAGACGCTACATTAGAGTAGCGACAAAAACTACCTTAGAAGGTTTTTGGTGTCGTTAGGCAAGCAGTTCGAAAACATTTATTCTTACTCATTTTGGCATAAAGGATCTCTTTCCATAGTGAGATCATTAGGCAAACTGACGCACGGATTTCTGAAGAACACGAGCTGCCCAAGTGCGCCTCTGATCCCGCAGCAGTAAAAAGACACTAGTTAAAAGATACGTGATGCAATTAGATGCTCAAATCGTCTTTAACTTGCTGGCCGAATATAATGCCACACAACCTAATAGCTCTACATGAACTTTCTGAAACCGAGTGGATAATACTTCTAATAACGTATTCGTAGTATCTTGGTAATTAGAAAATATTTTCAGACTGTTGAAAATACTATTTACAACGCGGGACAACACATATTGATCGACACCATCTTTCACGATAGTGGCTCCAAACAGGACGCCATTAGGATTCAGTAGCTGAATCATATTATCGAATAACACCGCTTTTTGATGCATATGTCCTGGTAAACAGTGGATAAGATAGTTACATGCTATCGAATCGAAATTTCTCGGAATTGAACATTGTTTAATATCTCGACGACTGAGCGCATTGGCTCGATAAAGTTCAGGTTGATAACGAGCGATCCGATTTGCAGTGAAGTTAAGACTATTAGAATTTAGATCCAGTAAAGCCACACGAGGATTCGAACTCGGAAACTCAACACTATCTAGCAACAACCCAGAACCAACCCCCACATCCAAATGATTACTACTTATATGTGTTGTGTATAAATATTTCATTTCATCCAATGAAATATGCCACAACAAGGGCGTATTGATGCGATGCACCCAAAAATCGTAATTATTTAAAAGTAACTTATTATAGATTCGCGCACCGGCTATCGCGTCTTTATCTATTGTAGACATGAATTGCATCCCCGATCGATATTATTCATATACTATGCAGTTAAGCTGAGAAGCATCACACCTACTGGTGTCATAGTTCTGTTATAGTTCCCCTTTTAGTGTACGGAGATCATATGCGAATTTCATAGAAATTAATCCTCATAACAAAAAGCCATCACCCCAGAAAAAAGAGTTATAGCAATAGCACGAACAGACTAGTGTCTTGCTGACTATTATTTAACCGTGCAACAGATCTGCCTCAGCGAAGCTGAATGAATTTTCACCAGCGATAATCAAATGGTCGAATACTTGGATCCCAATACTCTCTAAGGCGTGCACTAAAGCATGAGTGAGATGCTTGTCTGCTGTAGAAGGAGTGGGATCCCCACTCGGATGGTTATGCGCCAACAAAACTGTACAAGCATGATGTTGTAATGCGATTGAAACCACTTGCCGTGGAGAGACAAATGCTTCATTCACCGTGCCTTTACTTAACAGCGCCGGAAACCGTACACGTGCCTGAGAATCCAAACAAACCACATAAAATACCTCTTCTATCCTACCTAACATGAGTGGCTTGACATAGGCAATCGCTTTCGCGGGTGAAGTCAATGGCTCTCCTCTCGGTTGCACAACATCAGCCATATAACGACGGCACACAGGCGCTATTAAAGATAACAATACAGCGCCATGTTCACCAACACCCGGTGTGGTAGCTAAATCTCTGGGATCAGCATTAAATACTGCCGATAAGTTTCCAAAACGTTGTAATAATAAATGCGCAGTTTCATTGGTATCACTTCTCGGACGAGAATAAAAAAGCATCAACTCCAATACTTGATGATCATTAAAAGATTCAATGCCTTCATTTAAAAAACGTTTTTTTAATCGCTGTCGATGACCATCATGCACCTGCTGGGCACACATCTAGCACGCTCCTCTAGCACAGAAAATACTATTCTCGGGAGGACAGACTAGTCAAAAATTAGCGTCACTAATTAAGCGAACGCCGTGACAACGGTTGGCTCTCCAACAGTGGTATAGCGATAGAGCCCATCGCTGTGGATCTCTCTTTTTATTTTATTTTGATAAATTAAATAATGTAGATGGGCGACACATTCACCCAAAGCCATCATCTGTTGCATGGGATCTAGTTCACGATCAAACATCGCCTTTACCACTTCAAGAGCGGGTAATCCTCTCTTGCTACAAGCGGTCAAAACTCTATCACAGCGTTCATCATGGTGAGCATACATGACATCCAATCGATGACTGACGCCACGATAAGGCAGTTCATGGGAGGGTAATACCAAACAGTTATCTGGCACCTCGTAAAATTGTTTCAACGACTCCAAAAACAGACGTAATGGATCACCTTCAGGCTCTGAAGGCATAATACCAATACTAGGAGTGATTCTGGGCAACAACTGATCACCGCCGATAATGACATTTAATTCTGGACAGTGATAACAGGCGTGCTCTGGAGAATGCCCTAAACCAATCATTACCTCCCAGCGCCGACCGTTTATCATCACTGGATCCCCTGCCCGAACACGGTGAAACATTGGCGGTAATGGACTAATCATCTCTTTGTAAAAGCTCGACATCTTCCCCATCATGTTTACCGTAGCTTCAGGCAAACCAAATCGCAGATAGTGAGAAGCCATACCAGAATAGAGATGTCCATCTGCATCTAGATGGGACATTTGTGCAAACATAAATTCCAATGGTGTCATCCAAAGTTCTGCTTGCCACTCGTCCACCAACCATCCAGCCAATCCCAAATGGTCTGGATGAAAATGTGTTAATAACACTCGCGTCACTGGACGCCCATCTAGATATTTGGCAAAGATCTCCTTCCAGATGGTTTTGGTTTCTTCATTGCAGACACCCGAGTCCACAATAGTCCAACCGTCACCGTCTTCCAAAAGCCATAGATTGATATGATCAATGCCGAAGGGGAGTGGCATGCGCAACCAAAATACTCCCTCCGCTACTTCCTGCACGTGACCTTTATCTGGTGCACGTTCGAACGGAAAACTTAACTTTTTGGTCATCTCCCTACTCCGCTGAGCTTCTTGTTGACTGTAATTTTTCTAGTTATCATTTTTCTAAGCTGTACTAGCGTTGTGATTCTGCTGTCATCCTCATATCTAGTACCTGCACTCTTATATCAAATCTGACTGAGGAATACGATCTATAAGCATCGTCTTGTCAAAGCCTGATATGCTAACCAATTGATTCTAAATTAAGTTCCGACATTCGCTCCAGCAATGCCTTGTCCGTCTCCCACGCCTTGTGGCCAACTTCCGGCAATACCGGTAAGGCATGAAAATCAATTTCTAATGCCGCACAAACGTCACTCGGTGTTACCAGCCCACTGTTGGCGCTGAAAGCCACGTTCACATAAGCCAGTGCGGCAATTTGAGTGCCATAAATGAAGCCCTGTTGCAGCACAATAAAACGCTCATTCACACCAATAAATTGTGATCGAAGAGTAAATCTTCTACCAATGGGAATCGATCGACGATAGAGAATATGTGCCGCGCCCACGACGACTTTAAACTTGTGGCGCATGATTTTTTTCATCAGACCATGACGAACAAATAACTGACCACGCCCCAGATCCATAATGGATAAATACTTCCCATTATTGATATGCATATTGGGATCACAGTGCCACGGCATGACACGCATTTTGAGTTCAACTGCGTTAGCGATATTCGTTTCCGATGGTTGCCACAATGTAGGCACCAATTGAAGCATTAAGCTCAACATAAGGATGTCGATCTCATGAATAGGGGATAAGACCACATAAGAAAATAAAACTGCTAAGCTAATTCATCACATTACTTAGCAAATCTAGCTTTTAATTGTTTCATTGCAAAAGGATACGTGCGTGCGCCGATACCTACCACCATACGTGGAAAGAATCTTTTGACACGCCACATAATTTTCGCATCTAAAGTGGGCAGAACATACAATTTATTTTTGGCTATCTGATCCAAACACTTATTGGCAATATAATCTGCACTATATTGGTTTTTGGTGAGTGCCAAACGGGTGACTTTTTCAATCTCCGGAGCCGTCGTTCTGGTGCGCTCCATGAGATTGGTTCTTAGGAAACTAGGACAGACGGCAGATACACGTACCCCAAAACCTGCAAACTCGGCCCGAATAGTTTCTGACAACATCACCACACCCGCTTTAGCAGTATTGTATAATGACATTCCAGGTAAAGCGCCAAAAGCTGCTAACGATGCAGTGTTGACCAAGTGCCCAGAACCCTGCTGTTGCATGATACGCCCAAAAGCGCGACAACCATGAACCACTCCCAATAAATTGATGCCGATAAGCCAATCCCAATCTTCTGCTGGGATATCTAAAAACTGCCCACCGCTGGCAACCCCTGCGTTGTTAAACACAAGGTCGATACGCCCAAGATACTCTTGGGACTCACGTGCCAGTTGTTCTACTTGATCACACTGAGAGACGTCGCAACGAATAAATTTTGCTTGCGCACCCAAGGCGGTCAATTGGGCTAAAGTTTCTTCACCGCGCACTTCGTCTAAATCTGCAATCACGAACTTGTTTCCACCTCCACGCTTGGCTATGTTGACAGCGTATGCTCTCCCAAGGCCACTGCTGCCGCCCGTTATCACTACATTTTTATTATGGTAATAAGACATATTAATTTCCTACTTATAAGATGACCTAAGCCACTTTTTGCAACAAGGGTGGCACATAATGAGGCGCATCTAGAGTAATAAAATGACTGGTACCTTTAGTTTCCACCACTTTAAGATTACCTTTATTACGGCGAGCACTAGCCAACATTTTCTTAACGCTCAGTACAGTATCCTTTTCACCAATCAAAATCGCACCGTGGCTGGCTAAATCATATAGGTCGACACTGTTTTCCAATGGCCATCGCTGCATACTTTTTATGTTTTCTTCCAAAATTTGAGGATATTTCGGATTGTTAAACAACCCTTGAATCAAATGAGTTTTACGGGGGGTCACAGGTCCAAATTGAGACATCGCCAGGGAAGGAATTTTTACTCTAGACATCATTACGCCTACTAAAGGCAATATATAGGGCGCAACAGTCGACATCACATTAGAAACAATAGGCACCTCCGGCAATACAGGCGCTTCTGGCAAGATCGCTGCCTCTAAAATCACCTCGGCTTTTTTTAATAAATCGTGATTTTGCTTTAAAGATTCCAAGACCACCGCACCGCCACGAGAATGGCCATGGAGTCGCAATTGGCTACCAGTAGCTAAGTTTTGCACTGCCTGAATTAGTATTGACGCATCATATTCAATGCTACCTAAGCCGTAATTGGGGATCTGGGCCCAGCTCGGTGTTTCTCGCTGTTGTTCAATATTTGGCCCATGATAATCACAACTGTTGATTAAAATAAGCTCTGCATCACTTGGTCCGTAGAGTTCTGTAAAATACCTGTGATCCTCTACCCAACCATGCATCGCTACAACTGTTTGCGAACTACCGTTTCGCGCTGGCCGATAAGCCACTAAGCTCCTGTCCACCTGAAACAACGAGCCCTCAAATGCCTCATGATTGCGTTTAGGGAGTTCAACAAAAAGCCGGCGTTGGCGAAAACGATGTACCAATAGAGATGATACTAAAACCAAACCAGACCAAAATACAGTACTAGACATCCGGTCTCCTCCTAATTTATGTTTTATAGTTATTGAATCAAATTGATTATTGAAACGATTTTAATATTCGGTCATTTTTAATTATTGTACAACTATTTCAGCATTTCCATACATGAGACTGTCGTAAAGCGACAAAAATTTACGCAAGCATTTTTGATTTAAATGGGTCAGGGGCCAATAAATTAGTCAGGTTTCGCTTCCACATCTGCGCAATAGTCCTTAAAATAAGCATCTTGAAGTTTATAGAACATTATCACTTAGATAAAAATAATTAGTTAAATCATTAAGTTGAAGAATAGGCAATTAAAAATTAGGTGTACTTCTAATAGATTAAACGTGTGTTTGGAGAACAACATTTCTAAGCTCCTGATAATATTTTCACGTCAAAACAGTAATTGAATTATGAGTCAGCCACACTACGTATTTTGTCTTTTGCTCGCTACGATTTCGCTCATCGGCTGCCAGCACAGCGGGGAGTCATCATCTACTGTTGAGGCGTGCGATGGTTTTGAAGCAGTCATTACAACATCAGATCTAGATGCATCTCCTCGCCCGGCTACAGACGCGGAACAATTGTCTTACGAGGGAGACAAGACTTTGTTGGCAATAGATAACACCTACGAAAGAGTGTTAATTGAATTAGCCGCCATTCGCAATACAGCTGCCAATAGTGGGGATCCTGAGATTGCTTCTATCGCCGCAGTACAACCTCGTTCTTCCTGGGATAATCCGGTGTTGTTTCTCATTTTTGATGCTAAAAACTGGGATCTCATTTTGGATGGAAGCTATTTCGATTGGGATTGTTCTAATGAATTCTACAAAGGGACGCCTCAAGAAGATAAACCCATCGCAGATTTACCTCCAGCCACCCAACAAGTGCTGCTTGATCTTGTCGCGCAGGTGTTTGGCGCAGGCGCAGTCAACAATGTGGAAAATCCAACTCTGGCAGATTATCGAACAATTCAGATCAACTTCGGTGAAGCATACAACATGAATTTCATGGCAAGCATCTACAGCCGTTTAGATGGTATATTGTTTGCGCAAACCGAAGAAAACGGTGACACAGTCGCTCAAGAAGATATTTGTTTAGGCATAGAAACAGAAATTGACGCCCATCACTATATATTTGTTAATCAAGTTTCCCAGTCTATTGGCATTACCATGGATGCAGATGGTAATTTTTCGCTATTCGATCCTAATGATGAATCGCTTACTAACGAAGATACGTCTCCAAGCTGGTATCGAAGTTGTCGCAACTGGCTGTAAACTTTCCCTATGAAATTAGAATATCTTTTACCAGCTCCAAAGCTTCTTTAGTTTTATCAGTGGAAATCGCCACCGCGCTATCGTTAACTCCTCTCTGAATAATACGCATACTGCGAATATTAATGCCTTGATCACGAAATAAGCGCGCCAGTTTTGCCAACGCACCAGGTCGATCTTCGATGCGAACCAAAATGACATCCTCAGTTAAAATTCTAAAGTTAGTCTCTGAGCGTAACGCTCTTACTGCTTCATCATATTTGTCTACAGTCACTAAGGTAACTGCCCATTGACCGAATGTTTCCGCATCTAGAGAGTTAATATTAATGTGGTGGTGGGCAAGAACTTCACTTATCTGTGCCACCACACCCGGTTTATCTTCGGAGACCACAGATATCTGCTTCATTTGTTTATTCCTCCTCTCCGTCCGAGTCCTGAATATCCTTTAGTAAAGACTCTATATGCTGCCTATTAACATTAGGCATAATTATCATGTGTGAAATATCTTTGTATATTGCCAATTGCCATTTTTTCACCACAGTCAGGTTAAGCCGAGGCATCACAACCGTGGTGGAATAAGGATGTCGCCAGGCAAGAATACCAATTTCATTTAGAGCTTGAACAGCAAAATCCGCCAACTGAATACAACTTTGTACAAGTTCACGAAAGCCATCATGTCCCTTAGTTTTAAAGGCGTACCACATAAACAACGGTGTGACTCCATTTCGAGATCCTGAAATAGTCGTGTCTCTACTGCCAACATATTCCACTAACCGAGCAATGCGTTCTACGTGAGCTCTCTTGCTTAACACGACACCACAGGGGATTGGGGAGCCAATCATCTTGTGACCACTGATGGCGATACTATCTACTCCCGTTGAAAAATCAAAGGCTGGCGCTTGCTGCAGAAAAGGCAATATCATGCCACTCAAAGCAGCATCTCCGTGAATATAATAGTTAGGGATCGATAACTCTTTTAAAATTCCCTTTATTCTATTGATCTCATCTACTGCGCCTTTCATAGTAGTACCAATGTTAGCGATTATAATAGGCGGCACGTCACGATAAATACGAATAGTTTCTCTCAAATCATCATAATCTATAACACCATCATCTTGACTACGAATCATGATATTGCGTAAGTTCAACACGCGTAGAATTTTTGTCACGCTATAATGAGTCTCCTCAGAATAATACACTATCCCCTGAGGTAATAATTCGCGCGCTAAAAACAGACCGTACATATTTCCTTCTGTACCGCCATTAGTCACATAGCCCCAGTGATTACTTTTGTCACCGCTCGTTAATGTTAAAAACTCATCCAGTACTTGCTTCTCAATCTCGTGGGTATTGACTCGAAAACTACTCGCTAAATAAGGATCCCCAATATTATTAATTGGCAAACTTAAAAAGTCGTATAAAGGAGAATAATCAAACACCTGTGAACAAGGGTAACCCAGCACCTGCTTGGCTTGAATGTTCAACTCTTCACGCAAGTTAGTGAGGTACGCTTTGTCCTCGTTAGATAGTAACTCTAGTTTTTTCACGCGAGTACTCACCATATGATTTGCATCAAAACCGGGACTGGATGAATCCTAGCATTAAAAAAGCACAGCCGGAGCTGTGCTTTTTAGTCTAGCGCCGAAATAATCTCCTAACCAGTAGTCATTGGTACTCTATCGAATAGGTGTTTGGCAATTACTGTCTGTTGGATCTGATGCGTACCCTCAAAAATATCGAATACTTTAATATCCCGATAACACTTATCTACGATGGTGCCAGCAAGCGAACCATGTGTCCCCATGATATCTACTGCCTCGGAACATACCTCCATGGCAATTCCTGGCCCATACATTTTAGACATGGACGCCTCTTTAGTATTAGCAATCCCGTTATCCGCCATCCAGGCCGCTTTCCAACAGAGTAGCCGCGCCGCTTCTAATTTTTGCTGCATCTCAAACAATCGATCGCGAATGGCTGCATAACGAGGAATAGGCCTAGATAACCAATAATTGTCTTTAATCCAAGCCTCCAACTCCTCATAGGCAGCACGGCCGATGCCAACACCCATAATACCTACCATAGGTCGACTGGTGTCAAAAAACTGCATGGCGGTCTTGAATCCTTCTTTGGCTTTATCTTTGCCTTCATATGCCGCTTCCCCACCTACTAAATTTTCCGCTGGAACGCGACACTCTTCGAAAATCATTTCCGCAGTTTCTGAGGCGCGGAATCCAAGCTTATTTTCAATTTTGCCTATGGTTAACCCCGGCGTATCCTTTTCCACTACGAACACTCTTTGCCCCGCGTGGCCTAGCTTCGGATCCACCGTAGCAAACACAATCGTCCATTCCGCTTTTGCGCCATTAGAAATAAAACATTTCCTGCCATTGATCACCCACTCATTACCTTCTTTACGGCAATTGGTTTTAATATTGGCCACGTCGGAGCCTGCTCCTGGCTCGGTTAAACCGTAAGCCGCCCACTTGGCACCCTTGCCCTCGAGCATACCGAAGTATTTTTCTTTCTGTTCGGGCGTCCCTCTCGCTGCTAGTGCCGGTCCTCCGGTCCCGGGGCCAGGCATATTGAGTGCAAAAGTAGGATCGCCCCAACCAATCTCTTCACCGGCAACTATTGCCATCAGCGCCATGTTTTTCATACCCGCCGCTTCAGACATACCGCCTCCTTTTTTGCCTCCACCCCCACCGCCACCACCTAGGGACATGCCGCTCATCATCGGTGCGATTTCGTCATAAAAGCTTTCGGGATATTTGCCATCAATATCCGCCTGTAGGCATAGGGGGCGTACCTTGGACTTCATCAACCCATGCAACATGTCTCTAATATTTTTTAAGTTCTGTGGAATTTCTAATTCAATCATTTTTGTACTCCAAATCTAGTATTAAGCTGCGGGATAGAGGTATTCACCTAAGACTTCGTTATGTTCCGCCTCACTTCCTAACACATTAGCTAAGGTACGGGCGTCCCGCATGTATCGCTCTACATTGAGATCCTTCATGAATCCCGCCCCGCCAAATACTTGGATTGAATCTATAGTGGCCTGAACCGCAGCACGATTGGAATAATTGATTGCCAAACAGGCTGCTTGCGTGGCATCTTTCCCCTGAGTAACACGGCTTATAGCTTTGTAGTTAAGCGCCTGAGCCGCATTCAATGCTACTTCTTTATCCACAATAAAGAATGCCAAACCCTGGTGTTGACATATTTTCTTACCAAAGGCTTCACGTTCCTGGGCATAATCTACTGCCATCGCCAATGCCGCCTGGCCGACAGCCACATTTCGAGCGCCATTAATTGCACGTCCAATATTTAAGACTTGAACAATCTCTTGAGCAATGTTCTCGGCACTGCAGAGCTCGGCCTCTGAGGACACTTCACAATCGGTAAAGATCACCTCAAAAGTAGGGGCAGCGTTTAAACCCATAAATTTCTGTCTGCTTCCAACTGTCACTCCAGGATTATCTTTCTCTACGATCAATGCCTTGACACCAGAAAAACCAGATCCCGACTCGGCACGTGCAAGCACAACGATATGTTCAGCTCTGTCCGCATTAAGGACTGCTAATTTCTCACCATTGAGCACATAACCGCCACCTTTTTTCTCCGCCCGAGTTTGAAAATGTCCCGTATGACTTGCTAAATCCGCTTCGCTCACCGCGAAAGCTACGGCTTTGTTGGGTTCCTCCAATACAGGGGGCAGACAATGTTGCTGTTGCGCTTCGCTACCTAATCGAATAATTGCCTGCGCACCCAGCCCGGCACTATCCAGCGCTAAAGCATGACTCACAGAAGCGTTCGCCAGCACCTCTTCCATGAGTAACTTGGACGTCAAAGTGAACTCCCCTATGCCACCTAGAGACTCTGGAATTCCCAATAAATGTAAACCCAATTCGCAATATTGACCCCGGATAGAGGGATCAATCTCTCCTCTGACATCCGCTTCTCGTGCGTCTGGAATGACTACGTCTTCACTAAATCGACGCACAGTTTCTAGCAATTGTTGTTCTTCGTCTGTGGGTTGAAAGGAAATCAAATTATTCTCTCCATTAGTTTCTATAGTTGTTGTGAATGACACTATTTTAATACTATTCTACCGCCTAATTCACGGCACCAATGTCATTTCCAAGACGTCATTGACAGGAATACACCCAAGCACTTGCTTAGCGGTTGTTTAAATCACTCAAATTCCTGGTCCGACCAGAAACTATTATAACGCTTTCATCTTCGTTATAATCTAATCGCTAAACTTGTTTCTGGAATAAAAGATTGTCAGAATCAAGGCTAAGATTAATTGCTTTGGATGAATAACCTTCGCCTTGCTATCGGAAGATACGAACTTGATGTGAACTCAACACCACCAATCCCGGTCGATAGCTGAAAAGCAAAGCCCTATCCAAACACTAAAAATCGCCCCCTATGACATTCTCCAACAAACTGCTGACCAATGCAGCACGACTTATTACGGTTAATGAGACTGGCGAAATAGTTCAAGTTACCCGTGCCTGCGAGCAGCTATTTGCTGCGAATCAATCTGAATTAGTCGGCCAAAACTTCTACAGTCTCGTCGAGTCGGATATGCTTTTGAACCAGCAAGCATCAGACCTTCCTTTGGCCTTAATCGAGCCTATACCGACGCAAATATTAACAAACCCTGAGCTCAAATTAGTTGTTAAACCTCGCTCCACGAAAATCTGTGAACAGAAGTTCATTACTTTTCATTTTGAACACTTAGGGAAGCCGACCAGCAAACTGGAAAATTTCGAAGTAGTTAACGAGAATAGCTCTTATTTCAGTTTGGTATTAGATCCCCTCTCCTTTTTCGAAATAAATGAGCATGGACAGCTAACCTACTTAAGTGAGAGTTGGCATACCCTATTAGGAAATTCTCTGCATTCACCGAAAGCTCTAGCCTGGTCTGACATTATTCATCCTGACGACAGAGCCATTATAAAACATCACCTCAACCAAATAGTAAACTTGAACCAGGTGATTAGGCTACGTTGCCGTGTTCGCGATAAGCAAGACAACTATAATTGGTTCCTAATTGAAGCTTCCCCCTATTTAACAACTGAAAATACTATTTCTGGGATCGCAGGAAACATCATCACAGTAATCGAAGAACGAGAGATGGTGTTATTCAATAACCCAGAGGATGACCGATTCCACAATCTTTTAAAAGCTGCGCCAGTTGGGATATTTCGCGCCTACATAGATGGCATCATCTATTACACCAATCAAAAATGTTGTGATATCACCGGGCAACAAGCGACCCAAATTATAGGCAACAGTTGGTTGAAATATATCCATGACGATGATTTCGACCGCATTCTAGAAGAATTCAAACTGGCGTTAAAAACGGATCAAGAATTTATCGCTGAATACAGATTTTTAGAAAGTTCCGGCGAGATTCGTTGGGTGATCGCCCATATTGTCGTTGAGCTAAACGAACACAGCTTACCTGTGGGATTAATTGGCACCCTAACTGACATCAATGAACTAAAAATTACCACGGAAAAATTAAATCAATCAGAATTGGTCGGTAATCGAATTGCGAGAATATTAGACAATTCTCAAAATCAAATCCTTGTCTTTGACGAATATAATCTAAAGTTTAGATTGACCAATAGGACTGCTAGACAAACTCTTGGCTATACCGAAATAGAATTACAGCATTTAGCTATCACCGATTTGCTTTCAGAATTTGATGAAACTGAAATTCGGCAACTGTTGCGTCCACTTAAAATTGGGATACGCAATCGTATTACACTTGAAACACGGCTTGAGCGTGCCAACGGATCAGGGTTTCCAGTTGAGATGAACATTGAATATTCATCTATTGAGGCCCCTCCTGCCTATATTGCGTTTATTCAAGATTTGACCGAACGTTATGCACAAGTCGCCACCATAGAATATCAGGCGACACATGATGCACTCACTCGATTACCCAATCGGGAATTATTACTCAGTCAACTCAACCATCGCATTGAACAAGCTGAAATCGAAGAGCACAGTATCGGGTTGATCATGTTGGATGTAGACGGGTTTAAAGAGATCAACGACGCTTTCGGCCATCGCTACGGTGATCTGCTGCTGCAAAAAATAGCCGATAGATTAGGATCCGAACTAAGTAAAAATACCTTTACAGCACGTCTGGGTAGTGACGAATTCGCACTAATAATTGATCCTATCAGTAGTCCCCATCAATCTTTAGAAACTGCCCTAAGAGTGCGTTCTTCCCTTAGTCGCCCATTTCAAGTAGAAGATTTAAATCTAAGGATAGATGTGAGTACCGGCATCGCACTGTATCCTTATCATGGACCGGAAGCAGAAGTACTCATGCGTTGCGCGGAAGTGGCCATGACTCATGCCAAACAAACTGGTCGCGTGGCCTCTGTCTACAATTCTGCTTTAGACAGTCAAAATCCACAAAGAGTGATTTTAGTTTCTCAGTTGGCGGATGCATTGAAACACAACCAATTGGTGTTGCACTACCAACCCAAAATCAACCTAAGCACGAGTGACATGTGTGGTGTGGAGGCTTTGGTTCGTTGGCAGCACCCTAGCCGCGGCATGGTCGGCCCAGACATCTTTATCCCTGCCGCAGAACGCAATGAAATCATCCTACCGCTCACCGCATGGGTATTGGATCAGGCTTTATCGGACTGTCGGCAATGGCGTGAAGCTGGACTTGATTTGAAGGTATCGGTGAATCTTTCCGCCCGTAACCTCCAAGACACGACGTTACCAAAAGAGATTGGAGCATTACTCAAAAAACACCAAGTGAGTTCGGAAAATCTTAAGCTAGAAATTACTGAAAGTTCCCTGCTCACCGATCCCGCACGTGCTAAGAGAGTGGCCCGAGCACTGGATAATATGGGCATCAGTTTATCCATTGACGATTTTGGTACCGGGTTCTTCTCTTTGGCGAATTTGAAACAGTTACCGGTAGATGAACTTAAAATTGATCGTTCATTTGTATCACAAATGCACCAGCAGTCGGATGACGCAGCTATTGTACGTTCCACTATCGAGCTGGCCCACAACCTCGGTTTAAATGTGGTAGCGGAAGGCGTGGAAAACCAACACTGCTGGGATCAATTGGCCGAGCTAAAATGTGATTCTGCGCAAGGTTTTTTTATGGCACCGCCAATGGCAGCAGAAGATTTACTAAATTGGCGGCTTTAAGACAACCCATGGTGATCGCCTATCTATCTACTTGCCAGTAAGAATCTATTCTTCAGATGCTAGCCAGTTCACTCAGGTAAACCCATACCGAAAAAATAAAAAACCCAACAATTTCATATAATTAAACAAGTTTCAAAAGCGGTTTCGGTCAATGAAATAAAGTAACCAAAAACTGCGCCTGAAATAAAAAAGGGCGTTAACAAACGCCCTTTGTTAAGTTTAAGAATGTTAACACCTATAGTTTTGAGCCTACAGATTGCAACATATAATCTACCGCAGCTTTCAACTCTTCATCGGTAATTGAAGCATCTCCTCCGCGTGGCGGCATAGCTGCAATGCCATTAACTGCATTACTTAATATAGTATCCACTCCTCGAGCTATACGCGCCTCCCAATCCGCTTTAACACCCAATTTTGGTGCGCCCAACACGCCTGCGCCGTGACAAGTTTGACACACGGTTTCCGCAAGCTGTTTTCCGCTACGCGGACCGCTGGCTTCACCACCTGCGGAAACGGCAACCTGACCCACCGGCGAAATATGCTCCAAAATAGCTGCATTGTCAGCTGCCGGATCAACTTCCTGACGGGAAATCACTTTACCAATGGCATAGGTAAAGCCGATTAAAATCACCGTCATCACAATCAGAAAAAAAATGATGGCCTGAAAAGTAGCCATAAAAGTCTTGTCTTCCAAACTATTTTCTCCAAATTACGCTGGAAATCTCCCCCTGACCACTAGGGGTTTCATATTGGGCGCCAAGTATAAGCCAGACTGAACGGAAAGAAAAATCTATGACCGGTATTCAAACCCGTGCCCTGTAATTTGGCGCTATAATGGTCGCGGTGGATTGAAACACCTAAGTCATCCCAAGGCGAAATCCCTCAATAATCGAACTCTAGAGGCGAAATCCTTCGTACCGATGCAAAAACATACTAAAAAATAGGGCAATACTCTTTGACTAACATCCTCATAATTGGTCCTTCTTGGGTGGGTGACATGGTGATGGCCCAGAGTTTATTTATTAGTCTAAAACAACAATATAAGTGCTCGATAAGCGTTTTGGCGATGGATTGGAGTCGTCCACTTTTGAATCGTATGCCAGAAGTAGACGAAATTTATTCCATGCCCATTGGACATGGTGAGTTGGCACTGGGCAAGCGATATCAGATCGCTCGTCAATTAGCCAAAAAAACCTTTGATTGGGCTATTGTATTGCCCAATTCCCTCAAATCGGCCCTCATACCT
>DJFZ01000005.1:164423-270874 GCA_002432655.1 Thiotrichaceae bacterium UBA5859 | reverse complement strand
GGTGGGCGAAGATATCTCGCCGAACAGGTTGGCGGGGAGAATTTCGCTATGGGCTATTGAATGATATGCGCTTGCTAGATAAGCGACAATACCCGTTGATGGTGCAAAGATTTGTCGCGCTAGGCGGTGCGGTGGGGCAAATCACTGAACAGTATCCGTTACCCCAATTGAAAATCGATCTAGAGTCCCAACAACAAGCTCTAGAAAGATTAGGACTTAGCACCTCAACACCGATGGCTGCACTCTGTCCCGGGGCCGAATTTGGCCCATCAAAAAAGTGGCCAGCCAGATCCTATGCAAATGTGGCTGAAAGACTCATCTCTGAGGGATTACAGATTTGGGTATTCGGCTCTCAAAATGACGCCGAAGTTGCTCAACAGATCCAAAGTTATTTAGATCAGAGATCGAAACAACAGTTTATTGATCTTACTGGTCATACCTCACTAGCAGAAGCTATCGATCTATTAGGTTTGGCCCAATTAGTACTCACCAATGATTCCGGCCTGATGCATGTGGCTGCATCTTTATCCCGCCCGTTGGTTGCTGTGTACGGCTCCACTTCACCCGATTTCACGCCACCTCTGGGTGAACAATCAACAACAGTACAAAATCAGATCGAGTGTGCTCCTTGCTTTGAGCGCCAATGTCCGCTGGGACATCATCGATGTATGACAGATTTATCTGTAGATCAAGTCTGGGCACATCTTCATCCACTCTTACATGCGGATGCCTAGACAGCTGTGAAAATTTTACTGGTCAAAACTTCCTCCCTTGGAGATTTAATCCATACCTTCCCTGCCATCACAGACGCCGCCAAAGCGCTTCAGAAGCTGGAGTTAGACTGGGTAGTAGAAGAAGGTTTTCACGAAGTACCTCACTGGCATCCTGAGGTGGATTCAGTCATTCCCGTTTCCATCAGACGTTGGCGGCAACAACCAGTTACCAGTGTTAGAAACGGGGAAATTGAGGATTTCCTTGAAGAACTGAAAGCTAAACAGTATGACATGGTATTGGATGCTCAAGGATTGATAAAAAGCGCTTTGGTTACCCGCGCTGCAAGAGGTTACCGTGTAGGCTATAACTGGCATAGCGCGAGAGAAAAAATTGCAAGCTGGGCATATCAACAAAAAATAGCAGTGGATAAAACCCAGCATGCGGTGCAGAGAAGTCGCCAACTATTCGCACAAGCGTTAAATTACACCCAACCCAAGAGCCCCCCCGATTATGGTTTGCAGAAACGTACACTCGATATCCCTAACCAAGTTAAACCGGTAGTTTTCTTACATGGCACTACCTGGGAAACTAAGCTGTGGCCATTCGAATATTGGCGCGAGTTAGCAGAGCGATTAGATGAAGCCGGTCAGCCAGTGACACTACCTTGGGGCACTCAGGAGGAGTATCAAAGAGCAGAAATGATCGGTCAATCTCTGGAACGCATTCAGACATTACCCGCCATGGGACTCAGCGAAATGGCGGCACACCTGGCCTCAGCCAAAGCCGTCGTCGCTGTAGATACTGGGTTGGCTCATATCGCAGCTGCTTTTTCAGTACCCACTGTTTCGGTTTACGGCGCTACCGACGCGAAACGTACTGGAACCTTAGGAGTGCATCAAATTCACCTGCAAAGTGAACGCGCCTGCTCTCCATGCTTAAGTCGCCACTGTCACCAAGCTACAGACTCAGGCGTACAGCCTCCCTGCTTTCAACAAATCACTCCCGAACAAATTCTGCAAGGGTTGCTCGAATTAGGAGTTGAGTAATCGATCATGCACATTGCCTTTGTGGTAGCCAAATATTTTGAATTTGGAGGAATGCAGCGAACGATGAGGCGTATCGCTGAAGAGTTGATGAAGCGCGGTCACCAACTTGAGTTTTTTTGTTTAGAATGGCAAGGCGACACCATCTACAATAGCCCAATTCACCAGATAACCTGCAAAAGGTATACTAATCACGGTCGTATGAAACAATTTTCTAATGCCTGGTTAGCGATACGTTCTCAATCCAATTTTGACTGTGTAGTAGGCTTCAATAAACTAGCGGGGTTAGATGTCTATTATGCGGGTGATCCTTGCTTGGCAGCACTACTGGAAGAAAAGCAATCACACTGGATAACACGAACACCTAGATACAAGACCTATCTAAATCTAGAAAAGGCAGTGTTCGAATCCGGTCAAAATACCGAGATTTTACTCATTAGTCATAATCAAAAATCGAAATTTCAACAATATTATCAGACTGAAGAGCAACGCTTTCATTTGTTACCTCCAGGAATTCAACAGGATCGGCTGCGACCACCACCCTCAGCCGAGGAAATAGCTAATTTACATCATCAACTTGGCATTGAGCCACAGGACCGACTTTTGCTCACCATCGGCTCCGGTTTTAAAACCAAAGGAGTGGATCGAGTCATAATCGCCCTAGCTGCACTACCAGAAGAAGAAAAGCAGAGGGTTCATTATTTGGTAGTGGGAGAAGGAAATGTGCGCCCCATGAAACGACTGGCAAAGAAACTAGGTGTTTCGGATAGGGTTCATTTTCTTGGCTCACAAAAAAAGGTTTCACTATATTATTATGGCGCCTACGCGCTAATACACCCAGCACGAACGGAAAATACTGGTACAACTTTACTAGAAGCCATGATTTGTGGCTTGCCAATACTGACTACAGCAAACTGTGGGTTTTCGCACTATGTAGAAGAAGCCAATGCTGGCCAAGTACTACCCCATCCATTTGTAGCCGAAGATTTATCCAGCGCATTGCTTTTGTGGCTCTCTTCAGATAAGACACCTCATTGGTCCCAAAATGGCGAACGTTTTACGATGCACAATGATCTGTATAGCTTAATAGAAAAATCTGCCACCATCATCGAAAATACACATAAAAATGATTAAGATTGAGCCGGATTTTACAAACTATTTTAAAAAGCTAAATGGTATCGACGACTATTTCACTATCAAAGGCCAATTGGCTAAAGGTATAGACAACCGTGAAACACGCAAATTTGAACAGAGCGGACAAGCGTTTTATATCAAGTGTCATCAGGGAGTAGGATGGAGAGAAATCTTCAAAAACTTATTTCAGTTGAGGCTGCCAGTATTAGGCGCAAAGAATGAGTGGTTAGCGTTACACAGACTACACGCGTTGGGAATAGATACCATGCGGCCAGTGGCCTATGGAAAAGAGGGTATCAATCCCGCCACACAGCGATCGTTTCTCATTACTCAGGATTTGGGGCCAAATATTAGTCTCGAATATTTTACCTCTACCTGGAAGACATCACCTCCTGAAGCAGCATTAAGGTATCATGTCATCAAATCATTAGCGTATATCGCGAAAAAACTGCATCAAAATGGCTTAAATCACCGAGATTTCTATCTCTGCCATTTCTTGCTATTGCAATTGGACAATAATATTGAAACGAATCATCCCATACTATTTTTGATCGATTTACATCGCATGCAAATAAGAACTCATACCCCGAACAGATGGAAAATAAAAGATCTAAGTAGTCTCTATTTTTCCGCCATGGATATTGGATTAAAGAAAAGGGATCTGCTGAGATTTATACGTCACTACAGCGATCAACCCCTTAAAGTTGCATTGCGACATGATGCTGATTTTTGGCATAAAGTTCAAAATAAAGCCATCAGACTGTATCGTAAAGAATGGCGCGATTCTCCGCCTAAATTATCTTAAATTGGGAATTTATGCGCATTTTATGTTTAGTCACCAGATTGGATAAAGCCAGTGCGCGTTATAGAATATTACAATATATTCCGTACCTTGAGGCAGAAGGTATTGAGGTACAGGTTAGGATCATTGGCCAAAAACTGGGAGACAAGTGCCAAATCTTAGCCGCTGCTAGACAGTTTGATTTGGTTTTAATTCAAAAAAAGCTTATAGCATATGTTGATCTAAAATTATTACGTGCTTTTTCGAAAAAACTCGTGTTTGATTTCGACGATGCTATTATGTTTTCAGATAGTTTGGCTAGCGACACCAATAGCACCACACGACAGAATAAATTTAGACACATGGCGCAATCCGTGGATGCGATAATCGCTGGAAATAGTTATCTCGCAAGTTTAGCATCAACATACAACAACCAAGTATTTTGTATACCAACTAGTATTGATCTCAATCGATATCAAATACAAAAACCTATAACAAGTAGCACAATCACAATCGGATGGATAGGTAGTGCAATTACACTACCTTATTTAAAGACCATAAAAATTCCTCTTGAAGCTGTGGGCGAGAGGGCACCAAATGCTCAACTCAAAATTGTTTCAGATGCGTTTCTTCATTTCAGTCGCATTCGGTCCATTCATAAATCATGGAATTTTGATGATGAGATTGAAGATTTAAATAGCATGGACATAGGCATTATGCCATTGACAGATGACCCCTGGGCTAGAGGCAAGTGCGGGTTTAAGTTATTGCAATACATGGCGGTCGGAAAACCTGTTGTATGTTCTCCTGTTGGTGTTAATCGAGATATCGTTCAACCTGACATAAATGGATATTGGGCTAGTAACGATGAGGAATGGCAAGATAATTTGTTAAAACTAATTGAGGATAAAACCTTACGCCAACGGATGGGGAAAGCCGCACGCGTCACCATAGAAGAACATTATTCTTTAGAAAAAAATGCAAAAATACTTTCTGAGTGTGTTAAGCAGATTGTTTAACACGCATACCAATGATGTCATTCTGCTTGATCCCATTTTGGATCAACAAGCCCAACAGTATCTTCGTGAGTGTCTATCATTGTTAGTCAATCGTGAATTACCTCATAATTGGCATTTAGTACCAAGTTCAGAATATGCTTGGGTTGCTTATCTTAGAGAGATCCCAGATATTTTTCCCCGATCTATTTATTTTAAGCTTTACCTAAATAGGAACAGATGGGAGAGGTTAAAAAGTGCTATTCGCGGATCGCGCGCACGCCGTGCTCGCCAACAAAACGAGCTTTTAGTTACATACGGATTCAATGCTCCGAAAACATATGGCTGGGGCATAATGGGTCAATCAGAATTTCTGTTAACCCAGGGACTAACTGGTCAAGGTTTAGCAGACTACATTTATAGTCATTGGCGACATCCACTTCAACGGGATCAGATTATTCACAAGCGATACATAATAAAATTTTTAGCCTTACAAATTGCTCAATTACATCAAGCTGGCTTCATTCACGGTGATCTTAGACCAAATAATATTTTAATAGATAATAGCAAGGATGATCCTAATTTTTCCTTCATCGATAATGAAAGAAACCAGTTCTATGCAGATGCTCCTCCTATTCGAAAGGTTATCAAAAATCTTGTACAGCTGAACATGATTTTTCCCATGGTTCTGACAAAAACTGATCGATTGCGTTTCTATCAACAATACCGTAATACACGAGAGCTTAGTCTTAGTGATTGGCTTTCCATAATGGATAAAGTCACACGAATTACTGCAAGCCGAATGAACAACAAACATCCACCGATAAATGAGTAGATTTAGGTTGAGCACAATGAATAGTAAGATACAAGTGTTACATATTATTAAGAACTATCGTGGTAACTATCCACTATTAAATCATATCACTGATATGGATAAAGAGCGTTTCCAGAATCATGTCTGCTACTTAAAAACTGAAGATGACGGCAAGAATCTCATCGACCAAAACGGGACACAGACCTATTACCTGAATGTTAAAGGTGATTTACACCCCTATCGATTTTCTGTCGCTCAAAAGATTGCTGATTTAATAGACTCTATTCATGCTAATTGTGTTATTTCGCATCTAGAAAAAACCATACATTTGGTCGCCCTCTCCACCCTATTTACCAAAAATCATCCGTCTTACATTGGTGTCATTCATGGTGTAGTTGGTGGCAAGCGATTACCGTTGAATAAACAGTTTAGAAACTGGCTAGCTTTTAAGAGAATGCATAAAATTGTGAGCGTGTCCAAGTCTGGCATCACCGATATCCTTGAACATAATTGGTCTCTACCCACAGACAAAGTGGTAGCTATTCAAAATGGTATTGATCCTACCGGACTCTCTGGAATGAATGATTTAAATGATGAAAATAATCTATTACCTCCTGAGATGGATAATTGCTTTAAATTTGGTACCGTCGGTCGCTTGGCACCAAAAAAAAACCAGATACTTTTGCTGCACGCGTTTTCAGAAGTTACAAAAACTAACGACAATACACGGCTAATCATTATAGGTACTGGACCACTAGAGCAAGAGTTGAAAAGTTTAGCGGACAAATTAGGAATCAAAGATCGAGTATGGTTTACCGGATACAGAAACGATGTGCCTAAGTTACTGAGTCTGATAGATGTGTTCGTGTTCCCCAGTTTGCGTGAAGGACTTCCGCTTTCACTTCTTGAGGCTATGGCACTAGGTAGACCTTGTATCGCTTCCGATTTACCCTGCAATCGAGAGGTGATTCAATCTGAATCGGTAGGTCGACTTGTGTCGCCAACCCAGGTTAACGAATGGACTGACAGCATGATTGAATTCTACCAGCTATCAACGGAAGATCTTAGCCAAATAGGACAGAATGCTTTTCATAGAGTAAAAGCACAATTTACTTTTGAACGCATGACCCACGAATACGAAAATTTGGCACAAGATCTCTATAATCACAATCATTCTTGATAATGGCTATAGTGAAGAAAGTTAATTTAGAAACAAACGATTTTATACTAATTGCGGCCAGCCCAGTTAAAGAACTACAGTTGAATGCTATCATTGAAACTTTATTGATATCTAATGGAGACATACATGCACTCCAGGTAGAGACGATTAAGAGTGAGCCAAAGCGCCGTACCTGGATTTGGTCAATTGATGATTTTGCAAACGATTTAGCAACTAAATATTTTGTCAAAACTTTCCGTACAGAAAGCGCCAGTTACTTTTCAGGCCTCTATACATGGCATAGACTAAAACGTCGAATAAAATGGCAATTAGAACTCAAACAGAACAATTTCTTTCTACCTAATACTCTCGCTCTCTTAAAAAGGAAAAAACCTGACAAAGATATTTGGCAAATAGATACCTATCTACAAGATTATATAAATATTAAAACTGTACAAACCGATTCTTACCTTGATTCTAAGCAATTAATTGAAGTTATGTATGGTTTTACTAATCACATTTCAAAACTACACACTGCTGGTTTTGTTCATGGCGACTTAAAGTGGAGTAACCTCATGTGGCACCCACGCAGTAAAGAAATTTTAATTGTAGATTGGGATAATCTTCGTAAAACTAGCTCTATTA
This sequence comes from Thiotrichaceae bacterium UBA5859, assembly GCA_002432655.1. Taxonomy (GTDB): domain Bacteria; phylum Pseudomonadota; class Gammaproteobacteria; order UBA5859; family UBA5859; genus UBA5859. The sequence goes on along the minus strand of DJFZ01000005.1, from coordinate 263,589 downwards.
TAAATCATGCAAATGATATAGCGAGATTCCTCGTGGGTTATCTAGAAGCTGGTTTTGATCTGGCTACCGTGAACTCTGTTAAAAAGAATTATCTCGCACAAAGTGACCACGCCAAATCTAAGGTCGTTAGAATGGAAAAATATATTGACAATCGTATTGAAAAACTTCGCAGGCGTAAAAATTATTAAGGCTTCCGAAACAAAACCGCTATCTGTTTAGCATAATCTATACCCAACATTTTATGCACGGGATGTAGTATAAAACGTCGTACTATCTTTCTGTGCCATGCATCATGATAAAGACGAAAAATATCTATCACCTCAAACCCTATTAATTTTCCAAATCCTGCTAATTCATCGTAAGCCCAAGGGGTGATGTGAGTAATATCTCTTAGAAATGCCGGTGGATAATAAATATTGGGGGTTGTAATGAGCATCAATCCATTTGATTCAAGCAATTTGTGACAACGACTGAGAGTTCGATATGCATTTTCTATGGAAAGGTGTTCAATAACTTCAAACATACATACCAGCTGAAATTTTCCCTCAATTTTTTCCAAATCATAGTAGTCATGATAATTAGTCTGATCTATGTCAAAACTTTTGTACTGGATCTCACCATATAGCTGGGTCAATTGATCTTTTAGCTTTCTTTGCCCTGCCCCAATTTCTAAAACTGTTCTACGATTGTGAATATACGACTTAAGCAACGCCTGGGGACGTTTTACGATTTGAATTTTCATAGGATCAGGATAATCACAACTGATCTCTCGCCGAAATTTATACAATTGACTCCAATTTGACGAGCTATAATGATTATCCATTGTTAGTTGTCTTTAACTTTTCGAGTTGAACCTAATAGTGCTTATACAGAACGACCTAAAATTATCGATGTCCATATTACCTCTTTAGAACCTATTTGTCGCACCACTAGCATATATCACTATAATTTTGCGGTAACAACTATGCCGTTCCTAAGGAGAGGATAGGTTTTTAACTTCCATTGTTTTCCAAAAAATCTATTTTTCGGTTTTTTTCTCACACATAGTCGTAGTTGATCTATTTCGAAACCAGCCTGAACTAAAATCTTGGCTATGGTATATGGAGTAAACCAAAAACGATGATCGCTATTGATTCTTTCAATATGGCGTTTAGCATGGCTATAGTTTTTTAATGCTAATGCGTTGGGAACAGTCACAATAATAGAAGAGACATTGGGCTTATACCTTTCTCTAATCTTGGATAGAAAAGCTACTGGATTATCAAAATGTTCCACTATCTCGGCCAATACCATTGCATCCCAATTATGTTGACTGATAATCGTGCTGTTTTCTTCTCCTATATCTAGTTTTTCCACAAGTGGAAAACCTAAGTTGTCCTTGATGTAATCAATTCCCGTCTGATTAATATCGATTCCTAAACAAGTCTCTGCACTTTCACATAACAATGCGTGAAGCCACTCTTGTTTTTCGATCTTTTTATTTATTGTGTCGATATCGTGATCTACACAACCTACGTGTATTATTTTTTTTGCATTTACCAACTGAGACAAATATTCTTGTCTGGTAATCAATGTTTTGTCTTGTGCGTCCCAGTCACAGCTGAGGTCATAGGTTGTAACAAATTTCTCACCCGTTAAATAAAATAAATCATATTCTGTAAATCTCATTGATTGCCTTTTAATGCCTTAAATATTTGAACTTGATTTTGTTCCATTAAAACCCAAGAAATAGGTAACCACACGCCCCACCATAGTACATCTGGTTTTGTCAGCAGTATTCCGCCATCAAACTGAAAATGAATCAACGTAAATGCAAATACACCGAATGCCACTGCTTTGCTCTGGTTATTTTGCAAAGACAGTATTGATTTAAACCATATAATGATGATGCCAAGATGTAGCATTAAACCTAACGAGCCTAAATGATAGAAACTAGCTATCATCAAGTTATGCGCGTGATGCACCTCTCCTAAGATCGGCAACGACATTCTCTGCTCTGGCAAAATACTGTGACCTAACCACATATTTCCAGACATACTCTGCCATATCAAACTCCATATTTCAGGTCTCAACGAAGTCCCGCGAGTAGTCATTAAGTTCATTAACTCTGTATTATTTACAAAAAGCAAAATACTAGCCCCCAGCAGAATAATAATAATTATTAGGGAGCGATACATTTTTAAAAGCCACAGTTGTACCGGCAAGGCAATACATAAAGCAAGCATTGGTCCTCTGCTTTGAGACAATAGGATTCCTATCCCTAATAAAACTATGCCGAATATAATGCCACCACGCCACCACCAATTTCTGACTTGTTCGAGAAATCCAATAGATACCAATATCAATAACGCATTGACCACACTATGAGTAATTGGACCATCTAATCTTCCGAAAAACTCTAATCTTTGGTTAAGGGCGTTTAATTGATAAAAAGAAATGACTGAATATACTGTTGACAATACAGCAACTGGAAACAACACAAAAAATATCTGCGATAGTAGTTCCACTGATGATAGATTGGTCACGCGGTTAAGATAACTAGGTGTGATGCAGAATACTAAGGTGGAGACTGCCAAAGCCAAGTATTTAAACAGCAGTGCTATTTCAAAGTGACTGGACCAAAAAATGCTGACAGCGGCGAAAAATAGATATAGAACAATCAATAGAATCATTGAATTCTTAAGACACTGCCAGTTTATAGTTTTAAATGATACTACTACAAATAAAATTACGAACAGAGCGAATCCATTTTTGTGTAAACGCCCTTGTTCATACGGCAGAATAAAAAATCCAGCCAAGAAAGCCAGATAAGCCGGTGCCCATGGCTGTGAATAGAATTTTTTCAGACCAGTGAAATTCATAAAAATCAACTTCTGAGTTGACGTCTTTTGCGTGGATACCAAGGATCTTGTCCTTCAGGGCGCGATTTAAAACGCCGATGTGCCCAAAGATAATTTTCTGGTTGCATACGAATGGCCTCTTCCAAACAACGATTATGTCGAGTCGCATCTTCGACCAAATTTTCGCTCGGAAAATTCTGCCACGGCGTTTGAAAGACAATGCGATGTCGTCTTGGATCCACGCCACGAAGAAAAACCATTGGGATCACCTCCGCCTGGGTTAATCTGACTAAGCGACTCAATGCTGTCAGTGTGGCGGCGGGATAGCCAAAAAACGGCGCAAAAACAGACTGCTTTTTACCCATGTCCTGATCGCCTGCATACCAAATAATTTTTCCCTGTTTCAAAAGTTTGACCAATAAGCGTAGATTATTTCTGTCAATAATTTGCTCGAATTGGCGAGAACGGTTCTTCAGCATAAAATAATTCACAACTTCATTTTCATGGGGCCTGTAAACAGTGGATATTTTTAAATATCTTGCAATTAGGCGACCCGCGATCTCCAAATTCATGTAATGACCACCGAGCAGAATGATGGGTCTATCAGCTTCGATCGCACGAGTCACATGATGCAAACCGTCAATTTCCAGATCATCCATAAGCTGTGCATCAGTGCACCACCAGGCACGGCCTAGATCCAGCACCGCATAGGCAAAAAAGGTAAAATTCTTTTTGATCAGCTTCTGCTGTGCAGATTTTGGTAACTCGCTAAAACACTGTTCAATATTGGTCTGAATGATCCTGCGACGACGCCTAGCCAAGACATAGAGTATGAATCCTAGAGTTTTGGCCAGCTTTTCCCACATTCTCGGCGATAACAACACACTCAGGCGTAGAATCAACATACCAAACCACGCGAGCCAGTAGCGAGGATAAAAATGACGTGGTTCGAGCTTTATGGGAAAATCCTCAGATCTATGAAACCGGTTATTTTAATAGGAAGTTCAATCAACGCAATCTACATTCAGCCGAAAGAAAAATGAAATTATTCCGATGAGCGTATTTCAAAAAAGCCTAAATCACCACCTATCCACCTTTGAGCAAGTTAAAAAACTTGAAACACAGGTAGAAACTGTAGCAAAAATCATGATCCAGAGTTTGGAGAGAGGTGGCAAAATTTTATGGTGTGGTAATGGCGGCAGCGCTGCTGACAGCCAACACCTGGCTGCCGAATTAATTGGCAGATTCACCCGAGAAAGGAGAGCATTACCTGCGATCGCGCTAACCACAGATTCGTCCATTTTAACTGCAGTTGCAAACGATTATCAATATGAACGGATTTTTTCTCGCCAAGTAGAAGGTTTGTGTACCAAGCTAGATGTACTAGTGGGCATCAGTACCTCAGGTCAAAGTCCCAATGTTATCGAGGCAATTCGTTCTGCGAAAAATATTGGCGCGCAAACCATAGCCTTCACTGGCCGTGACGGTGGTTTAGCAGCACAGATAGCAGATTTTTCTCTTAACGTGGCAGAAAAAGATACTGCGCGTATTCAGGAAGCACATATTTTTCTCGGACATGTGCTCTGTGATCTAATCGAAGCCCATTTTGCTGCCCATGACTAAGCCAAGGGCTTTGTTTCTAGATAGAGACGGCGTGATAAATTTGGATGTCGGCTACGCCTATCATCCCAATCAAATTGAATTTGTACCAGGCATATTTGAATTTTGTGAAAAATTTCAAGCCGCAAGATACTTATTAATTGTGGTAACTAATCAATCAGGTATTGGGCGAGGCTACTACACTGAATCACAATTTCTTCATCTCAGCGAGTGGATGGCAGACCAATTCGAGCAACATAATGTATTCTTAAAACGAACTTACTATTGTCCACACCACCCGGTTCATGCGAAGGGAAAATACCTACAAAAATGCGGCTGCCGCAAACCTGCACCAGGACTCATCATTGAGGCCATAAACGACTATAATATTGACCCCAATACTTCTATATTTATTGGTGACAAAGAATCGGACATGCAAGCTGCTAATAGTGCAGGTATAGTCAATCGAATTTTTCTAGGTACAACTAATAGCGACTCAGAGGCCACAATAGAATTGGCAAACTTACAGGATCTTCAAGTAGTGGAACATTTGCTAGTACCATTTAATAGTACAAATCAATCTTGAGACATCTCGATTTATGAATGCCAAAACACATTTGATGAAAGATGGAAGGCTCCTTATCGTCGGTGATTTAATGTTAGATCGCTATTGGGGAGGTAGTACTCAACGGATCTCACCAGAAGCACCGGTACCTGTAGTTAATGTACTCAATCAAACCGAACTTCCAGGCGGCGCGGGCAATGTCGCTTTAAATAGTGCCGGCTTGGGCGCTCAAGTCTCTCTGATGTCTATCGTCGGTCATGATACAGACGCGGAATTACTCTCCCAAACCCTAAAAAAGGCAGGAGTTCGATGTCTATTTTCCACTTTGCCAAACATTGCGACCATCACCAAACTACGCGTCATGAGTCAAAATCAACAACTCATCAGGCTAGATTTTGAAAAAAAATTAGAAAATTGGGATACAGAATTCTTTGTGCAAAAATTTAGGGATCACATTAATGAGTGTGATTTAGTAGTCTTCAGTGACTATGCAAAGGGCACATTGAAACCCATCCGGGAATTTATCGCCATCGCCAAAGATGCAGATAAAACAATTTTAGTAGATCCCAAAGGCACCGATTTTGAGCAATACAGAGGTGCCACATTGCTCACTCCCAATTTAAGTGAATTTGAGGCCGTGGTAGGGGTATGTGCTGATGAATCAGAATTGGTCGAAAAAGCTACTCGCCTAATCGCAGATGTAGAACTTTCCGCTCTATTAGTGACTCGTGGGGAAGAAGGTATGTCCTTAATCGAAAAATCGGGCAACTGTACACATTATCCCACGCAAGCAAAAGAGGTTTATGATGTGACCGGTGCTGGCGACACAGTCATTGCCACTCTAGCAGCCAGTATCGCCTGTGGTCAGAGTATCCCAGATGCAGCGAAATTGGCCAATGTGGCCGCCGGCATCGTGGTGGGTAAATTGGGAACCTCTGCAATCACATTAGAAGAATTGCAACGCACTCTAGACACCTCTCTGGATCTTCACCAAGGTAAAATAGAACTCCCGGAATTGCTGCAGGCTGTACGTCATTTTCGTAACGCGGGAGAACGAATTATATTCACTAATGGTTGTTTTGATCTGTTGCACCCAGGGCATGTGCAATATTTGGAAAAAGCCAAAAAACTTGGAGATAAATTAATAGTTGCTGTCAATGATGATGATTCTGTGAAAAGATTAAAAGGAGATGATAGGCCGATTAACACACTTTCTGATCGAATGGCGGTCTTGTCAGGTCTAAGAGCGGTAGACTGGGTTATCGCATTCAGCGAAGATACTCCTGAAAAACTAATTGAAGAAATTCAACCTGACTATCTAGTAAAAGGTGGCGATTATTCGGAATCTGAAGTGGTTGGTGCCGAATGGGTTAAAGCCCATGGCGGTGAAGTGGTTTTAATAGACTTCGTTGAAGGATACTCTAGCTCAGCAATCATTGAACAAGCACAGAAAATGTAAATCATTGTTTGAAACTAGCACCTCATGTCTATCTTCTTCAAATCCAGATACGTTTCTCACTCCTTGAATAATGTCTTCTGAGAGCCTACTAGTCATCCTCTTTCAGATTCTATGATCAATATTAACCTTAGGGAGGTACTTTAGGATGTTAATCGTCACGGGAGGTGCCGGTTTTATTGGCAGTAATTTGATTAAAGGTCTGAACGCTAGTGGTGAAACCGATATTCTGTGCGTGGATGATCTCACTGACGGCCATAAATTTATCAATATTGCAGATTGTCAAATCGACGACTACATAGACAGAGAAGTCTTTATTTCTGCTATCAAACAACAACAGTCTTTCGGCCCTGTGGACGCAATCTTTCACCAGGGCGCTTGCTCTACCACTACAGAGTGGAATGGCAAAATGATGATGCAAAATAATTTCGAATATTCAAAGCTGTTACTTCATTATAGTATGCAACATAAAATACCTTTTTATTATGCTTCTTCTGCTGCGGTCTATGGCGCGAGCACGAAGTTTGAAGAACACCCAGAATACGAGTGTCCGCTGAACGTCTATGGTTACTCTAAGCTTCTATTCGATCAGTACATTCGCCGCCGCGCAGGAGAAATCACTATCCCCTGGGCGGGTTTTCGTTATTTCAATGTCTATGGCCCTCGGGAACAACATAAGGGCAATATGGCCAGCGTTGCTTTTCATTTACATCAACAGATGTTAAACAATGAAAACCCAAAACTTTTCGAAGGCAGCGACGGATTCGGCCCAGGCGAACAAAAACGAGACTTTATCTTTGTGGAAGATGTGGTTCGGGTAAACTTATGGTTTTGGGAAAATGCACCTAGAAACGATATTTATAATGTGGGTACAGGACAAGCAGAATCTTTTAACGAAATTGCCCATGCGTTAATCGATCACCACGGTCATGGAAAAATCGAATATATTCCATTTCCGGATAAATTGAGAGGTTGTTACCAAAGTTTTACTGAGGCGAATATAGAACGCTTAAGATCTGTCGGTTACGAAGAAAAATTTTTATCGGTGTCAGAAGGTGTTCTTAGATATATGAACTGGATGGAAGCGAAACCATAATTACTGCACATATTAAGATCTTAAATATCACAAACCTTGAGTATTAATTTGTCTAAGCCTTAATGTAGCAGTGATAGGATGAGATATGAACAGACGAAGCACTATATCTGCATTTGTATATTTGGCATTTTTGATTGTGTCTTTGAGTGGGTGTCAAACGCTTTATCTTGAATCCTTGGAGCAATTAGGCATCGAAAAGAGGGAGGTACTACATACCCGCGTCGAAAAAGTAAAACAGTCACAAACAGTAGCGAAAGAACAGTTTTCAGATTCGCTGACTAATTTTAAACAGCTAGTAGCATTTGACGGTGGTAAACTAGAAAAAACTTATCGCCGATTAGATAAGAGTTATCAAAAAACTGAAGCCCGTGCTTTGGAAGTATCTGAACGCATAGAGGCTATGGACAACGTAGCCAAATTATTATTTGAGGAATGGCAGACTGAACTCTCTCAATACCAAAACAATGAATTGAAAGAAAAAAGCGAGGTGTTGCTTCGTCAGACCGAAAATAACTATAAGACTATGCTCAAATCTATGTGGGCGGCTGAAGCGAAAATGCAACCTGTACTAACATCCATGCATGATCAGGTGCTCTATCTTAAGCACAATCTGAATGCTCAAGCTTTGGGACAGATCAATGTGGAGGTGGCCAATATAGAAAAGGAAGTGGCCAATCTAATTCAAGAGATGAATAAGTCCATTCAGTCTGCTGATAAATTCATACAGTCTCTAGACTCAATTTAAAAGATCGTAAGGACGGCAACAGGATATGCCTGAATCAGACGAATTCACTGGCCAGTATTCTAGAATCAGATCCTCTCCACTAGGATGCATTCATACCAATATAATGATTCTGAAAAGATAGGGTATCCGTTGAAATATAAAAGACAAGAGAAGCTTTTTTTTATCCACTAACAAACATATAATCTTTTCGTAACCGTCTATTCTCAGAATTATATCCTTCTGGAAAATTAATACCAGGGCTATGCTTAAGTTGTACGAACCAATAGTTTAGGTACAGATACTATCAATGCCAATTGAAAGAAATCTCAAATTTTTAACCAAAAAACAGTTCACGAGCACTGATTCAGGAACCATTGTTCACTCAAACTATATATCGCCAGTAATACACAATTTGGCGTACGGAGTAAGTGCCACATTAAACCAAGAAAATTTAATTGAGTTTTCGAACCAATGCCTGCATACCGTCAGATAGCCGCCCAGCACAACATGGTATCCCACCTTTATATGCCTTCGGGAAAGAAGGCAATGTAAAAGCGCGCAAACCAATAATATGATAAGCCGAACAGCCCAAAGCACCTAAAGCGCTCACTGTTTCTGCTTCGGGTTCTGGATAAACCTCGTTTAACACCACTACTTCACGCCATAGGTGTGGTAGATTCTGCGTTAATGCATCCTGACTAGCTAGATTCAATAAGATAGCAGGCATGCCCCGCAATGATTTGTACCAAGAAGTATTCTCTAGAGTTTTGGGATCGGCTTTATCAACTAAAAATAGTTTTCGATGAGACAAACGATGTGCAACCCGACGTCCGATAAAACCCGCGCTTCCAAAAAGTATAATAGGAGTGTCTTCTTTTAAGTTAAGCGTTATTCGCAGAGACTCTTCCGCTTTTATCACTGTTTCTACTGTTACTTGAGCTTCTATGGAACCTTTTGAAATCCCCTGCTTGTTTAATACTCCCGGTAAGATTCCAGCGAAGTTCACCTGAGTAGCGCCGACTAATTTTGATATCTCATGCGCTTTCTCGTACATATGTTTCATATTAACGACATTGTCTTGATTCAGAAAATCTCTCTCCGTAGAAGAGATCACCGCAGATAGACCAAACTTTCCATTTTGATAATATAACCCTACAATCCAAGGCGACCAACGCATCCTTTCCATTTGTGTGGGACACACATAGGCCTTCGCATATTCTTCAGAAGCAGGGTACATCACAAACACAGTAGATAGAAAATTGAAATGGCGATTTAACCAACCAATAGCATATAAGACAGGGAGACGGTGAATAACAAAATTAAATAGTCCAGCAAACAGTACTCGTGCCTTCATTGTTCTTACTTTCGTTTTATCATTCAGCATTAGGTTATTGGTAGATTTATACAAACAAAGCAATCAAAAACTTAAATATCCAAACTCGATACGTTTGCGTATCCAAGTTTTTAATCCCCAACTAAACTACACATTTATCGCTTGCAATCTGCAATTAGATAAATGGTAATTTTTAACTTGTCTTTGCAAGAATGCCTGCTGATCAACATCCAAATATTCGAATACCACTATAAATTTGGAATAATAGATCACGGGCAGTGTTTTATTTAAAACTAAATTACATCTTCTGATACTGAGCAAATTTAAATCATGAACTCTATTTTTAATTTACATATGGACAGCAACCGAGAAACAACGTTCGTTGCCTGAATAATTTATCGACCAGTGTGATGAAATCCACACTTTTCGTTTCGACAATTTACCTTCTAGAAAAATAACTAACCGGTTGTTGACGCGTGGAACAGAGGAGAGTAGTTGCCCGCTTATATTTAAGTGCCCAAAAATGATGATTTTTCGGCACAACGGCCGCAAAAAAGCCTCGATGACCGATCAATATGCTGCATCAGATCCTTTTGCTAGAAAAATTACGCCAGCATGAGCCAGTGTTTCGGCGGAAAGGGTATACACATGACGTTAGGGTTTGATCAAAAAATAGCTTCTAAGCGGCATATTTATTGCTGTATTTCCTACGGTGAACCTGAGTACTGATCTGCGTGGTTGCGACATGTACTCAAGTCAAGCCGTATGGTTTAAACTCAAACCTCCAATAGAAAGGGTTCAGTGCGCCACAAACAGAAGATATTAATATCATATAAATTAAAAAGTTAGTTAGGGATCGATGCTCTACACGCGCCACTTAACTCCGATCTGAATGGGGAATTTAACGATCCATTGAAAATTGGATGGTGATTAAATTAGTAATCGACTTGTCAAAGGTATTACATGAAAATTGTTATGTGTCGAGAAATAAAGACTGCCTTCGTGCTGGTTCTATTTTGCAGCATCTGTACAGGGGTCTATGCTGAACGAAGCATCAACACGAATGGATTCTTGACCGCTGGCTTTAGTCAAAATGATCAGGAAGTGTCCTTTACTGGTGTAAAAGATGAAATCAATTTCACAGAGCTTTCTGTGATTGGAATCCAAACCAGTTTTGTACCCAATTCAAGTTCGATTCAATTGGTTTCCCAATTACTGGCTAGAGGTAGAAACGGCTGGAATCTTGACGCCGAGTGGGCATATATAGCATACCAACCCAGCACTAAAGTGGAACTGCAGGCTGGACGCTTTAGATTTCCCGGGTTTATGATTTCACAATACTATGATATTGGTGTGAGTTACCCATGGATCACACCTCCAGAAGAACTTTATGGGTTTGCTAACATTCCAATCACAGCAGTAAATGGACTGAATACGGTAGGTAAGATTGCCGCACCTCCGTTCGATTTCATTACTCAAATCTATATTGCCCAAACTCCAGAGACCGATTTGCCTCTGATAGGTCAAACCTTCGTACTCGGAGAGTTTCGTATAGGTGGGATTATATTAGAGCTGATCCATCCAAATATCACCGTTCGTGCCAGCCACCACTTGGTGCCAAAACTCACCGCGGAGTTAGTGAACACGCTGGCGGCAGCCACAGGTCAAACCGCCGATTTTATTAGAGGCCTGGGTATAGAAGATACTACGGATGGAGAAGTGGTGTTCAGCTCACTGGGTGTGGATGTGAGTTGGTATCGGATTCGTTTTCTCGCCGAATGGGCACATCGCCATGTTTTTAATTCTATCTTCTCTAGCTCTCAAAACTGGTTCGCCACTATCGGTTATGATTTCGGTAGAGTCTTTCCACATTTCACTTACAGTGTGGCTGATGCAGAAGATGTAGCATTCTTTAATCAAGATCAACACACTGCAACACTTGGCGTCAAAATCAGTATGACAGACTCCGTAGCAGTTAAGTTTGAATATGCCTTTAGTGAATTGGATGAACGAGACAACGCTAACGGACTGTTTGACTCTATACCGTCGTCATTCGGTGGTCCGATGGTAGAAGATGAAATCAACACAATCAGTGCAGCAGTGAATATAGTTTTTTAGTTTGACGTAACCCAAAGGAGATTGACCACAAGGTCACTCTTAGGGCTTTAAAGCCAATCATGTTGGCTCCTTTAATGTCATTGTAAATACTTACATCAGTTTTGCCCTATATTCAAACCGGCAAAACCGTGGACTGCAAGATCCCCCTAAAAATAATTGAGGTTTACTGAAAACTTGTAACTGACACCGTTCTCCGGTAACTTGACTGTCATAACATAATTAAAAACTATTAAAGATAATCTGTATAAAGTTGTGACCATCATGAAAGAACAAACGTTAGATCTTTACTTAAAATCAACAAACTATATAGATTCTGACAATCCAGATATCATCGAATACGCACGCCATGTCGTTGGATCAGTGACAAATCAAGTCACTCAAGCTATTAGACTTTACTACGCTGTACGGGATGATATTCGTTATAATCCATACGCGTTTTCAGGCGGTGACGATACTTTTAAAGCAAGCTATGTGTTGGCTAATAAAGAAGGGTATTGTGTACCTAAAGCCATCCTCTTGGCAGCGGTGGGCCGGGCGATGGGGATCCCCACCCGTCTTGGTTTCGCGGACGTCCGCAATCATTTAACTTCTCCCAAATTAAAACAATTGATGCAAACCGATATATTTGCGTTTCATGGCAACACTGGGTTTTTTCTTAATAACAAGTGGGTAAAATGCACTCCCGCCTTTAACTTAAGTCTATGCGAAAAAGCCAACGTAAAACCATTGGAATTCGATGGCACTTGTGACTCCCTATTTCATCCTCTGGATAATGCTGGCAATAAACACATGGAATATCTGAAAGATCGAGGAGATTTCGCTGACTTCCCCAGGGAAGAAATGGCAAGGGCTTATGCAGAGGTATACGGAGGTAAGCTTGGATCGATTAGCGATATCAACATAAACGAACTATCAAATCGGGATTTCGAATCTGAAGTGACATCTAACTAGGGACCTGTTAAAAAAAGGCATAGCATTAGAAGACAACGCTGCTAATCTTGTTGCAACCTGTTCGCTCACTTTAACTAAGATTCTCGTATGCTATCTCTATTGCTAGGTGGCTCAATATTTATTGAATAGTAGACGTAAAAAAGCAATGCAACTTAATATTAGCGGTTTCGGATAGTAGGTACAATTGGCAAAAGAGAAGTCGGCTGGTAAAGCCTGGCGTCTCCCAACCAAGAGATGAAGCACTTATGAACTATAACCAACTGACTAAGAATGAACGATACTAGATTTACTCGCTAATGAAAGCAGGACATACCCAAAGAAAGATTGCGGAGTTGATAGATAGATCTCCCCCAACGATTTGTCGAGAAAAATCAAGAAATACGAAGCTTAAGGGCTAGCAACTAAATATTGGAGTGCTTCCATTCGGTGGATAGAAACAGCGCATCAATCTCCTGGTTAAAATTGCAGCAGTAAATTATTTTTCTCCCGAAAACCTTCGCAATTCACTCAATTATTCGATCCATCGGACAATCGAAGAGCTGGTGCTACATATGCAATCGTTGTTCTAATTTTTTGGTAAACGGAATGCACTTCGACTCCCTTTTAGGCGCTGTGAACCACTGGCTTAATGTTCTATGCCCCATTGATACTTATCATCAGCAAAAAAAGAAATTTTCTATGTAGCACCTGAACCAGTGAATCACTCTTACATAGAATCTGCATCGACAACACATAAATTTCGATTCAAAATTTTGAATAATGTCACCAAATTTATCCCCTGACTAATCATGAACTAGACAACCCAACAATCATCGCCTATTGCTGATTTTAGATGCCTTCCACCCTTGCTACTTCAAGAAGACTTTTTGGGTCGGTAGACAGTGCAAACAACGATCTTTTACCTGCGCTCAGATCTCAGTTTGCCAACAACAAATGGTGGGTCAGAGTACACGCCTATATCGCTGGTGACCCAATATGATTCCAACGGGTCTTTATACTCTTCTGACCTATGCTACCCTAAGAACTGATCTGCAAGCATTCCTTTCACAGCGATTTTCCAAATGCCCCCAAAAATAGGAAAAATAACAAACAGAACCGGATTTCATGCTGCTGCGACTGGCACTCACGCGCAAGATCCCGTACCCTGCGCGCTATATTGGAAATTGATCGAATATGAGGAGTAAAACATGGCCGAAGAAAAAGTGGACATTAGCATGAATGCCAACGAGCTATATCGAGAAGAAGTCATTAGTGATCGTCGCACCGGTAGCATACGAATGATGACCCCCCTGACCGTAAACGGCGATGTGGATAATACCCGAGAAGTGCTATTCATTGGCCAAGCGCAACTTATGACTCCCATGGGCGCACTGCCCTTAAGTTTTGATATTAATGCTAAATCTCTTCAAGAAGCTGTTGCCGGATTTGGCGCAGCGGCAGACATTGCGGTACAACAAGCGGTAGAAGAGCTACGAGAATTGCAGCGCGAACAAGCCAGTTCGTTAGTCGTTCCAGGTGCAGGAGATATGGATGGACTAGGGGGTGCGCCTGGCGGCGGTGGACTAGTCGGTCCCGGAAGAGGTAAATTGAAGTTTTAAGTGTCGATTAACTCACCCCGACTATCAACCGATACCATTTAAGCGTGATACTCGTTAGGCAAACATAATAACAAGCTAGAAACTCAGCTGAGTGGGTGAGCTTGCTGCCACATCTACAAACTACTTCTAGCTTATGCGTCAATTATTCGTCATTTATGTTGCTATTTTGGTGAATCGCTCTGCTAAACCACTCCTTGGCTCCAAATAGCAAGTAAGACGCCTAGGGTTGAGTATCTCCTTCTGGGTTTGCGCCGATCTTATGAATGCTAAGATCGGCACCCTGGTACTCTTCCTCTTCAGTGAGTCTGATCCCCACAGTAATCTTAAGCACGCCATATATAGCAAAACCACCAGCCAGGGCAATAGCTATTCCCAGAGTACTACCCACTAGCTGTGCGGTGAGACTCACCCCTCCTAATCCGCCCAAAGCGGTCGCACCAAAAATCCCACAGGCCAATCCCCCCCATAATCCGCAGAGTCCGTGTAGTGGCCAGACACCTAACACATCATCAATTTTCCAACGATTTTGCGTGAGCGTAAAAGTAACCACAAAAATCACACCCGCAACTAACCCTGTCGCCAAAGCACCCACCGGATGCATCACATCAGAGCCGGCACAGACTGCTACTAGACCCGCCAAGGGCCCATTATGAAGAAATCCAGGATCATTTTTCCCCACTACTAGGGCGCCTAAAATTCCCCCTACCATAGCCATTAACGAATTCATGGCGACCAAACCAGATACAGACTCAATTGTTTGAGCAGACATCACGTTAAATCCAAACCAGCCCACCGTCAGGATCCAGGAACCTAGGGCCAAAAACGGGATACTAGAAGGTGGAATTCCAACGGTTTCCCCCGATTTAGTATAACGGCCTCGACGAGCACCTAATATCACCACACAACCAAGCGCCAGCCATCCACCCATTGCATGCACTACAATAGAACCTGCAAAATCGTGAAAAGGGAAGCCAAATCGCGCCTCGATCCAGCCTTGAATACCAAATAATCCGTTCCAACTGATCCCCTCGAATATGGGGTAGATCACTCCCACAAAAATCGCTGTGGCAATCAGATTTGGATAAAATTTGGCACGCTCAGCAATTCCTCCTGAAATAATGGCCGGGATGGCGGCAGCAAAGGTGAGCAAGAAGAAGAACTTCACCAACTCATAGCCATTTTTTTTACTTAGGGCTTCTGCAGACTCCATGAAGCCTACCCCATAAGCAACGCTATAGCCCACGAAGAAATAAACAACTGTGGATACAGCAAAATCAGCCATAATTTTGGCCAACGCATTGACCTGATTCTTATGCCGAACGGTACCCACTTCTAAGAAAGCGAATCCGGAATGCATCGCAAGAACCATAATTGCCCCTAGCAAAATAAAAAGTACATCTGTTCCAGACTGTAGCGCTTCCATATCTCCTCCCAGTTTTCGCCAAGCACCATCCATTGAGATGTCCATACCGAACAGCGCAGCTCAATTAGTAACTTCTGTTATTTCAATCTATTGCCGACTTTCAGCAGAGCATCATAGCCAAGGTCATCTGAAATTGCACTATTTGGGTACAAACTAGTGACACCCTTTCGCGCCATTTTAGTGCATCTATTCCTGTCTACAGAGTTAAAAAAAATAGCCGTCCTCAACTAAGGACATACCCTAATAAAAATTGTCGTGACAACGCTAAAAATTAGAGAGGTAGATTTCTTAGGGATACGGACTTGCCCCATCGATTGCAAATTAGAGTTCACCACCCAATTGGCTGGTTGCTAATCTCTCTTTATTTGGTAAGCAATCAGGCTGCAGGCGAAGCCTGGCCGCAATTTTCAGCTCAAATCAAACAAGATTACTTAGCCTATTATCAGTCAGACAATTTATCTCAACTGGCTAATATCAGTATTGGTGCCGCCTTATTGGCCCACAGTAACTTGGATACGGGACTTAGAACTCAGTTCCAGCAACACCTCAACGGCGGTGGACAATTAGTATTATTTGAACTTGGCGCAGAAATCGGTGACGCAGGTCAACTTCTCGTGGCACTCCCGATCTACGCAGGAGCTTATCTATTATCAGAGAATTTGCAAATGCTAGGCACAAAAAATCTAGGCGAGTGGGGGAACCAAGCATTAAGAGCAGCTATCCTAGCGGCACCTCAGCACTTAGTATTGGGAATGCTAACGGGCGCTGGACGCCCCACAGAAGGGACCAGCAGCTGGCAACCTTTTGAGGATAACAATGGCGTCAGTGGTCACGCACTCTATGGTGCACTACCGTTGTTAACATTGGCTCACATGACTCATCGGCCTTGGCTACGCGTCGCATATTTTACCGCTTCTACTATCCCCGGATTAGCACGCATAAGTGAAGATAAACACTACGGCTCTCAAGTACTCTTCGGTTGGTCATTAGCTTATTTAAGCACTCGCACCGTTTTCAATCAGGTTTCAAAAAAGAAACCGTTACTCCTACCTACCCAGATAGGGCGCGGTGTCGGCATCGCGTTACATGTAAAGTTCTAGATTCAAATGACAGAATCAGCCTAGGGATCGTTCACTGAGTTGATGTCGCTTAAGCGAGAGCCAAAGCGCCCAAGAAGTTGCAAAATATCATCTAAAATATGGTAAGTGGCCGGTACTAAAAAGAGACTCACAAAGGTCGCAAACACTACTCCGAAAGCTAAAGAAACAGCCATAGGTATCATGAATTTTGCCTGCAGGCTTTGCTCCAACATCATTGGAGTCAAACCACCAAAAGTGGTAATTGAAGTCAAGACTATGGGTCGAAACCGATCCGCACCTGCATCTCTAATGGCATCCAACAGTTTGGCGCCACGCGCCAAATCTTTGTTAATAAAGTCAATCAAGACCAAATTATCATTGACAACCACGCCACTGACCGCAAATATACCCACCAATGACCACAAAGTGACCTCTATCCCAACGAAAAGATGACCAAGCAGCGCACCAATTGCACCAAATGGTACTGCCCACAAGATCATCAAAGGTTGTGAATAAGATCGAAATAACACCGCCATTAAAATATACATCGCCAATAACGCCAGTATATAACTACGCGATAAATAGTTTAGAAATTCCTCTTTATTCTTTTGAGCACCAGAAGGTTGCCAACGGACTCCTGGAAAATTATTCTCCAATTTATTTAAAAATTCTGTTTTGATCTGCGACTCCACGAGATCAGAGCCATCCATATCACGATCCACATAGGCTCTCACGCGGACGGTTCTGGCACCATCTTTACGCCTAATTTCAGAAGGTCCCTCACCATACGAAAGTACGGCAACACTATGGAGTGGCACTACTGATCCTGAGCGCAACATGACGTTCATATTCTCCAGATGCCACAGAGATTCCCTAGAAGATTCCGGATAACGAACAATGACATCTACCTCCTCCTCGCCTCTGTGCACAGTCTGCACTTGAGTCCCGTAAAAGGCTTGACGCACCTGCACGGCCAGATCATTGACACTAAGCCCCAACTCGGGCGCACGCGGTTTTAGTTCAATTTGAATCTCTTGTTTGGAACTTTGCAACGAATCACGAATTTCGTATACGGCGGGATAAGATTCCAAATGACGCCTTAACGAATTTGCTGCTAACTCTAAAGCGTCTAGATGTTGGCCTATGAATTCAATGTCCAATGTAGGACCGGTGGTGTCTAAAGTAGATTCGATCTTAAATTCGGTTGCACCAGGGATTTCTCCTACCAGCTGCCGCCAACGTTTACTGATTTCTTCCCCCGACACTTTACGTGCTTCTGAAGGTGCCAAGTCCACTACGATACGACCAGTATTCTCACCTTTGATACCGATAATAGTAACCAAATTTGTGATTTGATCTTCACCAGTTTCTCGTTTCAACTGTTGCCTCAGCTCAACACCAGCCTGCTCCACACGCTGTAGGGCTTCAGCTGTTACTTCGTGAGGGGTCTGCTTAGCAAAACTCAAATTAGCAATAGCCACATCTGCTTCGATTGATGGGAACCAATTGACTTTGAGCCACCCCCCCATCATCAAGGAAAGGCTCAAAAACATCATGCCCACAAACATGGTCAAAGTGAGGTATCTTTGTTCTAAAGCACGATTAAGTAGAGGCTTATAATAACGCTCGATAAATCTCACAATGCCATCGTCAAATGACTTATGCATTTTGGCAAACCACCCCATAGTCTGATGCTTCTCGGGCTTGATCGTGGATAAATGCGCCGGCAAAATGAGTAAGGACTCTACCAAGGAGAAAAATAATGTGATGGTCACGACTAAGGGGATGGCATACATTAATTTACCTTGGGGACCGGGTAAGAATAGTAGCGGTAAAAAAATCAAAATCGTCGTACAGACGGCGTAAATAACCGGCTTAGCAACTTCTTGAGCGCCAATAATCGCCGCTTCCGTTCCGCTCTTGCCTCGACCATGTTCGGTATAAACTTGCTCACCTACAATAATGGCATCATCAACCACAATGCCTAACACCAGAATAAAAGCAAATAGCGAGACCATATTTATTGAACCGCCAAAATAGGGTAATAACCACAAGGTCCCTAAAAAAGAAATCGGGATCCCCAAACTCGTCCAGAAAGAGAGTTGAAAGCGCATAAACAACATCAATATTATCCAAACCAGAAAAAAACCACCGACGGCATTTTTTGACATCAACTCTATACGGCTTTTTAAGTAACTCGAATTATCTTGCCAAATGTCTAAATAAACCCCCTCTGGCAATCCCGCTGCTTGTTGTTTGACATATTCACGCATTGAGTCAGCAATTTGTAAGATGCTTTGATTACCAGTACGAAATGCACTAATTGCGATGGCAGGACGTCCGTTATATCGTCCCTCAATACGCTGCACGGCGAAGCCCTCCTTTACCGTTGCAACATCTTTCAATCTGATATGCGCACCATCTGGTAACGCTCGAATGACAATATTTTCAAATTGCTCGGCGTTTGCACGTCGCCCCTGAATGCTCACGGCAACCTTTCCCGCCGCAGTATTGATGCTGCCGCCAGGCACATTCACCGAAGATTCGCGGATTCGCGCTGCTATCTCAGCAAAACTCAATCGATAACGTTCTAAGGCGGCTTCCGATACTTCAATTGATATCTCGGTTTTTTTTATGTTGTCGAAGGTGACTTGCGTCACTTCGGGCAATGCAAATAGGTCTGCCTTTACTTTTTCAGCAACAGTTTTTAGTACCGAATCTTCCACGTCACCGGAAACAACCACTTTTGCCACCAACGGAGAGACTTTGATTTGCTTGACTAAGGGAGTTATCACCTCTTTAGGAAAAGTCCCGATGCCATTCACGGATACTTTAATGTTTTCGACCAACTCTCGAACATCTGCCCCATAATCAACAGAGATTGTGGTCTGACAAATTCCCTCACCCGCAAGAGAGGTCAAATTTTTTATACCGTTCATCCCCAACAAGGTGGATTCGATGCGTTGACAGACTGCTTCTTCTACTTCGGAGGGTGCGGCGCCAGGGAATGCGGTTGTTATAGAAATCGCGTCCATTTCTACATTTGGCAAGATTTCTTTTCTGATCTCTGGCAAAGCCAGTAGTCCTGATATCAAAATCAGCGCCATCATCAGATTTGCAGCAACCCGATTATAAGCAAACCATCGAATAATCGCGTTCACCTAGGTGACTCCTCCATGGGTTTAATACCACCAACGATGTGCTGAGCCAGATCAACTGACGGTTTTTCTGTTTCTGCTTCTTGAACACTAGGCGCAACAGATTGGATTTTTGGAACATTGGGCTGTTCGATATTTGTGGACAATTGCTTTTCGGCAGAATCTTTTTGGGATTTGACCACTGCGGTTCGATTATCGAGAGTTTCATCACTCGGCAACGGCTCCTGTTGTGGCGTAGTGACCGCCCTTTCGCTTCTCTGAGGTTGCAAAATTTTCACTTGCATGCCGTCCACTGCGACATCGAGTAGCGTGGTGATTACCCACTCCCCAGGTTTAATTCCATTTGCAATAAATACGGTGTCTCGTCCTCGATGTAAAACCTCTACCTGCTTTTTCTTTAATTTAGAGGATTCATCCACAGTCCAGATGACATCGTTGGCATGCAGTACTTCTCGCGGTAATTCGATTACGCCGTCATGCACACGCCCCTCTATTTGCGCATCTACGAATAATCCTGCCGCAAATGGCGGCTTTTCTGGTTGCGTCGGATCACGTTTGTAAGGCGAATCTACTTCTGCCACGACGTAAAATAATCTATTTGTTTCATCGAACCCTGCTTCGCTGCGAACTAACTGCCCTTGCCACTGATATCGACCGCTGGTATCAGTAAAGCTGACATTAACGGGTTCTGTGAATGGTTCGTTATCTTCGTATTGCAATGGAATATCGATTAACTTTTGCTGTTCATCCGTGAGCGGCAAGCGCACTTCTGCAGTCGCAGTCGCATAATAAACCGCCACCGGCATCCCTGGAGTGACGTATTTACCCACATCCACTAACTTTTGACGTATGCGTCCACGAAACGGCGCCTTTAACGAAGCCCGGCTTAGCTGAATTTGCGCCAATTGCGCATCAGCTTTAGCAGCTTCGTATCGTGTTCGCGCCTCTTCGAGCTGTGGGATCCCTAGAGCAAAATCTGTCTGGGGCAAACCTGAGATGGAACGGTTAGCCTCTACATTTGCTTGCGCTTTTTCAAAATTCAATTTAGCAGTTGCGACCATCGCCTTGGCCTTTTTTACATCCAACTTAAACAATGTGGGATCGACGGTGAATAGTGTATCTCCCTTCTTAAAAAACCCTCCATTCTTAAAGTTTTTGGATACACTGATAATTTTTCCCGCCACCTCGGCAGATAGTTGGATCTCTGTACCCGGAATCACCGTTCCACGTGTATATACAGGGATACTTAAGGTCTTCGACGCCGCCTCCACCACACTAACAGCAGGGACACGCTTTTCAACTTGCGTCTGTTCAACTTCGGGGCCGAATTTAATGAGAAACCAAGCTAAGCCGATACTCACTACTAGAACAACAAAGGGTACCAATATTTTTATAACTTTATTCATTTTTGATTTCTTTATCGCTCTCTTCTAACGTCTCTATTTTTATACAATGCTATTCTGTTCAGGTGCCAATAAATATTGAATACGAGTTAATAGCTCTTGCTTGTGTGTATTCAAGAAAAAATGATCGCCCTGAAACATCTGCACCGAGAAAACCGACTCAGTCTGCTCACTCCAGGCATCCAAGTCACTAAAACTCACATCAATATCTTCTATACCACCAAACGCAGCTATCGGTATGTTTATCGGCGACCGTGATTGATAACGCCAAGTTTCAATTAATTGGAAATCCGCTCTCAATGCCGGACCCAATAACTCCATCAATTCAGGTTGTTCAAGTATTTCCGTGGGGGTACCATTTAGTCGTACCAATTCTCGTTTAAACTCTTCATCAGGTAAATCATAAATCTGTTTTTTTCGATGCTTCAATTGAGGGGCACGACGACCACTCACCAACAACATACTCGGCAATGACTTACCCTCTTCTCGCAATCGCAGAATGAGTTCGAACGCCACCTGAGCACCCATGCTATGTCCGAAAAAAGCAAACGGCACGATGATTTCAGACTCCAGCGCCGAACACAATTCTGGCACCAAAGCATCCATAGAGACCAGAGGTTCTTCAAGTAACCGGGAGCCGCGCCCTGGCAGCTGAATAGCATAAACTTCTATTTGATCTGACAAATAATTTGGCCAGTCATGGAAAATTTGTGCGCTACCGCCAGCGTAACAAAAACAGAAGAGTCGCACCCGTGGATTCTCTCTGGCATGAGGAATATGGAACCACGGATTTTTCTGTACGTTACCACTCATCAATGAAACATCTCATCTAAATCGATTGTGTTGAAAAAAAACCCCCTACTTGGAAGAGGTAAATTCTCATAACCCTCGGCATTCTTTGTATGGTAGAAACCTCTACCTGGATCTCTTTTGCTGATCCTTACCAACTTCTCCAAATGGCTACCCTGTTATCTCAAGATTTTGATTCATATGGTTTTTTTATCGGTTATTAATTCAGGCGAAACAACCGCACGAGATGCGGAGACATCAAACACCCTTTGCGCAGTGCAAGCACAACTCTCTGATCTCGCTCAACTTCACTCATTTTGAATGAAAATATAAATAAGAACTAGAGACTAAAGTCATTTTAAACGGCGAATTTATTTAATTTAACGTTATTTTAGTTAATCGACCAAATATTGTTTTAAACAAAGCATCAATTACCGATACTTATAATTGCTTTTATGGTTTTCGACTTCTTACTCCCCATTAGTCACGTCAAACAGTCATCAAATTTCGGTGAATATGTTCACTAACAATGAGTTGTTTTGACTACTTATCAACTTTAATCGGTTTCAAACCAACTATTGGAGGCTAACATAAACGACAATATATGTTAATTTTCCTTGGAAATCGAAATCAACGGCTAGATGGCTAACTATTCATAGTTAAAATTAACAAATGGGGCAAATTATGGCGGGTTTTCCAGACAAAATTTAAGCGGCGCCAGACAATAAAAGAAAATCCGGCTGATAAGAATTTGCCCTTGTGAGTATTATCCGCAAGTACTGAAAGTCGCCATCAGTCCGATTGCTTGCTAAGAACCTGAGATACTGGCCAAATGACAGATTTCTCCTGGTAACAGATACCTGCAAAGGTGCAAAATAGTCAATTCAGATCAAATGTGAGTGATTCAGTTTGATGACACTGAACTCGTAATTATTAAAAGAAAGTCAGAGACATGAAGTACCAAATTCGTCTTTTACCACTAGCGCTTGCTCTACTGGTTATTCTACCGCCTAGCACAGAGTCTTCAGAGCTAACTGCAATTTATGAGTTAGCAACGGAACATGATCACCAGTGGATAGCAGCCAAAGCCGCCCTACGCGCAGGTCGTGAATTACCAAAACTCGGTCTTTCTCGTTTACTCCCTAACATCTCAGCATCGGCGACGTATACCGAAAATTCCTACGACGGACCAGGGACACCAGAATTTAATTCTGACGCGCTCACCGACTGCGACTTTAATGTTGCCAACTTAAACGAATTTGACCCCACTTGTCTGTTCGTGACGCAAGAGAGGGCCATAGACTATCAAAGCCAATCCTTATCGTTGCGCCTCCGACAACCCCTGTTTCAAATGGATCGTTGGTATGACTACCAAAAATCCAAAGCGCTTAAAAATCAAGCTGAATGGAAGTTTGATGCAGATCAGCAAGAACTTATATTAAGAGTTACAGAAACCTACTTCGACGTATTACGTGCATTAGAAGACTTAGAATTTGCCACGCGGGAGCAGCAAGCGGTTGACTTTCAACTGCAACAAGCCAATCGACGTTATGAACTCGGACTTCTGGCGAATACTGCCGTCTTTGAAGCCCAGGCTGCTGCGGATCTGAGCCAAACTCAGATCTTGCTCGCAAAAAGTGGGTTAGCTCTGGCTCTACGTAATCTAGAAAACCTCACGGGCTCAAGCTTCAAGGAAATTGGTCGCCTGAAAGCCGATATTCCTATCTCGGCACCTGTTCCGGACACCGCCAAGGCCTGGATTACTCGCGCCTTGGAATCCAATCTAGAACTGTATGCTGCGAAACAAGGAGTGCGAGCCGCGCAACGAGAGACGCAAAAAAATCAATCTGGCCATCTACCCACTTTGAATTTTGTCAGCGCAATCAATCGAGTAGATACAGAAGACGGCTCTGGTTTTATCCCACCGGCGGATACGGAAAGCTATGGCGTGGAACTGTTTTTACCCATTTTTAGTGGTGGTGGTGTGAGTGCAGCAACAAGACAAGCTTACTACAAGTTTCGCGAAGCTGAAGAGCTTTACCACGCACAAAAACGTTCAGTAGCAATCTTCACAGAAAACCAATTTTATTTGGTGAATGCGGCAGTAACCAGAGTAACTGCTCAAAAATTAGCCATTGTTTCCAACAAAAGGGCAGTACAAGCGACTAAAGCTAGTTTTGATAGTGGCACCCGTACGTTGATGGATGTGTTAAACGCACAACGCACGTTACTGAACGCTGAAAGAGATCTGAACCTCGCGCGCATTGACTATATACTCCACAATTTTCGACTCAAACAAGCGGTTGGCGACTTAAAGTTAGAAGATCTCAGTCAAGTAAGCAATTGGTTGGAGACAGTACCGCTACCGAAGGCTGAATAGCGGCCATCTAATAATGAGGACGCTATTTAAAACCGAGTCCTAGTTAATGCGCTGACCACGACGATAAACACACTTCTCCTCTTTTCCGGAAAAGTAGCAAGTACTCTCGCCTTCAGGTAGATCATCAACAAATCTACCCACGTATTTATCACCGTTCGGCCACAGAAATGTTCCTTCCCCAGTCTTCTTATTTTTCACAAATTGACCTTCATACCGATGACCATCCGGCCAAGTCAATACACCGGTACCGGACTGGTGACCATTTTGGTATTCACCCACGTATTTTTCTCCTTCTGGCCACGTCATCACCCCTTTCCCATGACGTTTATCATTGCGATATTCTCCGATATATTTTTTACCATCTGGCCAGTAGCGAGTCCCTTTACCACTGCGCTTATTTTTTTGCCAATTTCCTTCGTAACGTTCGCCTTCGCCCCAGATATATTCGCCAAACCCATGTTTCTGGCCATTCTTAAACTTTCCCACATAACGACTACCAGAGGCCCAGGTATAGGTTCCATTGCCGTCAAACTGTCCTGTTTTCCATTCTCCTTGATAACGATCTTGGTTGGCGAACGTAAACGTACCCTCTCCTGAGAATTGATTATTGTGCCATTCACCTTCATACCGATCGCCATTGCTCCAACGATATATTCCTCTACCTTGTTTCACTCCATTAACTATATCTCCTTCATAGTAGTCACCGTTTGGTAAGTCGTACATCATCTTTTCCGCAGTAGCGGTATAGGATAGACCGAAGGAAAAAATAAAAATGGTCATCACAAAGAGTCTAAGGATCATCTGAAATCTCCCGCCTTCAAATTTTTCTAATTTTTTATATTTTCGTAGCCAGATAATTATTTTTATAGAACAAATGTGAACCAACTGCAATCGATTTACAAGACCATTGGTCTGACTTGAGGAAAAGAAATCCGTGAAAAGTGACAACAAACGGATATTAGTTGCTTGACTGACTAAAGTCTAATGAGTCTAATGAATGAACGCCACTCTGTTGACAGATCTCCCAACTGGGAGAAGAAACCGTGAGTTGATAACGCTTGTCCAACAAGCTCCAATAAAAACCCCATCTGGAGGCATCAAATCTCTGCTCATGATCCCCGGGAAAACCAGGATGAAATACCATTCTACAATTGTTTTTTTCACCTTCGATAGAAAAAGTTTTCAATGGTAGCGACATACCTATTCCGCAAGCCTTTATAAACGCTTCCTTATGTGTCCACAACCAGTAAAATCTGTGCAGACGTTCAGATCCTTTCAAGGAGAATAAGCTATCTAATTCCTGTGGAGAGTAAACCTCTTGGGCAACTTGCTCCAAATCGTCCAACTTTGCCGCTAACTCTACATCCACGCCGCACACCTGATGCCGACTTAGGGCACATACGGCAAGGCCCTTGGTATGAGATAAATTAAAATAGAGATGATCCGACAAAGCGTTTGCTATTTCCGGTTTACCATACTCATTAAATCTAAAACGCCAGTTTTGTGGTGCAATCGATGCGCACCGAGACAACACGAATCTTGTCAAGCCGTGAGCAACCGCATATAAACGTCTATCTTCAGAGGATCGGAAGGCTGAATATTTATCCTTCTCTTGTTCGCAAAACCAATTTTTAACCCAATACTCAATCTGCTCATCAGTGACACTATGGGTAGATTTTGTATAGATTTGTATTCCGTTTTCTAATCGTTTATTAATTACCTCACCATGCAATTACCATCACTCCAGTAGTATCAATCTAAGCCGCAGAAACACCGTTAACTTGCGCATAATAAGATAGTAACAACTCACTCAGCCCGCAAACCACCGACATATTTTGGTGCAGTCACCGCAGGCATGTTTGGTAGAGAGATCTGTTCTGCCTCAGGTAATTCTGATAAATCTATGTTGTTTGCCTGGTCAAGATCGAGCGCAGCACCGCTGTTAAATCCTGCATGCTGAGCCAAATTAAATTGAATCAACGGTTTCGCCAAATATTTTATTCCCGATTCACTATCTTGAAGTTCGATTTCATCTCTTATTTGTACCAGATGTTTACCCATATCGGAGTTTAATTGCCACTCTAGCTTGGTCAAATCACGTAGAGGATGCATTAAACCCTGTAACTGAGAATCAAATTTTAACGCAACATTTTGTTTGGCGATTCTCACTGGTTCAAAGCTTCTTGGAGAGGCCAACTGCACCCAATCACCTATGGAATCCTTGAAAAAGTTTTGCTGGCTTGAACCATCTTGACGATATACCCATCTATATTGACCAACCTGGTTGGCGACATCAGCCTCTTGAAGCTGCTCTGCTGCGACGACATTGCCTTCAGCATCGATTAACGAACCAGCACTATTCACTTGCCAGAGATCCCAGACGCTGTGGGTCACCAGTTCGCCCTCTTTTACGCCATTTGCATAAACTAGGGACATAAAATGGCTGTGATCTTCTTTGCCCTGTAAGCTGTATAATTGGCTATTATCTTCACCGCTACGGAGCAGAAGCTGGCCCGCAATCTCCTTGTCGGGTACGGTGTTGGGATGTAACGCATGCCAATGTTCGTGCTGAACACTTTCAGAGCCATCTTTTTGGACTCTAAGCATTAACTGACGCCCGGGCTGACGAAAGTGGTAGGCACCTGGCTGCCAATCATGAGGCTCTGAATCCCCAGATGTAATAGGCACGCCGCTTGAGAGTAGTGAATCATTTACTCGGAAACGATGCCACTGGTTATTGTCCGTCTCTTTCTGCAGCAACAGTGACCCCTGAATATTTGCTTCAATTATCTCTCCATCGGCGGCACGCCATAGCGCACCAATCGACGTAAGTTGACCCGTTTCTGCATGATAGCTCGCTTCGTAAAATCCTACGCCAGAATGAGCGCGAGCATCATTTAAATAGACCAACTGAAGATTAGTTGTTTTGGAAAACAAATCATAATTCAGCAATCGCTGGTGATCGATGTGTGCCAGTGATGCCATGTCATCAAATGCCACCCAGCCTTGATCATTTTCATCGCAACCTACTGCTTCCTGCCATATCGCGACACAACGGCGCCAAACTGCGTCGTCAGCATCATATTTTAGGATCCAATGACGATCATAGTCGGCTTCCCAAACCCAGTGCTCCAGTTCATTGTTAAAACCATCTCTTGACGACTCCACTTGATATAACGTGCCGAGGGTATGGTGCGCCACTTGATAAGGACGTTCGATTGCTGTTTTAGCAATTTGTCTTCTAATGACAGCTGAATCAACCGCGGGTAACGCACCAGTCAGTCCAGTTAAATAATGCCGACCGTTTTCGGTCACGTAACGCGCCCAATGCTCTTCGCCCATAGAGTCGATGTAAGAAATGGGAAATTCGAACTGAAAACTGTTCTTGATATCTTCGCCGGTCATACTATTGTATAACCCATATTGCATGGGGATCTGCACTGTCTGTTTTCGATCACGATAAAAAATAGAGCCTCCATCCTTCTGAATACTCATGCCTTTAGCATTGTACGCATAGGACAGGTCACGCACAGGCACTCCTGAATCACAAGGTACCTGTCCTACCGAACTCAGCTGACGGCAGTAGTCTAAATCGCTGTACCGAAATTTACCAAACCCTCTATCACGTCCTCGATGTAACTCACCTTGATAGATGAATACTACATTCTTATTTGCTGACTCCAACCAACGAGTTTCACTACTATTAATTTTTATGGATGCTTCGCCGTTCTCATATCGAACCTCTGCCACCAGAAAGTCATTGGGTTGTGCAGGAAAACTCACCTTTAAATCCCACTGCCCAAAATCGCTCACGGCACCTTCTGCATCCACATACGCAGGGCTATAGATGATCAACTCTACATGCATCGAACGATGACCTAATTTGGAACGACTCGCTATCCAGGCACGGACCGTGTGGATGCCTGTTTCGCCTTCATTCGTTTCCACCTCTGATTCGATCACCCAGTCTTGATAGGTAGAGACATCCTCTAAACTGGATTGATCACGAACGTATACCCTGGACGAATAGGGACCAATATTAACGTTTTCCCTCTCGTCATAATGAGTCTGCGCAAGACCAAAAAGAATATTGTCGATTAACCCAAACTGTTCCAATAAGGGTTCATGAACGTGCGAGCGTTCTACTGCTTGATAGTAATCGGACTCAGTGTGTAATTGATTTCCGTCACTTAAGATCGTGCCAATTAAATCTCCCACAGTCGAGAGAGTGGATTCCTTAGTATGAGGTGCAATTGAGAAGCTGGTAGGTAATGCATATCCTCTAGGTTTCACCAAAATTGTTTGTTGTTGTGTGGCATTATCTGATGCTTGTTGTAAATTTTCCAAACCAGTCTGCGAAGATTGACAACCGAAAAACAAAATCGATGAAAGAGCAAAGCTGAATTGAGTAATCATTGGCCGTCGCATAGCAAATCCTCTGTACCGCTTAGGAACAATAATGAATAGGAAACTCAGGATTTTCAGTTTTGACTGCGACTCAATAGTCTAGAATAACTGCAGACTCAATTAAATGTTTTTTTAATTTATCTCTTAAGCTATCGGTGCCATGCTGGAAGAACTATAGCCTGAGACCGACAAACGGTAGTACCTCACCATTAAGCTAAGAGAATTGACCCCACTAACCTTTCACCAGTGATTTTTTCAATTCATGGGGTAATTCCACTTCAACCGCAAGAGGGAGATGATCTGAAGTAGCGTTTTCAAGGACAAACGCCTGCTGAATAGGAAAGTGATGAGTCAATAAAATATGGTCTAATTTTTTTTGTGGTGCCCAGCTGGGAAATGTATGCAAGCTCTCATCGGCGATGATAAACGGCGAATCCACTAAAGGTGATTCACGCATCAATTCTTCTGCTTCACAGTTGAAGTCACCCATCAAAATGACATGCCTGTCATCTTTGGTTAATTCTCGTACAAATTCTAATTGTAAATTTCTTGTTCTCCGTCCTAAAGCCAGATGGAGGATCACCACCACCAACGGACGTGCCCCGCTTCCAAACCGAGCCACCATAGCGCCTCGACCCGGCACAACGCCTGGTAATTTATGCTCTGTGATCTCTTGTGGAGGTATCCGACTGAGTAAGCCAAGTGCATGTTGCGCAAATCGACCTAAATTGCGGTTGATCTGCAAATACCAATGAGGAAAATTTCCTCGCATGGCCAAGTATTCAACTTGGTTGATGTAGTCTCCACGTAAGCTACCGGCATCCACTTCCTGCAACGCCACAATGTCGTAGTCCCGAATCAGGTTAGCAATGTGTTCTAGGTTTCTTTGCCTCCTGGAACAAGGCAAAAAATGACGCCAACTGCCACTCACATAATCTCGATAACGATTGGTTTCTATTCCAACTTGAATGTTATAACTCACCAATCGAAGTCGCGCCTCTGCTGACAAACTAGACTTCATTTCTTGATGAGCGCCGCGATGCACCCTGATCTGGTTTTTATTGGACATAGCGGGGATCCCAACTTCCGCTCATTCTATTGAGTATTCGCAGCACGTTCTCGCCGAATTAAATAATCTACCACTTCCAACAAACGTTCATGACTTCCTGCTGCTGGACCATCAGTACGATATTTACCATTCACAATAATCACAGGCACACCAGTCGCACCTGTGGCCAACATCTCAGCACGAGATTTTCGAAGTTGTGAATCTACAGAAAAAGAGGAAAATGCTTTTTCAAATGCGTCACGTTGCACGCCGAATTTAGCAAAAAATTTAGCCAGTTCTTTTTCACTACTCAAGCGTTGTTTTTCTACATGCATGGCCTCAAACAACGCACCGTGCACTTGATCTAAGACACCAAGTTGTTCTGCTGCATAATAAGCTTTCGCATGATTGACCCAATGCTTACCCAATGCTGCCGGTTCACGTCTAAACGCCACATCAGTGGGTGTGTTTTCAACCCATCGTTCTAATAGGGGCTCGAATTGGTAACAATGGGGACAGCCATACCAAAAATATTCCCGCACTTCTATTTTGTCAGGATCTGCTGTCTCCTGAGCAGGTTCTATGAGGAAATAGTGTTCGCCTTCAACAATGGCCTCGGCGGCATTTAGCGTCCAAGCACACAGCCACAATAACAAACCTATTAAAAAATCGTGGTACCAGCGTTTAGTTCGAAAGTTCACTCTATCACTCCTTTGCAGACCGACTAATTTAGATTTTATCAGAGATTTCGCTACCCATATTCTTATTCGACAAAAAGAAAAGGGAGCATAAGCTCCCTTTTTCGTGATAGCTGATTTTCAGTATTAGGGTCTGAGACCGCGAATATATTCCGCGACCGCCTTGATTTCGGCGTCACTCATGCGTTCAGCGATGTCACGCATCACTTCATTCGCATCATTGGCACGTTCCCCAGTACGGAAAGCTTGTAGTTGTTTTACTGTATAAGCTGCCTGTTGTCCTGCTAATTGGGGAAAGCCGGCAGGCGGATTACCCGCACCAGATGGTCCGTGACAAGCGCCACAAGCGGTGATCTGCTTAGTTAAATTTCCACCTCGATAAATGGCCTCACCCAGTTCAACCACCGCAGGATCCGCCTCCCCTGTCGGCATACTCTGCTGCGCATAAAATGCAGCAATATTGGCAATGGTCTTTTCTGAGAGATTCGCTACCTGCGCGTTCATTACCGGATCTAAGCGAGTTGAGGACTTAAAGTCATTGATTTGTTTAATGATATATTTTTCATTTTGACCAGCCATACTGGGAAAAAGTGCATTTGAACTTTCACCTTTGACTCCATGACAACTGGCACAGACCGCTGCGGCCTGTTCGCCAGCTTTCGCATCTGGCTGTGATCCATGTTGGTTAGAAGCCGCCATCGGCAACTGGGAAAATAGTGCTAAAGCAATACCAAGAAGGGAACGCGAACTCATGGAGAACTCCTCTTAGCCCTAGATTATTCAGAAGTGATTGATTGAGATAACATGTAATCCACGGCCGCCTCTACGGCTGCATCGGAAAGATCCGCGCGACCACCTTTAGCAGGCATAAATCCGGTACTACCAGAAAATCCCTTAATGGCGTTTTGTTTAATGGTCGCCACACCCTTTTCTAAACGTGAACCCCACTGTTCGGCATCCCCTAACTTAGGTGCACCTGCTATTCCTGAATTGTGACAAGCAAAACAAGCACTCTCATAAATTTTCTTGCCATCCTCTTCCGCTTGCGCAAAAGTCGCTACAGACAATAGACAAAACCCGATTACGGCACCAAGTTTCTTCATGACATCATCTCCATAATCATTCAATACCTGAGATACAATTATCTCGCCTGAAGGTTATCACTTTATATTTATCGCCCACATTCTCTGGGGTAATCCCGATTGCGGCGCCATTCTACACGATCATGAGAAATAATATAGGGATCTCTAACTTCTAATGAACTTACAAGCTTTTTTTCAGCAAGCCCAATTCATGGGGGGGGCAGCCGATCTCTCCCAACTACCACCAGATGAGGGCGCAGAGGTGGCTTTTGCCGGCCGCTCAAATTCTGGAAAATCCAGTGCTATCAATGCCTTGACACTCAGACGCAGCCTCGCCCGCACGAGTAAATCCCCAGGCCGAACGCAGCAGATCAATTTCTTTCAGCTAGACGCGGAAAACCGGCTGGTAGACCTACCTGGCTATGGTTACGCGAAAGTAGCCCAGGCTATGAAGCGCCGCTGGCAACATACCTTGTCTGAATATTTACAACAGCGCCAATGCTTAAAAGCATTGGTGCTAGTAATGGATGTGCGTCACCCCTTAACAGATTATGATCAGCAAATGTTGGCATGGTGCCAATCCTCAAATCTAGCTGTACTTATTCTGCTCACGAAAACCGACAAGTTAAATCAGAGTGAGCGGCAGAAACAGCTGAAATTGGTCAACACACACTGCACCAAATACAAAAACAAAATTGACGTAATACTCTTTTCCGCGACAAAGAAGCTGGGACTCAATGAAGCCAGAACCATAATCGCGATTAAGCTCGGTCTGAATTAAGAGCAATACTTTTCTTTAGGCAAAAAAATACCCCGGTTTATAAGGGGGGAGGAACCGGGGTGAATTTACCCGGCCTGGGGTCGCCGGGGATCGTTACCTACCAACATAGATCTAACTTGGTAGCTTACATTGCATCGCAATGCGTGAATCGAAAACATACCTATATCACAGTGAAAAATGAACCTCAAGAAATAAATGCTACGTGATACAAGTTAAGAGTGGCTTAGTGTGCTTCGTCCCAATTGTTGCCCATTCCGATGTTGACGACAAGTGGTACATCCAATTGAACGGCCTGTTCCATGCAATCTTTAATATTATTTTTCATTTTTTCTAGAGCACTCTGTTTCACTTCGAATACAAGCTCATCATGTACTTGCAGAATCATTTTTGCATCGTATTTATCCTTTTTAATTATTTCATCTGATGTGATCATCGCCTTTTTAATGATATCTGCAGCACTCCCCTGCATCGGTGCGTTAATCGCCGTACGCTCTGCATACTGCCGCCGCTGAGCATTGCGCGAATTAATCTCTGGAAGATAGAGTCGACGACCAAATATGGTTTCTACGAACCCTTCTTCCTTAGCGCGGGC
Organism: Thiotrichaceae bacterium UBA5859; assembly: GCA_002432655.1. Classification (GTDB taxonomy): domain Bacteria; phylum Pseudomonadota; class Gammaproteobacteria; order UBA5859; family UBA5859; genus UBA5859. The sequence continues at coordinate 230,469 of DJFZ01000005.1, read as the reverse complement.
CACCGTCTCATCCATGTACCTGTGCACGCCTGGATAACGTTCAAAATAGATATCAATATAGCGTTGTGCTTCTGCCCGAGATACTTTGATCTGTTTAGCCAAACCAAAAGCCGACATACCATATATCAACCCGAAGTTTATTGCTTTTGCTCGGCGCCGCTGCTCATCGCTCACATCAGTCAGATCCACTGCGAATACTTCTGCTGCAGTAGCTCGGTGAATATCTAAATTCAACGAAAACGCTTCTAACAATGTGGGATCGCGTGATAGATGGGCCATGATACGCAGTTCGATTTGAGAATAATCGGCAGCAAGTAATTGAGAGCCTGCAGGTGCGACAAAAGCTTGCCTGATTCTTCTGCCTGCTTCTGTACGTATTGGAATATTCTGTAAATTAGGATCGGAAGAAGACAATCGACCAGTGCTGGCAACCGCTTGATGATAGGAAGTGTGCACCCGACCCGTATCGCGGGATACCAGTTCAGGCAACTTATCCGTATAGGTAGATTTAAGCTTGCTGAGACTTCTATATTGCAAAATTAATTCAGGCAAAAGGTAGTCTTGTGCCAATTCCTGTAGAACCGGCTCCGCGGTAGAGGGTTGTCCCTTCGGAGTTTTCGCCAATACTGGCAGATCTAACTCTTTATATAAAATTTCTTGGATCTGTTTTGGGGAGTTTAAATTGAATGTCCTACCTGCCTCCTGAAATGCCTGTTGTTCAAGCTGTTCTAATTCCTGACTAAGCTCTTTGCTTTGTTGTTTTAATTTGTCCGCATCCAACAAAACACCATTTCTTTCCATACGCGATAGTACCGTTACCAATGGTATCTCTATGTCAATAAACACAGTCTTAAGCGCATCGTGCTGAGACAATTTCGGCCACAAAACCTGATGTAGTTGCAACGTAATATCAGCATCCTCGGCAGCGTATGGTCCCGCTTGTTCGATTTGTATTTGGTTAAAAGTGAGTTGGTTTTTGCCTTTACCCGCAATATCTTCAAAATGAATGCAGTTATGTCCCAAATATTTTAGCGCTAACGAATCCATATCATGGCGTGTCACTGTGCTATCCAAAACATAGGATTCCAACATGGTGTCAAATTCTATCCCCTTCAGATGAACGTCGTAATTAGCCAAAACATTCATGTCATATTTTAAATTTTGTCCTAGCTTTGCAGGCGATTCACTCTCCAGCAGCGGTTTCAATAACTCGAGAACCTTTTCTCTATCCAACTGCGGAGGCGCACCTTCATAGTCATGGGCCAATGGTACATAAGCAGCTACCCCAGGCTCCACAGAAAAAGAGACGCCGACTAACTCCGCCTGCATATAGTTCAGGCTGGTGGTCTCAGTATCAAAGGCAAATAACTCCGCTTCAGTTAATTTGTCTATCCAATGATTCAATTGGCTCTCCGTGAGTACTATTTCATACACCGGCGCCAGAGTAGATTGAGGTTCTCTATCCAGTAACTCCTTCAGCCAACCTTTGAATTCTAACTCCTGATACAAATTTTTTAGTTCCTGCTCATCAGGGTCACCAATATGTAGCTCATCCACCTCCACCTCTAAATCTAGATCTCTCACTATGGTAACCAGTTTTTTAGATAGCGGAAGTTGTTCGCGACATTGTCGCAAGTGATTGCCAACTTGTCCCTTAATCTCGTCAGCTGAATCTAGAATCGCATTCAAGTCACCGTACATATCCAACCACTTCGCTGCGGTTTTAGGCCCCACCTTTGGTACGCCCGGTATATTGTCGACTGTGTCTCCAACTAGAGTTAAGTAATCGACGATTTGTGCCGGTTTCACACCAAACTTATCTTCTATCTCACTGGGTCCATATTTTTCTTCCTTCATGGTGTCGTAAAGCAACACATGCTGATTCACTAATTGTGCTAAATCTTTATCACCAGAGACGATCCAGGTAGCTCTTTTCAAAGTTTCCACTTGAGCTGCCAAAGTGCCTATCACGTCATCCGCTTCAACTCCTGGCTCAACGATTATGGGGATACCCAGGGCCTGAATAATGGCATGTAAAGGCTCTATCTGCTCCCGCAAATCTTCGGGCATGGGCGGCCGGTTGGCTTTATATTGGGGATACCATTCATCACGAAAGGTTTTTCCCTTAGCATCAAACACCACGGCCATGCAATCCGGCTGAACTTCCCTTAACAAACGACGTAACATATTGACCACGCCGTAAATTGCCCCAGTATGCACCCCTTTCGAATTTGTTAGTGTAGGCATCGCGTGATACGCCCGATATAGAAAAGAGGAGCCATCAACCAAGATAATCGGCTTAGGTGAATTCATAGCACTTAAACTTTTCGAAACAATATAAGAGATACTATTATGGATGAATTAGATCCCTCTGCCCACCTGCGTATGGAGCCACTAAACGATCGCGCATTAACCCGCGAATCCTGGAAGATCTTTCAGATTATCGCGGAGTTTGTAGAAGGATTTGAAAAACTAGCGAAAATCAAACCTTCCGTAAGCATTTTCGGTTCTGCCCGGATGGCAGAGGTTCATCCATATTATAAATTGGCAGAAAATATTGCCAATGAGCTTTCAAACTCTGGCTTTTCGGTAGTCAGTGGTGGTGGACCTGGAATCATGGAAGCGGTCAATAAAGGTGCTGCCGCTGGCAGCTCACCCAGCATCGGATTGAACATCATTTTACCCCATGAGCAGTGCGCCAATGAATATCAAGATATTTCTCTCCATTTTAGGCACTTCTTTGCCCGCAAAGTGATGTTTGTGAAATATGCGTCAGCCTATGTGGTGTTGCCGGGTGGATTTGGTACTTTGGATGAACTAGCCGAAATCTTAACCTTGGTTCAAACCGGCAAATCCCGCCAGATACCCATCGTTTTGGTACATTCCCCCTACTGGCAAGGCCTTCTGGATTGGGTCACAGAGAGAATGTTGGGTGAGAACATGATCGACGAACAAGATTTGGCTCTCATTCAGATCGCTGATTCTGCAAAAGAGGTTGTAGACGCGATTTTCGAATTTTATAAAGGTAGAGAATTTGAACCTTCGGCTGAGGAGTGGGAAATGATCCTCAATTTATAGGGTTCCTTTCCAATTCTATTCTGATCGAACTGCCGCAACTGGATCGTGACGGGCAGTTTGCCACCCAAAAATTATTCCGGCCACCCAACTGGAAACTACCCATCCCACAACAAACAGTACGAGTTGATAGACAGGAAAATAAGTATCAATGGTCCAATGAAAAGATTGTGCATTCACGACCTGAATCAATATTACTGATATGCCCAATCCCAATAAGGTTCCTGCGACCACACCAACCGCCATCAGTAACATAGATTCCAATGCCATACAGTTCGCTACAGCAAAAGAATTCATCCCTAAGTGTCTCAACATCCCGAACTCTGCTAACCGCTCTCGGGATTGCATCGCCAAAGTATTTATCACGGAAAACAGCCCCACAACCCCGGCAATAAAGACTAAGACGTAAGTTATCGCAAACGTTCTGTCAAATATTTTAATACTAATAGCTTTGATTTCTGCGCTACTGACCAACTCTAGATACAACCGCTCTGGTAGCTGTTGTTTCAGTAGTGTTCTCAATTGGGCGGATGAAACATGTGATTCTGTTAATACCCCTATACCGTTAAAGTTACTGGTGCCAGATAGTTCCTGATAGCGTTCATAGTCCATCAATATACGCCCATACTGATACCCATAATCACGCCATATAGCTGCGATTTGGAACGAGTGACTATGGCCTTGAATGTCGAGTTGAATAGAGTCACCAACTCCCTTTTTATATATGCCAGAGAAGGTTTCCGAAACAATTACTTCGTTCCATCGATCGAACTTTATGGCTTTATCTTTATCTCTAATAAATAGCGCTCTGATGTCCGTGTCTGTAAAATCTCTCGTACTGAATTTGATCGGATGATTCATTGCATTTTCACCATATAGATAGTCCATATCCAAAATTGGCGATGCCTTCAAGATAGACGGCATCTTTCGAATCCGTTCTAAATCTACAGGTTGAAAGCGAAAAGAAGGCTGTTCACCTTTAACAAACAAATAGTAGTCTGCTGCCAATACATCATCCAACCAAGCGACAACAGTTGTGCGAAATGAATATACCATCAAGGTCATAGCCACTAGCAATGCAAAACTGACTAACACTGCACCACTCGCATTGGCCGCTCGGGCTGGCGCACCTCTCAGTTGATTAATAGCCACAAACATAGCGGGCGATACCCTAGCCAATCGAACCCAACCTAAACACAACTGAATAAGCGTGGGTAAAATTAGATAGCCACTAAGTAAACAGGCTACGATGGCTCCGTAGCCACCGACCGGTAGAGAGGCAAAAGCAGGCTGACTCGCTAAATAATACGCCAGGACGATCAGTAACATCGCAACTATTAATCCTGTCTTTGCTGAAATCCAACGTATATCTTCTGACGATCCAGATCGGAGCATAGGTTGTTTGGTCTCTAAAAATATCATGCAAATAGGAATCACACTACTCAATACAGACACACCTAATCCGAGGAAAAAGTATATTGAAATCTTTTGAAGTTGCAGCTCAATAGTAGACACATCAAATTGAAAATATCCCGCTCCCAAATCACCACCTAATGTATACACACCTACTTGCGCTAACACCATACCCAACAATAAGCCTAAGCTACTACCGATTACACCTATCAATAGACTTTCAACTACCAAGTTAGATAGCAACGAAATACGAGATAAACCCAGTAATCGCAGTAGATGTAATTGCTCTCGCCGACGCCGAAACGAAAGAGATAACAAACTAAAAACAAGAAAACCGGCAGTCAGCAATGCCACTAACGAAAGCATTCCTAAATTAATACGGTATGCCCGAGTCATGGCTTTGACTCGCTGGCGATCAATCAATGCATCTGAAATAATTAGGCCTGGCCAATTTGTGGTAATTCTTTCTCGAACGGAATAAGCAAGCTCCGGGTTCTTTAATCGAATATCCAATCTGTCTATTTCACTGCCTACATTCAATCGCTGTCTGGCCTGTTGAATATCTATTAGCAAACCATCTGTGATTAAACCGTTGGCGGGGATTGCCGCTACTAGAGCAACTGATTGTTGCTCTGTCCCTGTATCCAGTTGGATCTGACTGTTAGTCTTCCATCCGAACTGGGTTAAGGTCTCGGAAGAGACCAACGCCGGAATCGCAAAAGGAAACGGCAAAGCCAGTAATTTCAGTGCCGACCCAATATCGCCCAATGCGTCAAATCTGTCATCCTGTGAAAAATCAAACGCTGTTATCCTTATTGAGTGATGCTCTTCTTTATAGCGGATCGGCCAATCACGTTTAATCATTGGATAGGTTTTATCCACTTCTGTCCAAGAATTGATTTCTTGTAATAGGGCGGAGTCAATCTTTCCTTCACGTGACTCAAGATAAAAATCTGCTTGAGCCGATAACATACTCGCGCTCGCCTGAAACTGCTTTAATGCTGCACTATTGATAGCATCTACTGCGACACATAATGCAACACCAATGACCACACTGATTAGCATTGTAATTGTTCGGCCAGGATGAAACCTGATTGGCCCCCAAAAAACACTTTTCACTATCAGCGAGAAGCTACGCCAAGACAAGATGATGATTTTCAAAATAGTAGACCTTATCCGCATAGGATGCAGCCGCATCTGAATGAGTCACCATCAAAGTACTCACCAGTCGCAGTTTGATTTGCCTGACCATTAATTTAAGCACTTCATCGGAAAGCTCTTCATCCAAGTTTCCAGTTGGCTCATCTGCCAATAAAATAGAAGGTTGATGAATCATTGCTCTGGCTATCGCCACGCGTTGCATCTGACCTCCAGAAAGATGGCGGGGATATTTATGACAAAGATCATTAATATCCAAGGTATGCAATATCTCCGTCAGCTGTGGTGGTGCTAGGTCCATTTGATTGAGCGCTAAAGGTAATTGAATATTTTCCACGACCGTTAAATGGGGTAACAAATGAAATTGTTGAAATACAAAACCAAGATTTTGTCGTCGCCAAACAGTTGCCTCCGACTCTGTAAAGTTTGTTACATCTTGGCCAATTAAGCGAATTTCACCTTTATCAGGTTTCGCCAACAGTGCGATTAAATTCAATAGAGTGCTCTTACCGACACCACTCGGCCCGCGTATCGCGATAAACTCACCTTTCTCTACTGAAAGCTCTAGATCTTTCAATAGCCAATCACTGGTTTCGTTATATTTGAAATAGAGATCGTTAATCTCAATAACATGCTCAGACATCATATCTCAGTCAGATAGTCTAGTTTTTCACAATTTTTGTAAAATATTACCCAAGAATCCCCAAATAAAAAAGGCAGCTAGAAGCTGCCTTTTAGAAAGAATAGCAACAAAACTCATTGGACCTCGAGCAATTCCACCTCAAATAGCAATGTTTCATTGGGGCCTATTTTAGGGCCACTGCCACGGGCACCATATGCCAAATGAGGAGGTATCGCTAATTCCCATTTTGACCCTTCAGGCATTAAAGTTAATGCCTGTTGCCAACCTTGTATCACACCATTCACATTGAAGGAGGCCGGTTGGCCTCGACGATAGGAGCTATCGAACTCAGTACCATCAATCAAAGTCCCTTTATAGTGCACCACTACTTTATCTTGCAACTCAGGTTTTTTACCTGAACCTTCCTTAAGGATTTTGTATTGCAGACCATTGTCTAGTGTCACCACATTTTTATTTTTCTTGTTTTTATCCAAATAATCTTGCCCGGCTTGTAAATTCTTATTGCCCGCTTCGGTTAGTTCAGCCAATCTCTGCTTTTTATAGGCCTCCATGGCGGCATTCATTTCATCTATGGTTAAAGCTACATCTTTTTCCTTCAACACATCAGAAATTGCTCGACCCACCCAGTCAGGATCGAGCTCCAAACCCTGATTTAAAATGTCGGTAGCGAATCGATAGCCAATGGTATAACTAAATTGATCTTGCTGATTTTTAGGCTTATCTGCAGATGCTGAAAAACTAATACCCAAAATTGCCAAAAGAACCCACCCATAAAAAACCAATTTCTTCATTTATCATTCCTAATCTATATACGCCTAAGAATCAAAAAGTGACCGAGAAAACGAACCATATCATGCCTCCTTTTCATTCTCTAGCCATTTATCTAGACAACTCTTAAGAGATTCTATTTTAATAGGCTTGATTAACGAATCATTCATGCCAGACTGTAAACATTTGGCTTGCTCTATCTCACTCGACATGCCACTGGCCGCAATGATCGGAATATTGCCGTGTTCTGGATGACATCGGATCTTCTTTGTGGCCTCGAACCCATCCATCACGGGCATATAACAATCCATCAGAATCAATACATAAGCGTGTTTCTCGATTGCCTTCAACGCCTCTTCGCCATCGTGTGCGACATCTACTCGATAGCCAAGCTTATTCAACATAGCCTGGGTGACCTTTTGATTTATTTCATTGTCTTCCACCAACAAAATACAATTTTCTTTTTGCGCCGCTGATTCAGCCAATCTATGTTTGGTTAGTAGCTGTTTCGGTTGCTTAGAGTCTTCATTTAGTAACGCCGCCAAACACTCTCTTAATTGATCCCGTCTGACCGGTTTGCTCAGATAAGCATCATAACCTGCGTCAGCAGCAGATTTTGCATCACCCCGCTTACCAAAACTGGCCAAATTGACGAGCTTGACTAATTTTGAATGGTGCTCATCGGAAGATTTGATTTCTCGGGATTGCTGTAAGTCCTGAGGACTCAGATAGCCATCTACCAACACTAAGTCGAATGCCCTGTGTTGTTGTGCCGCCTCAGATAGAACACTTACTAAATCAGCTTTACTCACCAAGATGGATACTTCTAACGCCCAATCTTTTAATTGTTGTGAAATACTCTCTCGACTACCATCGTTGTTGATAAATATAAGCACTCGTTTACCTGACAAATCTTGTATAGGATAAAAATTGGGCGGGCTTAAAAGACTCAGCTCAAATGGAATCATGAACCAGAATGTGCTGCCCACTTCAGGTTGGCTACGCACGCCAATCTTGCCCTCCATCATCTCAGTCAGTTGTTTAGCAATCGCAAGACCGAGACCGGTACCACCAAATTGTCTAGTGGTTGAACGGGTCGCCTGAGTAAAACTATCAAATATCTTCGCTTGTGCCTCAGAAGTAATGCCACAGCCTGAATCCCGGACCTGAAATTGAATGATTGCCTGTTTGGCATTAAGTGTTTCCACAGAAACAGAAATGGTAATTTCCCCTTCTTCGGTAAATTTGATCGCGTTATTTACTAGGTTTATCAAGATTTGGCGCAATCGTGTCGGATCACCTTTTATCATTTGGGGAACCGTAGAAGAGATCAGGAGTGAAAGCTCAATTTCTTTACCCAAAGCTACCGGCGAAACCATGTCTACCACATCCTCTAACATAGTACGAAGTTCAAAATCGGTAGATTCAAGTTCGATATGTCCCGATTCGATTTTCGAAAAATCGAGTACATTGTTAATTAGCGTGAGTAAATGCTCCCCAGAATGGTGAGCAGTATCTACATAATCTGCCTGGGGATGGGTGAGTTCTGTGTCCCGTAGTAGATCTAGAAAACCCATCAAACCGTTTACCGGTGTACGTAACTCGTGACTAATAAATGCCAAAAATTCACTCTTGGCAGCGTAGGCGCGTTCAAGACTAGACATTGCGTTTTGAATTTCGCGTGTTTGTTCTTGCACTTTGACGTCTAACTCTTGATTGCGCCGCTCCAATTCACGAATAAAATTTTGTCTATCTAACCTACTCTGAAGCAGTAAATCCTGGTGTTGTCCGCGATAAAAAGCACCTAAACCAACAAGAAACGGTATCGCATCAATGATCCAAAACCAATGCAATTCCGACTGGGTACGCCACAGCGAATTGAGAGAAAAACTATCAAATTGCACCCAGCTCTGGGCTAGAGTACATCCCAGGACAAACAACATCCCCACCAATAAGCCATACCATGCGAATAGGTAGGCATAGTGGGGACGATTGTGGGAAAATTGGATTTGCATAAATTAAGGAAATTTTTCTCAATACTACTAAAATCGACCAATGTAGCCTGAAAATTTAGCAGCAATTTAAATACCCTATCCGGGTAAGCTCTTGATTTTAAAATTGTCGGAAACCAGAACAATGGAACAACAACAAATTTTGGATTATTACGAAAAATGTCACATCGATTACCAACTGATTTGGGGCGCAAACCGAAGTTTTTCTTTGCACTATGGTTATCATGACAAGGAACATAGGAGACACCACGCCGCAGTGCTGAATATGAATCGCATCTTGGCACAACACGCTGGAATCACGGCAGAAAGCCAAGTATTAGATGCAGGATGTGGGATCGGCGGGAGCTGCCTATGGTTAGCCGACAATCTTGGCGCGCAGATGACTGGAGTGAATATTTCCGCTTATCAACTGGAGCGTGCCCGTAAATTGGCGAAAAAAAAAGGTCTGTCCGATAGAATCCAGTATAAAGAAGCAAGTTTTACCGACACCGGTTTAGAGTCCAATAACTTCGATGTGGTATGGGGGATGGAAGCAGTCTGTTATGCTGAAGAAAAAAAGGAATTCATCAAAGAAGCTTACAGGCTATTAAAACCGGGAGGTAGGTTGGTAGTAGCGGATGGTTTCTATAATGATGTGGATATAAATTTTAAGTGTCCCGAAGAATACCGCATCTGGTTAGAGGGTTGGGCAGTACCCGATTTAGCTGGGCAACAACAATTCCAAACCGATATGTCGGAAGTCGGATTTAACAAAATCCAGTTTCATGATGTTTCAGAAGCCATATTGCCTTCCGCTGTACGTATGCATTTAGCAGCCGTATTGCTTTATCCGGGAGGTAAAATTCTTGAATGGTTGAAAATTCGCAAACCTATTCAGACTCAAAATATAATCGCCGCAAATTATCAGTATATTTGCCTCAAAAAAGAGGCCTGGCATTACGGCATAGTGGTGGGCGAAAAATAGCAGTGATTCTGTTTCTCACACTTTGTTAAATATATCGGGTAAATAAGTAGCCAATGCCGGCCAAACTGCTAGCGCAGACAGAACCAGGATCTGTAGACCGATAAAAGGCAGACTACCCAAGTAGATTTCTCGCGTTTTTACTTCGCTAGGCGCTACCCCCCTCAAGTAAAAAAGTGCAAATCCAAAGGGGGGCGTCAAGAATGAGGTTTGCAAATTGACGGCAATCATCACACCCAGCCAAACGGGATCAATGTCCATCGCCAATAGAATGGGACCCACAATTGGCACCACTATGAAGATAATTTCGATAAAGTCCAAAATAAATCCTAATAGGAAAAGAACCAACATAGTGACCACGAGGGCACTAAATTTCCCACCAGGCAGGGTAGTCAAAAACTCGGTAACCAATTCATCACCACCAAACCCTCTGAACACCAATGAAAAAATTGCCGCACCAATCAAGATAGTGAAAACCATACAGGTCACCTGAGTGGTACTTCGAGCGACTTCGTATAGATTTTGAATGGAAAACTGTTTGTATAGATAGGCCAAAAATATTGCCCCCATGGCACCCACTGAGGCGGCCTCAGTCGGCGTGGCCACACCCCCAATAATCGAACCCAATACTGCTCCGATTAACAACAGGGGAGGCACCAACACCTGGAAAATATTTTTCCAAAAATCTCTACCGTCCAACCCACCTACTTTTTCAGATACTAAGGGCATGCTGTGGGGCGCACTCCAAGCCAATACAACCACGTAGACAAGGTAAAGCAGAACCAAAATTAGTCCTGGAACCAAAGCGCCGATGAATAGATCACCCACTGAAACCGTGTCTGGTGAAAAAATACCCATATCGAGTTGCGCCTGCTGATAAGCACTCGACAATACATCTCCCAGTAAGACCAATACAATTGAGGGTGGAATAATCTGACCAAGCGTACCAGACGCACAGATCACACCCGTAGCTACCTTGGCATCGTACCCCCGTTTCAACATGGTGGGCAGAGAGAGTAGGCCCATCGTCACGACAGTCGCACCAACTATACCGGTACTGGCAGCCAACAGCATGCCTACCAAAACTACAGATATGCCTAAACCACCGCGCAACCCCCCAAATAGGGATGCCATCGTATCCAACAACTGCTCTGCAATTCGGGCGCGTTCCAACATCACGCCCATGAAAACAAATAGCGGGACCGCCAACAGAGTGCCGTTAGTCATCACGCCGTATAAACGGTTAGGCAGAGCTTGAAGAAAAGCAGGGTCAAAATTTCCCAGGAGTATGCCAATGCCTGCCACGAGCAACGACGCTCCACCCAAAGCAAACGCCACCGGAAACCCAGTTAAAATTGCCAGCGCTACCAATAGAAACAATGCAATCGCCATCATGTTTCCATCCCACCAATCCAGAACAAAAATTCGCTGACAAATTGCGACAAACTTTGCATGCCCAATAAAGTTGCCATAACCAGGATATTTGTTTTCAAGATAAAAACTGCCGCCAACCCACCTGCTTCACGTGATCCTTCCTGAATTGACCAGGAGTCGGCCACATAGGGCCAGCTTACATAAAAAATAAACACCATCATCGGTATCAGAAAAAAAAGTATACCGATCATATTGACCAGAGCCTGTGAGCGCCTACTTAGACGCTGATAAAATATATCTACCCGCACCTGTCCATTCTGCTGATAGGTATATGCTGCGGCCAATAAAAATACAGTCGCATGCATATAAAGCACAGATTCTTGTAGTGCTATCGAATTAATATTCAGAAAATATCGCAGCGCGACCAAAGTAAACTGCGTCAACACCATAAAAATAGTCAGTAATGAAACAGCCCGCCCCAATCGATCGTTAATAAGATCAATGGCCTGTGCAAAACGCCTCAAAAATAGGATTAAGGATTGGGGAAATTCAGCCACGATTTGGATTCAATTAGTACTTGTAAAAATTGAATTTAGCAATTTTATTCACAGCCAGTGGATATATGAATTAAATGCCGTTTTTTCGTTCTTATAACATACTTTTAATAATTTACACATTTATGTACATTCAAGCGATTGATTTAAATAGTATTTAGTAAAGAATAGAATATCTGGTTAAAAAACGACCAAATAAAAAATCGCGTTGAGATCGTAAACGTGACTGTTTTATGCACAAACTTATCCACAAAATTTGTGGATAAGTTTTAGTCAGCTATTGTTCTCCTCGACGGGCAACCAAAACATCACGAAAAAAATCTGGATTTTTTAGGTGGGTCAGCTCTCCCTCCCTGGGAAAAGCGCGATCTTTTAGTCGAGAAAGCCAAAACCTCAAGGCTGCTAGGCGTAACATCGACCACCATTGATTCCGTTCTTCTTGTAATAGAGAACGCTTTGCTTCATACCCGCCTAAAAATGCCTGAACCAAGCTGGGGACTAAAAGCCCATTTTCAGCGCTGCACCAATCATTGACCGTTACCGCAATATCAAACAACAAGACATCTGTACAGGCGTAATAGAAATCAATCAACCCAGTGACTTCAGTATTCTCAAACAGTACATTATCGCGAAACAGATCACAGTGCACGATACCAGACGGCAACCCACTATGATCTGCATGATGTTGATGATGAAGCTCATCCTGCAACAGTTTTTTTCGCTCCTCATCTAACACACCGTTTAACTTTGAAGCCGTGTTGTCACACCAAACGAGATCGCGATCATTCGGTCGCCGCTGCTGGTACTTCTGGCCCACCACGTGAAATTGCCCTAAAGCTCGGCCAACCGCGCGACATTGTGCCAGGGTGGCCAACTGAATACTTTTTCCGTTTAAACGCTGCACCAATGCGGCTGGTTTGTTTTTAATCTGCCCTAAAATAACACCGCTTCTATTGCGCTTTGGTAGCGCGGATGGGATCTGATGTTGCGCTAGAAACTCCATCAGTTCTAGGAAAAAACCCAACTCTTCAGTGGTGTGGTGCTCAAAAATCGTCAATACCCAGCGGGCCTCCACCGTATCTACAAAATAGTTTGTGTTTTCTATACCGTCAGAAATGCCCTCATAACCCAATAATCCTCCAACCGAATAGTCGGCTAAAAAAGCCTCTAGCTCCTCTTTTTCAACAGAAGTGTAAACAGACATAAAATAGGAAATTCAATTCCAACCTAGCGGTGGGATCACTTTTTTTAAGGATAGCACGCTTCACCAAAATGAGAAAAATTTGTTGTCACTCTTCGCTACCTGCTAGGTGATGCGTTCCCATGCGACCAATCCTTGAATCTCTCAGGAGACTGGAGCTGCGCTCAGAGGACAAGCCGGTTCAATGGGCTATTAGCTCTAGCTATATGCGTTGATTATCAAATTTGGGGAGAATTTTCGGTACCGACGATGCGCACTTCACCAGCTTGGATATTATTTGCACACTCCAATGTGAAGTGACATTACTCTTGTTCCTGGACTTCACGACGAATGCGAATGAATTCATCTTCCACCTCAAGAAATGCGTCCACTACCTCTGGATCAAAGTGAGATGCTGCACCGTCTATAATGATGTCTTTTGCTCTTTCGTGTGAGAATTTTTCTTTGTAACAGCGTTTAGAAGTGAGCGCATCATAAACATCACTCAAAGCTAAGATCCGGGCAGAAAGAGGTATCTCAAGTCCAACCAACCCATCGGGATAGCCACTGCCATCCCATTTCTCGTGGTGGGATTGCGCGATTTCTATTCCCATCCAGACAAACTGATTTCCAGGATATTTTTCATTGACCGCAAGTAAGGTCGCCGCGCCTAATGAAGTATGCGTTTTCATCACTTCAAATTCGTCCACATTCAATCTGCCGGGCTTGAGTAAAATATTATCCGGAATACCCACCTTACCAATATCATGCAATGGTGCGGCACAATAGAGCGCTTCGATAAAGTCATTATCTACAAAATCAGTGTACTTTGGTTGCATGGATAAATGATGCGCTAGAGTGCGACAATATTCTTGCATGCGTTCTAAATGGGCACCCGTTTCTGGATCTTTTGATTCGGCCAGTTTCGACATAGCCAGGATCACACCCAATTGCGCAGAGATTAACTCTTCCATCTGCGCTTTCACTTTTGCCTCTAGCTCAAAACGGATACGACGCTCAATATCATACTGAATTTTTTTCTCTAAAGATGAATTAATCCGTGCGCGTAGGATCACCGGATTGAAAGGTTTGGTCAGATAATCATCCGCACCCATTTCAACACAACGTACTAAACTATCCAGTTCATCGTCAGCAGTGATCACGATGACTGGTATGTCTCTAAATCGTTCATTAGATTTCATTTCGAAGAGCACTTGATAACCGTCTTTCACGGGCATCACTATATCCAGCAACACTAGATCTATATGCCGTTCGGACAGAGTCGATAACGCATGTCCGCCATGTTCGGCGCTATAGACTTGATAACCTTCATGATTTAATCGCCGCGACAATAGCTCACGATTCATATCGTTATCATCAACCACCAAAATGGAAGCATTGCCCTTCATGGCTTTCTCTTCATTCAACGTCTAGATGTTTTGAATTTTTCCGTTTTGAACCCGGATCTTGGGGATCTATCGGATCTATCGGCTAGCCCGCGTTGAATTGTAGCTCTTAGCCTAGGGCAAGTGTTCGGACGCAAGATATTGGTGGGATTGCATTTCTTGCAGCCTGCTGAGGGTACGTTGAAATTCGAACATTAAATTTCCCTGTGAGTAAAGCTGCTCCATGGGGACTGCGGCGGAAATAATTAATTTCACTTGTCGATCATAAAATTCGTCAACTAAACCGATAAAGCGTCTGACAATATCTTCCTGCCCAGGCATAAATCTCGGTACGTTAGACAAAAGCACTGTGTGATAACAGCGTGCAATTTCGATATAGTCGGAGTGACCTCTGGGTCCATCGCACAATTCGGCGAAATCGAACCACACCACACCTGCGGCCTCACAAAAACATAAAATTACCCGGTTATTTATTTGTAAGGGTTCCCTACTCAAAGGTTCACCCCTAGTCAGAGCATCGAAACTGGACTGTAGAGTCGCTGTCGCATTTTTATCTAGAGGATAGTGATAAATTTCTGCTTGCTCTAATGTTCGTAACCGATAATCTACACCTCCATCCAATTGAACCACTTGCAAATGCTCTTCAATGAGGTCGATTGCTGGTAAAAATTTTGTTCTCTGTAGTCCATTCAGATAGAGATTCTTCGGTACCACATTCGATGTTGCCACCAGTACAATTCCCCTACTAAACATCGCTTCCAGAAGCTTTGCTAATATCATGGCGTCTGCGATATCAGAGACAAAAAATTCATCGAAACAGAGCACCCGAGCTTCTTGAGCAAAGCCGTCCGCCACCTTTTCTAATGGATTAACGGTTTCTCCCAGGGACTGTAAATTTGTATGCACTTTATGCATAAAATGGTGAAAGTGGAGTCTCAGTTTCTGGTCAATGGGTAAGCTTTCATAGAATGCGTCCATTAGATAAGTTTTGCCTCGTCCCACGCCGCCCCAAAAATAGAGCCCCTTAATGACGGATCGAGCTGATTGACGCCAGGGATTTATTTTTTGCAACAGTGGGGTGGGTTCAGCTTTACCCACCAGCTGCTCATACAATGCCTGTAATTGATCTACCGCTAAGGCCTGTGCCTCATCATACTGAAAATGCTCTTGCTTTAGATCAGAGTGATAGCGAACCCGCGGCCCCATAGTATGACCATACCCTACCATGACAGGACTAATAAATTCCTAGCAAGCAAAAAATCTAAACCACACCACGGGCGTTGAGGAAAGCCTGTTCTGAAATACGATGCCAATCGATGGTTTGTCGCCGAAAACGATTGTAAGAAGAATATACTCTCTTCGAAAAATTATCTTTTTCAGCAATTTCAGCGACAACTTGCTCAGACAATTGCTTCAACTTACTTAATACAGGATCGGGCAAAGCACGCACCTCTACTTTATGTTTGTCAACCAAGGTCTGCAAAGCAGCATTATTCCGCGCGGTCATGTCTGCAAGCATATCTTGATTGGCGACACGACACGCTATTTTGACAATCGATTGCAATTCAGTCGGTAATGAATTAAACGCAGTTTTATTAATAAAACACTCAATGGTTGTTCCAGGTTCATGCCAACCTGGATAATAGTAGTATTTAGCCGCCTTATAAAATCCAAAGGCTAAATCATTATAAGGACCCACCCATTCTGTCGCATCTATCGCTCCAGTCTTAAGAGCGGTAAAAATCTCACCTCCAGGCAAACTCACTGGCGTACCGCCTGCCCGCCTTAACACTTCTCCTCCCAAACCTGGAATACGCATTTTCAAACCTTTGAGATCAGAGACACTGTCAATGGCTTTATTAAACCAACCAGCCATCTGCACACCGCTGTTACCGGCAGCAGTCGGAATAAGATCGAAAGGTTCATAGGCTTCTTGCCACAGCTCTAAACCTCCTCCGTGATATAGCCAACTATTCATCTCTTGCGCTGTTAACCCAAAGGGCACTGCGGCAAAAAATTGCGCAGCTTCTATCTTTCCTTTCCAGTAGTATGCTGCACCATGCCCCATTTGCGCTGTGCCTCTTGAAACGGCATCAAATACTTCAAAAGCAGGAACCAACTCACCAGCACCATACACTTTAATCTGGATACGACCATCACTCAGCTCTGCAATAGTCTTAGCTAAAAAATTGGCACCCGTTCCTAACCCCGGAAAATTCTTTGGCCAACTGGTCACCATCTTCCACTGAAAAGACTTCTTCGCCTGTACCATAGGCGCTGAAACAGCTGTGCCTGCTGCGAGTGCACCTATTCCTACTGATTTGACTAATTCCCGCCTCTTCATGGCCATTCCTATATCACCTTATATCGCTTGTAAATTGGCATATTCTGCTATTAACCATTTGCTACCAGCCGACTTGAACTGCACTTGGATCCTCGCCCGCGCGCCCTCACCTTCGTAATTTAATATGACACCTTCACCAAATTTTTGATGGAATACACCTTGTCCAAGAGAATATTCTTGCTGTTTATCCACCACAATAGCCTCTTGACTACTACGATATACAGGCCTACTCATTTTCGCTTGCGCGCGAATCTCTTGTATACATTCGGTAGGCAACTCTCGTATAAATCTAGATGGGCGAGAAAACACTTCTTTACCATAGATTCGACGCGATTCTGCATGACTTAATGTCAGCTGTTGCATGGCGCGAGTAATACCCACATAGCATAACCGCCGCTCCTCAGCCAAACGAAGCGGATCTTCAGCACTCATGGCATGAGGAAACAGGCCTTCTTCCAACCCGCATAAAAACACGAATGGAAATTCCAAGCCCTTGGCAGAATGTAACGTCATTAATTGCACGGCATCTTCCCAATCATCACTCTGGGCCTCCCCCGCTTCCAGTGCGGCATGAGACAAAAACTCAGTTAAGGGATCTAGCGGTAACTCTTCTTCGCTAATTTCTGTACCGAACTGTTCGGCTGCCGCCACCAACTCTTCTAAATTTTCTAACTTAGACTGGGCTTTTTCACCACGCTGATGTTTGTAAAAATCAAACAGAGTTGAAGATTCCAATACTAATGCCACACTGGCACCCAAGGTTAAAGATCGTGCTTCTTCATCCATTTGATTGATTAAGTGCATGAAGGCGCTCAATGCACCCGCGGCACGAGTGGTTAACTGATTGGTTTCGAGTACTGCTGCTATTGCTTGCCACAATGAATACTGCTGTGCCCGCGCTTGTTGACGAATCGTATTAAGAGTTTTTTCACCAATACCGCGGGTAGGAGTATTAATCACTCTTTCTAGGGCACCATCATCATCGCGATTTTTAATCAATCTTAAATACGCCAACGCGTCCTTTATTTCTGCCCGTTCGAAAAAGCGCATACCACCATAAACACGATAGGGCACACCGGCTTGCAATAGAGCTTCTTCAAGCACTCGAGACTGTGCGTTAGAACGGTAGAGCACGGCGAACTCTTGGCGTTGATGTCCTTCAGCTACCTTCTGCTGGATTCGCGAGACAACAAACCGCGCTTCATCCACTTCATTGAAAGCTGCATAAAGGTCAAGCGGTACACCTTCTCCGGCAGATGTCCACAACTCTTTACCCAAACGTTCTACGTTATTTTGAATGATTGCATTCGCAGCACGTAAGATGTTTCCTGTGGAGCGGTAGTTTTGTTCCAGTCGTACAGTTAAAGATTCGCTATAATCCCGAGGAAACTGTTGAATATTCTCTATCCTCGCTCCCCGCCAACCATATATGGATTGATCGTCATCGCCGACCACAAACAGTTTAGCTTGATGTCCGGCCAACACCCTCAGCCAAGCATACTGAATACGATTCGTATCTTGGAATTCATCCACCAAAATATGGGAAAAGCGCTGCTGATACTCAGCAAGTATATCGGGTTGGTTTAACCATAATTCGTGAGCTCTTAATAAGATTTCTGCGAAATCAATGACACCTGCCCGCTGGCAATGATCTTCGTAGTGATGATAAATGTCGATCATTTTACGTTGGAAAGGATCGCTCCCCTGGCCCAGGGCGTGCGGGCGTAAACCTTCATCTTTCTTACTATTGATATAACTTTGGATTTGCCTTGGTGGCCACCTGGATTCATCCAGCTCAAGTATTTTTAACAGACGTCTGATGGTTCTGAGTTGGTCTTCACTATCGAGGATCTGAAAGCCCTCAGGCAGATTTGCCGCACTGGCATGCTGACGCAAAATTCGGTGGGCAATGCCGTGAAAGGTACCCATCCACCAACCAGCGCCAATTCGTTCGAGCAGTTGTTCAGCTCGCTGACGCATTTCGCTGGCGGCTTTGTTAGTGAAGGTTACTGCCAGGATACGGTAAGGAGAAATATTTTCCACCTCAACCAAATAGGCGATGCGATGAACCAATACCCGAGTCTTGCCAGAGCCCGCACCTGCCAATATCAGACCGTGTCGATCAACCGGCGCCGTCACTGCGTTGCGTTGCGCGTCATTTAAACCATCTAATATATGAGAAACATCCATAAAGATATATTGTACCCGAAAGCCCTATTAGGGTGCGGAATTAGGTGACCTTGTCGATTGTACAGAAAGCCTCCAAAAAGCTGTTCACGGACTATCGATAAGACAACACTATAACGAATTTTTATTCAGACCCTTCAGGGACCAAGACCAAACTAGTTTTTCTTTAAACACACTACCTCAATACATTCCGTCACCATTCTGGACACCCAAATTAGCTCACTTTGCTACCACCTGAGCTGTACCCAGTCCTCGACTATCACTTGCAGCCGTCACCTGATTCGTAGTTAGCTGCCACAGCACGGCCTGCATATTGCCATACTCCCGTAAAGATGGCTCCAGCTTGTGTCCCATAGCACGCATTTGGGTCAGCAAAGAATCGTCAAATGCCCGCTGTTCATGAAAAATTTTATCCGGTAGATATTGGTGATGAAATCTCGGCCTTTCCACCCATTTTTCCGCGGAGTTGCCAGCTAAAAATTCTAGAATTCCCAACAACACCATAGTAATAATTCTACTGCCTCCTGGCGTACCTAGAATGGCAACACGATCAGGACTTTCAACAAAAGTTGGCGTCATACTAGACAATGGCCTTTTGCCTGGCTGAATTGCATTAGCCTCTGCGCCCACCAAACCATAGGCGTTGGGCTCACCAGGCTTGATAGCAAAATCATCCATCTCGTTATTTAACAAAACGCCTGTCCCTTCCGGAACGAACCCGCTGCCAAAGGGCAGATTGATACTTAGGGTGGCTGCCACACGATTACCTTCACTATCTAAAATCGAAAAATGCGTCGTATCTTCACCTTTCGCCCCCCGTTGATACCCGGGCAGTGACTCACTAGGCGTCGCTTTATCTAAGCGAATGCTGGCACCCAAGCCCGATGCATACCAGGGGTGAGTTAATCGGGCGACCGGAATGGACACAAAATCTGGATCGCCCAAGTACTGGGCTCTGTCTCGATAGGCACGCCGCATCGCTTCTACGACTAAGTGAGTTTGCCCCACTTCAGAAAGAGATTGAAAATCATAGTCTGATAAAATTTGCAACATAGTGGCCAAGGCTATACCACCGGAAGAGGGCGGGGGTGCGGATATAACTCGGTAGCCATCTAATTCAGTGACAATAGGCTCTCGTTCTTTTACCCGATAGGCTGCCAGATCAGCCAATGTCCAGATCCCACCTGCCTGCTGCACGCCTTGCACTAACCTGTTTGCTACCTCACCTTTATAAAAACCGTCATTGCCTTGTGCGGCAATTAACTCTAATGTTCTGGCCAGATCTTCCTGAACCAAACGAGCACCCAATTTAGGCAACTCACCATCGACTAAAAAGATGGATGCCGCTCCAGCATTATTTTTTAACTGGCTAATACGCAATCCCATCAACAATAGCATCCGAGCGTCCACCGAAAATCCATCCCTTGCCAGTCTAATGGCGGGTTCCAGGGACTCAGAGAGAGGAAGCTTTCCGTATTGGGTGGCGATGTGGACCAATGCAGCGGGTTCACCAGGAATAGCCGCTGCCAATGCGCCATCTCGTGAAGCACCGGAAACAACTTTTCCAGTCTTATCTAGATACATTTTCTCGTGTGCAGCATTGGGGGCGATCTCACGACCATCAATAAAAAGGTTGTGCTGATCTTTATGGAAATGCAGCAGCCAGAAGCCTCCGCCACCCAATCCCGATCCTGAAGGCTCGACGACAGCCAACGCTGCACTCACCGCCACCGCAGCATCAAAAGCATTGCCTCCTTTTTTAAGAATGTCGATTCCCGCCTGAGTGGCCAATTTATGTGCGCTGGCGACAGCGAATGCATTTGGCGGTTGCGCGGCCTGAAGCGATTGGTAAGCGCCCCAAAACAGTATGAAGGGCAATACATGGATAACGATTTTTTTCATGGGCATTCACTTAAATTTTTAAGTTTTAGATATTTTTGGTATAGCTCTGCTTCAGACTCTACGTACTCTGGATCTTTCGGAATACACTCCACGGGGCACACTTCTACACATTGTGGCAAGTCATAATGACCCACACATTCAGTACAAAGATCAGGGTTAATTTCATAGATCTCCGGCCCCATGGAAATGGCTTGATTAGGACACTCGGGCTCACAGACATCGCAATTGATGCATTCATCTGTAATGATTAGCGCCATATTTATTCTAATTAACCCTATTTAGCGGGAAACTTCTTCGCCAAAGCCTTGGCCACAGTTGCATGCACGAAAGGTGTCACATCGCCATGAAATGAGGCTATTTCTCTGACCAATGTGGAAGAGATAAACATGTAGTTCTCAGATGGCGTCAGGAATAGAGTCTCCACGCCCTCCATAAGATGCCGGTTCATCCCAGCAAGTTGAAACTCATATTCAAAATCAGATACGGCCCGTAAACCGCGCACAATCACTCTTGCGTTGCGCTGTGTCACATAATCCATCAGCAAACAGTCAAAACCCGCCACTTCCACATTAGGCAGATGTGACAAGACTGAATTTGCTAGATCCATTCGCTCTTCTGGAGAAAAGATTGGATTTTTACTGGACCGTTGCACCACTGCCACGATTAAGTGGTCGAATAGACCACTGGCACGCTCTATGAGATCAGCATGTCCATTGGTGATCGGATTAAATGTGCCCGGATAAACTGCTGTGATGGAACCCATACCCACCCCTCAAAATTCTAGAGAGCCTCCATTTTAGACAATCGAGTCAGACAAATCAGCTTGCAACAAACAATACACTACCTGACCGGCCTGTTGCTGCCGTAGTGGGCACCAACAGGATGTTAACTGAGTCAAATCAAATTGCTGTTCTACTTCAAGATAGACTAGACATTTTTCAGTCAACACACCAGCACTGAGTAATTTATCTAAAATGGGGATGGCCATGCCTCTGAAAAATGGTGGATCCAAAAAAATCAGATCGAATTTGTCTTCAGTGCAGGCGAGATACTGAAACGCTGACTGCTGACGCACAACGGCGGTCTGACAATTCAACAGGCCCAAATGACGGTGTAGTTGGTGCACTAGGATCTTCTCCTGTTCAACGAACACCACTCTTTTGGCGCCCCGAGATAATGCTTCTAACCCCAATGCCCCAGTGCCAGCGAAAAGATCTAAACAGCTGGCACCTTCAACATGAGGCGCCAACCAGTTAAATAGGGTCTCCCGCACTCGATCAGGGGTGGGTCGAACTTGAGTGCCGGCGGGAAAAGACAATATTCGTCCCCGCCATTTGCCTGCGATGATTCGAAACTTCTGTTTCTTCGCCAAAATCGTAGATGTAGCTACTGTTTACCGCCTACCGTCACAGTCAACATTTTATTCACATCCAATCGCCTAAACGCCCGCTTTACATCGGCAATGGTAACTGCTTCCACTTTCTCATTGAAGGTCTCTAAATAATCTAGAGGTAGTTGGTAAAACGCGATCTGTGCAAGATAATCCACAATTTTACGATTACTATCGAGGCGTAGCGGAAACCCTCCGGTGATATTTTGCTTCGACGCCTCTAACTCCTCCTGCTTCGGCCCTTCTGTTAAAAATTTACTTAAAGTGGTCTCTACCGCCTCTTTCGCCTCCTCCACTTGATTGTTTTTGGTTTGCAGTCCCACTAAAAAAGGGCCGGTTTGCTGCATTGGCTGAAAATAACTGTACACACTGTAGGATAAACCACGCTTACTGCGCACCTCCTCCATCAAGCGCGAAATAAATCCGCCACCGCCCAAAACATGATTACCCACATAGAGTGGGAAATAATCGGGGTCATTCATCGCCATACCAAGCTGGGCGACGAAAATATGGGTTTGAGTGGAGGGAAAATCCACATGAATCTCTTGAGCCGATGACACTGGAATTGGAGCCGCAATGGGCGACGCCGCCTGCCCACTTTGCAGGGAGTCTGCCAGTTGCTGAGCAAACTGCTGCGCCTCTTGTGAGGTGAGATTCCCAACAATCGCTAACACACCGTTTTTGGCAACATAGTAACGATGATAAAAATTTTTCAGCTCTACAGGTGACAGCGCCATTAATGTTTCTTCAGTCCCCTCCTTAGGCAAACCGTAGGGATGGTCCGGATAGAGAGCAGACATCAATTCAATCCCGGCAATAGCTGCTGGAGATTGCTGTTTCGCCTGAATTGCCACCAAGGTTTGTTGGCGCACCCGCGCAAATCCTGATTGAGGGAACGCCGGAGCGGACAACAGTTGTTGGGTTAACGCTATGGACGGCTTGAGCAATTTTGCATCTGTCAAACTGCGCAAACCCACCACTGCACTATCTCTATCTGCACTTGAATAGAATTCGGCGCCCAAAGATTCGAAACCTTGTGCCACCTCATCTGCCGTTAGTTTTTCGGTTCCATCGGCAATCAGTGCGCTGGTCATTAAACTCAAACCTAGACGTTCTCCGTCTCGAGAACTGCCCGCATGGAACACCATGCGAAAATCCACCATTGGTAGTTCCGGAGCCGCCACAAACAGCACCTTCATGCCATTGCTGGTGCGCCACTCTTCGATAGCAGCCAAGGCGAAAATCTGACCACTGAAAACTAAGCATATGAGTGTTATCAGCCGACGCATCAAGTTTAGTTGGTTTCGACTCATGATTTATCTTTCTTATTAGTCTGGGTGGACAACGAAATGGGTTCCAAAATGGCTGATGTCAAACGCTCAGAAACTAAATACTTGACTGCTACTTGTCGCACCTGTTCTGCTGTCACTTGTTCAATTCGATCTGCGTAAGAATCTATTAAGCGATAGTCTAAACCGACAGAATCTAGGCTACCAAGTAGACGCGCCTGATAGTAGATCGAGTCTTGTTGATATACGTCTTCCGCTCGTACCTGGGCTTTGATACGCGCCAATTCTGCTGGGGAAACAGGTTCCTTCTGCAAGCGGACAATTTGTTGCTGGATTGCATCTTCTACTTCTGCTACGGTTTTCCCAGGTGCCGGCACGGCGTCAAACATGAATAGACTATTCATTCTGGCAGCGATATTGTAGCCCGCACCAGCGCTTGCGGCTATTTGCTCACCACGAATTAACTCTTTGGCTAGTCGCGCACTGGCACCACCGTCCAGCACCGCCGCCAGCACAGTTAAGGCATAAGGCTCCCACTCTTTTTCGGCGGTGGTCAGCACAGGCACTTGATACCCCATCATCAAAATCGGCACCTTCGCAGGCACCCTCACCTTGATCCGGCGCTCTCCTATTGGCGGTACCTCCCGCTGGGGTTTGATGGCCGGCAACTCACGAGACTTAATGCGTCCGAAATACTTTTTTGCCAGTTTGAATACCTGCTCTGGCTGCACATCGCCCACCACCACTAGAGTGGCGTTATTTGGCGCATACCATTGGTCATACCAGAGTTCAATATCCTGGATGGTTAAATGATTAAGATCATCCATCCAACCAATAATGGGCTGATGATAAGGGCTGGATACATAGGCTGCAGCAACAAAGCGCTCGTAAGTCAAAGCGCTGGGATTATCTTCGGTACGCAGTCTACGCTCCTCCTTCACTACCTCAATCTCCTTCTTAAACTCCTCCTCAGTGAGTAGCAGATTGCGCATTCTATCCGCTTCAAGCTTAAAGCTGGTTTCTAAGTGACTACGTTCTAGAAGTTGGAAATAACCTGTGTAGTCATAACTGGTGAAAGCGTTTTCTCGCCCTCCTAATTTCGAAATGATTTCGGAAAACTCCCCAGAACCATATTTTTTGGTGCCTTTGAACATCATATGTTCCAAAACATGGGAAATCCCCGTCAATCCGCCAGGTTCATAGCTGGATCCCACCCGATACCAGATTTCTGACGCCACAACCGGCGCACGATGGTCTTCCTTTACCAATATCTTAAGACCGTTCTTCAATTGATATTCATGCACACCCATTCCGTTGTGATCATGTGCGAACAGCCCCATAGTGGGTAAAAGCAGACAAATTGCTAAACTACGTAAGATTATTCGATTCACCGTATTTCCTTCATAATCGCTCTGGGCTAGGATAATGCATCTTCTATTATTTAGATTACCAAATAAAATAACCTACCATTAACCCTTAGTATCCAAGATAAGCACTGATGTTCGGATTAAGACGCAAAAAGAAAGCCAAAGACAGTAAAGATTCCGTAGTCTCCAAACTACGGGCTCGTTTATCCAAAACTCGTGACAGTTTGAGTCAAACCTTATCTGATCTCATCCGCGGTAAACAATCTGTAGACGAAGATCTGTTGGAGCAGGTGGAAACCCAACTCTTGCTAGCAGACGTGGGGGTAGACGCGACGAAAATGATAGTCGATGATTTATATCAGAAATTGAAACGGAATGAACTGCAAAACCCTGAACTACTCTACTCAACCTTGAAAAGTGACCTCGCGAACATTTTAGCGCCGTGCAGCATTCCCCTAGAGTTGCCAGAACAAACCAAACCTTACATTATTCTCATGGTTGGAGTAAATGGCGCAGGTAAAACCACTACCATTGGCAAACTCGCCCGCAGGCTGCAGTCACAAGGGAAAAGCGTGATGCTGGCTGCAGGCGACACGTTTCGTGCCGCCGCCATTGAGCAATTACAATCCTGGGGGCGACGCCTTGGCGCACCAGTGGTGGCGCAAAACATAGGTGCAGATTCGGCATCTGTGATCTTTGACGCCTGTGAATCCGCCAAAGCCAAAGGCATCGACGTACTCATTGCCGACACTGCAGGTCGGCTGCAGACAAAATCAAATTTGATGGAGGAGCTCGCCAAGGTAAAAAGAGTGATAAGCAAATCTATTCCTGATGCGCCCCACGAGGTGATGTTAGTATTAGACTCTGGCACGGGACAAAATGCCATCTCGCAGGCAAAACAGTTTGATGAGGCCGTGGGTTTAACTGGTATCACGCTAACTAAACTGGACGGTACCGCAAAAGGGGGCATCATCTTTGCCGTCGCCAATCAATTTAAAATTCCTATTCGTTTTATCGGCGTGGGCGAAGATGTGGAAGATTTACGCCCATTCAATTCGGACAATTTCATTGCAGCGCTGTTTGATGATGCTGCCTAAAATTAGGTAATCAGGATTGATTGAGTTTCGTCAAGTCACCAAACGCTTCAACGATGGTAAGTTTGGGCTAGTAGGTATAGATCTACAGATCCACCAAGGAGAAATGGTGTTTCTCACCGGCCACTCCGGTGCAGGAAAATCCACCTTACTAAACCTCATCACTTTACTCGAGAGACCGACAAGGGGCGAAGTCTGGGTAGACAATGGAAATTTACTGGCCCTCTCCTGCAAACAAATCCCAATTTATCGACGTCGTATCGGCGTTATATTTCAAGATCATCGTTTACTTCTTGATCGCAACGTGTTTGACAATGTCGCACTACCTCTAGTGATATCGGGCGTGCCTCGGTTGGAGATCCCAAGACGAGTTCACGCTGCTCTGGATCTGGTCAATCTATTAGATAAAGAAAACAAACTGCCCTCGTCACTTTCCGGAGGTGAACAACAACGGGTGGGAATTGCTCGCGCCGTGGTGAACAAACCTCCCATCATCTTGGCTGATGAGCCCACAGGGAACCTAGATCCAGAACTCTCTAAAGAGATAATCAAGCTGTTTGAAAACTTAAATCAGGTGGGCGTCACCTTACTCATCGCCAGCCATGATTATCAATTATTAATGTATCGCCCCTATCGCGTGCTCACACTCGCCGAGGGACGCTTGATAGCAGATCAAAAGGGCGGGATCCAACGAGCTGACACTCAACCGCTGGTAGCAGCCTCATGAGCCGAAAGTCCTCATTTTGGCACACCACTCTGAGCCCTTATCTATTGGAGCACGTCCGAGTGGCATTAAACAGTGTTGGCGATGTGCTTAAGAATCCGGTCGCCAGTCTACTAACCATTCTGACCATTGCTGTCGTTTTGCTGCAGCCCACCCTACTCCATATCGGCCTTAAAACCGCCCAGTCAGCTTCTAACAATCTTGCGAATAATTACAATTTAGCCTTGTTCTTGGAGCCCGAGCTGCCCGAAAGTGCGGCCTTAGATCTACGCCTAACGCTACAAAGAAGAACAGGGATCAAAAATGTAGACTATATTTCGCCAAAACAGGGCTTAAAAGAATTCGCCGAACGTACTGGTTTGTCAGCGGTGATTGAAAAACTGCCAAACAATCCTCTACCTGCGACCTTGGTCATCACTCCCAACACACCCATTAGTCAACCTCAACTCCTCGATTTACGTAAACAGATGTTAGCCATCGAAGGAGTAGATTCAGTCAGACTAGATATTGAGTGGGCGGAGCGGTTCGCCAAAATGGTACTCATCGCCAATCGAATTGGTTTAATCGTAAATATTCTATTAGCTTTAGCTGTGTTATTTGTTATTGGTAACACTATTAGACTGGCCATTGAAAATAAAAAGAGCGAAATTGAAATAAGCCGATTAATGGGAGCAACGGATCCCTTTATCCGAAGACCTTTCCTTTATATGGGTTTTTTATATGGATTTTTGGGCGCCACCTTTAGCTGGGTAGCATTAAGTTTAATCGTGGCCTGGCTAGTCCCACCATTGAGATATTTATCAAAAATATATAACTTTCAACCACCTACTGGATTAATCCCGATGGAAATAGTGTTCCTTCTATTGGCGACCGGCACCGCAGTGGGTTTTGTAGGTGCTTGGGCTGCTTTCTCTAGCCATCTGTCTGCTATCGATCGAGTCTGATCTGAACCGATACCCTCAGCAAAAAATGGAACCTTGTGAACACTAGATACGTGTTAGGTTTAGCAGTCTTAATAGTAGAGTGCTAAAATTTTTAGCACTCGAGCCGATTGAGTGCTAAAATCGGGATATTCATTAGAGCTGTAGGGAGAAAAGTATGAGCAAGCTAGCAAGCACCTATAATGTGCCAGTTGTTCAATCCAGTAGCCTGGATAGCTACTTACAAACCATTGCCGCCATTCCTGTCTTGGAGGCAGAGGAAGAACGCCAGCTCGCCTTAAAATGGCATACAGAACAAGATCTTGATGCCGCCCGCCAATTGGTATTGGGACACTTAAAATTCGTCGTCCATATTGCCAGAAATTACTCTGGTTACGGACTGCCATTGGCGGATTTGATACAAGAGGGCAACATCGGCTTAATGAAAGCCGTCAAACGCTTCGATCCTGAAGCAAACGTGCGTCTAATTTCTTACGCTGTGCATTGGATTAAAGCGGAAATCCATGAGTTCGTGCTTCGCAACTGGCGCATGGTAAAAGTGGCTACTACCAAAGCGCAACGTAAATTATTTTTTAATTTGCGCAGCAGTAAAAAAGATCTTGGCTGGCTGAACCAAGAAGAAGCAGAATTAATTGCTAATGAACTCGGAGTCACCACCGGAGACGTGTTTGAAATGGAATCGCGGCTTTCCAGCCGAGACAACAGCTTCGACGCAATCATCGATGAAGAGGAGGAACAATATTCCGCCCCGGTCAATACCATCGCTGACCATCGCTATGAACCTAGTGAACTAGTGAGTACTGAAGAACTACAAACACAACATTACGCTAGCCTTATCGGCGCACTAGACAAACTGGATGAGAGATCAAAAGACATCATCGAATCTCGTTGGTTAAAGGAACCAAAAGCCACACTCAAAGAGTTGGCAGTCAAATATGGCGTCTCCCACGAACGCATCCGCCAAGTAGAGGAAAACGCCATTAAAAAACTTCGCCAATCTATGTGTTAACCTGAATCCGGTTCGACTTTATCGAATCCTAACAATCGTCAATTATGCTCTAAAAGCTGCTGTATCTAGAAAATCTCCCTCAACCCGAGGGAGATTTTGACTACAGCCACCGAAATCCGTATACTGACCGTCCGGTCAGACAGTCATTTTTGAGAATAATTAGTCTGCCTAATCAAGTTCCTAATATTCACTAATTTTTGACAAAGCATCAGGTATGGTCACGCATATTAACAATGACGGCGAATTTAGGATCCTAGCCGCAGCGGAAACCCTGTTCGCCCAACAGGATTTTGACAGTGTTTCGCTCAGCCAGATCGCCAAGCAAGCAGGGGTAAGCAAAGCCAATATACTTCACCATTTTAAAAGTAAGAGTGATCTATATGGCGCCATACTAAAAAAGGCATGTGAAGACATGACACGATTGTTGGAAGAAATGGATAGCAGCAGTGGTCACACAAAGGAACAAATTCCACGCTACACTCGTGCACACTTGAAACAGCTAATGCGAAATAGCGTCATTACTCAATTGACCTTGCGAGAATTACAAAAAAGAGGCCAGCGCGCCACTGTAGAAATTGCTAAAAATACCTTTGCGAAAAATTTTTCTCGCTTAGTACAGATCCTAAAAAGTTCGCAGGAAAAAGGCGAAATCAAAGAGGGGGTGGATCCTGCTTTAGTAGCAACGCTCCTCATTGGTAGCAATGTGTTCTTTTTCCAGGCCCATGAATTTTTTAACCATTTTCCTGACATTGTTTTCGCAGACAGCCCTGATCGCTATTGCGAGAACGTCGCAAACACAATTTTGTATGGAATATTAGAAGAATAATTCGGTTCCATCGGAACTAATCTATGAAAGAAAAAATATGAAAAAATACAATTCCCTCCATCGACTTACTCTGGTGGCAACTCTCTGCCTACCGGGCGTCTTAATCACTTCGGGGTGTGGCAACAATTCTGAGGCCAATGGGGCAGTTGATGAGTCCATTTCTGCAACTTTAATCACCCTAGCTGAACCCACAGTGGGTCCGGTTGAGGTGATAGAAAGTAGCGTCGGCCAAATCACCAGCAAAACCTCACCTAGAATTGCTGCTGAAGCGATGGGCCGTGTGATTCGAATATATGTGGACGCAGGACAAACCGTCGAGCGAGGCCAAAAACTTGCCCAACTTGATACTAAAGACTTAGAGCTACAACGGGATGCTGCGGACGCTAATGTTAAACGCCTTGAAGCTATCGTGAACAACCTAGATCGTTTGGTCACTCGCAACCGTAAACTTGTAGAACAGAATTTTATCTCTGAGGCGATGTTGGACGAAGCGGAGGCACAATTAGCCGCCCAATCTGCTGCTCTTAATTCCGCACAATCCCAGTTGGCCCAGGTCAATGAACAGATAAAGAAAACTGCGATTCGTTCACCGGTCAACGGCATAGTGGAAAATCGTAAGATCTCCGTAGGTGATTTTGTTGCCATGGGTCAGGGAGTGTTTGAGATCAGTACCGATGAACTGCTTCAGGCACGATTAAATTTTCCAGAAACCCTGAGTACGTCACTCAAGACCGGGCAGATAGTACGCCTCACAACAGACACTTCACCAGGCCAAGTTGCAGAAGGAACCATTAGTGAAATCCTACCTAATATAAATATCGGCAACCGAGCACTACAGGTGATCGCTGAATTTAACAATCCCGGCAACTGGCGACCCGGTGCCAGTGTGCAGGGGGAAGTTGTTATTGACGCAAGGGAAGAGGCATTGTTGGTGCCGCTGAGATCGGTGGTGCTTAGACCTGCCGGCAGGGTAGTCTACGTAATTGAAAATGGTTTGGCGAAGCAAAAGGTTGTGCAGACAGGTGTTCGTGTAGGGGACAAAATTGAAATCCTCAGTGGCCTGGATAAAAACACCGAAGTCGCCTTAGATGGTGCTGGATTTTTGAGTCATGAGGCACAAGTCCGCATTCAGGAGAGCACACAATGACACTGCCTGAACTTTCCGTTAAACGATATGTCCTAGCCTACATGCTCAGTGCGGCGCTGATTCTCTTCGGTGCTATTAGTGTGGATCGAATCGGTGTCGCACAATTTCCAGCCATCGACTTTCCGATGATCACCGTAACTACGATCTTACCTGGTGCCAGCCCGGAAATTATTGATTCCAGTGTGACCAACCTTTTGGAATCTGTGGTCAATAGTGTGCCGGGTATTGATGAGCTGCGTTCAACCTCTTCACCGAGTGTGTCACAAATCATGGTGCGCTTTGACATCGATAAGAACGTGGACGTTGCTTTTAACGAAGTGCAAGCAAAAATCAATCAGGTAATCAATAATCTACCCACCGATGCGGAAACCCCCATAGTGGCGAAAGTCGATCCCGATGCCTTTCCTATCATGTGGTTAGTGCTACAAGGTGATCGTACCTTACAACAGTTGAATCAGTATGCAGAAAATATCATCAAGAAACGTTTAGAGAATATCGACGGCGTTGGCCAAATCACAATGGGTGGCGGTCGTCAGCGAGTAATCCGAGCTGAAATCGATATTAAGAGGCTGTCTGCTTATGGGCTCACTACACAAGATTTGATACGTGCCTTTCAAACCTCTCATATTCAATTTCCGGGCGGTTTCCTTAGCGCCGATGGTGCAGAACATCTAATTCGCATGGATTTAGAATTTCACGATACAGATGAACTGGCCAATTTGATTATCACAAACCGCGACGGTTTAAACATTCGACTCAAAGATGTGGCCAATGTAGTGGATGGCCTAGAAGATTATCGACAATTGGCACAACTGGATGGCAAACCCAGTGTAGGATTAGGCATCATCAAAGTTGCCGGTAGTAACACTGTAGCCATCGCCAATGAAGTCACTAATAGGTTAAATGAGGAAATTCGCCCCCAGCTTCCTCCAGGTCTGGAAGTCAGAATCGCCACTGATAGCGCACGAATTATTAAAGAGCTGGTAAGTGCATTGTATGAGCACGTGTTCCTTGGAACCATACTCGCTGGATTGGTGGTGCTGCTGTTTTTAAAAAGCGGTCGCGGTACTATCATTATCTCTCTTGCCATCCCTGTCTCACTATTGGCGGCAGTAGCCGTGATGTTTGGTTTCGGCTATACCTTCAACACCATGAGCTTACTGGCGCTGTTGCTGTTAATTGGCGTGGTAGTAGACGATTCTATTGTGGTTCTGGAAAATATTTTCCGTCACCGCGAAGAAAACCCCGAAGAAGATCCCGGTGAAGTTGCCATCAAGGCAAGTAACCAGGTGTTTTTTGCTATTTTCGCTGCCACCATGACCTTGGTTGCTATATTCGGTCCGGTCATATTTATGACCGGAATAATTGGCGAATTCTTTCGAGAATTTGCCGTAGTTGTCACCTTCGGCATTATGGCATCTTTCTTTGTCGCTATTACCCTCACACCAATGTTATGTGCACGATTCTTAAAAGTACAAGCAACACACGGTGTGGTGTATAACTCTTTAGAGAGCATGTTTCGCTCGATGGAAGAGGCTTATAAGAAATTTATCAATTTTGGTTTAAAGCATCGCGTCAAAGTGATGCTCGTCAGTCTAGTCGTGGTAGCCACCAGCTGTGTCCCCTTCCAGCAAATGGGTAAAGGCTTCATGCCAAAAATTGATGAAGGCCAGTTGATGATTACCTTCAAAACGCCTCTAGGTAGTGATATCGGATACACCGCAGAACGTTTACAAGAGATTGAGCGGATCGTAGAGCGCCACCGAGATTCTATTGGCACCTATTTTTCTGCCGTTGGTTTAGGCCAAACACAAGAAGTCAATAGCGGTATTGTCTTCATCACCATGCGTGGCCGTGATGATCGCGACCAAAAACAGTGGGAACTGCAAGCGCAGCTCAACGAGGAACTTGCGCAGATCCCCGGTGTGCGGAGTTTTGTGTCTAACGTCAGTCCGTTTGGTGGTTTTCGTGGGGAACCTCTTCAATTTGTAGTGAGTGGATACAGCTTAGACAAGGTCTCTGCTGTTGGGGACAAGATTGTTAACAAGCTACAAAGCTACCCAGGATTCGGTCGCATCGATGGGGACTTACAGATTTCGTTACCCCAAGTTCGCCCGACTCTGGAAAGAGAACAACTTGCCAATTTAGGCATTAGCGCCAGCGACATCGCCTTCACTGTGAATGTACTGGCGGGTGGCTTTGATGTTGCGAAATACAATGACGAACCTGGTGACGGTGAACGCTACGACATTCGTCTGAAGGCTCAGGAAGGTACTTTGAGAGGACCTGAAGACTTGAAAAATATCTATCTAAGATCCAGAAGCGGTGAGATGGTACGACTCGACTCGATTGCTGAGTTTGTTGAAAACATTGGCCCCTCTGCCATTCCTCGTCATAATCTCAAGTATGCTGCTACCTACTATGCGGATCCCAATATGCCCTTATCGGAAGCCACAAAAATTCTCGATGAGGTATCAAATGAATTATTACCACCAGGCTATTCAATTGACTTGATTGGTCAGGCGTCATCGTTCGAAGAAACTGTATCGAATATGATACTGACCTTCTCTTTGGCCTTAATCCTGGTGTATATGGTACTCGCCAGTCAGTTCAATTCCTTTGCACAACCTGCAATTGTCATGATCGCACAACCCTTGGCTGTAGTGGGCGGTGTCTACTTACTCTATTTCACCGGCCATACCATGAATATGTATTCAATGATTGGTTTTGTGCTCCTTGTCGGCTTAGTTGCTAAGAATTCAATTCTACTGGTAGATCTCACTAATCAATATCGAGAACAGGGCATGGCCATTGATGAAGCACTATTAGCCGCTTGCCCTCACCGCATGCGACCTGTGCTCATGACATCCATGACCATTATCCTAGCCCTGTTCCCTGCAACACTTGGGTTAGGCGCCGGTGCTGAGACCAACGGCCCCATGGCAATAGCGGTGATTGGTGGCATGCTCAGCTCTACCTTGTTGACCTTGTTAGTAGTGCCTTGCGCTTATTCTCTACTGGAAAACTTTAAAATACGAAAACAGACTAGCGCTACTACCTCTTCGGGCGGCACACCCACTTACGCGCAGAAACAAGAATAAATTATTTAACAATTAGAGAGATGTTAAGTGAACAATATCTATAAAAAAGCATATCCATTGATGCTTGCCGGCAACCTCATGTTGATTGCCAATCAACCAATGGCAGAATCAAACACCAATTCCTCGACTTCCATTATAGATATCTATGAGCAGTCTCTGATATACGACGCCAAACTAAAAGCAGCCCAAGCCACTTTAGAGGCGAAATTAACTATTGGAGCAAAAAGCCGCGCCATCGTCATGCCGCAATTAAATTTAGTAGGTAACACAACACTAAATGATATAGAAATAGAACGAGAATCCTCAGCATCGCCTAGTCCGACCGGGTTTGATATTAACTCAATCTTTAAAAACGAACTTCGCTACAACAGCAACGCGGTTACCTTATCCTTAAGCCAACCAATCAATTTTCAGGCTATCTATCTCATGTCTCAGGCCGGAGCTTTGCAGCAACAAGCCAGACTTGAATATCAACTCGCTGAACAAGACTTGCTGTTTCGAGTAGGCAAAGCGTATTTAGAATATTTAATCATTCAGGATGAATTGAAGCTAGCCAATGCCGAAAGGGATGCGATTGAAGAACAAAAAAACAAAGCTGAAGCAGCTTTTGAAGTGGGTGCAGCAAGCGTCACCGATAAACATGAAGCCCAGGCGGCATACGATCTGATTGCTGCGCGCCTAGTGGCTATCGAAACCAATCTACAAAATAAATATTACGAGATAGCCGATCTCGTCGGGACGGAGCCTGGAGACATACCCAGTTTCGAAGGCGAGTTGGATCTAGATGCACCCGCCATGCAAGTGCCCTCTGCCGAAGAGTTAGTCACGGTTGCGCAGAAAGCGAATGGTCAACTAAATTTAGCCCGTATTGGCCATCATGTGGCAAAGAAAGAGGTGGCACGACTGCGGGCAAAACGATTACCGGTCATCTCCCTGAATGCCAGTTATACTGAATCTTCTGAAAACGATAGTGCCTTTGGCAGTCCCTCAGATTCTGACGCTACCCTATACAGTATCAATGGCCAACTGCCCCTGTTTACCGGTGGTTTGAGAAGTGCTGAGATAAAAGAAGCCATCGGCAATCGAGAAGCAGCTCATCAAAACGTTGTTCATCTAGGAAGAACCATTCCCCGACAAGTAAAAGAGGCGGCGAGAAATTTACAAACTACCCGCCGACAAGTATCGGCTTTTCGACGATCGCTACGATCAGCAGAACTATTATTGGCTTCAACTGAATTGGGATTTGAAGTTGGCCAAAGAACAGCGGGTGATGTATTGGCCGCCCAACAACGACTATATGGCGCCCAAACAAATCATGCACAAGCACAATACCAATATTTGTTACAGTTATTAGGCATTAGCTTAACTATAGGCACGCTCTCTAAACAAGACTTGGAACTAGTGGATCACATTCTTACGCCAAAAGAGAACAGCTAATGGACTATAATCTGAGCATTGAGGTTAAACGATCAACTATCCCCCGGTCGTAGACATAAACCTCAGCACCTGATAGGGCTTATCATTAAATTCATGCTTTTCGGGTTTAGCCAAAATCGCTTGTTCTAATATATTTAATAACCCATCGTCTGTGACACCAGTACGCAGTGGCGTGGCTAAATCCACTTTATCGTTTTGACCTAAACATAAATATAATTGACCATCCGCTGTCAGTCTCACGCGATTACATGTCTCGCAAAAATGTTGAGATTTAGGTGTGATAAATCCAATATGTGCTCCACTTTCACCCGCCTTCAAATACCTTGCCGGTCCGCCTCCCGGCATGTGTCCGGGAACCGCTGCAAACTTTTTCGCCAAACGGTTTTCTATCGATTGCAAATTCACATATTGGGCAGTCGCCTCAAAACCCGGCTCACCAATAGGCATAGTCTCGATCAATCGCAAGGTTAGATTGCGCGCCATACAGAAAGTGACCATTTCGTCCACTTCGTGATCATTTATGCCTTTCATCAACACCATGTTAATTTTTATTGGTGACAAACCTGCCTCATATGCGGCATCAATACCCGACAGTGCTTTATCTAATAACCCACCAGTAATACGGCGATAGTTCGCGTTATCCAATGTGTCCAAACTAACATTGATTCGTGACACGCCGGCTGCCTTTAATGGTTTAGCTAAGTGTTGTAGGCGCGTGGCGTTGGTACTGAGAGATAAATCATCAATCCCCTCTACGGTGGAAATGCGTTGCGCCAACTCAACAATATTTTTTCGAGTGAGAGGTTCTCCACCCGTGAGTCTTATTCTTTGTACCCCTAACTCAGAAAATAATCGAATGACGCGTTCAATTTCGTCGAATGTGAGCCATGATTCAGGCTCTAAAAAATGATTAAATTTTTTCGGCAAGCAATACTGGCATCGGAGATCACATCTGTCTGTGACCGAGAGGCGTAGATATTCTATTTTACGACCAAATGAGTCTAACAATTGAATGGCCCAGAAATGGTAGGGATATCAGTCATGGCAACAATACATATTTAAGCATAGCTAAAGATCTATGCCCGGGTAAAGCAGCAAATAGTGCATGAGTTCACCTATCAGCGTCAATCGCCAACGGAACTTTGGCAGTCATGTAAATAACCGAATATGGAGAAATAATGGTAAAATATTGCGGATAATCTATTGAAATTCTCTTCTTTTACTAAAAAGGACACTTAAATGTCTAAGTTAGTGGCACCGCACGGATCTGACAAGCTGTTGCCTCGGATGCTAGGAACCGATGAGTCGAAACAAGAACGCCAAAAAGCTACCTCTTTGCCCCGAGTAGACATACAGTCGCGGGAAGTTGGTGATCTGATCATGCTTGGTATAGGTGGTTTCACACCTCTAGAAGGCTTTATGAATCAACAAGATTGGCAGAATGTATGCGATAACATGCGCCTTGCTAACGGACTTTTCTGGCCGATTCCAATCACTCTCTCCACCGATCAACAGACAGCTGACGCCATTGCTCTTGATAGTGAAGTTGCGCTCTATAGTGAAGAGACCGGTGATCTGATGGCCACCATGCAGATCACTGAAAAGTACAGTATAGACAAAGCCCATGAATGCCAAACTGTTTTCGGCACTACCGATGACGCCCATCCTGGAGTGAAGATGGTGATGGCGCAAAAGGCGGTTAACTTAGCAGGCCCGGTCAAGGTACTGAGTGAAGGGGATTTTCCATCAAAGTATGCCGGCCTCTATATGACGCCCAACGACACCCGAACCTTGTTTGAAGAAAAAGGTTGGCACACTGTGGCGGCTTTTCAAACCCGGAATCCCATGCACCGCTCCCATGAATACCTGGTCAAAATCGCTGTGGAAATATGTGATGGAGTGATGATTCATTCTCTATTGGGTAAACTCAAACCGGGGGATATTCCCGCTGAGGTCCGTACCAAAGCCATCTCCTCCCTCACTGAAAATTACTTTCGGCAAGAAACGATTGTGCAATCTGGCTATCCTTTAGATATGCGTTATGCCGGGCCACGGGAAGCGCTATTGCACGCTTTATTTAGACAAAATTATGGATGTTCCCATTTAATAGTCGGTCGAGATCACGCTGGGGTAGGGGAGTTTTATGGGCCGTTCGACGCACAACAAATTTTCGATAACATTCCCCCTGATGCACTCTTAACAAAACCACTAAAAATAGATTGGACATTCTGGTGCTATCGATGCGGCGGTATGGCCTCCATGAAAACCTGTCCACATTCGGCAGAAGATAGATTGCTATTGTCCGGTAGTAAACTAAGAAAAATGCTATCTGAGGGAGATGAAGTACCACCTGAATTCAGCCGACCTGAAGTACTAGCCATTTTGCGAGACTATTACTCTAGCCTCGCAGATGAAGAAAAAGTGGAAGTAAAAGTCACTGGCCATTCAGCACGTTAAGAGGTATTAAATCAGGGGTAAACTCAGTTTGTCCCTTGCTCTGCTGCGTCTCAGCTAATTGTCGTTGCTGATAATCTCGGTAGAGTTTTCGTCGGATTAATCCGGCGGGATCAGATTTTATATTGGCAATTTTTTGCTGATACTCTTCCTCGCTAAAAAGGCTATCCTGCTCGGTTATCGCTGCTCGGCCGGACAATTGTTTTGTGCTATCCACCGTTCTGCCTTCAATCGCCGCGCGTGTTTCTGCCTTCTTGTTTGCTTCTAACGCGGAGACATCATTCATATTGTTCTGTGATTGCGCAGCCTGAGAAGCCGCATCTTTAGGATCCCGTTGTTCTTCGCCTGTGGTTTGTTGACCCGCACCCTGTAGGTTATCAGAGGACTTACTCACGCCGTTTTCTGACTCACCTTGCCCACTGGAAGCGCCTCCAGCGACACCTGTTTGATTACTTTGCTTAGGAGGTGATTTTTTTGCTTGCTGTTTATCCAGTACCCGCTCAATCACAGCCATATTGTATTGTGCATCTTCGTGCTCGGGATCCATTGCTAAGGCTCGACGATAGGCATCGAAGGCTTTGTCATACTGGCCACTATATGCCAACGCATTGCCAGCATTATAAAATCCGTCCGCAGTTTGTAGTTTTTTAAACAGTACCCCAGCTTCAGAATAATTCTGCGCCAAATAGAGAGCGGTGGCACGCCAAGCCGGATCCTCAAATAGCTCTGCCGCTTGCCCATATGCCCCCAAGGTTAGCAGTTCCTGAGCACGCATGTTTTTGTGGCTCCACCAGGGTACAGATCCCTCTTCGGCCTGGGCCGGTGACAACATCACTGTATTCAAGGTTGCAAGCATTAAAACGGTCATACTCCAACTGACAATTAATCCGCGTCGAAAACCATACAACACCATTGGCAAGGTCAACAATACTAACAATGCACCGCGATCTTGCCATCTTGTTGTCTGATGTCGCGACTCATCATCGTGAATGGATCGATCCACCTTCGGCGACAACACTGCCAGCAAATCATCAGGAGAGCTACTTGAGTCTATACTGACACCATTGGCTACCGCAGAAACTCTAGAAATAGATTGCTTCTTCGCTGACAACGAAGCGGCTGCATTCACACCAGGACGCAGTACATCTATCGTAGAGATCCGCATCCCCATAGCAGTTAATTTGTCTAACCAAGGTAAGGCCGCGTCAATATCTTCCACACCATCAGAAATCACTATCATACTTAAACGCTGAGCTGAAATAGTCTGACTATAGTCATACACTAGCCTTAAAGCAGGTGTCACCAAATCCCCCTCCAATGGCATCAATTCAGGTGTCAATCCCTCCACTATTAAATCAATGTTTGCTGGATCGTGGGTCTGAGGCACTAACATAAAGGCATCGCCACTAAAGACAACAAAAGCGAAATTACCTTCCTTCGCCTCTCTGAGTAATATTTTTAAAGTATGTACTGCATCGGACAATGGTGTGGGAAAACTTTTTTCTAAGTTCATAGAGGGAGATAGATCCAGGACAAAAAACAGAGTTTGCTCACTTTTATAAGCAGCGCTGGGTAAACGCTCCCAAGCGGGTCCAGCAACTGCGAAAACTAACAACAAGCCAAGCCACAACAGAAAGGCGGAAAGTGGTTTGACACTGGAACCATTTTGATTCATTAGAAATCTATTGGCAAAGGGTGCCTGCACCCATTTAAACCAATGATTTTTAGTATTGGATAGATGCCACAAACGCCACGCAAAATAGAAAACCGGCACAATTAGCCACAATAACTCGGAACGTAAAAAATGAAATTGTTCTAACATGTTTAATTTCTATTTCTTGCTGCAATCCTCGCCCAAAAATCACCGTGAGTTAAATAAATTCCTAATAGAGTCGCTAACAAAAGCGCGACCGCTAATGGGTATAGATATAACTCGGTAACGGGACGAAAATGGTCTACATCTGCGGGCAAAGGTTCAAGTTTGTCTAATAGTTCATAAATCTCCTCTAATCCCGTAGTATTGCGCGCGCGAAAGTATCTGCCCTCCGTTGCCTTGGCAATTCTTTTGAGCGTTAGCTCATCCAGCTCTGCAGAGGGATTATGAGAAGTTGCTCCTAAATAGGTCTCTGTGGAAGTGGCATCTGCACCGATGCCAATCGTGTATATTTTCAGATGTGCTTGTCTTGCTAAAGCGATGGCTTCCTCGATATTATATTTTCCTGCTGTATTACGGCCATCTGTGACTAGAATCAATACTCGGTGTAATGCATCTTGTTGTTCTATCGTTTGCACAGCAAGCGCAATCGCATCTCCAATAGCAGTTTGCTTGCCGGCAAGCCCTATCGAAGTGTCATTCAACAGGTATCGTACAAGATCGCGATCAAAAGTAAGAGGTGTTTGTAAGTAAGCTTGACTACCAAACAGAATTAACCCAAGCCTATCTGCATATCTTCGGGCAATAAATTCATCCGATACCACTTTCACTACATCGAGCCTGGTGACTTGAAAACCATTCACGGAAAAATCTACCGTTTCCATGCTTCCAGAGAGATCCAGTGCCATCACTAGATCACGCCCTGTCATAGGAAGAGCTTCCGGTTCCCCTAACCATTGCGGCCGAGCAGCGGCGCAAACGAGGGCTATCCAAATAAACCACAAACTTGCCAGTAGCAGTCGTCGTTGGCGACGCATACCAGTATCCACATAGCTCTGTTGAGCGACATCGACAAAATGAGGTACTAACAATGCTGATCGATTGGGCGGTGGCACAGCACGCATGAATCGCCTGATTATTACCGGTACGGGTAGCAAGAAAAAGACCGCGACTAGTGCCCAGCGAACCATAATGCTCTATTCCAAAATCTGTTTTCCTTTTTAAATCGAGGGTGCTGTTTCAACCAAACAGTGGTATTTGCCAATAATTCATCTTCGGAATAAACCAGCTTCGGGTTATAAGGTCCTTGTGCTAATGGCTGATCTTCTGTCACTGAAAATACCGGCTCCTTCACAACCTCGTTCAAAAACTTGACCCATTGATCTCCGGTAATGGAAGCGACAGTAGCAGCAGGAAAATAATATAAGACGTACGTTCGCAGTGCGATGTTGATCTCTGCGGCTAATAAGCGACTATCCTGGTGCTGTAGAAATGAACTATATGCTTCTCTGATCTGCTTTTTAGTACGACGTAACACGCGGCCCCTATAGGCCACAAAAAACAGATAACTTAAAAATATCGTCAATAAAAGTGCAGCTAAAATTAAATACCAACTTAATGGCCAAGGCCACCAACCTATTATCTCAGGATAATGTATATCACGTAGTGAGTTTAATTCATTCATCATGACAAGTTACGCGCTTGACGCAAACTTTTCTATATTGGGATCCCGTGCTTCTTGAATCAGTTTATCCGCCAATACATTTAATGGAGATTCATCCGTCCGCATTGAAAAGCTCATGATTCCTTTTTGCTTTTTTAAATACTCCAAAGCTTTCAATCTGGTGAGCATTGACTCAGCATATAACTGCTGGTTCTTGGCACTATGAGCATCTACAGCAATGAAATCATTGCCATCTGAGAGATAGCAATATTCATCCGCCGGTAAACTTTTCTCCATTTCATCGTAAAACAAAATCAGTACCACGTCAGAATGCTGACCCAACTGAATGAATCGTTGTGCTACCGTATCAGACAGTTGATAAAAATCACTGAGAATAAAAACCAGACTGCCAAACACCGCACGTTGTTGAAGACGATGAATAGCCGCATCAAAGTAATGAGCTTGACGGGAATCAAAAACGGTTTTTTCCGGCGCAGTGAAATTGATCTGAGCAAACATGTTCGCCAGTGCTTCTTCACCGGTTTTAGGTAGTGCTTCTTTAAGCTCATCGGATCCTAAACACCAGCAACCAAATCTCTCACTTTGCGCGCACGCTGCCCACGCCAGCAATGCAGCACTCTGAGTAGCACGAACAGATTTTAACGCGCCGCGAGTGGCAAAATGCATACTGCTACTTTGATCCAGCAATATCAAAATTGGCCGCTCTCGTTCTTCACGATGAACTTTCACGTAAAGCTCATCTCTCCGAGCACTCATGCGCCAATCTATCGCACGCACATCATCCCTGGGCAGATATTGACGGGAAGATTCATAGTCGGTTCCTCGTCCAAAAAAAGGAGAGCCATGATGTCCAGGGCGTTGCGCTAAAATACGTCTAAACTGTTTTAAGGGTAGATTTTGCCCAAGCGCACGTAAAGCGGCCAGGTCAGACACAGAACAACCTAATGGTGAGTTGTGCAAATCAACTTCGTTGTGAGTGATTTTTGTCTGCTTTGAGCGAAACCCCAACATAAATCTTCTCTCAAGGGGCCGGAAGTTTTTCTAATAGAGCCTGTATATAATCGTCTGCATTCATTCCCGACGCCTCTGCATCAAAAGACATAATCAGGCGATGGCGCAATGCATCTTTAGCAATCTCCTGCACATCTTCAGGTGTCACGAACTCTCGACCCTCTAACCAAGCGTGGGCGCGGGCACACTTATCTAAAGCAATAGAGCCTCTCGGACTAGCGCCAAAACGGATCCATCTATCAAAGTCGGGGAGCAGTTGGCTGGGATGCCGCGTGCATTGCACGAGGCGCACCATATAGGCTTCCACTTCAGGCGCCACAAATACTTGCAAGACTTCCTTTCGGGCCTGAAAAATCGTCTGCTGACTAATTAGACTGGCAGATTCAATACTCGCCATGCCTTTGGCCGACTCGTTTCGAGCCAGTTGTAAAATGGCTTGTTCATCTTCGGCATTGGGATAATCAATATTCACCTGCATTAAAAAACGATCCATTTGTGCCTCAGGTAGCGGATAAGTCCCTTCCTGTTCAATCGGGTTTTGCGTCGCCATCACCAAAAACAACTCAGGCAAACTATAGGTGTGGCTACCTACGCTAATTTGGCGCTCCGCCATCGCTTCCAATAAGGCAGACTGAACTTTCGCGGGTGCCCGATTAATTTCATCCGCCAATAAAAAATGGTGAAAGAGTGGCCCTGGCTGAAAGACAAATCTGGCCTCATCACGTTGATATATCTCGCTACCAGTCAAATCTGCCGGCAATAGATCTGGAGTAAATTGTAAACGTTGAAAATCTCCCTCAATATGATCTGCCAATAATTTGACCGCCCGAGTCTTCGCTAAACCAGGAGCGCCTTGAACGAGCAAATGGCCGTCGGCCAACAGCGCCATCAGCATTCGCTGCAACAACTGGCGCTGACCGAGGATAAGATGCTCTAGATCATCCAATAGTTGTCGAATCGCGGGATACACTGCGCTTATGGTTGATGATTTCGGTTCGGTGGTAGACATATATATTTATAATAATTCACTGAAAACTAAGATCTCTAATGGTACAAACCATCGTACCTACAGGCTAGCACTTTGTGCGATCCGACCCCCTCGAAGCCCTTCTCTAATCTCTAATATTATCTCCCCGGTTCCGGAAGCGAACCTGCAGAGCCCCCCGGCCAGCTCATAAGTACTTAATTATTAAAAGGATTAGATTCAAACAACCAGACTTGATAGCGACATAGCCGGTTCGGTTCCCATATTGATCTGATAATGGCAATTTTCCGCCCCATCACCGTATCAACATAGAAGTTGTTCGACACAGCGAGTTTTGCTAGTGAATCTATTTCCACATTTGCATCTGAGAACAAATTCGGGTTATGTTGAAACTACTCAATACTGATCGAACACTCGAACAACCAAACCTGCATACATAAGCTTATCAGCGGCAGGTGCCAGAACTGAGGAAAATCCCATGAGCAGTATTAGTAGCGCACTGGTTCGTCCATTTCTTCGCTT
Source organism: Thiotrichaceae bacterium UBA5859 (assembly GCA_002432655.1). Lineage (GTDB taxonomy): Bacteria > Pseudomonadota > Gammaproteobacteria > UBA5859 > UBA5859 > UBA5859. Next base: position 186,857 of record DJFZ01000005.1, on the reverse strand, counting down.
CTCGGTCAAACTCCTGTTTCGTCCGAGCGTATCCATCAACACACAAAGATTCGCCTTAGATGCAGCATCAAAATTGCCTCTTCCAAAATCAGTAACCAAACAAAATATAAAAATAGACGACTTAACCTGCGAATGGATAGAAGATGAATCACAACCAACTAAAGGGGTCATTCTCTATTTGCATGGTGGTGGTTATAACATAGGCTCTTGCGCTAGCCACCGCCTGTTCGCGGCAACATTGAGCCGCGCCTGCGCCACACCTATTCTATTAGTTGATTATCGATTGGCGCCAGAACATAAATTTCCAACGCCCATTGATGATGCTATCGTGGCTTATGAATGGTTATTAGAAGAAGGCTATTCTTCAGAAGAGATTATCATTGCCGGGGACTCTGCGGGCGGCGGATTAGCCTTAGCAACTAGTATGGTACTCCGAGACGAAGATTACGCTTTACCTAGTGGTTGTATCTGTTTATCTCCGTGGGCCGATCTACTCCAAACTGGCGACAGTATGAGCAGTCGAGCCAAACAGGATCCGATGTTATCTAAAACCATTTTACAGCGATGGGCGGACAACTATATTAATGTTGATGACAATCCTACGAACCCCCTGATCTCGCCGATTTACGGCGACTTTGAAGCCTTGCCTCCTCTTTTTATACAAGTGGGAAATGACGAAGTGCTACTCTCTGATGCACAAAGAATTGCTGACACAGCACGGGCAGCCGGCGTGCCAACCGAATTTGAAATCTGGCCCAATATGTGGCACGACTGGCAAATGCTTGCGATGATATTACCGGAAGCCAAAGAGGCCATAAATAAAATGGCTGTATTTGTGAATACACAACTGCACTCCAATATCAAACAGAGGTCAAACAGTCCCCTCGAGCAACAAAAATAAAGAACGTTGTCTCTTAGTTGATTAAGTGCCTCGCACGCTCATTAAGCTAACAGCGTTGCAGATATCAATTGTGTTTCAAATGGAAGTCTAAGAAGAATCCGATCGTTTGAGCGCTAATAAAAAGAACACCAAAGAAAGTGCGGATGTCACGACACTAATGTAAATCAGTATACGACCAAAAAAATGATTTGCAGTACTCGCAGCTGCGATCCATGTCATGCCAGAAAATATCAACATACTGCCACCAATGACAGAAAAATTTCTTCTGCGTGTAGATGCCGCTAACTCGTGTTCAAGCTGCTGCATCTGAGAACTGGAGAATCTAATTGGTAGTCCTTCGCCATTAGCTTGTTTCAATAGTTCGTGTAGCTGTAGGGGTATATCTGGTAAGCGCTGTGCATATTTTGGCACATGCTGACCAACTTTCTTTAACAATGCTTTGGGACCCAATTCTCTTTTGATCCAATCCTCGATCAATGGTCGACCCACTCCCCAGAGATCCAATTCCGGATCGAGTCGGCGCCCCAAGCCTTCTATATGTAAGAGCGTCTTACCAAATAGCATGTAACGAGGCTGCAGATGGATATCAAATCGATCGGCGGTGGCAAACAGTCTAAATAACAATAGACCGAAGGAAATCTCTTTTAAGGGCTGATCAAATATAGAGTCTAAAATACTACGCAGTGAGTTCTCTAAGTCATCAATTCTCACGTCGGTTCGCTTCACCCAGCCATCCTCAATGAGGAAATTGGAGATACTTAAGTAGTCCCGATTAACCAAAGCCCATACTTGCTCTGCCATATTGCGCACATCTTGCTGTGTAAATGTACCCACAATGCCGTAGTCGACACCGGTAAAAATGGGCTTCTCGGGATCATCCACCATCACCCAAATATTGCCGGGATGCATGTCCGCATGAAAAAAACGATGATAAAAAACTTGACGAAAAAATATCTCCACCCCCATGTTGGAGAGTTTTTGCAAGTCCACACCCTTTGCTCTTAATGTGTCTATATCATCTACTGGAACACCACTGATGCGTTCCATCACTAATATATTACTGCGACAATAGGGCCAGTAAACTTCCGGCACATAGAGTAGATCAGATCCTTCAAAATTTCGACGCATGAGTGTGGCATTGGCCGCTTCGCGCAACATATCTAGCTCATCTAAAATAATCCTACTGAACTCGTCAACCAGTTCATTCAGCTGCAATCTTTTGCTATCTTTCCAAATGGTTTGTACAGTGGCGGATAACAGATGCATTAACCATAGATCTCGACGAATAATTTGTTCAATACCTGGGCGAATTATCTTCACCACGACATCCGTTCCATCTTTCAAAATGGCGCCGTGAACTTGTGCTACGGACGCGGCTGCTAAAGGTTCAGATTCAAATTCTATAAATATTTCTTTGAGATCTTGTTCATAAGCGTCGCGCACGATCTGCTGTGCTATGCTACTTGAAAATGGCGGCACTTCTTCTTGTAACTTGGCCAGTTCCAACACCACATCTTCTGGAAATAGATCACGCCTCGTAGACAAGAACTGGCCTAACTTTATAAATACCGGCCCTAAGCTCTGTAACGCATGATGGGCCCGGTGAGCATGAGACTTATTGCGGTAACCAAACCAATAAAATGGGCTTAAAATTCTTATCCATGAAAGTGCAGCGTATCTTTGGTGTTCTAATGGCAAACTAAATACGCCATTTAAGAGCAATGTCCAAATAATGTTGACACCACGAATTAAATATCCAATGAATCGCACAACTGCCCTTTTTATAGTTGTCGCTAGCTAACTTTTGAACGAATAATTTCGATTTTAGCTGCTACACGATCGACGTCTACCTTTAACTGATCCACTTCATCTAACCACTGCTCAACTTCTGTATGAGCTGGTGTTAATTGGGTTTCCGTGCGCAAATATTCGGCGCTGTTCTCTAACAAAATCCGTCTAGTCCTGCGCAACCATTTACCGAGTCCACGGGCGTGGTAACCAATCTGATAGGCTAATACATCTCCCACTAAATGGGATAGATGCTCCTCCCAATCAATTTCAAGATTATCGAGTATGCGTTTAAACTCTTGCCCAAGTTCAACGTCTCCTTGCATTTCGATTTCTCCGGCAAACAGACCGGATCCAGTGCCTAATCCCATGCCGGCGAAAGTCACTGGCGAGCCAACGATGGTGGTATCAGGCACTCGTACAGCATAGTTATTCAAGCTGATTCCGGAGACTAGTGGGGAAACAAATATAGGCGTTTTGATACCAGTCAATTTCAACTCTATCAGCGAACCTTCGAGTGCGGCCACTTTATTTAGACTCCATTCATCCAGACTCAGAAAAGCATTGATCGCGGACTCTAAAGTCCATAGTGCCCAAGGCAACTCTCTTTTCTGACTCTGCATTAGTATTTAAACCCTCGGTGAGCTGCAACGATACCGGCTGATAGATTATGATATTCACAATGATCAAAACCCGCTTGCATAAACATTTGCTTCAATCTTTCTTGATTCGGATGCATGCGAATAGACTCAGCCAAATATTGATAACTGGCGCGATCTTTTGCGACCCATTCACCCATCCTTGGTAAGAATTGAAAAGAGTAGAAATCATACACCGGCGCGATTGATCGATGGGGTTCGGAAAATTCCAATACCAACAGTCGGCCACCAGGTTTCAAGGTCGGCAAGATACTTTCTAACGCCTTTTGAATATCCGGTACATTCCGTAAACCGAAAGCCATGGTGACACAATCAAATTGATTGTTTTTAAAGGGTAGATATTGCGCATCGGCTTGCACATATTCCACTAACGAAAGGGCGCCACCGTCGATCACTCGCTCACGGCCAATGCCGAGCATCGATTCATTAATATCTGACAGAATAATTTTGCCACTACCACGCAGCTGCTTTGACATCAGCAGAGTCAGATCGCCCGTTCCACCCGCCAAATCCAATACAGTTTGTCCAGGACGAATACCTGTTAATGACATTACCCAGCGCTTCCAAAGCCGATGCATGCCGAGAGACATGAGATCGTTCATGAGATCGTAACGCTCGGCGACAGAGTGGAAAACTTTATCCACTTTGTCTTGTTTCTCAGTGAATGGGATCTGTTGAAAACCAAAATGGGTTTCTGTTTCTTTTGCTCCTGAGACTTTTCTAGGCTTGAGTTTATTCATTGTGCTCTACTAGATTTGGATTCGGATCTCGCGAAGCACCAGCCTTTTCGAGTTGCGCAAGGTACTTTTTCCACTTTAACTCTTGCTCTTTGCCAAGTTCATACAACCAAGACCAGGAATACAAACCGGAGTCGTGACCATCATCAAAAATCAACCGCACTGCATAATGACCAACTGGCTCTATTTGCCGAATATTGACGTAACGCTTCCCCGTTTGCAGCTTCGGTTGGCCATGGCCCCTCACCTCAGCCGAAGGGGAGTAGACCCTCAGATATTCACAAGGTAGATGAAAAATCTCTCCTGTATCAAAAGCAATTTCTAATACTCTTGATTGCCGATGCAAATTTAATTTAGAAGGTACAGGCGGCATCAGCATCACTACTGTGCATTAAAGAATGTATTGACTGAGATCTTCATCGCGGGCTAAATCTCCGAGGTGGCTTTCCACATAGGCTGCATCTACGCTGATACTTTGACCTTGGCTATCTGACGCTGTAAATGAAATCTCCTCTAATAATCTTTCCATTACCGTATGCAGCCGTCTAGCGCCGATATTTTCTGTGCGTTCATTCACTTCCCACGCCACTTCAGCAATGCGCTTAAGCCCTTCAGTAGTAAATTCCAAAGATACCTCTTCTGTTGCCAGCAAAGCTTTATACTGTTCAGTTAATGAACCAGAAGGTTCTTCTAAAATGCGCACAAAATCTTCCACATTCAGAGGGGAAAGCTCTACGCGAATGGGAAAACGGCCTTGTAATTCTGGTATCAGATCTGATGGTTTGGAGAGATGAAATGCGCCTGAGGCGATGAATAAAATATGGTCTGTTTTCACCATCCCATATTTGGTAGAAATCGTGCAGCCCTCAACTAAGGGTAATAAATCTCTTTGTACCCCTTCTCGGGAAACATCGGGCCCAGCATGTTCTGAACGTTTCGCAACCTTGTCCAGCTCATCCAAAAAAACGATACCATTTTGCTCCACACGTTGCAGCGCCAAAATTTTCAACTCTTCTTCATCCAGTAGCTTTGAAGCTTCTTCGTCGCATAGCTGGCGTAATGCATCTTTCACTCGCATACGCCGTGGTTTTGTGCGGCTGCCGGTCATATTCTGAAACATATTTTGCAGTTGCGAAGTCATTTCCTCCATGCCAGGTGGCGCCATGATTTCAACACCGGCCTGGGGCGCTTCAACTTCAATTTCTATTTCTTTATCATCCAAATCGCCTTCCCTTAAGCGTTTACGAAATAGTTGTCGGGTTGCTGATACACCATCTTCGCTGACATCATCTCTACTTCGAGGAACAATCGCGTCTAATATTCGTTCCTCTGCAGCGTCTAACGCACGATGCTTGACTCGCTCTTTTTCCGTCTCTTTGGTCTGTTTTAAAGACATATCAACGAGGTCACGAACAATAGATTCCACGTCACGACCCACATAACCCACTTCAGTAAATTTAGTTGCCTCCACCTTGATAAAGGGGGCATTAGCCAATTTCGCTAACCGGCGTGCGATTTCGGTTTTACCGACCCCGGTGGGGCCAATCATGAGAATGTTTTTTGGTGTAATTTCATTGCGTAATTCTTCATCCACTAAGCTCCTGCGCCATCGATTGCGTAGCGCTATAGCTACAGATCGCTTAGCCGCCCCTTGTCCCACGATGTGGCGATCTAATTCATGTACAATTTCTCTCGGTGTCATTTCGGACATAGAACAACTCGAACTCTTCTTTTAAATTATTAGAAACAATCTGTTAAAACTCTAACTTTTCCAGAACAATATTGTGGTTGGTATAGATGCAAATATCCGCAGCGATATGCAACCCTTTCTGTACAATCTCTTCCGCACTCAATTGCGTATTGTCCAATAGGGCGAGCGCGGCGGCTTGCGCATACATACCACCAGATCCGATTGCCATAATATCGTGTTCTGGTTCGATCACATCTCCATTTCCGGAAATGATAAGAGATGCCGATTTATCTGCCACAGTTAATAGTGCCTCTAACCGACGTAACATGCGATCCGTACGCCAGTCTTTCGCCATCTCAACCGCGGCACGCACCAGATTGCCTTGGTGCTTTTCTAGCTTACCCTCAAACCTTTCAAATAGGGTAAAGGCATCCGCAGTACCCCCGGCAAATCCGGCTAGGACCTGATCCTTATAAAGACGACGCACTTTGCGTGCGTTACCTTTCATCACCGTATCCCCGACACTCACCTGACCGTCACCACCAATCACCACCATATTATTCCGACGCACAGATAATATGGTTGTACCTCTGAACTGTTGCAAAACCCCCTCCTCAAACTCTGAACTAAGAGCTGCGGCAGATCATACCCTATACCAACACCTATTGTGCTATATAGGGATGGCTGCCGACATTTCAATGTTGGCAGTTGGGGCAATAGTAGCTGCTGCGCTGAGCTTGAACTTTTTTCTTGATAATCCCACCACAGCGAAGGCAGGGTTGATTTTCTCGCCCATAAACAGACAGTTGTTGACGAAAATAGCCCGGCTCGCCCGTGGGTGTGAAAAAATCCTGGAGGCTGGTTCCACCTGCGGAGATCGCAGTCTTTAGCACCTTCACTATGGCGCCAGCCAGTATTTCGTAGCGTTTTGCACTAATGCGATCTGCTCTTCTTTGCGGATGGATCCCCGCCCGAAACAGTGCCTCACTGGCGTAAATATTACCTACCCCCACTAAGATTTTGCTATCCATAATGAAGGACTTAATGGGCCGGCTCTTGCCCCGAGAAATTCGAAATAAGTAGTCGCCGCAGAATTCTTCTGACAGCGGCTCTAAGCCCAGATCACACAATAGTTTGTGCTCTTCCGGGGGCGCCTCGGTCCAGAGTAGGGCACCAAATCGACGCGGATCCCGATAACGCAAAACCTGTTTATCACCAAGCACCATATCCCAATGATCATGTTTAGTGGGCGGCTCCGCAGCAGAAAGAATCCTTAAGCTACCGGACATTCCCAAGTGAATGAGTGCGTGCCCCGCTTGTGTAGACAAGATTAAATATTTACCCCTGCGTATTAGGCTGAGGATCTGCTCTCCCTCGAGCTGAAAAATTTGGTCGGAAATTAACCAACGCAGCTGTCGCTGTCGAATGTGCAAGGAGACGATTTTCTGCCGCACCAAATGGGGACTGAGGCCCACCCGAGTAGTTTCTACTTCTGGCAACTCAGGCATGTGACTAAACTAAGGTAGGTTGGGCTCCGACAAGGTAGCATCCTCTACGAATGGTGCAGACGCCTCTGCCGCAACCGGTGGCGTGAGCAGATCCTTTGCGGATTGTTCAAAAAAAAGATAACTGAGATCCCAATCGGCACGCCAGAATATCCATTCAACCAAACTGCCTTGTTCGAGGGTGAGAATTTCATACCGAATTTGATCTTGATTTTCATACTCCAGTATCAATTCACCGATCGGCTCACCTTCTGTACGCCCGAACTTCACTTCGTAAGCCTGCGCTTGTAACCAACTTTGCACCTTGGCGTTGATATCGTCTGCACTGATTTCATCCGTTGCCGTTGGCCAATGCCAACCAACCTCTTGTTTCTCTAATAGATAGTCACCAGCATCGATACGACTCAATCCCGATGGGTATTGAATCAATTTTTTACTGATCAGCTCCTGCGATTCCACCGTCAGTGTGGGCACTTGAAATGACTCTATCAGATGCACAGTATCATCAACTAAAAGGTACCGTTTTTGATCGATGGGATTGGTATCACCTAAGGCCACGGACAAATTGTCAAAATTCACCACTGTTTCGGCAGGCTCCAAGCCCAACGCCATCAAATCCATTTCATCTGCCGGATAGTGTATCTCCGATGGCAACGATAACAGCCTTAGAATTTCCTTAACTCGGTACTCCCCAGCAGGTAGGGGTGGATTACCAGCAACAAACCACTCTCCACTAGATTTCGTTAATAAGATTTCTCTCTCTCCCTGTTTGAGCTTTAAGGAGTTGATTGATGCCGCGTCCAGAGCAGAAATCGGTGTTGAATTGCTCGTTTCTTCAGGTTTGAAATAGACGGCTGCAAAGATAAGCCCTATGAAGAGTAGTAAGACAATATTAAGGGCTTGACGATAATTCATAGTTCAACGGCGACGACGTACAAACCAAATTCCGAAGCCCGATAAGGCTAATACCAATGGTAAACCTATAACAAAAAACACCGCATAGGCAATAAAAAGACCGTCAGACAACTCCAAACTAGCATCCACTGCGGTACGCGCGGGAATGGATATCAAGGCATCATCCCCTACTAACCAGTTTGCCAAACTGACGCTTAAATCCAAGTTAGCGCCATTTCCAAGAAAGGCATTTGACAGAAAATCACCATCACCTATTACGGCAACTCGCTGCTGTCGCGGCGCGGCCTCTTCGCTATCTTCTGCGGCGTCCGTATTAATCGGTCTGGTCAATACCCAGGCCACATCCAGCGGGCCTGCTACCTCACCTTGCTCAGGATCATGCTGGATCTGTCCTGCTAACTCACCTGTCTCAGTCCAACTCACATCAGAAGTGGAGAGCAACGCTTTCGCTTCCCAATCGTTTACAGGTTCAGTTAACATTGCCACGGCCTCCGGCAACAGTGTCATGGTGGCAAATTCACGAGTAATAGGGTGATAGGGATATTGATCCACTAACACAATAGTAGGATCATCAATACCCAATAAGCGTGCAATGGGGCTCACTGACACCACACGACCCGGCAATCTTTGCAGACCAAGATAATCTGCTAAGGGTTCTAAGCCATGCAACGCTTCATCTGGATCCATCAACCACAATAAGTTTCCACCCTCTTCCAAATAGCGCTGCAACACCGTCACTTCATTTGGGAACAACCTCACTGCCGGACCGGCAATCACTAATACGGCGGTGTTATCGGGTACGGTACCGGTGGTGGCGATATTCACCGTCTCGACTTTTAATCCCTTATCCAACAAAAATCTCGTCCATTGCTCATAATCATGGTTAGCTTGCCCAAAGGGATCTCTTTCACCATGTCCAGTGACAAATACAATGAAACGTTGGTCTTGACGCACCAATCGTTGCAACTTATTAGTAATCACCTCTTCGGAAAGTTCGCGGATATTTTCTGTGCGCCCTTGATAGCGAATGATCAATTCACCATCCATGGTGATACCCAAATCCCGAACCTGTTCTGGATGCTTGTCGGGATTGACAATCTTTAGCTGAATCTCCGGTTTGATTCGCTGATATCGAGCAACCAGATCTTTAATTCGATCCGGCAAGGCCCCACCCTCACGCACAAATGCAGTGATTTCTATCGGACCCTCAAGGTTTTGCAAAAGTGAAATACTGGTCTGCGAGAGAGAATTCCGTTGGGAGGCAGTCCAGTCAGCTTCGAATGAATAGTGCTGAGTTGCCCAAGCGATGATGCCAATCAGGCCGAGAAACAACACATAAAATAGAGCATTATCCAGGCGGAATTTAAAGCGACTCTGTTTATTTAATTGCATAACACTCTCTCGCCTAGATACGCTCGGCATCCAACCGTTTGATTGCCAACCCCAAGAACGTAGTCACGAAGAGGACGTAATAGATAAGATCCGCAGAACTAAATACTCCCCGTAACATAGACTCATAATGGTTCAGTATAGAAAGATATGAAAACAGCTCGCTCAGTTGTGAATCCGGCATATCGCCAGCCCAATCTAAAATCCACAACATCAATAACACACCAAATGTGCTCACAGCAGCAATAGTCACGTTAGCGGTGAGCGCTGACATAAATAAACCCAGAGCTGAAAAAGCAGCCAAAATCAACCATAAACCCAAAGCGCCGGCTGCCAACAGACCAAAGTCAAGCTGGGCCCCCAATAACAAACTCAGAGGCATAATGCAGATTACCAACAGCATCATAGTGAAGAAAATCATGATGCCAAGATATTTGCCTAAAATAATTTCTGTCATCGATAAGGGTGCGGAGAATAGCAACGCCAAGGTTTTGTTGCTGCGTTCATCGCTCAATAATCGCATCGTCAGTAAGGGGCTAACTAACAGCAATACCACTGCGGCATTACCAAAAATTGGCACTGCTACTATTTCCGTGACACCCACCGGTTCAGGGCTGGCCAACAACTGTGATTGCACTTGTTGATAAAACTGCAACTGCATAACGTACATGAATCCCAGCACTACCTGCACCGCAGCCAAGACCGTCCACGCTAGAGGAGAGTAAAAGAGCCTTCGTGCCTCGTTGCTAGCGATGTATATAATCTTTTTCATGACGTCACTACTTCGCCTTGATCGTTGTAAACAGTATCCACAAATACTTGCTCCAGTGAACGCTTTTCCTGATGTAGCTCTATCAGGTGCCAGTCCTCAGCCACTGACCGCTTGACAATAGTTTCAGCCGCTTCGATAGGCGCATCGGTGACTAAACGATAACGATTGTCTGCCAATGCTTCCACCTGTTGAATAGAGGGGATCGTTTGCAAAGCGGAGATTTCTAGCGCACGGTTAAAACCTACCAGTAACGTAGACTGAGATTCGTCACCTAACAGCGCATTCATTGCCTCACTCATTAAGAGTTTGCCTCGATTGATCATCAATACACGATCACACATGGTCTGCACTTCCGGCAAAATATGAGTGGATAAAATAACACTGTGATCGCTTTTAAGCTCCTGAATCAATGCGCGAATTTCACGGATCTGAATCGGATCCAGACCCACTGTGGGTTCGTCAAAGATAACTACTTTCGGGGAATGAATAATAGCTTGCGCAATCCCAACCCGCTGTTGGAACCCCTTCGATAAGTTACCCGCTAACCTGGCACCTACTTTTTCTAAACCACAGCGCAACTTGGCTTGTTCAACAGCAGATTTAATGGCCGAACCTTTGATGCCGTTAAGTTTCGCAGCATAACGCAGGTATTCATCCACCGTTAAATCAGGATAGATTGGCGGTTGCTCGGGTAAATAGCCAATTTGCGCTTTTGCTTGTTTCGGTGAATCCAATAAATCGATACCATTGATCTGGATCTGCCCAGAGGTAGGCGCCAGATTGCCTGTTATCATCTGCATGGTGGAAGACTTACCAGCGCCGTTTGGGCCTAGGAAACCTAATACCTCTCCCTGGTGAACTTGAAAGGAGATTTCATCCACTGCGCGCAGTGGTCCAAAATCTCGAGTTAACTGTTGAATATCAACTAATACTGGTGCGCTCATGGAACTGTATTGTCGTTAAAATATCTCGCAATGCAACTGTTCGAATGAAATTAAAGTTGGATCCGGTAATTAAATAGAAACAAAGGAACGATGAAACCTATTCTCGGGGTAGATACTGGCGGCACCTTTACAGATTTTGTCTTTTGGCAGAATGGTCATTTTCACGTACATAAAGTGTTGTCTACACCGCAAGCGCCAGAAGTGGCAATATTACAAGGGACAAAAGATTTAAATATTAACTTACAAGATTTGCTCATTGTACACGGTACTACCGTGGCTACCAATGCGGTGTTGCAATCTCAAGGGGCAAAAACCGTCTTCATTACCAACCGCGGCTTTAAAGATATAATCAACATAGGCCGTCAAACTCGGGCGCATCTGTACGATATCATGCCCAACAAATCTCCCCCATTTATAGATCCAGAACTCTGTTTAGAAACTGGGGGTCGCTTGGGTGCTGACGGAAAACTACTGGATCCCCTCACTGCCGAAGATTTGTCAGAATTGGAAAAAGCACTGGAGCAACTAGCCCCACAATCGGTTGCCATCTGTTTATTGTTTGCTTTTTTAGATAGCGAATATGAACAGGCTATCGAATCTAGACTAAAGGACAGGTACTTCGTATCTCGCTCCTCATACGTGCACCCAGAATATAAAGAATATGAACGTGCCATTGCCACTGTGTTAAATGCTAGGGTTGCACCTATCATACGCGACTACTTAACAAATCTATCTTGCCAAGTGACGCCAGCAAGAGTAGAAGTGATGCAATCCAGTGGCGAAACCATCGACGCGACACGAGCCGCTGAACTGGCAGTTAATTTACTGCTTTCTGGACCAGCGGGAGGTTTGATCGCTGCGAACACCATTGGCGAACGCATTGGTAAAAGAAAATTGCTAACATTCGACATGGGTGGCACCTCAACCGATGTGGCGCTCATTGACGGTGAAATTTGTATTACCAAAGAAGGTAGACTAGGGTCACTGCCGCTAACCTTGCCGATGGTAGACATGCATACTATCGGGGCAGGCGGTGGCTCCATAGCATTTATCGACGAGGGGGGTGCCCTCCAAGTTGGCCCAGCTTCTGCGGGAGCTGATCCCGGCCCAGCCTGCTATGGTCTCGGTGGAACTCAACCAACGGTGACAGATGCGAACCTGGTGTTACAGCGCATACCCGTCGGCCAACCACTCGGAGGCACTTTGCACCTAAGTGAGCAAGCGGCTAGTACCGCGATAGAAACTATCGCAGCTAAACTAGAGTGTAGTCGTCATGCCGCTGCGCAAGGCATAATTGATATCACAAACCAACATATAATTCGCGCCTTAGAGCAAATTTCGCTACAACGGGGGATCGATCCTGCGGAGTTTACTTTGGTCTGTTTTGGCGGGGCCGGTGGACTACATCTCTGCGAACTGGCTGAACGTCTATGTATTGAACAAGCATTGGTGCCTCGATACAGCGGCCTATTTTCGGCTTTCGGTATGTTATGTGCCCCAATGGGTAGAACCCTCAGCCATACGGTAGGAGGGATCTTAACCGAGTACACAGACAATCAGATCGAATCGTTATTTGATGCCTTAAAAGCAGAAGCGCTTAAACAAATCGGGAGTCCTGAAACAGAGGCACAGGTTAAGCGCTTTTTAGAACTTCGCTATTTAGGCCAAAGTTACTGCCTCGAGATCCCCTGGCACAATATCGCTACCGCGGAAACTCTATTTCATCACAATCACGCACAATATTTTGGTCATCGACTGACAACAACTGTCGAGCTGGTGAATATTCGTCTCACCGCACATCACACTCGTCACCTACCCCAGTTACCTGTCGAGCGTTCCACAAGTAAAGAGATTAAGTGCGATCATATTAAAGAAAATACCACCATTATTGCTCGTGAAGCGCTCGAACCGGGACGCAAATATTCTGGAGAACTTATTATCTTAGAGGAGCACGCCACAACGTTGGTAACGGCGAATTGGTTCGTGACCAAGGATCAAGAAGGGCACTTACACCTGCAACAAAAAACCACTACTCACTCATAGATGAGCCCATCTCTTCCGCCCATTTTACCGAATCGAAATAGAGGTTACGTACTTTGCGGGAATTTAATTTGTAAGTTTTCATTTCTGAAAAATCCCCCTTCTCATAATGAAGCACACTACTTAGTAACTTACCTTCATCACCCTCATGTAGTAGCAGTGCTGCTACCGTGTCATCCTCTAAGGGTAAGGCACTAATCACGTCTGGTAGGGGTAAACTAGTTAGGGAATCTAATGCCGAGAATAGACCTATTGTAAACAATTGATCTTTATTGGAAATACCAACCATGGAGCCCAATCCTTCACACATTTTAGCGCGAATCATTGCGGTGATTAGTAAAGATTTGGGTTTATCGTCAAATTTAGACAATACCAATAAAGATGCCAGAGACTTGATTTTCCTTCTACCAAGTAATACCACGCCTTGTCGGATGGAGGCTACTTTTTGTGGTAGTTGATAGGCGGCAGAATTGAGCATGCGCATCATCTTATAACTCAAGCCCACATCCTTAGAGATAACTTCCTCTAAGTCACGGGCATTTGCTTGCGATTCGAGTTTAGACAGCAGCTCCAGAGAAGCGAGTCGATTGGAAGGTAATCGCCCTTTCTTCATCACCGTAGGTTCGGACAAGAAATATCCTTGAAACAGATCGCAACCCATTTCTAAAGACTTCTTAAACTGAGATTCAGTCTCTACTTTTTCCGCCAATATTTGTACGCCAAAGGGCATTAACAAGCGGACATGTTCTTTCATTTTGTCTTCGCCTAAATCTAAATAGTCCAGTTTGACGTAGTCTACTAGTCGCAATAGTGAATCGTACTTATTGTTGTAGGTAAAATCGTCTAAAGCGATCTTAAACCCTCTCGCGGACAACTTTTTGACACTTTCTAAAAGTTCCTCATCAATCGTTACATCCTCGAGGATCTCTAACACAACTTGTTTTGGATCCAAGCCAAGGATAGCGTCATCCAACATAAAGCTTTTTGTGACATTAATAAATGCGGGACAGTTTCCTACTATATCCCGCATCCCAAATTCAGTAATGGCGTTGAGCACCAACTGCGAAGTAGCTGTTTCGCCATCTTTTATTCGAGCACCACCAATAGTTCCTCGCCGATACAGCAATTCATAACCATGAACCGACAACTTAGCGTCATAAATTGGTTGCCTGGCAATAAAAACCTCACTCATGTACTTGCTCCGAAAAGTGCGTTCCTAGACAGCTATAAATCCTTTTAACTCGGGTATACTTACTGAAATGGAGTATGCTTCTCTATAGATAGCGACCCGGGTTGAGCAACCTTAATATTATGCTTAGCAGGAGTTTATTGACCCATCTCAGCGATTTTGAAGACCATTGCCGGGCGCTCGGTAATCTTTTTTAAGCATCTGAATTTACTTGGAATTTAAATGGATATTAATATCGTCAATTACCTGATTGGTGGTCTCTGTCAATGGCCCGCCCTACAACTAGTCCTCTTCACACTAGTCACCACACATCTAACCATAATCTCTGTAACCGTCTTCCTGCATCGCCATCAAGCTCATAGAGCATTGGAGATAAATCCCTTGCTCTCACATCTATTTCGCTGTTGGTTATGGTTGACTACGGGCATTGTGACCCAAGAGTGGGTCGCCGTTCATAGAAAACACCATGCGCGATGTGAAACCGAAGAAGATCCCCACAGCCCAAAAATACTGGGAATCCAAAATGTGCTCTGGCGTGGCTCTGAGTTGTATCGGGAAGCCGCTAAGAACAAAGAAGATCTCACTAAATTTGGCCATGCGACTCCCGATGACTGGCTAGAGCGCAATCTGTATAGCCGTTTTCACAACTTAGGTATCGCCATACTTTTTGGCTGTTATCTAGTACTGTTTGGTACCGCCGGGATCTGTGTCTGGGCGGTGCAAATGCTCTGGATACCCTTTTTTGCGGCAGGCGTCATTAATGGCATTGGGCACTATTGGGGCTACCGCAACTTCGAGTGTGCCGACGCAGCCACCAATATAGTCCCTTGGGGTCTACTGGTGTGTGGTGAGGAGCTACACAATAATCACCATACCTATCCAAGTTCGGCGAAATTGTCCAACAAACCTTGGGAAATTGATTTGGGATGGTTTTACATCAGGTTCTTTCAACTCACGGGATTGGCTAAGGTGAAAAAAATTGCACCAAAGCCCACATTAGCTGCAGCAAAAGTGGAAGTTGACAAAGAAACCTTATTATCCGTCGTCAATCACCGGTTCCATATCATGGCTCAGTACAGCAAACAGGTGCTGATTCCGGTACTAAAAGATGAAATTCAATCTCTTGAAGGACGTTCCAGCAAGCAGTTCCGTAAGTACCGTCACATCCTTATTCGTCACGATAATCTGTTAGATCCACATTCTCGCTCTAAACTAGCAAAAGTTTGTGAGGGTAATTCTCGCATTAAGACGGTATATCAATATAAGCTTGAATTACAAAAATTATGGCACCGCTCTACCCAAAGTAGTGAAGCCTTGTGTGAATCATTGAGGCAGTGGTGTCAAAATGCGGAGCAGAGCGGGGAACAAGTATTAGTAGAGTTTTCGCGACAAATCCGAAAATATCGACAACCTTTGGACGTGGCCGTATCTACTTAAGTGATCTAAGAAAAACCCGATGAATACTTCAGAGACGTATTATGATCAATTGTTTTTGCTGATAATCAAAAGCGAGAAAGCCCCATGGTGTGGGGCTTATTAGGCAATGATGTAAAGATTGGGTACCTACTTTATTTTTTCTTCTTTATATATCACGTGCTTGCGCACTACTGGATCATATTTTTTGAATTCCAGCTTATCCGGTGTGGAGCGCTTGTTCTTATTCGTCGTATAGAAATGGCCGGTGCCGGCAGTAGAAACCAGTTTAATTTTATCACGCATGAGAACGTTCCTTTATACCTGCTCGCCACGAGCACGAATATCGCCCATTACTGCATCAATGCCCTTTTTATCGATAATCCGCAATCCTTTAGTAGATACCCTGAGTGAAACCCAGCGATTTTCGGATTCCACCCAGAATCTTTTTCGATGCAAATTTGGCAAGAATCGACGCCGGGTTTTGTTATTGGCATGGGAGACATTATTTCCCGTTACCGGACGTTTACCTGTTACCTGACAAACCCTCGACATCACTCTTCTCCTAAAAAATCGAGCCGCATTTTATATCAGTAAGGCCATCGATATGCAAGGAAAAGACCGAAATTTAACGCATATTCCATTGATTCGAATGCCCGATAGCTGCTCGGGACACAAACAGGTAAAATTTCCATATGCATGAGCTACAGGGCAAAAACATTCTCTTAGGTGTGACTGGCGGCATCGCTGCTTATAAAGCAGCAGAATTGGTGCGTCTACTCGGGAAACAACAGGCAAACACCCAGGTGGTGATGACATCAGGCGCACAAGAATTTGTTACACCCCTTACATTTCAAGCGCTTAGCGGAAATCCAGTATATACCAAGCTATTTGATCCAGAAGTTACAGCCGGTATGGACCATATCAGTTTGGCACGTTGGGCGGATTTAGTGCTGATTGCACCCGCTAGTGCCAATCAGATTGCAAAATTAGCCCATGGACATGCTGAGGATCTGTTACAAACCATTTGCCTGGCCACTCAAGCACCAATCGTGCTTGCCCCGGCAATGAACCAACAAATGTGGCAAGCAGCCGCTGTGCGGGACAACTGCAAGCTATTGATTCAACGTGGTATTGAATTGATCGGACCCGCAGAAGGATCACAAGCCTGTGGGGAACTTGGTCCCGGCCGTATGCTGGAGCCAAGCCAAATCGTAGAACTCTTAGAAACCAGGTTGGCAGATAAATTTTTCGCGGGTACGAGAATCTTGATCAATGCCGGACCCACCCAAGAGGCTATCGATCCGGTGCGTTATATTTCCAATCGTAGCTCAGGGAAAATGGGCTACGCCATCGCCAAAGCGGCTGCGAAAGCAGGGGCTGAGGTGACCCTAATCAGTGGTCCAGTGTCTTTGCCTGCGCCACAACAAGTCGAAATACTTCAGGTTCAGAGTGCCGAGCAAATGTATGCAAGAATGTGTGAAAGGGTTGAAGGAGCGGATATAATTATCGCTGCAGCAGCGGTGGCGGACTATCGACCCAAATCTGTTGCCCCGCACAAGATAAAAAAAGAGGCTTCTGCACTTAATTTAGAGTTAGAGCCTACTCAAGATATTTTGACGGCAATTAGTCATCTACCAAATAGACCCTTTATGGTAGGTTTTGCTGCTGAAAGCGACGAGGTGGCAGCAAACGCGAAAGCAAAACTGGAACGAAAATGCCTAGATTTAATCGCCGCCAATGACATTTTGGCGCCTAACGTTGGTTTTGAAGTGGATACCAACGCGCTCCATCTCTATTGGCATCAGGGTGAAACCTTACTGCCTTTGGCGCCCAAAGATGAGATTGCTGAACAGTTACTAAAAATTGTGAACCAACAATACCGTGATCGACATTGAACTTAAAATACTGAATCCAAAGTTGGGCAAGGAAATCCCTCTGCCTGAACACGCAACTGTAGGCTCTGCGGGCATGGATCTTAGGGCCTGCTTGGCACAAACAATTGATGTTGCGCCCAATAGTGTAGAATTAATTCCCACAGGACTGGCCATCCACATCGCAGATCCCAACTTTGCCGCCGTGATCTTGCCACGTTCCGGACTCGGCCACAAAAAAGGTATCGTGTTAGGCAATTTGGTAGGGTTAATTGATTCTGACTACCAAGGGGAATTAATGATTTCCTGCTGGAATCGCAGTGACAACCCTTTTACTATAAATTCTGGGGATCGGATCGCACAATTAGTCATCCTGCCTATTGTCCAAGCGCAATTTAAGATAGTCGACAATTTTCATGATAGCGATCGTGGTAGCGGCGGATTTGGGCACACAGGTACTGAGTAGCTATCTATAATCTATGATTGCTAAGGAATGGCAAAATCGGGATAAGGAGTATTCGTGATGTCCCGCAAACACAAACGTAAGAACACATCCAAGTTAAAATCTCGATCCGCGAGGAGCGTAGGATTTAATAGCACCTATTTGGTTCCTGCCTTATTAATCATAACGGTGTTGATAGTAGGCGCTATGGTCGCCAACTATCGTCTTATAATTCATAGCGTGCCCGAGGCGACCAGTAGCTTGGAACAAGAGATAGCCGTCTCCAAAATTGCCTCCAAATTAGAAGGCAAACTGGAAACAATTCGCATGCTTGTGCTAGAGCAATCTAAGCGTCCAGAAATTTTGGAATATTTCAACAATCCCACTGAGGCGGCAAAAGTTCTTAACAATATTCAGGCTAAGCTCCCCTTTGTTACTGGTATTCGACTGTTACCAGACGCCCCACTATCGCGGAACGAAAACATTAAACCTCCCATAGGTTACGCGGCCATTGAACTGGTGAAACGTACCAGGGAACAATCCAAGGCGTCGGAATTCGAATTACATTTTTCAGGTAAAGAGTACGAACATCTGGTTCTCAATGTGCCTATTCTAGACGGCAACAATTTTGTTGGTCATTTTTATGTCATGCTTTCAGCGCAGTTACTGAGAGAGTCGTTAGCCGAAAATTCATCGATCCCCGCCGATAGTTACATAGAGCTATCACAATATGTGAATGAACAGTTGCAACCCGTGCTGGCTGCACGCGGCCCAGAACGATTGAAAATAGGGAACCCAAAAGTTCGCCATTACATTGACGACTCCAGATTTGCCGTGTCTTTGTGGACCCCAAAAATCAGCCCATGGAAGGTAAGAATGAATAAGGATACATTATTATTCGGCCTTATCCAGGGTGGCACACTAGTAATGCTGTTATTAAGTTGCGCTTTGATCATGTTACGCATCAGACATGCCATCCGAGAAGATCTCGCTACCTTAATGAACATGTTTGAACAGCTACAGCTATCAAACTTTAAACAACATTTTCACTTCAAGCTCACTTTTTTCCAGGGCGCCGCAGATGCACTCAGCCAACAATACCATCCTGGGCCATCTGTGCAGCCAGAATCCTTACAAAATGATAGCTTTTCCAGTCCGCCGCTCGCCGACACAGGTGCATTTAAACCTGCTAAAGAGCCAACCCAACCAGAATCTTCACCCATTGCCCAAGCTCCGGAGATCCCACTACCGCCCCCCTTATCTAAGTCTCAGTCGGAAGAGTTGCAAGAACCAGCAGATCCCTTTGATTTGAATTCTGCGCCAATAGAATCAGAACAGTCGTCCAGCGAAACTTCTCAAGCAGAAGAATCCACCGAGGAAAACTGGGTTTTGGATTTTCCTCATAGCAGTTTAGATGACGATGAGTTAGCGGCACTTGGGGAAGATCCTGAGGCAGATACTGAAGTCTCTCATGAAGAGGCGTCTCAGCAAGAGACCGAGCGGGATACAGAAACCTTAACATCTCCCAAGCAGGATGAAAATGAGCTTAGCCTAGAAGAGTTGGCAGCTCTGGCAAGTGAGGATCCTCAAGAATTTACATTGGAATTAGAAACTGAAAAAGGGCCAATTGAACTCTCTGATCCCGAAAATGCAAACGCCCAACAGGAACAACTTGCACAAATTAATGAAACGGATGCATCTCCCAGCCTCACCACGGAAGATTATGATCTACCTCTAGAACAACCAATGGAATTCGACCTCACTAATGAAGATATGGATGGCACACAAGAGCCTGCCGTTTATGAAATCACTGAACCTCAACAAGAGGAGAGCGAACCAGATATGGTTACTACTACAGAGCCCAGCGAAGCCCAAGCCACAGCCGCCGCTGACAAGGTGCCCAAAGCGATTTTTAGAACCTACGATATCCGCGGCATTGTCGCCACAGATCTCACTCCCGATGTAGTGTATCTAATCGGTCTAGCCTTTGGTTCAGAAGCTCGCAAGCAACAGCAAGATACCGTCATCGTTGCCAGAGATGGACGAACCTCTAGTCCGAAGCTCGTAGAACAACTTAGTAAAGGGTTAACAGAGGCGGGATGCAACGTCATTGATATCGGTCTTTGTCCGACGCCAATTCTCTATTTTGCCACCAATACCTTGGAATCCAACACCGGCATCATGATTACTGGCAGCCACAATCCTAAAGAATATAACGGCCTAAAAATGGTATTGAATGGCCAAACACTTTCCGGAGATCAAGTGCTAGCTCTGCGCACACGCATTCAAGCAGGAGATTTCACTAGTGGCACCGGAAAAATCAGCTACGATGACGAAGTACTTCCAAATTATCTAAAACGAGTAGCAGGCGACATTGATTTACCCAAGAACCTAAAAATCGTAGTCGACGCCGGCAATGGTGCTACCGCGAATATCGCGCCTATTTTATTTCGCACTTTAGGTTGCCATGTTGCCGAGCTCTACTGTGAGGTCGATGGCAACTTTCCAAATCACCATCCTGATCCCAGTCAACCAGAAAATTTAGAAGACTTGATCCGGGCCGTCAGAGAAAAAGAAGCCGATATCGGTTTAGCGTTCGATGGCGATGGTGATCGATTGGGTATAGTGGCACCGAATGGAGAAATCATCTGGCCAGACAGACAGATGATGTTATTTGCCATGGACATTCTCTCCAGAAACCCCGGCGCTTCGATTATCTATGATGTGAAATGTTCCAAACACCTTTCTCGAATTATTGAAGAACATGAGGGTGTACCCATTATGTGGAAAACGGGCCACTCTCTTATCAAAAACAAACTAAGAGAAAGTGGTGCCCTGTTAGCAGGTGAAATGAGCGGACATATCTTTTTTAAAGAACGTTGGTATGGATTTGACGATGCACTCTACTCTGCTGCTCGTCTGTTAGAGATCATTGCTCGAGATCCGAGAGATGCTGCCGATATTTTTGCCGCTCTACCAAACAGTACCAATACACCTGAACTTAAAATCGACATGAACGAAGGACAGAACTACTCTTTCATGGATTTGTTAATGAATGATGCCTCATTTGAGGACGGTGAAAAGATCACTATTGACGGTCTAAGAGTGGAATTTAGTGATGGCTGGGGTCTGGTACGAGCCTCAAACACTACACCCAGCGTAGTCTTAAGATTTGAGGCCGATGATGAAGAGAGTTTAAAACGAATTCAAGAGTTGTTCCGCGAACAGATATTAAAGATTGATGCCCATTTAACCTTACCGTTTTAATCAGAAAGACACAAAATACAATTCCATGAGTAAATCGAGAACCGCCCTTGAAACCGCTACTATATTAGCGGAATCTTTACCCTATATTCAGCGATTCAGCGGTAAGACAGTAGTCATTAAATATGGTGGCAACGCCATGGTGGATGGCGCCTTAAAAGCAAGTTTCGCCAGAGATATTGTGCTACTAAAACATGTAGGGATAAGAGTCATCATTGTGCATGGCGGTGGCCCTCAGATTGGCGATCTATTGAATAAGCTCGGAAAATCTAGCCAATTTGTGGATGGCATGCGCGTCACGGATACTGAAACTATGGACGTAGTAGAGATGGTTTTAGGAGGTTTGGTCAATAAAGAGATTGTAAATTTAATTAATCAATGTGGCGGTAATGCAGTAGGACTGACAGGCAAAGACGGTAATTTCATACACGCGAAAAAACTAACTTATACCCGTAATACCCCAGAACATAGTGCTCCCGAAATTATTGATATTGGGCATGTGGGTGAAGTCACAGAGATCAACAGTACCTTAGTGGACTTACTCTCCGCTGGCGATTTTATTCCCGTGATTGCGCCCATCGGTGTGGGTGCCGATGGCGCCTCCTACAATATCAATGCCGATCTAGTGGCCGGTAAAATAGCAGCTGAATTAAAAGCAGAAAAATTAATTTTACTGACTAATACCGCGGGATTGTTAAACAAAGAAGGAGAGCTCTTAACCGGATTAACGAGTGAGACGGTTACCAGCCTGATTGAAAATGGAACCATTCACGGCGGTATGTTACCCAAAGTGAATGCCGCATTAGGTGCAGTGAATGAAGGGGTGAATAGCGCACATATTATAGATGGACGAACCCAACATGCCGTGTTACTAGAAATTTTCACCGATAAGGGAGTAGGTACTCTGATCCA
>DJFZ01000005.1:148914-164129 GCA_002432655.1 Thiotrichaceae bacterium UBA5859 | reverse complement strand
TTCTATCATCAATCTTGATGAGACCAAGAAAATGGGATCTCCACCAGTCGTTGCTCCGTGTCATTAAATTCTTCCCATAAGGTGGCATAGCTCTTATGTACCTGAGGATGTAATACTTCCCCAGCCAACTGCGCTAAAGGTGCTAATACAAAGGCGTGCTTTAATATTTCTTCTCTTGGTAACTTCAATCCGTTTTCGTCCAAGATCTGGTTGCCATACAACAACAGATCTAAATCCAATGTTCTATTCGAGAATTTGGGTAAGGCACGATTTCTTCCGTGTTTATCTTCTAGTTCGGTTAAGAATTGCTGAACGGCTTGTGCTGTCTCATTAGAACGAAAATACACCACCAGATTGAGGAAGGGCTGGCCATCGAATCCCACCGCCACACTGTCGAATACGGAAGATAGTCGCAGCTCACCGAACCGATGTTGCAACTCGTTTATCGCGGTACGAATATGATGTTCTCGATCTAGATTACTACCAATGCTGACATAAATATCGGTCATCTAGGAAATTGTCCGCGCTCGATTTTTACACCCACATCTGTCGCGCCACGGATAGCCCCTCGCTTATTCACCGTCAACGCTAACCAAGGTAAATTGAACTCATTCAGTACAATATCAGCTACCTTTTCCGCTAAGGTTTCTACTAATTGATATTCACTAGATTCAACAAATTCAATAATTCTTTTAGCCACCGCTTTATAGTCTAACGTGTCCTCAATTTTATCAGTCAATGCTGCCTGTCGATTATCGATAGCCATTTCGAGATCTAATACCACCGTTTGTTTGATTTCCCGCTCCCAATCGAAAATTCCTATAACCGTTTCGATCTGCAGATCTCTTAAAAATATTCGATCCATTTGGTCACCTTTGCATTGAGGCCGATTGCCAGCCAATTGTACAATAAACCAAGTTGAGATGAGCAGGGAGCCTAAATTGGCATCTATCTATTTTTACCTAACCGTAGTCGGTGCCTATCTGATTGGCTCCGTTTCTAGCGCTATTTTGATTTGCCAGATATTTGGGCTAGGCGATCCCAGATTGGAAGGCTCCAAAAATCCCGGCGCCACCAATGTCTTACGCTTAGGAGGTCGTGGACCTGCAATTCTCACGCTCGTCTCAGATGTGGCAAAGGGTGCGTTACCAGTAGGCATCGGAATCTCACTTAACATCTCGGGTATCGAGCTGGGTTGGATAGCATTGGCTGCCTTCTTGGGGCATCTCTACCCAATCTTTTTTAAATTCGCTGGTGGAAAAGGAGTGGCCACTGCAATCGGTGCTCTTTTGATAATGAATCCAGTATTGGCAGTAACTCTGGTGATAGTATGGATTGGCGTGGCGGTAAGTACTGGGTATTCTTCCCTATCAGCGCTAATAGCAGCATTCCTGGCCCCTACAGCCGCTTACTATTTAGCAGAGCCGTCTTGGCCGATTTGTCTAATTATGAGCGCTTTTCTCTTCTGGCGTCATCGACAGAATATACAGAATTTGATGAATGGAACTGAATCAAAAATTAGTTTAAGTAAAAAGACATAACTTTTGGAACGTTAGGTTTCAGCCGTTTCCTTTTTTTTCGGAGTACTTTGTTTAGTTCCTAATTTTTTAATCTCGAACTTCTCGCCATCATGTGCTAAGCACACCGGTTTGCGCTCTAGCATGGTTTCTAACATGACCTCATGGCACCAAAGCGATTGTAGATGTTCTAAGGTTTTTTCTGCTTCTTCCAATCTTAGTTCTCTACCCTCAAATTCATGTTCCAAATAAAGCGTGCGATGCCCTTCGTAGTCGCCATCCATTATTCGAATCACCGGCATGCTATTCACACCGATATTTTTTATCAACATGTCTTTGACATCTTGCCAATGTTGTTCATCAGAGACATGTTTAATAACCTGCTTATCTCCTTTCTGTTCGTATTCAAAAATATCCATAGATCGCATTAAATCTTCACTGAGAAAACGTCTGATAAAGGAGGTATCCCGTTCACTTTCCCTAATGGAATATAACGTTTCTAAAGCTTCTAGACTCGGCGTAATATATTCTTTTTCGCTGGCAGGATCGATTCCCATCTCTTGAAATAAAATGTTATCCCAAATTGCAACGCCCAAATAATAAGGATTTAAGCTGCCAGGATGTGGTGCAACCACACGATTGTGATGGGCAAAAAATTCCAGCATGATGTCGTTTGGCACTTCCATAGCATTCATAATGGTACGATGCCAAAAACTTGCCCAACCTTCGTTAATGATTTTAGTTTCGATTTGTGGCACGAAATAGCTGGCACTATAATGCACAATAGTTAATAAGTCTCTTTGCCACTCGGCTAACAAAGGTTGATTATCTCTAATAAAGAGTAATATGTCCTCGTCCGGCTCTATTGGTGTTCGATTCAGACGCTTATTAATTTCTTCATCTGACAAGTCTGTGCGACCACTCAACTCTCGACTCAATTGAGCTCTAGCATCCGCTTCACCTCTTTTCTTAATAGCGAAATTGCGATTACAGTTAAACATTAGAGCATGTGCTGAATCGAGAAAATTTTCCACCCGCTCCAGCCCTATAGAAGGATCTTCAATATAATTTCTAACACGCACTGCCTGGGCCTTAAATTTTTCTAAAGTAAGCTCAGGGTGTGTGTGAGAAAAGGTAAAATTGTTAGCGAAAAAATCATTGTGTCCCATCACATGAGCCATTGTCATCACTTGTAAACACAAAGTGTTATCGCGCATTAAATAAGCCAGACAAGGATTAGAGTTGATGACCATTTCATAAGGTAAACCGCTGACGCCATAATCATACATGGTTTTCAATTTTTCAAAGGACTTACCATAGGACCAATGGGGATAATGCGCGGGCATACCGGAATAGGCCATATATCCCAGCATATCATTATGATCACAGATCTCGTATTCCTGTGGGAAACAGTTCAACCCAAAGTAGTCCACCTTCTCTTGGATCTGATCTTCCCAATATTTTAAATCTTCAATACTATAATTAGCTGGCATAGTTTAATTCGCCGTCAATGGGTCTCAATTGATTTTTCACTACTCATAAATTCACGAAAGACAGGCCATATATCTTCTTTGCTTTTCATACTTAATGCTTTGAAATTGTCACGAGCAATTTCGTCAAATACATCTAACATAGTACTGCCAGGATAATAGCTCGAAGCAGGCTTGATTTCTCCATAACCAAACAGATTACAGAGATCACACAATTCTTCTGCGGCTTGCACAGCAATGGGATTATCAAAACTAAGATTATCTCCGTCGGAACAATGAAAGGCGTAGACATTCCACATTTCGGGATGATATCTATCATGAATGACTTCGAGGGCTTTTTTGTATCCGGAAGATATCATAGTGCCTCCCGATTCGCCCTTATGAAAAAACTCTTCCTCGGTGACCTCTTTGCCTTGGGTATGATGAGCAATGAAAGCAATCTCCACATTTTCATACTTCGTACGCACAAATTGATAGAGCATAAAAAAGAAACTGCGCGCAAGATATTTTTTCATACTGTCCATCGAGCCAGAGGTATCCATAATGCAGACAATTGCGGCATTAGAGCTAGGTCGTTCAGTCGGCACACGTCGACGATAGCGGAGATCTTCTTTACGAAACGGAAAACTATCGTCATCTATATTCGCCAACGATTCTTGTCCTTCTGCGATCCGTTGTAAAGCCACCTTACGACGAACTTTTTGTCGAACGGAACGACGTTTATCTAAATGGACTTTGACGCCGACGCTACGGTATCCGCGACGGCGAGAAGCAGAATCAGTAGTAATATCTTTTAAATTTTTTCGTTCGAGTTCCGGCAATTCTAGATCTTCGAACATAATGTCTATCAGCTCTGATAGGGTAATATCCGTCTCATAAAAATCGACGCCTGGTTGATCACCTGCAGGCCCGGGTTGATCCCCCGGTTGTCCATCTTGTCCTACTACTTGACCTGGTTGCGATTCACCATCTCCCTGTGCTGCGCCCCCTGAATTATCTCCATAGACAAAGCGATATTCTTTAATGCCCCGAATCGGCACCTTAATCACCTTCTCTCGATTTTGGCCTATGATCGATTCCTCGGCAATGACATCGGCAATGTTTTCCTGCAAGGAGGAACGAATCTTTTTACGATGACGTTGGCGATCGCTGGCACTACGATCCGATCTCAATGCATCTCCATGGCTATAGTCACGAAAAATCGTGGACATGTTCTACCCTCTTAATCTTTCCACAAATTATTCGCAGCGTACTTCAAGATCATATCCACTGAATCTTCGCTATAACCGTTATTTAACATGTTCTGCACCATGGCATCATATTTTTCCGATTGCTCTTTATCTCTAGTCCTCGATTTGGTCACGATGCGACTGATGTCGCGAACCGAATGCATGAGTTTTTTCTCTATCGCTGCCTTTAGGGGTTCATAGGATGTGTAACTGATTTTGTCCCCTCGTCTTGTGGATCCCCATAGATACGCTATTACTTCCTGGCGAAATCCTGCCGCCGAAGAACCCACAATCGCGATCTGCTCCTCGATAGATTTTAAGAAAGTTTCATCCGGTTCGAGTTCTTCTTTAGTGTTGGTATCATGTACTTTGGTTTTATTGACAAAAGCTTCCGCGTGATCCAGATAATTGTTAAACAGAGCTTCAGCTTGTTCCTTATAGGAATAGACAAACGCACTTGTGATATCTCGCTCTAACATAGAAAGATATT
Organism: Thiotrichaceae bacterium UBA5859; assembly: GCA_002432655.1. Classification (GTDB taxonomy): domain Bacteria; phylum Pseudomonadota; class Gammaproteobacteria; order UBA5859; family UBA5859; genus UBA5859. Next base: position 159,403 of record DJFZ01000005.1, on the reverse strand, counting down.
CTTTATGTAGAATATCTTGTAAGAGCTCTAGATAGTGGGCCTTAACATCATCTGCCATGTCCGTCTCTTGCACCATACTGATCAACGCTTCGCGCACGGTAATAGGATTGATAGATCGCGGATTCTGTGCGATTGCATTATCCAATGCTTTCATAATAAAACGTGTTGACACACCGAACATACCTTCACGCTTGGTATCCGCTCTTAATTCATCAATGGTTATTTTTTTCGTACGTCCTTTTTCTACAATCTCTTCACCGTTGTAAATTCGTAGCTTAGTCATCAGATCACATTTTGATGTCTGCTCCAAACGAGATAGGATCGCGAACATCGCTGCTATCTCTAGTGTATGTGGGCACACATGAGCAGTGAAATCCGACTTTTTCAATAGCTTCTCATAAATCTTAATCTCTTCTGAGAGACGCATGTTATAGGGAACCTTCACTACCACGATGCGATCCATGATCGCTTCATTCGTGTGATCGGCTTTAAACTTGTTCCATTCCGCTTCATTGGAGTGCGCAATGATTACTGAATCCACGTATACCGTACCGTGTCTTCCCGGCGCAGGTACAAATTTCTCTTGCGTCGCGGTAATCATGGCGTGTAAATATTCTGGGTCATTTTTAAAGACCTCAATAAACTCCACCATGCCACGGTTACCCACATTAAATGCACCGTTTAATTCAAGCACGCGAGGGTCGCCCTCTGAGTAGCGATCCAACTTGGAAATATCCTCTGATCCAATCAGTACCGAAGTATCTTGATTGTTGGGATCCACTGGCGGCACTACGCCGATACCCACCTGGTTACGTTTCGAAAAGTGAGATGTTTTCACCGGCATGTCTTCATATTTACCGTTAAATTCGTTTTTCAGCCGATATCGACAAATAGGACAGAGATCCCCTTCAATGCGAACGTTCAACATTTTTTCAAATTCCGGTCGCAGGTGACGGGGTAATAAGTGCAGTGGTTCTTCATGCACTGGGCAACCCTCAATGGTATAGATTGGTGGGCACTGCTCTAGTCCTCTAGTCAACTTGTCTACTAGTGAACTTTTACCCGCACCCACCGGCCCCATCAGGTAGAGTACTTGTCGTGATTCTTCGCCTTGCATGGATGCAGATAAAAAGTATCTCGCTATTTTGGCAATAGTATGCTCGACGCCAAAAAATTCATCCTTAAAAAAGTTAAAAACCGTATAAGGTTCATCACCAAAAATTCGTTTCGTACGAGGATCATCTGTATCCGTCAAATTTTTAGTGCCCGCATCCTCAATCATGTTATGAATACGTTTATGAGCAAACATGGCCGCGCTGGGATCTTTTTTCACCACCTCTAGGTACTCAAGAAAACTGCCTTGCCAGTTTTCCTTCTCGCGTTTTTGCCTGTCTTTTTGAATTAGCTGTGCAAAATTGGTAGTTTTTGCAGTCATCCGGTTACCTCCGCCTAAGTTCGTCAGTTGCCAGGGGACGCTCAAAATTATTTGCCTGTTGAGTGATTGAGGGGAACCCATTGGCGCTGTTTTATTACGATGCAAACCACAGGCCAAGAGATAAAACAAAGATACAATAGTAAATAGGTTGAATTATTTATAACTATTAGCGGCGGATCTCGGAGTGACTGGCAAACAATAGTTAATCGGTCGGCAATTTATTACCCTTGCATCACAAATATTGATGTACAAGCGGTTGAATTAAATAACAAATTGAAGGGAAACAATGGCCTACAGATGAATAGGAATCTTTTTACTCAGAGTGCGAATGTGGTGGATCATTCTCTTGAACAGGCGGCGAAAAACTGACAATAGTGTCCCCAGACTCAAATTTTAAAGTATAGTTTGGAGTATTGATGATCAGTTGCCCATCACCTTTTATCACTGCCAATATTAACGTCTCACTCCCTCTTTCTTCACGAAACTCTTCTAATCCAAAATTATCCGAAAGCTTGGTACGTGAAAATCGCCAATCCTGATAGACTTTCTTAATTAAAGCTTCGTAAGTGATCTCCTCATCGAAAGCCACCATACCTCGAAATGAACCACTCACCTGTTTTTTATCACTGGCTAGCTGTCCCTCGTGATTCAACTGAAAAACAGAGTCTCGACCAAACTCAGGAATAAAATAAGTACTGACTAAAGCATTATAAGAATCATTTACTGATGCTGATAACACCTGCCCTATCTCAACCAAATCCAAAGTTTCTTCAGAAGCTTCAGACAAAATTTCACCATAGTAGACGGGTATACCTGCCAATCGTGCATTTTTCAATTGTGCCCATGAACTGTCTATTAGTAGTACGTTTATTCCGATATCCTTCAATAATTTGGCAAACTTAATTGTCCAAACATTGGCGCCAATGATCAACAACCCATTGCGGTGACGACTGGCCAATCCCAGTCGATTGGCCAACCAACTTAAACTAAATCCGTGCAACACCACAGTTACCACAATTAATAAAAACACCAATGGGATCAATATTCCTCCCTCAGGATATCCGTGCTCCACCAACTTTGGCGCAAACACACCCGCCACCGCTGCGGCGACTATTCCCCGTGGCGCAATCCACCCAATTAATAATTTTTCTTCAAATGACATTCCTGAACGAATGGTCGATAGAAACACCGATACAGGTCGCACGATAAACAGCACAATGGCTATTAACAAAATTGTAGGCCACGCCAATGAGGTGAATACCTCAGGGTTTAAGTCGGCACTCAATAGAATAAAAAGTGCGGATACCAGTAATAGCACCAAAGACTCTTTGAATCGGCGAATTTCATAGATATTGGTAATACCTACATTTCCCACCACCATTCCCATTAAAGTGACTGCCAGCAGCCCTGCTTCTTCTTGTAAAAGATTAGCCAACGCATAAACGGTCACCACCGCAACCACAAGCACGGGTGACTTTAAAAACTCAGGGATAGCACTACGTTCGTAAGCATGTCCTAAGAAATAACCACTTCCCGCTCCCAGTATTGCAGAGGCACCAATGGCGATACCGCTTTCCAATAGAAAAGTTACAGGCTCTGAAATCTGCTCGCTGTAGATGGCAAACTCAAAAAACAACACCGCCAACAGCGCGCCGACAGGATCATTTACTATGCCTTCCCACTTTAAATAAGAAGCAGGTCTTCGTGTCAAATTGGCATGGCGTAATAACGGCATGATGACAGTTGGTCCCGTGACCACTGTAATGGAAGAAAAAATAAAAGAGACGGCCCAAGACAGATTCGCAATCCAGTGCGCCGCAGCGGCAACCAATACCAAAGTGATGATCGGCCCTACTGTCACCAAGCGAATGACTCCCTTAGCCGCTTGCTTGAGCTCAAATAGGCGTAAATTCAGGCCACCGTCAAAGAGAATAATTGCTACCGCAAAACCGATAAATGTTTGCAGGAAATTACCCATCTGTTCACTGGGGCGCAGTATGCCCAATACCGGCCCAACGATGATACCGGCGGCAAATAGTAGGATGATGGAAGGCACACGAAATCGCCATGCCAACCATTGTGCAAGCATCCCTAAAAAGATGATGAGCGCCAAACCCAACATGAACATTTGTTCTATGGAAATCTCAGTGAACTGCAACATCGGCTGTAAAACTCACCTTCTAGATTAAAAGTGGAGCGAGCTATTCGCTAAGGAGCCAATCATTTTGCTGACGTGCCACCCGTCCCAGTTCAGCTAGACGAATTAAATGCGCATGTAACGACAACTGAGCCACCGGATGCAGAAAAATCGGCACATCATCATATACTTTTTTCAAAAGGAGGGGCAGATCACCTTTACCAAGTTGTTTTAGAGCTTCAATGACCTTTTGTTCACGCATCAATCTGTGAGAAATGAGTTTATCGATTTCTTTAGTGGCATCCTCTATCAGATGACCATGACCGGGAGCGAGTCGATCAATAGATTCCTGTTTCAGATCGGATAAGGAATCCAGATAGTGGGTCATATTGCCATCGGTGGGTGCGATTACCACAGTCGAACCCTGCATAATATGATCCCCAGTAAAGAGCATGGCTTCAGCATGCAAGAGATAACATAAATGATTCGATGCGTGGCCAGGTGTATGGAGTGCCGTTAAGCTAAATTCCTCGGTTTCCAAAGTATGACGATGCTGTGCGGGCTTGCTCGGTTGGCAAGTGTTATCTTGAAACCCTTCTGCTGGCTGTTCAAATGCAATCAGTTCAGCACCAGTTTTCTCAATCAACAATTGCGCACCGGGAGAATGATCCAGATGAGTATGGGTCACCAATACCCAACGTATCCGACCTTTTGTGGCCTGTAATATTGCTTCAATGTGTGTCTCATCCACCGGTCCAGGATCAATTACCGCCACTTCGCGATGTCCGACTAAATAGCTGTTAGTTCCGGGCCCTGTCATCATGCCGGGATTTCTCGCCAACACCCTAGTGACCAACTCTGAGACTGGTACTGGCTCTCCAGCTTTTAATAGTGTGCTCAATTCGGAATTTCTCAATTACTGTGGATAACCCGTGTCACCGGGAATCAACAATTGTACTTGCCCGTCTTCTCCACGCACTAATTTTGGCAGTATAGCGGGAAAAGAACTCTTAGCCTTGACCGCCTCTATTAGTGTTTCTGTGGTGTCATATTGAGCGATCTCTTGGAGATTTTTTATGGTGGGAAAAATCATAGTAAATTTCCCCTGTTCACACTCATGCAGCGCCTGTTGCGGCTGGATCCACCGATGATCCACAGTCTCATGTTGATCATGATGACCTATTTGCTGTGGCGGTGCTACCGCTAGAAAAAATCTTGTGTCGTATCTCTTAGGCGCGCCTTCCGGCGTGATCCAATGGCTGAAGTAGTAAATTTTGTCCAACGCTAGAGTTAACTGTTCTTGTTCGCAAATATTTGCCAAAGTATCAGGATCTTTGTGAACCTTGTCACGCAGAAGGGAAAATTTTTCATGTGCATCAGCTGCCGACAAATCTAAGAGTTCACCTTGACTATCATAGGCCATCAACACTCCCGCCTCTTCAAAACATTCACGTACCGCAGCAATCCAGTAAGCAATTCCTCCCTCGTCCAGCGCCAGCTTTTGATTGGCAGTCTTTTCATCTAACCCCGTGATCAAAGGGTGTTGACCCCAACCAATATCCGTCGCATCTACTTTCCCACCAGGAAATACATACGCGCCTCCAGCAAAATCTGAACGTAAATGCCGCATCAACATGAAGACTTCCAAACCATCATCGGTATCTCGAACTAACAATAAAGTGGAAGCTTGGCGAATTTCACCGGCATTGGAGACCATATTAATTACTCTTCTGAATCGGGTTAGGCGTCAAGACTACCAATTTGCGGACCAGAGAACTAGAGCTCGAGCACTGGAATTGGCTGTGCAACACAATGGAAAAATATCCAATTAAGCCGATATTACGATTGCAAATGGCGCGAGGTAACAGGGTGCAATAGAGCGTAAAAATTGACCCTACTTGCTAGAAAAAATCGTAAACCATTCGGCAACATGGACAACAGACTGCGAAACCCACTAGCGGCCTACCGAATTAATGCCAATGTAATGTTTATATTATGAAAACAGTCTGTATACCAAGGCGCGCTTGGCATCTGTTAAAGAAAGATATATGCTCAATGATAATATATTATTGCTATCTTAGAACGTTGAGTTATTAATATGAATCTGCAACAAATCAGATATATTTGCGAAGTTGCGCGCCAGAATCTCAAAGTTTCTGCGGCAGCGGAAAAGCTCCACACCTCCCAACCTGGGATCAGTAAACAGATAAAAGCTCTCGAGGAGGAGCTCGGTGTTGAGATTTTTCATCGTCGAGGTAAACATTTAGTTGAAATCACGCCACCCGGACGCGCCATACTACAAGTAGCAGAGCGCATTTTAGATGATATAAACAATATCAAGTCCGTTGGTGAAGAATACCTCCATGAGTCCTCTGGTAGCCTTTCCATCGCCACTACCCACACTCAAGCCTGTTACGCTTTGCCACCGGCAATCAAGGAATTTACTCGGCTCTATCCAAATGTACAATTAAATGTGCATCAAGGAAGTCCACCGCAAGTAGCACAAATGGCAAGTGATGGTACAGCAGATATCGCTATCGCCACGGAAGCGCTAAGACCTCACAAGGAATTGGTAACTTTGCCCTGTTATGAATGGAATCGATTTATTATCACCCCCGCTAATCATCCACTCTTAGAGCTAGAAAAAGTGTCGCTTCAGGATGTGGTCAAATATCCTATTCTCACTTACGTGTATGGTTTTACCGGTCGTTATATTGTGGATCGCGCCTTTGCAGAGCAGCAACTAGTACCAAAAATTGTCTTTACTGCCACCGATTCAGATGTGATCAAAACCTATGTCGATCTAGGGCTGGGCATTGGTATCATCGCTGGGATGGCATTCGATAAAAAGAAAGATAGCGGATTGCGAGCAATTGACGCATCACACCTGTTCGATTCAAACACAACTGTATTAGGTATTCGCCATGGACTCTTCTTAAGGGGATATATCTACGCATTTATTGAGTTGTTTGCACCTCATCTAACCCGCGCTGTAATCGATAAAGCCATCGCAGAGTATAGTCCCGTTGTAGATCCAGCTGCTCACTGATGAATATTTCTGTGCTCTTTTTTTCTAGAAAATGGTGTAATTCTCGATTTAACAACTCAAACGCAGAGTTTTTGCATTGCGTCTACCGAGAAAGCACCCATTTCTCTGCGGCAACCAGTTGCATCGCTTTTTTTAAAGATTCTTGTTGTTTCGCTCCGTCAGCCTGCGCTTCTGCTACATAGCTCAACTCCCAGTAAGCCTCTGCGTTCGGTTGACGATCTAAACATAAATTTAAGTAATGCTCCGCTTTACCCCAAAGCTGTTGTTTCACCGCAACTCTGGCTAAACTCAAATAGACTTCCCAATCGAGATCATGTTGTGCTCGCCATACTTCTAGATTATCCAGATGTCTTTTCTCTTTCACGTCGGGTAACAAACCATACCAGTAGACTAAACGAGCATCCCACTTCTCTTTGAGAAATTTTTCAATCACCGCTGCACCCTGCCCATGCTGTTTTAGCTTCACCAAGGACGAGACATACACTAGTATCACTTCTGCACTATTACGGTATTCCTTCGGCATTGTTTCCCACAAACCTTGTAAGCCCACAATTCCGTCAAGATCAGCAATGGCTTTAAGCCGTTCGCAATAAGCTTCGGTAGATATGCGCATTAATTCTTCGGCAGAATAGATGTCTCTTTTTCGAAGCACCGGTAAAAGCTCGATAATTTTGTTCCAGTGGCCGTTAGCGCGGTGGACTTTTACTAACAGCTTTATCACCGCACTTTTTTTCGGCGCCACTTCACTTATTTCGTTTAATAGGTGTTCTGCGTCGTCCAATTGGTTTTGTTCGAGGAGTAATTCAGCTTTTGTTAATGCAATCACGACATCGGCGCCTTCGGCCTCTGCTTGTTGCAAGTATTGGTCTCGCCGCTCTACAGCTCCTTGCTCATGGGCAGCACGAGCAGCAGCTATATAGTTTAAGATTTGGTTTTCACTATTCCCAACATTTTTTACCAGAGCACGTTCAGCAGCTAACCACTCTCCTTCATCAAGCGCTAAAATACCATATGCTAACTCCTTACGTGCGCGCTCTAGGCGTTTGGCTTGTACTAAGTTTTGTGCGGCTTTAGGCGCACGAATCAATAAACCCGAACCACGCAACATTAGGTAAAAAAGCACGAAAAAAGCTAATAGAAGTATTAGAAAGACCACTAGCGAAGTTTCTACCATATACCCTTGGTAAGACAGTAGAATATAGCCAATATCCTCTAATAGTGTTAAAGCGAACCCTACCGCGGCAGCACCAACTAATATTAGAATTAACAGCTGTATCATTGGGACTCTACCTCATTGCCTAATTTCTCATCCTCTCCTACGGTTTTATAATTCCGTTCTAATCTCAAGTTTCTCGCGAGTAGTCTATCCGCCATTTCCTCGCGAACCATACTAATACCTTTACCTACATAGGGAAGTGACACGTCTACCGGCTGTGCTTGTAGCGATTCAATCTGCATCAGCACATTGTTCACTTCACCGCTTGCTAAATCATAATAGGACTTAATTCTTTGCTGCACCGTCGCTAGACTCTCCTGGAATAGTTTTTCATTCTCCTGAAGAACCGCGAGCTTTGCTTGCTCTATATTGAGCTGAATATTTTCACGCATCAATATCTTTTGATCCTGATTCATAAGGGGGGCAATATCCAATTCTTGTTGTTGGATCGCCACTAATGATTTCAATTCCTTCCATAGCGCTTGCCAAGCACCGGACCAATTTTGTTTTAAATCCTCTGGGGCAGGTAATTTCACAGGCTGATTAAATTTTTGCGCTCTTTCATCGAGAGCCTTAAAGGGTAGCGTTTCAATACGACGCGCTAGTTCCGATAATTTCAAGATAATTCCGGTCTTGTCCGCCGGTTGGACCGTGCTTAACTGCTCAATGTCTTTCGCTAATTGCGCCCTCACAGCAATCAAACCGGGATCCGCCAAGTCAGCCAACAAACTATCAGCGGACTTCAGTGCTGCCGCCGCAATAGTGAAATTACCGGCAAATTGCATTTGATGATCCGCAATGCGAATAAGATATTCCACCTCTGCCAGTACCCAATCCCGTGGCCTCTTTCCAGCCACCTGAAACAAACTTAGCTGAGCCTGTTGTAAACTTTGCTGTTTGGCTTCTAAATCATTAAGACTGGCGACTAGTTGCTCTTCTGCCGCTGCAAACTTTTTATTCAATTCCCCACTCGATTGTTGTGCACGCTCCAGATCAAAGTTTAACGCTTCTAATTGACTATATTGGACAAGGTTTTTTTGTGATTGATTGAGAGACCACCAGCCGTATCCCCCTACAATAGATAGCATGACTGCCAACAGTAGTGCGAGCAATGAAATGACATACAAAAGTCTATGCTTTCGATTGCCGGTCTCGGGACCCTGCAACTTGGACGTGTCAGATGGTGACGAACCCTGTGTCTTAGAAACCTGCGATTGATTGGTTACGCTTGCTTCGACTTGTTCACCAGCTTGCTCCACCATGACTCTTCCTTACTTGAAATCTAGATTTTATTATTCTTTACCCAACGCAACAGTGCTTGAGTTATTGCTTTGTGTCCAGCCCCATTTGTGCGAATAAATTTGGCGTCTGGTACCAGACCCTCTAGGCATTTTTCGACACGATCACTCACGACCAAATAAACACAACTTTTTAGTGTCATAGGTTCAACTTCACTAGTCAATCGCGCAAACTGAGCAGCAGCCTCTACACTGGACAACAAAATAATATTAAAATTATTTATTTTCAATAAGTTATTTAATTGGCGCGCAGTAGAATTCGCGTTCTGTCGCCGATACCACGCAAGTGCATGCAGCTCGGCGCCTCGATTAGTCAAAGTGCGCTCAATAAGGGTGCGACCACCCTCACCCTTCATTAAATAAATTCTCTCTCCAGATACCTGCTGTAATTCATCTAGTGCAAGCAGTCCTTCGCTATTTTGCTGTAATTTTGGATAAATTACTAACTGGCCCGTGCAATCCGCTAGATATTGCGCCGTACCCGCGCCCACCGCAATTAAGACTAACTCCCGTGGCCAATATTGACTGTGTGCGCTTAAATACGGAAGCGAAAATCGAACAGCGTTACGACTAATAAATATGAGTCGCTCTCCTACTCGTAATTTCTTAATTAAATCCAGTTGATCCGTCAACGCAGTGATGGGCTCTATTTCTAACAGCGGAAAATACTCCACCAGCGCGCCAAGCTCGACTAAAGGCGCTCCAATTAATTCCGCATCAGGCGCTGAACGAGTCACCAAGATTCTGAGATCTCTCAAAGGCGACTCGAATACCGACACCCTACTTACTCAGCAGCTCTCATTGTCGACAAAATCTCTCCCGCGCCCTGTATCAATAGGGATTCGGCAACCTTAAACCCGAGAGTTTCTGCCTCTGTGCGCACTGCTTCGCCGCAAGCTGTTATCATCCGCTTACCATCAACACTGCCCACCAATGCACGTAATTCGATCATATCCTGTGCAAGTGTAGCAAAGCCGGCAATAGGTACCTGACACCCTCCCTGCAAGCGGCTATTAAGGCTGCGCTCCGCAGCGATGCAATCGGCGGTGACATCACAATTCAAAGGCTGTAAGAATTCTTTCATCTCTTCGTCTTGCCGACACTCAATACCGATTGCACCCTGCCCAATTGCCGGCAATGATTCAGCAATATCCAGATAATTGGTAATACGTGCTGTTAATCCGAGGCGCTTTAGCCCTGCACCCGCCAGCACCAATGCATCGAATTCGCCTCGATCCAACTTACCTAATCGCGTACCTACATTCCCTCTAACATCCAAACATTGAATATCAGTGCGATGTGCCATGAGCTGACATTGACGACGTAAACTGGAAGTACCGATCCTGGTGCCCGG
>DJFZ01000005.1:71365-148634 GCA_002432655.1 Thiotrichaceae bacterium UBA5859 | reverse complement strand
AATCCATCGGGAAACTCCACAGGCACATCCTTCATAGAGTGCACCGCAATATCAGCGACACCCGAGAGTAAGCCCTGTTCTAATTCTTTAACAAATAAACCTTTGCCACCCACTTTGTTCAGTGGTTGATTTAATATTTTGTCGCCTTGGGTCACCATTGGCAGTAACTCTACCCTGCACTCTGGATAAAACTTTTCCAACAGCGTCTTCACATGTTGCGATTGCCAAAGAGCCAAAGGACTTTTTCTAGTTGCAATGCGAATTCTCGAGATCACTGGAAATTACTAATTCAAATATCTGTGTAACCATGCTAAGTCAAAAAAGCAAACAGAGGAAGCGATTTAATAGAAAGTTACGAGGATAGCAAAAACCTATTTCATAATCTGCGTCGAGTTGCCGCCCACCCAGCTTGCAAGCACAAAATCATTTAGTCACGACTAAGGTAGACAGTGAGATGTACTCTAGAGGAAAAGTGCAATGAATAACTGCGAGACGACGTAGATAGCGATAGCAAACAAGCCTAATTAGATGCTGACACCCAGCGATCTTAACAGGCGACGCACCGAAGACTCATGTCGTCGGCTTACACTCAAGCGCTCTTCAACGCCCTTAATTTTGAGCTGAAGACCACCGTTAGCCGGCTTTTCCACTCCCGCAATGTAATTTTTCGAAACCAAGGCGTTGCGATGAATACGAAAAAATTGCTCGTTAAATTCAGATTCAAGCGACTTTAAAGAAGACTCAGTTAACATCGAGCCATTTTTGTGGCGAATTGTGACATATTTTTGATCGGCTTGAAAATAAAGCACATCGGCAATAGCCACTAACTCAATACCACCCCGAACACGCACACTCAAGTGGGTTCGATGTCCATCTTGCTGATTAATAGAAGCCACTTGCTCTAACTGCAAGCGATTTGGTTTCGCTGCCTTTTGCAAAGCGGTAGCGAGTTTTTCTTCGGAAATTGGCTTCAGTAAATAATCTACAGCGTTGGCCTCGAATGCCTGCAGTGCATATTCATCAAAGGCAGTGGTAAAGATCAGAGCGGGCGGCACATCTAGTTTACTTAAGTGGCCCGCTACTTCCAGTCCGTTCATGCCCGGCATCTGAATATCCAATAACACAATATCTGGCGCATCCTGTTGTACGGCGGCGATAGCTTGCAAGCCATCTTCCGCCTCACCGGCTACTTCATATTGCTCTCCAGACATTAACCAGCGCATTAATCTGGCGCGTGCTGGGGCTTCATCATCAACAATGAGTACTCTAGGTCGCATGGCGTTTATAAGGAATATTCAAAGAGAGCACATACATTTCGTCGCCCGCCATCACATCAAGCTTACCTTTATTACCAAAAAAGGCTTTCAAACGCTGACGAACATTGTTCTGCGCAATTTGGTTACCGTGTTTCTGTTTCGCGCCCGCTTTAGGCGTTGGATTGGAGATCACCAAGGTCAAACTATCGCCCAGATCTTTGCCAATAATGCGGATAGTCCCCCCCTCTGGCGCGGGCTCCACGCCATGATGTACGGCATTTTCCAGCAGCGGCTGTACTGTTAAAGCTGGAATCAATGCTTCCATTGGTAACTCATCCACATCCATGATTAAAGAGAGCCTTTTTCCTAAGCGTAACTGCTCTATGTTTAGGTATCGGCGGGCAAGGTCAAGTTCTTCATGTAAAGTCACCAATGGGCTTTGGAGGGTCAGAGTCGCGCGAAATAGCTCCGCCAAATCCTCAACGGTGCGCTCCGCCAATTCCGGATCAGTGCGGGTGAGATTTGCGATTGTATTCATACTATTAAATAAAAAATGAGGTCTAATGCGGGCCTGCAGCGCCTGTACTCGGGCATAGGTTTCAGAATGAAACTGCAGCTTTCGTAAAGTAGACAAATACCAATAGCGCCAGCTCAACGCACTACAAATAAGCGAAAGCGCAATCACGCTGAGGAGAAAATCCCGATGACGGGAGCCCCTCTCAACATCACTTAAATAAGCAAAATCAATAAAAAGCCTATAACTCATTTCAGCTGAAAATAGCGCCACAAACAAGATGACGGCGTAAGCTAAAAAAATTGCTACCGACACCTTTAAACTTGCCAGCAACTGCCTTAATAGACACAAACATATCGCCGAGCTCAGGCACACAAACTGACAAAAAAGAGAGATATTGAAAAGCGCGCTCAATTGCCACGGACCGGTGGTAATGCGTGCGAAAAACACCACCACGGCGACTAATTGAGCAAACATGACCACGAGGAAAAAGCTATGAATCGAGCAGAAATTGGGGAAAACTTCCTCAACTGACAGATTATCAAAGCCCTCTAAGTCAGTGACATCTAGCGTTTCCTGTGACACTCCCTGTATCCTTTAAATTCCACACATGTCGGCCCACGCCTGAAACTATGCTGTATAATCGATTTCTTAATTCATTAGCGGAATCAAATGCCAACACATGAGCGACGATCAATCATCGATAGAAAAATCGAAACTGTGGGGTGGTCGTTTTGATGAACCTACAGATCAGTTTGTGCAAAAATTTACCGCTTCGGTGGGCTTCGATAAGCGCTTAGCTATGGTGGATATCCAGGGCTCCATCGCTCACGCAGAAATGCTGTCAGCAACGAATATTATCAGCAGCGAAGAGGCTACGCTCATCGTCCAAGGCCTAAATCAAATAAGAAATAAGATCGCAAACGGAGAGTTTGAGTGGTCTACCGAACTTGAAGATGTGCATATGAACATAGAGTCGGCTTTGATAGCGGACATCGGCCCTACGGCCAAAAAACTACACACAGGTCGCTCAAGAAACGATCAAGTGGCCACCGATCTACGTTTATATTTGCGCGCAACTTTGGATCAAATCCAAATTGAAACTAGGCGCTTGCAATACGTCCTACTGGAATTGGCAGAAAAACATTACGCCACTATTATGCCCGGTTTCACTCATCTACAGAGTGCCCAACCCATTACTTTTGGTCACCATCTAATGGCATGGTATGAAATGTTACTTCGCGACGCTGACCGTTTCGCTGATTGCCGAGACCGCTTAAATCAGTCACCCCTCGGCGCGGCTGCGTTAGCAGGGACTACATTCCCGATAGACAGACAACTGACTGCCCAAAAATTGGGCTTTAGCCAACCTTGCAGTAACTCCTTAGACGCGGTGAGCGATCGTGATTTCGCCATCGAATTTGTCGCTGCTGCTGCGCTGACGCTCATTCACATGTCTCGCTGGTCAGAGGAGCTGATTCTCTGGTCTAGCGCGCAGTTCCAATTTGTTGAGCTACCCGATAGCTTCTGTACGGGCTCCTCCATCATGCCGCAGAAAAAGAATCCTGATGTGCCAGAACTCATTCGTGGCAAAGCGGCACGAATTCAAGGCCACTGGATTACTCTTACCACTTTAATGAAAGCGCAACCTCTAGCTTATAATAAAGATAATCAAGAAGATAAAGAGCCGGTCTTTGACACTATCGACACCCTCTTCGACTGCATCAAAGCCTTTGCCGACATGCTGCCTAACCTGCAAGTGAATCGACCAAAAATGCTTAAAGATGCCAGTCACGGCTACGCCACGGCAACAGATCTGGCAGATTACCTAGTGCGCGCCGGAATAGCGTTTCGAGATGCGCACAAAATTGTCGGCGAAACAGTATCTTACGCCCTGAGCCAAAAAAAAGAGCTAGATCAATTAAGTCTACAGGAGCTGCAATCTCTACACCCAGCGATGAAACCAGATGTTTTTAATATTCTCGGCGTAGAAGGGTCGGTCGCTGCAAGAAATCACCTGGGCGGTACCGCACCAAATCAGGTGTTATCGGCAATCCAGCAGGCAAAGGCGAAACTAAATCCGCCGGCAACTAGCGGGGGCGCCTAAAGGGCCGCACATTGTCATCAGGCACAATAGGCGGTAATTGCTCCTGGGCTCTACGGATAAGCGAAGCCACGTCATCTCCTTTACGCCAAGCGCTGACGCCAAATACAGCCGTGATTGGCTGACGTTCACCTGCTATATCAGTTACCTGAATATTGGTGATACCCGTACGAATTTTTTCGATTAAATCCGCAGATGAAGCCTCCGGCGTTTCCGGCAGCGCCAGTAAGAACTCCCCGCCGTCCAAACGTCCTACAATGTCTGCCCAACGCATTTGGTCTTTTAAAAAGTACTTCACAGACATCAATGCATTGAGACGTTGACGTTCACCAGTCTCATCTTTGCTCACTTCGGGCAGGCCCACTTGCATCACAATAATGGTTAAGTCATTACCATAGCGCCGACTTCTGGACACAAGCGACTCCAACAGCGGCCATAAAGCTTGTCTATTTGGCAGTCCAGTCACCAAATCTACGGTGTTTTTTTTCGCGAGCATTTCATTAAGTTGCATCTGTTCGGAAACAACCTGAACAAAATCGCTTACTTCAAAAAAATACCTAATCTCATAGGAGCCCGACTCGGCCTCAATCTTATCGACGCGGGCTCGCAGCCAATGTTCCTCACGCCCTTGAGCAGGTGGCACATAATACAAAGGCTCTTTTCCCAACGGGGTCAGCGCAGTATCACAAGGTAAATCGCGGAATGTATTGTCCGCAAAATCCTTAGCTTCGCGCCCAAATAGAGTGCAAAATTTTTCATTTACCCAGAGTAAATTCTCCTGCTCATCCACTAGCGTGGCTGCTAGGGGCAATTGGTCAAAAAGGCCTTGAAGATCGTGTCCGATGAGTTTTTGCAGCATCTATTCTCCTCCTGAGAATCCACTCAATATCTAAGATTTGTAGACTAATCAGAATGCTAGCGGCTCCTGTTGGTTTTTCGCCAGAGTGCAGAATCAGCCCAGACCGACGATATAGTTCGTAATCATGGCCACAGACTTAAAAGATACAATACCCGGAGCCATCGACAAGAGGCAATATCGCGCAGTTTTACAACGATTTCAATTAATTAACCAGGAAAGACTGCGCCGCGCAAGTCGCGGGCTCGCAAGCCATCAACTCAAAGTACTTGAGCTGATCCCTTTTCTATTACATGAAAATGATGAACACCTCCCTGGTTTTGTTAATGAAGAGACACCCGCTGGGCTGTCGAATTATATGCCCAGTAGCCAAGTGATAAAAACCGCCCAAGCCGCATGGCCCGATTTTAAATATAAAAAACGAGCGCGCCTGCGTTACGATCTACACGGACTCTATATGATGGGCAGCGTCGGCAGCATCGCCCAATCTCGTGCTAGTGATTTCGATTATTGGTTATGCCACCGTCCTGGGTTAACTACAGATCAGCTGATTGCCCTTGAACATAAATCATTAGCTATCACCAGTTGGGCTGAAGAAGTTAATTTGGAGGTCCATTTTTTCCTCATGAATGCCGCCGCATTCAAAGACGGCGAAGTACTCCATCTCTCCGAACACAGTAGTGGCTCCGCGCAGTACCATCTATTGTTGGATGAATTCTACCGCACGAGCGTTCTAGTAGCGGGGAGAATGCCAGCCTGGTGGTATGTCCCCTCGGAACATGAAGCGCAATTCGATAAATATCTGGAAAAAATTGAGCAACTAAAACTAGCCAGTCGTGCAGAAATGGTTGACTTTGGCCACATTGCGGAAATTCCTGCGGAGGAATTTTTTGGTGCCGCTCTTTGGCAACTCTATAAAGCGATCGACTCCCCATTTAAGTCGGTACTAAAAATATTAGTTATGGAAGCCTATGCCAGTCAGTACCCACATATTCAACCACTCAGTTTAGGCTTTAAACAATTGGTTTTCGAGAGTCAAGCAAGCTTGGATGAACTCGACCCTTATTTAATGCTGTACCGTTTGGTGGAGGAATATTTGACCGAAAAAGGTCAATTTAGCCGCCTCGATTTAGTCCGCAGATGTTTCTACTTAAAATTAAACATACCGCTCAGTCAGCCTAGTCGGTTAAAAAACTGGCGACGAGATCTATTAGCCACTGTCGTTAATGAATGGGGTTGGAGCAAAGCCACATTACAAGACTTGGATAATCGTAAACATTGGAAAATCGATAGAGTCCTAAGAGAAACACGATTTTTAGTAAGAGAGTTGATACAAAGCTACCAATTCCTATCTGAGTTTGCTAAAGATAAATCCGCACTTATTAATGCGGAAGATCTAAACACCCTGGGGAGAAAACTCTACGCTGCATTCGAGAGAAAAGCTGGCAAGATTGAACTAATCAATCCAGGAATTGCACCCAATCTGCTAGAGGACGAATTAACTATCTTAGAAACCAAGCTGCAAGGCAACCGCTCTGCCTGGTCCTTATACAGAGGAAAGGTGACCCCAAATGACGCGCCTTCATGGCACCCGCTTAAACGCACCAGAACCTTAATTGAGCTACTGTCATGGGGCTATTTAAATACTCTCCTCGATAGCAATACCCACTTATTGGTGTACGCAGATAACACCAACGTGCAAACTAGGGAACTTTACGAATTGCTGCAATCCTTACAAAATGCCTTTCCTCAACGAGCAGATTACGGTAAACATAGTGCAGACTTTTCTGTGGCTGCTAAACCACTTGAATTTGCAGTGTTTGTGAATGTTGGCGTCGAACCACTGGAAAAGTTACGGCGCCAGGGCAAACAAATGACCAGTAATAAAACAGACGCCTTGTCTTATAGCGGTTTGAATGAAAACCTGATCCATATCATCGACCAAATTGAATTGAATAGTTGGCACGAGTTTACCTGCTCTCACTATGGCAGTGACGAGGCGTTGATAGAGTGCTTATGCAACTATATTAGTGCTGCTTTAGAAAATCCTGAAAACATTCCTAGTTATAAAATTTTCTGCCACGTGCCCACCAGAGGCCAGTCTATTGCACAAAGACTACAACAACTTTTTGATTCCATAAGGCAAACCTTCTTAGCTAATCACGGAGATCTGAATGCAAGATTTATAGTTCAGGTGGGGCGGAGCACTTACATGATACATATTAAGGATAGGGTCCCCATCAGCACCCGCATAGAAGGCCGTAACGCTTTACTCTCTGAGCTGCAAATGGGACGAACAAATTTTAGCTCCATCATTTTCGATCAATGCGCGCTAGGTAAAGATGTTTTAAAAACTATCTGTAAATACAATACGGCTGGAATCATTCAATACTTCTATGAAGAATTACCAGATCATATCGAGGTATACGTATTAGATGAAAAGGGTGTGCTCTTCCATCAATTTATCACTCAGAGACCAATAGAACATCTGCTTAATCATTACCATAGATTCTTCGCCGCCACCATCCATCGGCAAAGCATGATATCCGGGCAAAAAAATAATCATCAACCAGCCTATAAAGTAGAATATTTTGTCATTGAAGATGGTATCAGACACGGCACCAAACGGGTGTCACAAAGAACATTTAAGCTCAACCCAGAACCCGCTTACCACCACGGAATTCAGGCGTTACTTCAACTGTCTGATGATGGAGAGCTGTTACCCACATTTTTTTGGGACGATGAAGAGATCTCCTACTTAAATTTCAACCACAGAGTCTATGACGAAGTAGTCAGCCGAATCATCGAACAACGAGCAGATCGCGCGACTTATCCGGTTTATGTGACTGATATCGATCTGAGCCAGATCCTACAAGCAGACAAAGACATCCACCATCTGTCCACTTGCACTTTCCTAAATTACAAACGTGAACTTGAAAATAAGTTAAATGCTGCACTGCAGAAATTAGAAAGTTCCAGTTAACCTAGAGCGTAACGCAAACAATCAGCTATACTATGGGCTTTAAGTAAGATTTCGGCGGAGTTCGTCGGAGTTCTTTTTGGTTAAGGCGCATGCAACGTAATTACTTTTTTAAAATTTTCTTGGTGCTGTTATTCCTTGTCACCGCGTGCGGTCAAAAAGGAAAACTGTACTTGCCCGACGATTCGTCCGAGCAATCGGCTCAAATAGACCAAAAAGGTAATCTATAAAGTGTCCTCTTTTCAGTACCGTGGCAACAGATTGTATGCCGAAGATGTGCAAATTCAAGAAATCGCTGATTCTGTAGGCACCCCCTGTTATATCTATTCGCAGACTGACATCGAACAACGATGGCGGGAATTTGATACTGGTTTTGGCTCCCATCCTCACCTGGTCTGCTACGCTGTAAAAGCAAATTCTAATCTGGCCATTTTAAACCTCTTAGCTAGATTAGGATCCGGTTTTGATATTGTTTCGATAGGCGAATTAGAGCGTGTATTGGCTGCGGGAGGAGATGCGAGAAAAGTCGTCTTTTCCGGAGTTGGCAAAACAGAGTCTGAAATCAAACGTGCTTTGGAAGTTGACATTTATTGTTTCAATGTGGAATCGGAAACCGAGCTATATAGAATCGAAAAAATCTCCAGTGATATGGGAAAGAAAGCGCCCATCTCACTAAGAGTAAATCCTGATGTCAGTGCCAATACCCACCCCTATATCGCCACCGGTCTTGAGGAAAATAAATTTGGTGTACCTATCGACAGTGCGAGTGCACTATTTCAATATGCCGCTGAAAGCCCCTCTTTGGAGATTAAAGGAGTGGATTGCCATATTGGTTCCCAACTGGTGGAAATGTCTCCTTACCTAGATGCTCTAGATAGAATTTTAGCATTAGTAGATCAACTATATACCCAAGACATAGAACTTTCTCATATTGACATGGGTGGAGGAGTCGGCATTTGTTACCAATCAGAATCCACTATCCCACCACAAACCTTTAGTGCGGCGCTCACGCAGAAAATAAAGGATTCTAAGCTAAAGATTCTTATCGAACCTGGCAGAGCGGTAGTTGGCAACGCAGGAATTCTACTCACCCGAGTAGAGTACTTAAAAAAAACGCCAAAGAAAAATTTTGCCATAGTGGATGCTGCGATGAACGATTTAATTCGGCCATCACTTTATCAAGCCTGGCAAGCTGTCAATCCAGAACTGGTGAGAACTGATGAGCCCATAGAATACGACGTTGTGGGCCCCGTCTGTGAAACTGGGGACTTTCTCGCTCTAAACAGACATCTGAGTATTAGAGAAAATGATCTATTGGCAATTGGAGGTGCGGGTGCCTATGGTTTTGTGATGAGTTCAAATTATAATTCTCGTCCCAGAGCAGCAGAAATATTAGTACTAGAAAACCAATATCAAATTGTCCGGGAACGAGAAAACATTCAATCACTTTTCGCTAACGAACGCACTGCATCATTCGAAATTAGATCGAAAAAAGATAGCCTATGATACTTCAGTTTACTAAGATGCAAGGAGCAGGAAACGATTTTGTAGTTATTGATGCAGTTAGCGAAACCATTCAATTAACGAAAAATCAGATACAACTGATTTCGGATCGCCACTTTGGTATCGGCTGCGATCAAATATTGATGGTTGAACCGCCTGTCTCACCAGATCTTGATTTTTTTTATCGTATTTTTAACGCAGATGGCTCCGAGTCGGGTCAGTGTGGTAACGGTGCTCGTTGTTTTGCCTTGTTCGTAAAAGAAAAGGGTTTAACACACAAAAATGTCATTAAAATAGGTACTGAATCCCAACAAATGTCAGTATCCTTACTAGCAGAGGGACGAGTCCGTGTAGATATGGGTGTACCTAGATTTCAGCCTAAGGAAGTGCCATTGATGGCCGAAAAAGAAAATACAGAATACGAAATTAAAATAAATAATGGCTACTATAGAATAGGCGCTGTCTCACTGGGAAATCCTCATGCAGTACAGTTGGTTGAGGATTTAGAGTCGGCCGCTTTACAAACTCTTGGTCCTCTAATCGAAAAACACGAAATGTTTCCCGAAGGGGTTAACGTTGGATTCATGCAGCGCCTGGATTCAAACTATATACGATTGCGTGTGCACGAACGAGGTGTCGGTGAAACGCTAGCCTGCGGTAGTGGTGCTTGTGCCGCAGTCGCCGTCGGCCAAAAAATGGACATATTGGGTTCCGTTGTCGAGGTAGATCTACCTGGTGGACGCCTCACGGTGGAGTGGCAAGGGGGTACAGAACCTATGTATTTGACTGGGCCCGCGACAAAAGTATTTGAAGGTCGAATAACATTATGAGCGCTAAAGAAAAACCAATTCGCAAGTCTTCGTTACTTCAGGCAAATCAAGTAGCAGATTATCTATGGGAAAATTTGGATTTTTTCCAGCACCAGAATCGTCTATTAACAGATATGGTGCTACCCCATGACACACACGGTGCGGTCTCCTTGGTGGAAAGACAGGTCGCCCTATTGCGGGAACAGAATCAAGAATACAAACGAAGTCTGCAGGAATTGATCGAAATAGCGCGGGAAAATGACCACCTCAATCACCTGATGCATGAGTTAACATTGGGCATTCTTGAGGCACCAAATCTTGAACTACTCGTTGAAACAGTACAACAGGCATTGCATTGCGACTTTGAGATAGATGTAGTAGTTTTCAAGTTGTTTGACAATGCAATCGATAGTGAGAAGGCAAACAGTGTCGACGTCGATACCGATCTGCAAGCTATTCTTGCTGAAATATTGTTTGACGAAAAACCGCTTTGTGGCCAACTAGATTCGGATTCTATTTCAGCGGTTTTCAAAGAACAAGCAAATGGAATCGAATCAACCGCATTGATCCCATTGAGCAATAAAGGTATTTTGGCCTTGGGAAGTTTTGACGAGAATCGTTTTCGCGCCAATATGGGGGCGGTTTTCCTCTCTCAGCTCAGCGAACTAATAACTCGTGCGCTAGATCGCTTCCCCGAGGAACAAGCGACCTAAATTTAAAGAGATCTTAGTCTGCCATGGATATGGAAGTCGCGGTCGGGAAGTATCTGGCTTATCTTCAAAATGAACGTCGTTATGCAGAGAATACCATCAGCAGTTATTCCCGTGAATTGAATCGCTATCTTCTATATAGTCGCGATAAAAATCTATCTTGCTGTACCGATCATCGCAGCTTCCACACACAAGAGTATTTAGTGCAGAAGCATCAGACCGGTCTTAGGGCTAGTTCGTTAAGGCAAAGTGCATCCATTATTAAAAGTTTTTTTCGTTACCTTTGCCGGGAGAATATTCTTTCGGAAAATCCTGTTTCCACATTGCAATTACCCAAAGCGAAGCGCCCTTTGCCAAAAATTTTAGACGTGGACACGATGAATGGATTGTTGCAAAAAGATAATGTCGAGGATCCCTTACTGAAGCGCGATCTGGCTCTATTTGAATTAGCTTATTCTAGCGGCCTGCGTCTAAGCGAACTAACAAAAACCAATTTAAGTGATCTGGATTTAGAAAATGGGCTGTTAAGGGTGCATGGAAAAGGTAGCAAAACCCGCTTGGTGCCAGTGGGGAAAAAAGCGATTAATGCGATTAACAGCTGGATAAGGGTTCGAAAGCAGTTTGCCTCTGCTGGAGAAACGGCCCTATTCCTGAGCCAAAGAGGCAAACGCATCGCCCCTAGAACGGTCCAGCACAGACTGCAACAATTCGGTATCAAACAGGGTCTGCGAGAACACCTACATCCTCACCTCTTGCGCCACTCGTTTGCGTCCCACTTTCTAGAATCTAGTAATAATTTACGTGCTGTCCAAGAGTGCCTGGGACACCAGGACATTTCTACCACGCAAATCTATACTCATTTAAACTTTCAAGCGTTAGCCCAAAGTTACGATACCTGCCACCCTCGCGCAAAAAAATAATTTAGCGATCTGACCAGTCACATTTACCAGTAGTACTGATTCCAGGATTAAAAACAATTATTCAACTGGCATTTTTATTGCTGTTTTCTAAGCAAAAGTCTCGTGGGCGTATTTTTTAAAACCATACTAAACGGTAAAGTTTTAATGAAAAGCACCGATAGCAGGGAGAACACATTCTTGTCATTTTTAAGCAATATTTAAAATATACACGGCAATTTTGGACAATAGACGCATAAATGAATCAAAAAATTTTATCGGCGTTGGTTCCCATTCCAACTCGTAAAATGGAGCATAGAGAATGAAATGGCTTTATAACCTGTCAATTAAATACAAAATTTTAACAATTGCCATGGCAGGCATCATTGGCTTCACGCTCTATCTCGGATTCAATTACAACGTCTCCAAAGCAAACGCAAATCGTTTAACCGATATTCAAAATAAATCTTTCCCAATTCTTGAAGCGACAGACGCAAACAAGGTTCGACTGGATAAGATAAAAGAAGCGTTGAATTCATCAGTCAGCGCCGGCGAAATTGAAATGATCGCGGTTTCAGATGGTTACGCAGAAGAAATGACCAACGCTTTTCAGCAAATTATAGAGCTGAATGAGAATTTAGATGCCGAAGTAACAAAGTTAATAGAAAGATTCTTAACCTATTATCAAGCCGCCAAGAAACTCTCATCTGGCATGATTGATGGTAGCTTATCCCCTAGCGAAATAAAACATTCTGTAGATAAGATGAGTAGTAGTTTAGAGGCTTTCGAACGCGGACTAGCACAATTTCGTGACAACAATTATAGCCAGTTTACTAAAACTATTGCTGAAGCCAATGCGGCTTCCAACAAAGCACTCACCTTTGGCGTAGCAATCGGAATTTTTACCATTGTTGCATTGACATTTGCCGCTCTGGTGATGTCAAAAATTATTGTTGGAAATCTGCAAAATGTGATCAAATCTCTAGACGATATCGCTAGTGGTGATGGTGATCTGACAAAAAGAATCAATAGCAGCGCTTCAGATGAAATTGGGGATCTTGTTACCGGCTTTAACAATTTTGTTGATAAGTTACAAAGTATTGTTCGCGATGTCATTAGTTCAACCACACAGCTCGCCACCGCTGCCGAAGAAATGTCGGTTATTACTTCACAAACCAAACAAGGCATGTCCCAACAGCAATCGGAAACCGATGAAGTGGTCACAGCGATGAATCAAATGACCTCCACAGTGGAAAATGTTGCCAAGAATGCCTCTGCGGCAGCCGCTGCGGCAAAAGATGCCGACGAAGAAGCAGCAAAAGGCAAGGAAGTGGTCCGCCAAACTATTGACTCTATTGGGCAGCTGGCACAGGAGGTGGAGATAGCCGCTGATGTCATTCAACGCCTAGAGCAAGACAGTGAAAATATCGGTGTTGTTTTAGACGTGATTAAAGGCATCGCTGAGCAAACAAATTTATTAGCCTTAAATGCCGCTATCGAGGCGGCGCGTGCCGGAGAACAAGGTAGAGGATTTGCGGTAGTGGCAGATGAAGTGCGCACACTTGCCTCTCGTACCCAAGAATCCACACAAGAAATTCAAAAAATGATTGAACAACTGCAGACCGGTGCAAGGAATGCGGTGGAAGCAATGGTGCATGGGCGTGATCAGGCAAAATCTAGCGTAGATCAAGCCGGGCTTGCAGGAGAATCATTGGAATCTATCACCGAAGTGGTTGCTAGTATTAGTAATATGAATATTCAAATAGCGGGCGCGACCGAAGAGCAGTCGTCAGTAGCAGATGAAATCAAACGCAATGTCAGCAATATTAGTGGCATTGCTAAGGAGTCTGCGAAAGGTGCTCACCAAACTGCTGAAGCGGGTGAAGAACTAGCTTCCCTTGCATCACAACTGCAAATATTAGTAGGCCAGTTTAAAGTCTAAAGAAGTTCTCTACCGATAACCAATATAGGTGAATATTTAGGTGAAGGACCACCAGCCTAAGAACAGAACATATAGAAAATGGTATGTACCTAGTATTGCTCTGGTATGGCTTGGCGCAAGCGCATCTTTCATGGTCACAGCTAAAACACTAGATACCTCCTTCTATTTAAATGGCTTTCTTAGTGCTGGCGCACTCTATACTGAAGATCGCACTCTCATTATCGACTCACAGGTAGAGCAGGTAACCGAGAGCGATGCCACACTGATACATAGCGCCGCCGGTATTCAGTTAGATGCCATACTGTCAAACGAAGTTAGATTTTCCGCTCAGTTGGTTGGCACCGGCCTCGAAGACAATTTCAATGTGCGCGCAGAGTGGGCCTACGGCGCAATCAAGTTGAGTCCGGAAACCACTTTGAGAGCAGGCCGTATCAGACTACCAACCTTTATTGTTTCAGATTTTTTTGAGGTAGGCTTTGCCTTTCCGTGGGTCACTCCGCCACCAGAGATTTACTTTTTGTCCCCCATTCTCAATTTAGAAGGCGTCGATCTACTCATTCAGAAAAATTTCGAAGGCATTCCGATCATTGGCAATGTCAACGTCCTAATACAACCGATGTTCGGTCAGTCGGTGAAAACTGACGCTCTTCTCCAACTACCGATAGGACTAGATCTAAGCAGTGTTCAGGCTGGTGGCGAAATTGCTCCCATATTTGGGGCTCGTAATATCGTGATTCAAGCAGAAGACGTGGCCGCGCTCAATCTGAGCGTGCAAATCGAGAAAGTCAATCTGCACTTCAATTATACTGAAGCATTGCTCCTCTTTAGTGATGCGCCCTTAGAGAGAGTTATCCTTAGCTATGCGGATACAGCAAAAACCGTAGAATACGCTTTTTTGGTTGCATTATTAGACGGTAGCTATGCAACAGGCGCCTCTGACTTACTGGCTTCTACACAGGGATTATCTGAGGAACAAATTCAAGCGCTCATTGGGATAGATCCAACCTTACTGGAATTTTCCTTTGGCAACGAAATTAGCGTTTCTAATCTCGCGCCGAATCAAATAGACTCGAGTTTTAGTTCCTTAGGTTTTGAGTGGCAAGATAGGAACTGGATGTTGATGGCGGAGTATGCCTATCGAGAATTAAAAGACTTTACAGAAGGTGGCGCCTGGTATCTCACCGTGGGACATCAATTCGGCCCCTTCTTACCACACCTAACTTTCGCAGCTGTGGACGCCAAGTTTGAAACAAGTGCCGCAGCTTTTTCTCAGGAACAACATTCGATTACCGTCGGTTTAGTTTTCCAATATTCAGATTCCCTGGTTCTGAAATCAGACTTCAGCCGAATTGAACCAGACAAAGTTTCTGGTGGAATATTTCAGCTTGGTGCCGATGAAACAGTAGATGTGTTAAATGTTGCAATTGAATCAATATTTTGACAAGTTAATGAAATTGAATGGACACAATTAAACATATATTTTTGAGCTTTATCTTAGTTTGCACAAGCGCGAATTGCTTGGCTGACATCGCTATTATTGCCCACCCAGGTGCTTCGCTTGCGGTCATGGACGAGGGCCAAATCACTAGAATATATTTAGGTAAAGCAAAAACTTTTCCGAATGGCGATCCGGTCAAACCAGCAGATCAAACCCGCAATAGCCCTAGCCGAGATGAATTCAATCAAAAAGTATTGAAAAAAAATGAAAGTCAGCTCAAATCCTACTGGTCAAAATTAATTTTTACCGGCAAAGGTAACCCACCCGAAACCGTAGGTGATGATAAAGGCATGTTGGCTTGGGTAGCTAGCCACGAGGACGGGCTGGGCTATGTGGACGCAGCACTCGTCGATGACTCAGTTAAAGTCCTCCTCATCGTAAAATAAATTCTAGAAGGCCGCTTTCCCGTGTTCACGCTCCGAGGCCACCAATACCAAGCAAAGCACATTAGACACATCGGCATTTCTGCTTTTTTTACTCTCTGTCTCACTATTTTGTGTGCCCAAAGCGCGGCGCAGTCCATCGATTTAGCCGGATATCTAAGTGCCGGGATCAGCTATGCTGATGACAGAGATGCCGTAATAAATAGTTTTTTTGATGAAGTGGATAATGGTGAGCGTTACGGTGCTAACAGTAAATTAGGCGTACAGTTCTCACGTCAATTTTCACCCACTTTACAGGGAGTGATCCAATTCGTAGGACGTGGAACCCGAGAAGATTTTACCCTGCAAACAGAGTGGGCCTATTTCAATTGGCAACCCAAAGCGAACACTCAATTGAGAATCGGCAAAACTGTACTGCCCATACATTTAATTTCTGAGCATATCAATGTAGGTTACTCTTACCCGTGGGTCACCCCGCCGCGAGAAGTCTATGGTGTATCATCACTGATAACCACCCATTCCGGAATTGATATTAGCCAGCGATACACTCTAAATAAGTTACCTCTAATTGGCCACTCTACCCTCGAAACACAATTCAATGCTGGTCGTCACCCTACATTAAAAGTAGATTTTCCATCGCTATCTGGCGTAGACATAACAAACAGCGATATCGCCACTCTTAGCTCATTAGCGAGTCAACCTGATCCCCTAACTTCGGCTGATCTGGAAGCTGCTGGCCTCACCGGCATTATCACTAATCGGGAACTCGATATTTCCATCTCGGAATCTTTTGGCTTCGTGGTTTCATTGAGCAACCCCTACTTCTCTATTCGCATTAATCGTCAATTAGCCACTTTAGAAGTGGAAGAATCCTCTCTTAGTAATCTTGCTTTTGGTTTGGCAAACAGCGCTCAAGCCATGACTGAATTAACACAAATAATATTTATAAACCTAGTAAATCAGGCAAATGGTGGTGCCGATATTTCGTCAACTTTAGCCGCCATACAGAACGCCGGAGGTGCTTTAAATCTAAACGACTATCTCGGAATTAGCTCGCAAATTGCTCTCTTTGGTGACCAGTACAGTGTGGATATGGATATTCATGGGCTTGGAATAACGAGTGAATGGCAAGATTGGTTGCTTATGTTTGAAGCCCAGCGTTTTCAATTGGGTAGTGCACACTCAAAATCTGGCTATCTTACCATTGCACGCCATATTGGTAATTGGATGCCTCTGATCACTGTTGCAGGCATAGAAAAAGAAAGCGACTTAAGTACTAATATTGATAATTTTTTAATTGGTGAACAAGTTTCCGTTACCTTAGGATTAAACTACGAATTTAATAAACGCGCGGTAATAAAAACACAATTAGAGCACATCAACCCTGATAGCGGCGAGACTTACCCGGGTCTAAATGCTCGATCGGGGATCTTTTCCTCTGATCCGGATGGTGACGTCTTGATCGGCAGCTTCGTCATAGATGTGGTGTTCTAATGGAAAAACGTAGCACAAAAATCGCTTTTTTAATATTGGTATTCAACCTATCAATTTCTGTTTCGATGGCAGCGCCCGAAATACAATTATCCGGTTTTCTCTCTGCCGGAAGTAGCTACGTGGACAAACGAGATGTCACTATCAATACTACCTTTGAACAGTTCGATGAAGCAGATTCCAGACTAATGGATAATGTGCTGGGAGTACAATTATCTGCTTTTCCTTATGAAAGTTTAACCGCTACAGTGCAATTGGTAGGGAAGTCAGCCCAAAACGATTTTAATATCGATGCCTCATGGGCGTTTATCAACTACAAAATAAACCCTGAATATTCCTTTAAAGTTGGCAAGATGGTGTTACCCACCTTTCTAGTCTCAGACTATTTAGAGATCGGTTACGCTTACCCATGGGCGCGCCCCCCCATGGAAATGTACTTACAAGTGCCTATGAAAGAGTATAATGGCATAGATATTTCTAAGATCCATAATGTTTCATGGTGGCCATTTTTCGAAGACGCGGCTTTAAGGCTGCAATTCTTTGGTGGTGCTATACCCGAAAAGCAGAGATCAAATACCACCGTGGTTGGTATTAATACAGAGGATCCAAATAATCTTAAATTAGAGACTGACTCCACAGAAATACTCTTTTCCGGAACGGATGTTCTGGGTATCAACCTAGAAGTGGCTAACTCCGTACTAGTCACGCGTATCGGTTATACGGAGATGGAACTTACTTATGAAGATAAGCCTTCCGCGATAACTGCTATGGCCATTCTCGATACCCAGATCCAAATAAGTAATTTTCTCACCACGCTACTCATTGACAGCGTCACCTCAGGAGCGGCCAGCGCCTATCTGGAATCCATTGATGCCACCGCAGAAACAATGACCACCGAAGAATTCAATACGCTACTCACTCAGAGTTTTTCGCTAACAGATAGTTTTTCTAGTCAATCGCTAATTGACGGAGATAACTTCTTTGGAAAATTCTGGTCCATAGGCATGAATTTAGACAAAGACGGGCATGTATTTATTGCTGAACTTGGTGAAAGAAAAGTAATATTGGCGAATGGAAAGTCTACCTCTAAAACTTGGTATTTCACTTACGGTTTTAGATTTGGCGAACTTTTACCCCATATAACTTTTGCCAAAACCAAGTCCGAGACGGAATTTAATATTGTTTCCGGACTAGCTAGAGAGTTTTTGGAGCAAGTAGCCAACAACAACTCACCTGAACAAGAGTCTGTTACTTTGGGATTACGTTGGGATATGAATGAATTTTCTGCTCTAAAGGTTGATTTGTCCCAA
Source organism: Thiotrichaceae bacterium UBA5859 (assembly GCA_002432655.1). Classification (GTDB taxonomy): domain Bacteria; phylum Pseudomonadota; class Gammaproteobacteria; order UBA5859; family UBA5859; genus UBA5859. The sequence continues at coordinate 130,382 of DJFZ01000005.1, read as the reverse complement.
CTGAATGCCCAAGAGAACAACACAGGAATATTTCTTAGACCGCCGAATGAAGACGTTCATATCGCAAGTATAGTATTAGATATAGTCTTTTGAAGATCCGACCAATTGCTAACTTTAGTTAACCTATTTTCTAAGTTGATTTGACAACTATATATGCACAAATAGCAGTTCCAAATTAATCAAGCCCTACAGTGTAAAAAATAGTATAAAAGTCGCTTTGTCAATTCGTTTCTATCATTTCAAACATAAAATATTTTTTAGCTTAACAGTGCTTGCGTCACCAATTTGAACATGCTAAAAATGTTCGACCTTTGAGGTCGTGTATCAGCCTTACCGATTTTCTTTTTCGGTAACCTTGTTATTCAACTCACGCCTCTAACTAAAAACAAGTACCAAATACTTTAAACCTGTTGGTAATAGGAGCCTTGCTAGGTGCACAGCAACGTATGGCATCAGTGCCTTCAACGTCTTGAGAGAGAACTTTCATCACAACAATTTAATACTTGGATAAGACCACTACAGGTGGTTGAAGATGATGGAGATCTCAAATTATATGCCCCCAATCGTTTCGTTCTCGATTGGATAAACGATCAGTACCTAGAAAGAATTACTGAGATTTTAGATTTCGTCACTAATGGTGCACCTCCGAAACTGAGTGCCGAAGTAGGCTCTAAGCCGTCTACGCCAGATCCTCAGATTACACACAATATCCCGAGTTTAACCACAAGTAATTCACAGTCTATCCCCAGCTTTATACACCCCAGTCAACTGAATCCCGCTTTTACTTTCGACACTTATGTTGAAGGTAAATCTAATCATTTTGCACGAGCAGCCTCGGTTCAGATCGCTGAAAATCCGGGGCAAGCGTACAACCCGCTATTTATTTATGGCGGTGTCGGATTGGGCAAAACTCACCTCATGCACGCAGTGGGCAATCTAATTCAGAAAGCTAAGCCCAATGCCAAGGTAGCTTATTTACACGCCGAAAGATTCGTTGCCGATATGGTGCGCGCATTACAACTCAACGTGATGTCGGAATTCAAGCGTTACTATCGTTTTGTAGACGCACTACTCATTGACGATATCCAGTTTTTTGCTGGTAAAGAACGCTCTCAAGAGGAGTTTTTTCACACCTTTAACAGTCTTCTAGAAGCCGGACAACAGGTGATTATCACTTCCGACAGATATCCCAAAGAGGTGGCCGGATTGGAAGAACGATTGAAAAGTCGCTTCGGTTGGGGATTAACGGTATGTATTGAGCCACCTGAGCTGGAAACTCGCGTTGCGATTTTAATGGCGAAGGCAGATCAAATGGACGTCCGTATATCTTCCGAGGTGGCTTTTTTCATCGCCAAACACATTCGCTCGAATGTACGGGAACTAGAAGGTGCCTTACGTCGCGTTGTTGCCCATGCCCATTTCACTGGCAGTGAAATAGATATTGACTTCACTCGCGAGGCCTTAAAAGATCTGCTGTCACTGCAAGAAAAGCTGATTAGCATAGAAAATATCCAAAAAACCGTAGCGGAATATTACAAAATTAGGGTCTCTGATATATTGTCAAAAAGACGAAGTCGTTCCGTTGCACGTCCTCGACAAATGGCCATGGCCCTTTCTAAGGAATTAACCAATCACAGTTTGCCAGAAATTGGGGATGCTTTTGGCGGACGAGATCACACGACCGTATTACACGCGAGAAATAGAATCGATGAATTAAAGAATACCGATAATAATATCTCGGAAGATTATGCTAATTTACATCGCTTACTTTCTACCTAATTCTAGAACCAGTAAACTCTGATGAGTGGGCTTATAGCCTTCCCAAGTTTGAATCCTTAACCAATATTGGACACTGTCCCCTATTCTGCAGCTAAGATCGACTAAATCTAGACACGATGAAATTTTCGATAGAAAGAGATAGATTCCTCAAACCCTTACAACTGCTAAATAGCATTGTTGGTCGCAAACAGGGCATGCCGATCTTATCTAACATATTGATATCAGTTGAAAAAAACAAAATATGTTACACTGGAACGGATTTAGACGTAGAGCTTTCAGGCACAATAAAAATAGACGAGGCTGAAGCCGAAGGTACTACCACTGTCCCGGCTAAAAAGTTATTAGATATTTGTCGGGCGTTACCTCAGGGGGAACTTATAAGTTTCTCAAAGCAAGAAGGAAAACTTAGAGTCACTTCAGGTAAAAGCAGGTTTCTGCTCGCAACTTTACCTGCCAACGAGTATCCAACGTTGGAAGAGTCGGAGTACATGTATCAGTGTATGCTGCCGCAAGATGAGTTGCGTTATCTTGTGGAACAAACTCAGTTTTCTATGGCCCAGCAGGACGTTCGTTATTATCTGAATGGCCTCTACCTGGGAGTGAGGCAGAATCAAATTCTAGCTGTTGCCACCGACGGACATCGATTGGCTCTATCACAAGTGGACACAACCGAATCTATCGAACATCCTATAGAAATGATCATTCCTCGGAAGGGGGTAACTGAAGTACTGCGTTTATTAGATGAACCTGAGCAACAGGTACAGCTTGAATTTGGTCGCCACCATTTAAAAGTAGTTTTGGAAGATCTGCAATTTACAACTAAATTGATCGATGGCAAATTTCCGGACTATCGTAGCGTTATTCCCCAGCAGGGAGGAAACCTAATGGTAGCGCCTCGAGAAACATTAAAACAAGCTTTGACCCGAACAGCTATTTTGGCAAGCGACAAATATCGCGGCATTCGCCTGACCTTTGAACAAAACAAACTGACCTGCCAAACTCATAATCCTGAACAGGAGGAGGCTGAAGAGGATTTAGAAGTTAGTTACGCCGGCGAACCAGTAGAAATCGGATTTAATGTCAATTATCTTTTAGATGTACTCAACGCGCTACCAGATGCAGAAGTTCAATTCGAATTGAGAGACAGTAATTCCAGCATCCTCATACAAGGAGTGGAATCCAAAGATTGTCAATATGTCGTGATGCCTATGCGACTTTAAGAATTTAAGTGAAACTCCAAACTCTTAAGATTTCACACTTCAGAAACCTGACTAATTTATCCATTTCTGCTGACCCCAGCTTTAATTTTATTTCTGGATCAAACGGCGCCGGAAAAACCAGCGTTTTGGAGGCAATTTATTGCCTCGGAACAGCACGCTCTTTTCGCACGACCAGAAATAACTTACTGATTCAAAATGGTTTTGATAAATTAAATTTGTTCGCAACTTTCTGTGACCGGCTTGGCAAAGATCATCAGGTAGGATTAGAAAAGGGGAATGGCAGCAAAAGGTTCCGTTTAGATAAATCCGAAGTGCAAAGAGCTTCGGAAATTGCACGATTATTTCCTCTGCAAACTTTTACTCCAGACAGTCATGCGTTATTAGACACTGGTCCTCTTGCAAGAAGACGTTTTCTAGATTGGGGATTGTTCCACGTAGAACCTGACTACTTAGCTGTCTGGCAAAAATATAGAAAAATTTTATCCCAAAGAAATGCGGCTCTTAGGAATAATCAGTCTCGTCAATCAATTACTGTCTGGAACGAACCTTTAGCATCTGTTGGAGAGCAGATCTCCAATTTTCGGCAGCAGTATTGCGATCAAATCTCATCTCATCTGGATGCTTGTCTTGAATTATTTCAACTCCCGTATGCATTAAATCTTGAATACCGTCCTGGCTGGAGCAAAAATATAACTCTAGCTCAAGCCCTAGAAAACAAGATAGAGTTTGATCTCGCAAGGGCTGTGACTACTAGCGGACCGCACAGAGCCGAACTAAGTCTTACCATTGAAAAACATCCTGCTTCTTCGTTTTTGTCAAGAGGCGAATCGAAAGCAGTAGCGTTTTCACTCCAATTTTGCCAAATGAAGCTGTGCGCCTTGCTGAGTGGCGAAATGCCTGTAGTGATATGGGATGACGTTGACGCTGAGTTTGACGAAGTAAGGAGAAGCGCATTCCTCCAATTATTAGCCGACATGGACTGTCAGACCTTTTTAACCACAACAAACTTTGCTGGTGCTGTCCCCAACTGCGTCTCAAGCTATAAATGGTTCCACGTGGAACGTGGCGACCTTAAAGAGATGGTATAATCTACTTCTTTACTCTCCATAAAAACTCTTTCGAATAGGATTCGAATACATGAGCGAAACCCAAAATTACGACTCTTCAAACATCAAAGTTTTGAAGGGCTTAGATGCTGTACGTAAGAGACCAGGTATGTACATCGGTGACACAGATGACGGTACTGGCTTACACCATATGGTCTTTGAAGTGGTAGATAACTCTGTAGACGAAGCACTGGCGGGACACTGTTCCGAAATCGTGGTAAAAATTCACACTAACAACGCCATTAGCGTTGAGGACAATGGTCGTGGCATCCCTGTAGATATGCACCCAGAAGAAGGCGTTTCGGCAGCACAGGTCATTATGACTGTCCTACACGCTGGAGGGAAATTTGATGATAACTCTTATAAAGTATCGGGCGGCCTTCATGGTGTAGGCGTATCGGTGGTCAACGCCCTTTCGGAGCAGCTCACCTTAACCATTCATCGCAATAATAAAATTCACCGCCAGGAGTACAAATTAGGCGTACCTGTAAACGCCTTGGAAGTGGTAGGTGAAACTGAAAAAACCGGTACCAAAGTGACCTTTCAACCGAGTTCAGAAATATTTTCTGATACCGAATTTCATTACGACATTCTTGCGAAAAGGCTCAGAGAGCTCTCTTTCCTAAATTCAGGCATAAGGATACAGCTAATCGACGAGCGTCAAGAAAAACAAGATACCTTTGAATATCAAGGAGGTATTAAAGCGTTTGTTGAACACCTGAACACGAGAAAGACTCCCGTTCACACTACCCCTTTCTATCTTTTAGAAGAGAAGGATGAAATCACTGTTGAAGTTGCCTTACAGTGGAATGATTCGTTTCAGGAAAATGTCTTCTGTTTCACCAATAATATTCCTCAGCGTGATGGCGGTACTCACTTGGCCGGATTTCGCTCCGCACTAACACGAACCTTAAATTCCTACATGGTTAAGGAAGGTTTACTGAAAAACGCCAAAGTGAACCCCAGTGGCGATGATGCCAGAGAAGGCTTAACTGCCGTCTTATCTGTAAAAGTACCTGATCCTAAATTTTCATCCCAAACCAAAGATAAACTGGTCTCCTCGGAGGTAAAAGCCACAGTGGAATCAGTGATGTCCGAGAGACTAAATGACTATTTACTCGAAAACCCTACTGAAACAAGGGCTATTATTGGGAAAATAATTGATGCTGCCAGAGCTCGTGACGCGGCTCGAAAAGCCCGCGAAATGGTACGTCGTAAGGGGGCTTTAGATGTCGCCGGCCTACCCGGAAAGCTGGCTGACTGCCAGGAAAAAAACCCTGAATTATCAGAGCTTTATATAGTAGAGGGCGATTCCGCAGGCGGCTCTGCAAAGCAGGGCAGGGACAGGAAATTTCAGGCTATTTTACCCCTAAAAGGAAAAATCCTAAATGTGGAGAAAGCTCGTTTTGACAAAATGCTTTCATCCGCTGAAGTAGGCACACTCATTACGGCACTTGGTTGCGGCATTGGGCGGGAAGACTACGATCCAGAAAAATTCCGTTACCACCGAATTATCATCATGACCGATGCGGACGTGGACGGCTCTCATATTCGTACCCTATTGTTAACCTTCTTTTACCGACAAATGCCAGAAATTATTGAACGTGGTTATCTCTATATTGCCCAGCCACCTCTTTATAAAATAAAAAAAGGCAAGCAAGAAGCCTATCTAAAAGATGACGAAGAGCTGCAGAAACATTTAACTCAACAAGGTTTACAAAACGCTGCACTCTTTTTAAGTGAGGGCGCTCCACCGATCCAGGGGCAGCCTTTTGAGCAGCTGCTGACAGAATATCAAAAACTACACGCCATACAATTACATCTAGAAAACCGCTATCCAAAAGCAGTGGTCGCCGGTCTTAGCGAAATGGAAGCTCTAACCATAGAATGCACGCAATCGACTGAAAAATTTTCTGGTTGGTTGCAATCTCTAAGAGACAAAATTCTACGACATAGTTTAAGTGGCACACAGGTGGAGTATGAACAATCTGGTATAGAGGAGCAGGGATCTGGCGCTGCCGTGCTCACCATTAAAGCGCACGGCATCAGTCGTAAAATTCCGATAAATTTAGAACTAATTGACTCCGTAGAATATAGACAATTAGTCAGACTAAGCGATCCCTTTCGGGATCTGATCACTGACTCGACGCACATTGTACGTGAAAACAAGCGGCAACCAATCAGCAACATTCATCAGATCTATGAATTTTTGCTGACGGAAGCAAAAAAAGGTCAACATATTCAACGCTATAAAGGCCTCGGAGAAATGAACCCTGATCAATTGTGGGAAACCACAATGAATACAGAAACGCGACGTCTGTTGCGAGTCTCTATCGAAGATGCCGTTGCTGCAGACGAAATTTTCACTACATTGATGGGCGACCAAGTGGAACCCCGTCGTGACTTTATTGAGCTGAATGCTTTATCTGTATCTAATTTAGACATTTAATCGATCCAGATTTATTGCACTTTACTTCTATTAATTAAGATAAAAGTTCTTTATTTCTGGTTTGTAATGCCAATTTTTGCAGATTGACGACTCTGGATCTGATTCATTGCTTCATCGATCCATTGCTTCGCCAACGCGTTCAACTCTCTAGCCTGAAGATGCTCTGTTTGGATAGGCACACCGATCATTACCTCTATTGTACCTGGTCGAATGAGAAACCCGTGCTTCTTCCAAAAACTGCCGGCATTATGCGCAATAGGTACGACAGGCACACCCGCCTTCACCGCCAACATAGCACCACCAATTTGATATTCACGCTCCTCGCCCACCGCAACCCGTGTCCCCTCGGGGTAAATCAACACGTGATGCCCTCTTCTTAAGGCTTCGGTTCCTTCATGAATTAATTTCTTTAAAGCTGAACGTCCACCATCTCGATCGATAGCAATACAGTTGAGAAGCTTGAGCGCCCAACCAAAAAAAGGAATGCGTAACAGTTCTTTCTTTACCACCCAGGTATGTATTGGTAAAAAAGTAATGGCAGAAATTGTTTCCCAGGCAGATTGATGTTTCGAATAAAGCACACAGCTATTTTGTTGAAATAAGTTTTCCAGGCCGGTGATTTTATAGTCTAGGTGGCACACCCATTTTAATAAGAACAAAATGCCAATCGCCCAACCAGAAAAAAATCTATATCTAAAAATGTGCGGTAGTGGAAAAGTAAATAATCCCAACACACCGTAAAACACAGTCAACAGTAACATGCCAAGTTGAAATAAAAGGGATCGAAAAATAATCATCGACTATTACATTTTTAGTCAGTAAACCACATTAAGATAATTGACTCAGATCGCCTACTTGCATCAGCTGTCCTCTTAACTGTCGTAAAATATTCAGTCTGTTTTCGCGGATTTCTTGGCTTTCATGTAACACCAAAATTTGATCGAAAAACTGATCTACCGGCGTTTTCAACTCACTCAGCAGTACCAGTACTTCTTCATATGCGCGCTGTTTCATCAAGGACTCGATTTTTTCTGCCTTTGCATTCATCTGTTTTACTAACTCTAACTCTGCAGTCTCTTGCAATTGTTCTTGATTTATAGAACCTTTCGAACCAACACCAGATTTTTTAAGAATATTTAACACTCTCTTATTTGCAGCACTTAAACTTCTAGCCGCATCTGTATTTGTAAAAGATTTGAGTGCCGATAAGCGTTGTTGAAAATCTACTAAATCATCAATATTCAAAGCGCGAACAGCAGAGTAGTGCTTTAGGGGAACCGATTGCTCTAAATAATAGCCTTTCAATCTTTCATAGAAATACTGTTCTAAAAATTCTTTATCAAACTGTAGGTTTTTGTCTTCATAGGTCTCATAGCTTCTCGTAAACAACCAGTCTATCGATACTGGAATTTCTCCTTCAGTTAATAATCTTATGATGCCAAGACATGAGCGTCTTAAGGCAAAGGGATCCTTATCCCCGCTCGGTCTATGACCAGCACTCACAGTGCCCACTAAATGATCTACCTTATCCACCAATGCTAAATAACAACCGTCTTGGCTTAGAGGAAGTTGATCGCCTGAAAATCGAGGCCAGTAATGTTGTTCTATGGTATCCGCTACTTCCCGTAACTCCCCCTCATGCAAAGCATAATAACGTCCCATAGTACCCTGTAATTCCGGAAATTCGGCAACCATTTCTGTTGTTAGATCATTTTTGCACAATCCAGCACCACGTTTTGCCGCACTTAAATCAAGATCCATCTTTTTCTCTAAAAGAGAAATAAGTTTTTCTAACCGCGCTACCTTTTGCGCTAATGTACCTAACCCTCTTTGATAGATCACCTGCTCAAGAGCACTTTGGCGCGAACTCAACGTCTGTTTTTTATCTGTTTCGTAAAAAAACTGTGCATCTGCCAATCTTGCCCTTAACACTTTTTCGTTACCCTCAATTATTTTTTCAGGGGCAGGACTTTCCAGGTTACTGATAAAAATAAAATAGGGTTGTAACTCACCCTTAGAATTTATGGTTGAAAAGTATTTCTGATGAGTCTGCATAGCGGTGATAACCACTTCTTTAGGGATAGAAAGATACTTTTCATCAAACTCCCCCATTAAGGGTACTGGCCACTCTACCAAACCACACACTTCCGTAAGCAGAGCTTCGTCTATTAAGGCAATGAGATTTTTTTCTTTCGCTAATCTCTGTGCCCCCTCCTCTATCAATCTACGACGCTCTGAGGTAACCGCGATAACTTTTCCTTTTTCTTTTAAGGTCGTCGCATAATCTCGGCACTGTTCTACACTCACAGGTTGAGGCACATGAAACCTGTGTCCGTAGGAATGGGGGATCGTATGTTGAGAGAGAATTTCACCTGCTACTAATTCATCCCCCAATCGCAACATCACCCAATGCACAGGACGAACAAATTCACTATCGCCACTCCCCCATCGCATTCGTTTGGCGATGGGTAATTTGTCTATAGCCTGTTGTAGCATGTCTATCAAAAGCTGCTTGGTGGGTTTTCCGGGTTTAAAGTGACGATAAACCAGCCAAGATCCTTTTTCATTTTCTAATCTATCTAAGTCTTCAAAAGAGACTTGGCAAGATCTCGCGAAACCTAAGCCTGCCTTGGTTGGTTCACCCTGTTCATCGAAAGCAGATGCAACTGATGGCCCCCTCCTCTCTTCGCTGACATCTTCTTGCTTTTCACCGATCTCTTTAACTAATAGTGCTAGTCTTCTTGGTGAAGAATAATCTGTTATTTTGTGAAAGGATATTTGATTGGTCGCCAATGCTAACCGAAACTCTGTTGACAATGCTTCACTTAACTTGCTTAGAGACTTTGGTGGTAGCTCCTCGGTGCCAATTTCAATTAAACAATCCACCATTGGCTATAGGCTCCCTCGGCTCATCGGAAATCCTTGTTGTTCCCTTTTTGAATAATAAGATTCCGCAACCAGTTTCGCCAAAGCCCTGACCCTAAGAATATAACGCTGCCGTTCATTCACCGAAATCGCATGTCTAGCATCCAACAGATTAAAATAATGAGATGCTTTGAGTACTAACTCATAAGCCGGGATCACTAAGCCTTGCTCGATTAGACTGCCACACTGCTCAGCACATTGATCAAATTGCTGAAACAAATTTTCAATTTCGGCATATTCAAAGTTATAAGCAGACATTTCTATTTCATTTTGTTTATAGATATCACCATAGCGAATCTGCTCACCAGAAATATTTGACCAAACCAAATCGTATACGCTATCCACAGCCTGAAGATACATCGCAATTCGCTCTAGACCATAGGTAATTTCTCCGCTCACTGGCCGACAGTCTAAACCCCCTACCTGTTGAAAATAGGTAAACTGTGTCACCTCCATACCGTCTAACCATACTTCCCACCCCAAACCCCACGCACCTAGAGTGGGCGATTCCCAATTGTCTTCCACAAAACGAATATCATGGAGTTGGGTGTCAATACCAAGTTCACGCAAGGATCCCAGATATTTTTCCTGAATATCAATAGGACTTGGTTTCAGCAATACCTGAAATTGGAAATAGTGTTGTAAACGGTTGGGGTTTTCACCATAACGTCCATCTGTTGGTCGTCTAGATGGTTGTACGTATGCTACTTGCCAAGGTTCAGGTCCAATTGCCCGTAAGAATGTTGCCGGATGAAACGTACCCGCCCCTACTTCTAAATCGATTGGTTGCATCAAAAGACACCCCTGTGCAGCCCAATAGTGCTGTAATTTTAAAATTAGTTCTTGAAAACTCAGCATTTTAGTATTGGCAAACATAGATTTTTACTGACAGAGGAGGTTAAAAAGTCGGTCATTATATACTTAATCTTAGACTCTGTTGTTTACTTTATTCCATCCTCTTTTCTTTTAAATATATTAAATATAAAGATCTTATTATAGTTATTATTAAGGCCTGTGTATTTGTGGGTATTCGGAATTGTTCCCTACAAAACAGGCCTTTAACGAGATTAAAAATAGACTGAATATCGAGGATATCATTTGATCAAACTGTGTATAAAGTGTGGGTGATTTTACTAAAATTTTTATCCACAACATGTTCAGTTGTTATTCCGCGGGATTTTCACAGCTTAATCAGCGCATCTGATAGAAGAATACGCTAAAATTTTATTATGAAGAGACAAAGAAAAGCAGTAGCCCTGATTTCTGGTGGATTAGACTCCATGCTTGCTGCTAAGCTGGTTAAGGAGCAGGGAGTAGAGGTAGAAGGAATTAACTTTTTTACCGGATTTTGTGTGGAAGGACATACCCAAGCAATTCGTCACTCAAAAAGGGATAAAATAAAACGCAATAATGCCCTCTGGGCAGCAGAACAAATCGGAATAAAATTACACATTGTAGAGGTGATCGAAGAATACAAAGACATTGTTATTAATCCGAAACATGGTTACGGCGCGAATTTAAATCCGTGTCTAGACTGTAAAGGGTTTATGGTTGCGAAAGCGCTGGAGTGGATGCACCAGCACGACTTTGATTTCATTGTCACTGGTGAGGTGATCGGTCAACGACCGATGTCACAACGAGCGGAGACGATGCCGATTATCGCCAAAGAATCTGGTGCAGACGATAGATTGGTTAGACCACTATCAGCAAAGTTATTGCCCCCTACTCTGCCTGAAACTGAAGGTTGGATAGATAGAGAGAAACTTAGGTCGTTGTCAGGACGAAGTCGTAAACCACAAATCGCTATGGCGAAAGACTACGGTTACCTTGATTTTGCGCAACCTGCGGGAGGTTGTTGTTTTCTCACGGATGAAAAATATGCGGATAAGTTGAGAGATCTATGGCAAGCGAGAGGTGATCGAGATTATGAATTTGATGACATTATGTTGCTGAAGATCGGCCGACATCTTCGACCCAAGCCCCACTTCAAAATGATCATTTCTCGAGACGCTGGAGAGACCAGGTTTTTACACGGTTATCGAAAGCAATTTATCAGCCTTTATCCCACTAGTCACAAGGGTCCTTTATGCTTAATTGATGGTGCAATTAAGGCGGAGGATCTGCCTCTGGCCTCTTCCATCGTTGCTCGATATAGTCAGGGTAGAGATGCGGAGGAGGTAACGATAAATATTCGTTTCCCAAATCTTCATGAACAAGAATTAAATATTTCACCGCTCTCCCCTAAGGAAGTCCAGCGAGATTGGATCTTGTGAGCATGGAAGAGCTAGATACCCGCCATTTACTTTGTCCCATGCCGGTAATTAAGTTGCAAAAAAGGATGGAATTGCTTACACCCACTGATAGGATCCGTGTGCGCGCGACTGATCCTGGTGTGTTGCACGATATTCCAGCTTGGTGTCGCATCCATGGGCATCAAGTGATGAATGTGGTTGAGTTGGAAGAAGAAATTCTAATTGACGTGGAGTATGGTGGAGCAGATAAATGATTTCGCTTGACTTCTGAGGCGAAAAAGGACCATATTTGCGCCGGCTCATGGTGAGAAAACAGAGAGCACAGTATTGGTTCAAACAATCATTGTATTGCACTATATCGGTGCTAAACCTTTAGGGATTAATTATTAACTTATTGATATATATGGATATAATTCGCAGGTTTCTATTGGCATATTAACTGCATTTTCAGCCCGTTCTGAAAACGCGTGAATTCAATAGTCTGTGTTACAACTAAATTTTTATTACGAGGCGATGGGAGGACTCTTAAATGCCATCTTCAGTCATGAAACTGATAAAAGATAATAACGTCAAATTTGTAGATTACCGCTTTACGGATACCATCGGTAAGGAGCAGCACGTTACCGTACCGAGCCACAGTGTGGATGAAGAAGTACTGAAAGAAGGCAAAATGTTCGATGGCTCATCGATAGCAGGTTGGAAAGGAATTAACGAGTCCGACATGATTTTAATGCCTGATTGTGACACAGCTGTGATGGATGTGTTTTCTGAAGAGTCTACACTCATACTTCGTTGTGATGTTGTCGAGCCTCAAACTGGTGAAGGCTATGGACGTTGTCCTCGATCCTTGGCGAAACGCGCTGAAAGCTATTTAGTTTCCACTGGCATAGGTGATACTGCCTTTTTCGGTCCTGAGCCGGAATTTTTTGTTCTCGATGATGTACGTTGGGGCGCGGACATGAGTGGTGCTTTCTACTTGGTGGATTCTGAGGAGGCAAGCTGGAATACAGAAAAACTGTTCGAAGATGGCAATTTAGGACATCGGCCAAGTGTTAAAGGGGGTTATTTCCCAGTACCACCAGTAGATTCTCTCCATGATTTGCGTTCCTCAATGTGTTTGGCAATGGAAGAGATGGGGGTGGTGACGGAGGTTCATCATCACGAAGTGGCCACTGCAGGACAATGTGAAATCGGCACCAAGTTTAATACGTTAGTGCGTCGTGGCGATGATAACCAGGTGCTGAAATACGTCGTTCATAACGTTGCCAATAGTTTTGGTAAGACCGCGACCTTTATGCCAAAACCCTTGGTGGGAGATAATGGTAACGGCATGCATGTTCACCAATCCATTGCCAAAAAAGGCAAGAATATCTTTTCCGGAAACAAATATGGAGGCCTCTCTCAGGAAGCCCTATATTATATTGGTGGTATTATTAAACACGCTCGGGCATTGAATGCGTTTACCAACGCCAGCACTAATAGCTACAAGCGTTTGGTACCAGGATTTGAAGCCCCAGTCATGTTGGCATATTCTGCACGTAATCGTTCGGCTTCGATCCGAATCCCCCATGTTTCTAGCCCTAAAGCACGGCGGATTGAAGTTCGTTTCCCAGATTCTACCGCCAATCCCTATTTAGGTTTTTCCGCCATGCTAATGGCCGGTATCGATGGCATTAAGAATAAAATTGATCCGGGTGAAGCAATGGATAAAGACTTATACGATCTTCCAAAAGAAGAGGCATTGGGAATACCAACTGTGGCTGCTTCTCTGGAACAGGCGCTGGAAGCTTTAAGTGCAGATAGAGATTTTTTAACAGCGGGTGGGGTTTTTAGTGATGATCTTATTGATGCCTACATCGAGCTAAAAAGTGAAGAAGTGACTAGACTAAATATGACCACTCATCCGGTGGAATTTGATATGTACTATAGCGTTTAATTAAAGTTGCTATGAAGAAGCCCCGCATGTCGGGGCTTTTTTTTGTTTGAAAACTTATGCACTATAATGGTGCTTGTTGTGCACGTACGACAATCAAATTTATCAAGATGCCGCATTTAGATCTAAAACACTATTCTTAACTTATTGTTATTATGAACATTAATTTTTATTTTAGACATTGGTGCGGTATTTGCTCAAGTGCGCCATTACAGGATGATATTGGTGACAAATAATTTCTCTAAAACCATTTTGGATAATCTAACCACCGCACTGGTCGGGTTAGATAGTGATTTGAATATTGTTTACACCAATCTCGCCTTTGAAATGCTATTTGATTTAAGTGCCAAACGGGCACTAGGTATATCTGTTCAACAACTACCTTTGGTGGAAGATAGGTTGATGCAGCTGGTGAAAGATGTGCAAAGCAGCGGAGAACCGCATACTGAGTGGGCTTTAGAATTGAATTTAATATCAGGAAAGCGAGCGATTGTGGATTGTTCTGTAACAGAGCTGGAGCAGGAGGGAAAAACACAGCTGATAATAGAATTGCACCAAGTGGATCAGCATTTGAAATTGGCCAATGATGAGCAGCGACAGGAAAAAGTTAACTCAGCAAAAATGCTAGTGAGAAATTTGGCTCACGAAATAAAAAATCCGTTAGGCGGTTTAAGAGGGGCGGCACAGTTGTTACAGCGAGAGCAAACCGACCCCAACTTAAATGAGTACACAGAAATTATAGTAGAAGAGGCGGATAGACTGAGCAACTTGGTGAATCAGTTGTTAGGACCCAACAAACCTCCCGAAAAACGGTGGATTAATGTCCATCAGGTACTCGAACGTTTGGTGAAATTGGTGACGGCTGAAGGTTTACAGAAAATAGATTTAGTTAGGGATTATGATCCCAGTTTACCGGAAGTATTTGTAGATCATGACCAACTATTTCAGGCCTGTCTGAACATTGTCAACAATGCCATTCAAGCGATGGGAGAGAAAGGCACTTTAACTTTTCGCACCCGAGTATGTAGAAATCAAGTTGTGGCAAGTAATACTCACGCCCTAATGGTGCGCCTGGAGATATCGGACACGGGTTCCGGCATAGATCCTGAAATCATAGATAAGATTTTTTTACCCATGGTCACTAGCCGTGCGCAAGGAACAGGTTTGGGGCTCTCTATCTCCCAGGCTCTAGTAGATCAACAAGGAGGTAAAATCGAATGTAAGAGCAGACCAGGAGATACAGTATTTTCTATTCTGCTACCTATTTCTTCGTCACAAGAGGGAGGGGATCATGCCTTCCAATAATCGTGTTTGGGTGATTGATGATGATAAATCTATTCGTTGGGTATTAGAAAAGGCGCTTTCGCAAGCAAATTTTGTTGTAGAAACTTTCGAATCGGGTAGATGGGTTTTAGAACAGTTGGAGCATATACAACCACAAGCCATCATTACCGATGTGCGTATGCCTGGTACGGATGGCTTCCAGTTATTAGACAGAATTCATCAGAAGTATAGCAACATACCTGTCATTATTATGACTGCGCACTCTGATTTAGATAGCGCCGTTACAGCATTTCAAGGCGGCGCATTTGAATATTTGCCGAAGCCCTTTGATGTAGATGAAGCGGTGGAGATGGTGGTTCGCGCAGTGCGTCATCAGCATGAAGAGCTAGAATCGGTAGCTACCGATGAGCTGTCTGAAAACGAAATTTCTCGAGAAATAGTTGGCGAGGCACCAGCCATGCAGGAGGTGTTTCGAGCGATTGGTCGATTGTCACGATCTAATTTATCAGTGTTAATTACTGGGGAATCCGGTACCGGGAAGGAGCTCGTAGCCCGTGCATTACATCGTCATAGTCCGCGAGCCGAATACCCATTTATTGCCCTCAATACCGCAGCCATTCCCAAAGAATTACTCGAATCTGAACTGTTCGGACACGAAAAGGGCGCATTTACCGGCGCTCAAACCACACGCATAGGACGCTTCCAACAAGCAGACGGTGGCACCTTATTTCTAGATGAGATAGGTGATATGCCTGCCGATCTGCAAACCCGTCTACTCAGAGTGCTGGCTGAAGGAGAGTTTTATCGGGTAGGAGGTCATAGCACCATTAAAGTCAATGTGCGAATTATAGCCGCCACACACCAAAATTTAGAAGAGCTGGTTCGTCAAAGATTATTCCGAGAAGATCTATTTCATCGTTTGAATGTGATTCGAGTGCATGTGCCCGCGCTGAAGGAAAGGCGAGAAGATATTCCGCTTCTGTTGCGCCATTTCATGCACAAAGCTGCACAAGAATTGGAAACTGAGGCAAAAACTATCTTACCTGAGACTGAGCGGTTCATGGGTCAATTGGCGTGGCCCGGAAATGTTCGGCAGTTGGAGAATATTTGTCGCTGGCTCACCGTTATGGCTTCAGGGCAGCAAATACATATAGAAGATCTCCCTCCCGAGCTTCGTCACTCGGAAACTATTGCACAACCGGCGGAAGATTGGGAAAGTGCGCTGCGTTATTGGGCGGACTCGGCGCTAGATAAGGGAGAACAACATATTTTGGATCAAGCGGTGCCACGATTTGAGCAGGTCATGATAGAGACGGCATTAAAGCATACGGCCGGGCGCAAACAGGACGCTGCAAAATTGCTGGGGTGGGGAAGAAATACCTTAACTAGAAAAATCAAAGAGCTGGATTTAAAAAACCTTTAATTGGATCTATTAGTTTAGAGTTCCAGCTTGCCAACTAGCTCTTGTACCGAAGCAATGCGGTGCGAATTTAAATAATCGAGTACTTCTCGATTAAGCTTTTGGCACACTAGTGGATCATAAAATAGACCTGTACCTACTCCTATTGTACTGGCACCGGCCAACAGAAACTCAATGGCGTCGCTACCATTTGTGATACCTCCCTGACCGATAATTGGGATCTGATATTGCCGACATAATTGAGATAGTTGATACACTTTAAGAAGCGCAATAGGCTTAATTGCTGGCCCTGATAGACCACCCTGTATATTGCCGAGCACCGGCTTGCGATGTTGAATGTCTATACTCATGCCCATCAACGTATTAATCGCCGCGAAAGCATCGGTGCCGGCGTCGATGCAATATCTGGCGCATTCTACGATATCAGTCTGATTCGGGGAGAGCTTGGTTATCAATGGCTTACTGGTCGCCTTGCGGCATGCGGCCACCACTGCGGCAGACATTTCTGGATCATTACCGAAGATTGCGCCGCCGGCTTTCACATTCGGGCAAGAGATATTAATTTCGATGGCACTGACAGAAGAATGATCAAACACCCGAACTACCTCTGCGTATTCTTCTATAGTTGCACCGGAGATGTTAGCGATGTAATGGGTTAGTTTGTGATCCAATTTGGGTAATATTTCATCGACTACTGTCTGAACACCAGGATTTTGCAAACCAATAGAATTCAACATGCCGCCAGCGGTTTCACAGATGCGGTGAGGCGTATTTCCAAGTCGAGGCTCGAGAGTGGTGCCTTTCAGGCAAACTGCGCCCACTTCTGATAGTGAAAACCCATTGACACGGGTATATTCATCACCGAACCCCACGCACCCAGATAAAAGAACGATAGGGGAGTTCAGCTCTAGTCCACAGAAGTCAACTTTTAGAGAGGAAGATAATTGTTCACTCACATCAATATTAGTCCGATTTGCATGCAAGAAATTTGCGATTAAGCTTTAAATTATACTGTAAGCAAACTCTTGACTGATACTAAGTAACACTATGTTTGATTTGATCCTCTACCAGCCTGAAATTCCTCCTAATACTGGTAACATCATTCGATTGTGTGCCAACATGGGCGCACGCTTGCATCTGATACACCCGTTAGGTTTTACCCTAGAGGATGCAGCCCTAAAAAGGGCAGGTCTAGATTACCATGAGTGGGTAGGGCTGATGGAGCACCAAGACTTTTCTGCCTATCTAAATCAAGTCACTCCTCAGCGGCTCTTCTTGTGCTCAAGTAGAGGAACTAACTGTTATAGTAAAGTGAATTATGAACCTGGGGATGCATTTTTGTTCGGCTCGGAGACCAAAGGTGTTCCCGCTCATATATTCGAAAGTTTTAAACAAGAAAATCGTATCAAAATTCCCATGCAAGCCCAGAGCAGGTGTTTGAATCTTGCCAATGCGGCGGCGGTGATTCTCTACGAGGCCTGGCGACAACTAGATTTTGAAGGCGCAGTATTTTAATGGTGTTCTGGTTTCGGTTCGCGCCGTAATAAATTATTCACCGCTTCGGCGGGCGATAAATTGTCGTAAAGCACGTTAAAGGTTTGTGTCACTATGGGCATATCTATGCGGTTTTGTTGGCTAATTTTATAAGCGATGGCGGTGGCATCATAACCTTCCACTACCTGTCCAATGGTACCAAAGGCCTCCTGAATTGATGCCCCTTTACCGATGGCTTGTCCGAATCGTAAGTTACGAGATTGAGTGTCACTACAGGTCAAAAATAGATCCCCCGCGCCGGATAGACCCATTAGTGTTTCTTGCCTTCCTCCTAGTGCTTGCCCTAGGCGGCTCATTTCTGCTAATCCTCGTGTGATCAATGCTGCCTTGGCATTGGCGCCTAATCCTAGTCCTTGAGAAATACCCACAGCTATTGCCATCACATTCTTTAATGCGCCGCCTACTTCCACACCAATAATGTCGTCACTGGTGTAAACTCGAAACTGTTCATTGCGATATAAATTGGCGGTTTCTTCTAATTGGTCCAACCGCTCGCCTGCTAATGTAATTGCTGTGGGTTGTTGGGAGGCAACTTCAAGTGCAAAACTAGGCCCGGAAATGACCATTGGTATGGGAGCAGGATCTAGCACCTCGCGTACTACCTCGTGCAGTAGTCCTTGATTCTGTTGATCAAACCCCTTACTGGCCCAAGATAATTTTGATAGGGTCGATAAGGGTTTTTTTGCCGTTTCTAATAGTTGCCGAAAGCCTTTGCTGGGAACAGCGATCAACACCTCATCTGAGTTT
Organism: Thiotrichaceae bacterium UBA5859; assembly: GCA_002432655.1. GTDB lineage: Bacteria > Pseudomonadota > Gammaproteobacteria > UBA5859 > UBA5859 > UBA5859. The sequence goes on along the minus strand of DJFZ01000005.1, from coordinate 111,713 downwards.
GTGATAGTGGTTTCTAGATCGATCACCGGCAATAAATTCTCAGGAAACGAATATCCGGGTAGATAGATATGGTTTTCCTTTTCTTTGAGTAATAGTCGTTGAAATTCTGCTTTATATCCCCACAGCTTGATTTGATGGCCATTTCTGGCGAGCAACAGTGCGAGTGCGGTTCCCCAGGAGCCTGCGCCCAGAACGGCGATGGTCTTGGGAGTTGCTGTCGTCACCACGCCATTAACCGGATCTAATGAATTTTATCGTCGCTAGATTTTTCAGCGTCTTGTTGTTGTTTTAACTGCTGTGCGTAGAGGGATTCAAAATTCACGGGAGCGAGTAAAAGTTGCGGATAACCGCCCCGGATCACTACATCTGAGATAGTTTCTCTAGCATAAGGAAAGAGCACTGTTGGACAATAGATCCCGAGTAAAGGCGGTAGCTGATCTTCCTTTAGATTTTTGGCGCGGAATAAGGCGGCTTGTTGCACTTCAACTAGAAACGCAGTGTTCTCAGACTGTTTAGCGGTGACTGTGATAGATAAGACCACTTCATAAACATCGTCAGAGATAGCTTTTGCTTGGCTATTTAGCTGCACGTTAATTTGGGGGTTCCACTGGGTGGTAAAAATTTGCGGTGATTTAGGGTTCTCGAAGGAGAGATCTTTGACATAGATCTTTTCCAGAATAAACTGTTGTTCTTCAGTCTGTGCGTTAGCGCTTACATTGTCAGCCATTTGAATGCCTTTTTTGAAAATGAATGTCTCTGATCTGGAAAGAATATCAGCTTTTCACGACCGGCAATTCTGCTTCTTTCCAAGCGTTCAGCCCACCCTCTAACACAAACAGGTTTTCTCTCATCGTATCTTTCAATTGATTGTACGCGGACATAGAAATTTGCCCCCGATCACATACGATAATGGCAGGGCGGTCATTATCGAGTAAATTTTTCTGCTTGCTAATTTCAGATAAAGGGATATGAAGTGCGTCGATAATGTGTCCCTGATTAAAGGCGTTCTTATCTCGAATATCCACTATCTGTGCCTCAGAGCGATTTATCATTGCGGTGGCTTTAATGGGGCTGACATAAAATTGCGTGGCACTTTTACGTCGAATTTCTGAAACTAAAATGATCACCAGAAGTACACCAGCAAGAGAAAAGAGGACTGGGTGTCTGATAACGAAGTCGATCATTTCCATAGGGCAAATATTAAAGAATAGTTTTAAATAATAAAGATAAGATTAAAATAGGTGGGCAAACAAAATAGTTTATTGCGCTTATTGTACCCTGATGGAGCGTTGAATTGTAACTAGAATATTATATAAATAGTACCGCTCACATAACGCATAAAAGGTGGGCGAGCACTGTAGGCAATGTTTAATTCATGCGGCCCATGATGGCGGGTTCAGTCAAACCAGCATATTCTTGCTCACAGAATATGTGTCGCATCAAGCTAATGAGATGTAAGGTGCGCGCATCTTCTATTCGGTAAAATACTCGATTGGCGTCCTTACGTGCTACCAGAATGCCCTTGTCTCGTAAGATTGCGAGGTGTTGGGATATGTTGCTTTGTGAAGTACCCACGTGATCGACGATTTCTTGAACACTCACTTCTTGCTCGCCTAAAGTGCACAGTATTTTAAGCCGCAGCGGGTGTGACATGGCTTTTAGTGATCGTGAAGTACGTTCTATATCTTCGTCATGAGTAATTAGATCGAGTTCATTCATTGCCATCTTTAATCCAGAGACCTTTTTTTCGATCTGCTTTAAGAGTTTTAGTAGAATTCTTTATCTTAATTTATGCACTGCTAGCATTTATTATTAATCAACTCTGCGCGAAGTGCATGAAATGCATTAAAATTGTTCAAGCGCTAGAAACTTATTTCTATCACACTTGCTACGCTGTGCCAACAACTGGAAGGGAAAAATTCACCTTTTTAGACCGAATGTGGACATTTAGTGATTCGAAGGGACGATAAAGATAGTTGTATGTTGAAACCGAAACCAATGATTTTAATTATCCTAGACGGTTGGGGATATTCAGAAAATCAGCAACATAACGCGATAGCTGCCGCAAAAACACCTGTTTGGAATGCACTCGTAAATGGCGCTGTGCACACTCTGATCCAGGGTTCCGAGGGCTACGTGGGACTCCCTCAAGGCCAGATGGGCAACTCTGAAGTGGGCCACTTAAATTTGGGTGCTGGGCGTATTGTGCATCAAGATTTTACTCGAATCAGTCGCGATGTGGACGCCGGAAAATTTGGCCGGGTGGAAAATATTTCCAAAATATTCAATAAGATAAAAGAGCGCAACGGATCATTACATGTTTTCGGATTATTATCAGATGGTGGCGTTCACAGCCATCAGGAGCATATTTTTGCCGCGATTAAGGTAGCCGCTGACGCGGGATTAAAGAAAATTTTTCTACACGCTTTTCTTGATGGTAGAGACACGCCGCCAAAAAGTGCAGAGCAATACCTACGGGCCGCGCAAAAGGTATTCGAAGAAGTGGGGGTCGGCCAAATCGCTTCTGTTTGCGGACGATATTATGCCATGGATAGAGATCAACGCTGGTCCAGAATTGAGAAAGTTTATAAGATGTTGACGCAAGGAGAGGCCTCTTTCCAAGCGCAAAGTCCACATATCGCTTTAACCCAGGCCTACGAACGGGGTGAAACGGACGAATTTGTACAGCCAACGTTGATTACGGGGACAACAGGGGAAGTTTCCTTCGTGCAAGATGGCGATGGCATTTTGTTTATGAATTTTCGCGCAGATCGGGCGCGGCAGCTCACCTGCAGTTTTGTCGAAGAGAATTTTGATGGTTTCCCCCGAGAACGCCGGCCGCAGTTAGTAGAGTTTGTTTGTTTAACAGAATATCAACAGGGTTTGCCCTGTCCGGCGGCCTATTCAGCGGTTAAATTGCCCAATGTTCTGGGACAGGTGTTAGCCGACGCCAAGTTGAAGCAACTCCGTATTGCAGAAACAGAAAAATATGCCCACGTCACTTTCTTTTTCAATGGTGGCGAAGAGACTCCATTCGTCGGTGAGGAGAGGATCTTGATACCTTCTCCCAAGGTTGCCACCTACGATTTACAACCAGAAATGTCGGCAAATCTAGTCACAGATGAATTGGTAGCGGCTATTTCTGATCAACAATTTGATGTCATAATTTGTAATTTTGCCAATCCGGATATGGTTGGTCATACCGGAAACTTTAAGGCCGCTATCAAAGCAGTTGAAACGGTAGATAGTTGTTTAGGAAGAATCATTGACGCCGCTCGGCAGTATGGAGGGGAAGTCATCATCACCGCTGATCACGGAAATGTTGAAAAAATGCAGGATTCGGTTTCTGGTCAACCACACACCGCACACACTACCGAGCCAGTTCCCTTTGTGTATGTGGGCCGACCGGCGGAGGTGGTGCATCAAGGTGCATTACAGGATGTGGCACCAACGATTCTCTATTTGCTGGGGCTACCCATTCCAAATGAAATGACAGGACGCCCAATTGTTAAATTGCGAACAAATGCGACTGCAAATACGGCGACGGGGCATTAAACTGAGTCCATTATCGGCTTTACGATTCAACTTTAATCGAAGTCCACTGCCGTTATTTGTGTTGATCTGTTCTTTAAGCTTACCTCAAGCACGGGCGGAGGCTCCCTCTGATGCCCTTTCAGATTTGAAATCTAAAATAGAGAATCTCAGATCCGAGTTATCAAAAGAGCGACGAGAACAGAAGAAGTACGAGCAAAAATTAAAGCAAATTGAAAAAAAATCCGCCCTAGCTTGGCACAAACTTCGGGAGACCCAAGCTGAATTAAAAGAGACAGAATCTGTTCTTGCTACGCTTCGAGAAAATCGTAAAAGTCAGGTCAAAGCGGCGCAGGAAATCCAAAATCGGATTGAAGCTTACTTAGTGGCCACCTATCAATCTCAACTACCAAGTCCGTGGCAGTTATTGATTGGTGAATCGAACCCCAGTGATGTTGGACGATTCTTAACCTATTACAGCTCTTTTCATACTCAAGAACTAGAGCAAATTGAACAATTGCATCAGAGCCTCATCAAAATTGATGCAACTGAAAAGGAAATTCTGGCCACTGCTGAAAATTTAAATCGATTAAAGGCCCAGCGGCAATCAGACGTTGATCAATGGCAGCAGCAGAAGGAGAAGCGGGCAGCTTTTTTAGTGCAAATGAATCGAAGCGTTGCCGATAAGAGTGAACTATTAAAACAGTGGCAGGCGGAAAAGCAACTTCTTCTGGACGAGGTGGCAAAAACACCGAGCGCTATGGCAGATGGCGTATCCTTTGCATCCCTAAGGGGCAAGCTTGCTTGGCCAGTAGAAGGTAAATTATCTTCCCGGTTCGGTTCCGTACGTCTCAGCGGGGGTGAGGCCTGGCAAGGTGTACTGATTGAAGCACCAGAAGGTGCGGATGTTAGGGCTATCTATGCAGGTAAGGTTGTCTATGCCGATTGGTTACGAGGTTTAGGGTTATTAATTATTGTTGACCATGGTGGCAATTATTTAAGTCTTTACGGCCACAATGCAGGTCTATTAAAAGGAGAAGGGGATTGGGTGCAAAAAGGTGAGCTGCTGGCAAGTGTGGGAGATTCTGGAGGGATCAAATCTCCAGCGCTGTATTTCGAAATTCGCCAGGGAGCGAAGCCGCTCAATCCGCAGCAATGGTGCCAGGTGAAGGCAAAAATTTAATTCAAATTAGCGTCCGCCCAATATTGACAGCGCCCTAATTGCCAGGGCAAAGTGGCGGGCGCGGAATCGTAAATGATAGGAAATCGATGAAACAATTGGCGAATCATATAGCTTTATTACTCATAGGTGCATTATTAGGAATGACCATCGCTATTGGTCAGGGAGTATGGGCTGATAAAGATGCGGGCAATGCTGGTGTCCTTCCGCTAAATGAGTTGCGCTTATTTACAGAGGTTTTTGATCGCATCAAAAATGATTATGTGGAAGAGGTGGATGACAAGACGCTATTGGAAAATGCAATTAGGGGCATGCTGAGCGGATTAGATCCTCATTCTAGTTATTTAGATCCTGAAGCTTACAAAGAATTACAAATTGGGACCACAGGAGAATTTGGTGGTTTGGGCATTGAAGTAGGTATGGAGGATGGCTTTGTTCGCGTCATTGCACCTATTGATGATACGCCCGCACAGAAAGCGGGTATTTTGGCTGGAGATTTAATTATTCGTCTAGACGATACTCCAGTCAAAGGCTTAACGCTTTCAGAAGCTGTGAAAATCATGCGTGGTAAACCTGGCACTAAGATCCTATTGACGATCGTGCGGGAGGGCGAAGACAAACCACTTAAGATCTCTATCGAGCGTGCCATTATTAAAGTGACTAGTGTGAAGTCTCGTTTAGAAGCGGATGGCTTGGGTTATTTACGTGTGACTCACTTTCAAGCACGTACTGGGGCCGACGTGGAAAGGGAGTTAAAGGCGCTGAAAAAAGAGTATGGTAAAGGCTTAAAGGGTTTAGTGTTAGATTTAAGAAATAATCCCGGCGGGGTTTTACACGCAGCAGTAGCTGTTTCAGATGCGTTTTTGACTGAAGGCTTGATTGTCTATACTGAAGGTCGGGTAAAAGATTCAAAACAACAGTTTAAAGCCACAGCAGAAGATATTTTAGACGGCGCACCATTAGTGGTTTTGGTAAATAGCGGATCTGCGTCTGCTTCAGAGATTGTGGCCGGTGCATTACAAGATCAAAGTAGAGCAGTAGTGATGGGGCGTCCCACATTTGGAAAAGGCTCAGTACAAACTGTCTTGCCAATTAGTGGCGCGGCGTTGAAACTGACCACGGCCCGTTACTATACGCCTTCTGGGCGTTCTATTCAGGCAGAAGGCATTATTCCGGACATTCTGCTGGAAAATTTAAAAGTATCCGCAGCCCCACAGCCGACTATTGATCACCTAAAAGAAGCGGATTTAAAACGACATCTAGAAAACACTGGTACAGATGTTGACGATACTCAAAATAACGGTGCTTCAGCAGCGGATTCCAGTTTGGCCAGCAAAGATTACCAATTGTATGAAGCTTTCAATTTGCTGAAAGGCCTAGTCATATTACAAAATAAGAATAAGATTTAAGTTGGTACTATGAAGCAGTTTGTGTGGGTTTTTTGCAGTGTGATGGCGATAGTCCATTGTGTACAGGCGGCTGAGCGGCCAGTTATTGGAATTATTATTGACGATGTAGGCCGTAATCTACAGACTGGGCGTATGGCTATAAATTTGCCCGGAGACGTGGCAATTTCCTTATTGCCTCATCGGCCTTACTCAGAAAGGTTAGCCAAAGAAGCAGCGGCTGCCGGCAAAGAAGTGATGTTGCATTTACCCATGGAGACTTTAAACGGTGATAGGTTAGGTCCAGGTGGTTTAACTATGGAGATGTCTAAACATACCTATCTAAAGAGCATTTATGATAGCTTGCAGACGGTGCCGGAGGCGGTCGGAATCAACAATCATATGGGTAGTCTGTTAACACAGCATCCAGTCTACATGGGTTGGTTGATGGAAATATTGGCGCAAAACAGCGGATTCTTCTTTGTAGACAGTAAAACCAGTGCTGCCAGTATAGCGGGTGATCTGGCAGCAGATATGGGTGTGCCAACAGTTGATCGACACGTATTTTTAGATAATGAAATAAGTCTAGAGTATGTATCAAAGGCTTTTAGTCAATTGATTAAGCGAGCCCATGAAAAAGGATTTGCACTTGCTATTGGCCATCCTTATCGAACAACTTTAAATTTTTTAGAGTCCGCAATACCGGAGTTGGAGTCCATGGGAGTGGATCTGGTGCCAATTGGTAGCCTGACTCAATACCAAGCAAAAGAAGATGGTTTGATACCGGTTTCTTTCCCCGCTCAAACTCTAATGAACTCACAACCCTAATGTGAGTGCCACACCAGGGAAACTGATTCCTATTCAGCGATTGGGGACTCAGGTCTGGCGCGAAGAGGTTTCCTCATGCTGCCCCTATATCCGAGTATTCGACCCTATAAGACTTATAGGATCAAAGTGAATGATCCCCATGAGCTTTACGTAGAAGAGTGTGGCAATCCTCAAGGGATCCCCGTGTTAGTGGTGCACGGTGGTCCAGGTGCTGGCAGTGACCCTTCATTACGCCGTTATTTTGATCCGGAAAAGTTTCGCATTGTTTTGTATGATCAAAGAGGCGCAGGCCAATCTACTCCCCATGCCTGTATTGAAAATAATACTACGTCAGATCTGGTCAAGGATATGGATGTCATCCGAGCCCATTTGGGTGTTGAAGACTGGGTGTTATTTGGTGGATCTTGGGGCAGTACCTTGTGTTTGCTATATGCGCAATATTTTCCCGAGACGGTCAGAGGTATCATTGTAAGAGGTATTTTTCTCGCGAGACGACAAGATTTACATTGGTTTTATCAACAAGGCGCCAGTCGAATTTTTCCTGATCATTGGTCTCGTTTTATCGCACCCATACCAGAACTGGAACGGGATGATCTGATCGCTGCTTACCACAAACGACTGACCGGTGGTGATGAGTTAGTGCGCATGTCTTCGGCAAAATCCTGGTCGAGATGGGAAGGGATAACAGCAACCTTAGAACCAAGAGAAAGCGTGTTGAGGAAATTTTCAGACCCTCATGTGGCCTTAAGTTTAGCGTCTATTGAAACCCATTATTTTGTTAACCAAGCCTTTTTGGCTGAAAACCAAATATTAAACGAGACCGATAGACTACAAGGGATCCCCGGTATCATTGTACACGGCCGCTATGACATGATTTGTCCATTAGACAATGCTTGGGCGTTGTCACGGGCCTGGTCAGATTCTGAATTATGGATCATTCGCGATGCGGGACATTCAGGTAGTGAACCAGCTATTGTGGATGGTTTGATTCGGGCTACTAAAGAAATCTTAAAAAGAATAGACGCTTAAATTTGCGAGCTTTAGTCCAACGTGTAAAACAAGCAGAAGTTAGAGTGGCTGGCACTACTGTGGGTAAAATTGCGAATGGATTGCTGGTTTTTGTAGCGATCGAGCCCAATGACAAAGTTGAAAACATCGAGTGTATGGCTCGCAAGTTGTTAAGTTATCGAATATTTAACGATGCTGATGGAAAAATGAATCTTTCTTTAACTGATGTCAGAGGGGGTATTTTGGTGGTATCACAATTTACTTTGGCAGCAGATACATCGAAGGGATTGCGACCTAGTTTCACTGGTGCGGCAGATAAGTCACAAGCCAAGTACTTATATGAGCTTTTGCTAGAGCGTTTGGGACAGCTCCATCACTGCGTAGCTAGTGGGCAGTTTGGCGCCGATATGGAAGTATCTTTGATAAATGATGGGCCCGTCACTTTTCTCTTAAGTGAGCGCTAAACTCGCATTCCTGGTTAGGGGTTAAGGTGCGCGCTAGCATTATGTGATTTTTGTCTTCTGCCCACCATTCACGCCCCAAACTAATCCTCGGTTCACTGAGGTCGCACTCACTTAATGATTGCTATCGGTTTCCACATCCAAATTGGTGTCAGGCATTGGTAACCATTTTGATAGCAACAGCCCTAGTTCGAACAGTAACCACATGGGGATCGCTAACAGTGATTGTGAAATCACATCTGGGGGGGTTAGTAACATAGCAATGACGAATAGTGCGACAATGATGTATGGTCGCAGCTCTGCTAGTTTTTTCGCCGATACTAAACCGGCACGAATGGTGAGTAGTGTGGCGATAGGGGTCTCAAAGGCGATACCAAAGGCAAAAAACATTTTTAAAGTGAAATTGAAATAGTGGTTGATGTCTGTCATGACCGCTACTCCCTCGGGTGCAATTCTAGTGAAAAAGCCGAATATGATGGGAAATACAGCAAAATATGCAAACGCGGCTCCTAAGTAAAAGAGGACGGAGCTGGAGGCCAACAACGGCACTACCAGGCGCTTTTCTTGCTGATATAAACCTGGCGCCACAAAGGCCCAGATCTGATAGAGCACATAAGGAATCGTTATAAAGATAGCTAGCACCAGAGTCATTTTAAAAGGTGTTAAAAATGGTGAAGCCACCTCAGTGGCAATCATGGAGCTGGTCTCGGGCAGTTGTTCTAATAGTGGACGGGCAAGCAATGCGTATATGTCGGCAGAGAAGGGTACCAAACAGAAAAAAACCGCAGCAATGGCAATCAGTGTCCGTAACAGGCGGGTGCGCAATTCGATTAGGTGTTCTATTAATGGCGCTTCTTGATCGATGTCAGCGTCTGTCGTTTTATGAATCTTCATCGCTGTCTTTAGCGGCGGGTGTTTGTAAGCTCTTATTTAACCCTTCAATTTCCTGTTTTACTTTGTTCGATTCCATAATCAAACGATCAATTTCTCCTGGTTCATTCTCACCGGGTAAAATGGTTTTGATGTCACTAGACTCTAGCTCTGCTTCTATTTCGGATTTCAATCGATTCATCATCATCCGTGCTTGGCGTACCCATCTTCCTAAATGGCGTGCTAGAGTAGGTAATCGTTCAGGGCCAACCACTATCAATGCAATCAGTGCAACAACAGTGAGTTCCCAAAATCCGATAGTAGGCATGGCGTGAGCAGTAACTAAGAAGTATGGTTATTAGTTTCCTTCTTCTCTTCGTCTACGGCCTGAGATTGTTCAAGCTTGGTATCGCCACCTTCCTTATCTTCTATAGCATGGCGAAAACCCTTAACCGCACCGCCGAGATCGGAACCCATATTACGCAACCGTTTAGTACCAAACAGCAGCGCTACGATGGCCAACACAATAAGTAATTGCCAGATACTGATGCCCATAATTTCCTCCGTTTAACTCTTAAGTTTGTCGCTGAGATTTCTCTGTCAGACCTGAAGTGCCAAACCGACGTTCTAGCTCCGCCAGAACATCTTCAGGGCTCTTTTCCAAGTAAGCCAATAACACCAGGGTATGGAACCAGAGATCAGCAGTTTCATAGATAACTTGATCGACATCTCCTTGAACTGCAGCCATCACTGTTTCTGTTGCCTCTTCACCCACTTTTTTAGCAATAATGGGTATACCTTTTTGATACAAAGATGCGACATAAGAGTTTTCCGCCGTAGCAGATTTTCGTTGCAGCAGAATGTCATGCACTCGTTGTAAAACGTCATTCATGATTATTTGCCATAAATATTTTTCGGATCCTTAAGAATCGGTAATTCAATTTGCCAATTATCGTCTTTAAGTCTATTAAAAAAACAGTTTGCTCTTCCAGTGTGACAGGCTATGCCACCCAACTGTTCGACTTTTATAAGTATAGTATCGGCGTCACAGTCCAAATAAACATCTAGTAATTTCTGTATATGGCCAGATTCCTCCCCTTTACGCCACAATGCCTGACGAGACCGAGACCAGTAGACAGCACGACCCTCATTGACGCTGGTTTCTAGTGCCTCTCGATTCATCCATGCCAGCATTAGCACTTCGCCGCTACCGGCATCTTGCGCGATCACTGGCAAAAGACCATCTTGGGGCCAGGAAATATTGTCAAGCCAGCTCGTCTTCATTTGTACGTTTCCTGATAGTGCAAATAATAGAATACCATGGTTGTGATCCAGACATTTAAAATTCTTGACTAAATAGCAAATCGGCGCCGGACTCTCGGCCGACGTTGCCTTCCACGGCCCAGTATTCATCTAAGTTGTATAGCAGATTTAGGTTGCGTGCAGAATTAAATAGACCAATGCCGTAAGTGACTAATAAATTAGGGGTCACATATTTACTCAGTAGCAGAGAGGTTTTTCGCGTACTGCGATCATCATCTACACGAACTGAATCTAACGCTAACCGACTCTGAATTTGGCGTGCGATATATTGGCCACCTCGAATGCCCATGGTGACTGCGGCAGCATAAAGTTGTTCACCCTCTTCTGTTGACTCCTCATCTAGTTTTCGCCCCAATAATACGTAGGCCAATGCATCGGCTTTGCTGTCGTCGGGACCTGCTTGAATATCAATTTCTGGAGCTAACAGTGAACCTTTAGCCACTAGCGAAGCCATTCCTGATTCTATTTGACGACTGGCCTTGATTCGTATGACTGGGTCAAATATCGACTGGCCATTGAACATAAAATATCCTTCAGTGATCTCCAACTGAGAATCCAATGCTTGGTATAACCCGTCTCTGAGAGATAATCTGCCGCTGGCGATAGTGTATTGCTCGGTTCTATCTTGTAGCTCGAGGTTACCAGTGAGATAGCCAGAGATGTTAAATCCACTAAAATAGACGTCATCACTCAATTCTAAGCTTAGATTAGAATGTATGCGTATATCGGGTTTGGTATCTTCTGAGTCACTTGTTTCACGTATGTCGCTGGAGGGGCGAATAGCCAAAGTTAGCTTCGGTGGCAGCAATGTAGCATGATCGATATACAGGTTTCCGTTTAGATTCAATATTCGATGTGCATATTGCCCGCTTATTTTTGGCGAGAGTGCAATTGTCGCATAGGGCAGATCCATTACTTTAAAATTTTTACCTTCTATGTTTAATTGCCCCGTTTTAGTCATTCTATTTAGGTTCCAATCAAATTTCGCCCACCCCTCACCTGAATTGAGTATCCCAAGGCTAACGATAGTTTCATCATTCATGTGCGCTTCAAGCTGACTGTCTGCTAAATAAATTCCGTTGTCAGGTATAAATAGACCAAAATTATTTAGGGTCACTGAGCCAACAACTTTGGGATCGATCAAGTTGTTGGTGAGAGACACTTTGCCGTCTAACTGTCCGGTAAATTCTTCAAGTTGTGGCAATGCGTTCTCAAATATTTTTAGGTTGGATAGATGCGCTGCTAATTCTGCTTCGAGTGAACTCAATGGGTCAGGTCTGCCCGTTGTAGGAGAGTGTACTTTTAACCGCAGATAATCCTCATTAAGTAGATTTAAATTTAAGTTAACGGTTAATGATGTTGGTTGCCACTCGGCCGATAGTTCGCTATTTCGATACTGAATAGTTGATCGTCTTTTATCTGTATAAATAAAGCTTATATCGTCTGATGGCAGACTTGCATTTAATGTGGCGGATGCTTCTTGCTTTGTCGATTTCCAAACTAAGGAGCCATCTATGGAGCCAGGTAGCTCGATATTGGCAAGATAATCTTTAGCTATCGTGTGAATAGGTAACGAAGAAAAATTGATCAACAACTCACTATCCAAATTGCTATTTAAGAAACCAGTGAGACAAAACTCCGCGCTTAGGTTTTGCCAACATTGTCGCTCTGTGGTGAGTTGAAATGATTTCCACTCGATAGGCGTCGAAGTCGATAGTTGCCAGTGTCCCCATCGTTCTGAGTGCAGTAGACCTGAGTTGATAATACCATGCCAATCGTAATCTTCAGTAAATCTGCCTTCTCCTTTAAAATTTACAGAGTCTTCAAGTGTGCTAAATTCAATATGGAAGATATTCCGTTGTAAATGGCCAAAAGATTTAACGGTCACATTAAACGGTTCTGTTTCATAGGCGCTTACACTTTCGCTAGAGAAGACCAACTGTGATCGATTACTTTCTTTTCCACCCCAATCTATTTCTAACAAACTGTTATGTAGTGATATCGTTCCCCATTTTAAATTGGGTGATTGCAATTGCATTAGCAGAGTAGGATCCTGTCGTGTGCCTCGTATCTTACCTGTTGCATTTAACTTGCCTTGTCCGAGGCCAGTTAGTTGGTTCACAGTGGGAATATCTAGCGACCAGTCTATATTCCAATATTGTTTTCGAGAGCCGGTTAGAACAAGAGATGCATCTGCTGATCTCATTCGAAAATCATGAATATTAAGTTCATCGTTTATTAAAGATAGTTTGCCTTCGGCTTGTAGCGGGATCTGTTTCCATGAGCCGCTTGCCTGCTTAACTTCTAATTCAAGCGTGCGTGATAAGTTTGTATAGGAGCCACGAAAATCGACTACTGCATCCACCATGCTATGGAGCAAAGGATTGAGCGTAGAGAGATCTATCTGGTCTAATTTTAACGATCCTTTTGTATGTACCACGGAATCTTTGTGAATGGTCGCTGAACCTAACAGTTTGCCTTGCCCTTGCTGCAGCTCTATCCGTGATATGTGCAAAGAGTTTTGTGTCCCTGCTGCGGCAATAAATAACTCGCCTATAGCTACGTCTCCTGCGGTTAACATGGCTTTGCCAGTCAACCTATAATTTTCTGGTACGCCAGTTAGTTGCGCTTGCAGATCTTGGATTTGGGAATTTGGCATGATTTGAAGTGGCCAGCTAATTGTTTCTGTGGTTAGGGTCAAGTCAAATGCAGGAGCTTCAGTGGGTTCAATTTTTCCGGTGACGTGCAGGGGTAGATCCGGCACGTCTTTAATACCTGTCTGTACACTGATATCTGTGTCGATGTTAATGAAACTGGTGTCGAAGGTGCCTTCACCACTCAAGACAGCAGATAGCCCAATTTGTGTGTGATTGAATGGTTGCGCTAAAGCGGATGCCAAACAACTCGTACAATCCACTTCAGCATTCCAATGAGGTTGATGAAATAGATCGTGTAAAGTAATCTCGAATTCACCTTGAATGGGATGACTGGCTTCGCCTTTTAGATGTAAGGAATCATCTTTTACGATGATTTCTGTGTTTGCCTGTAAGGTACCGTATTCTGTACCGAGTTCTATTATTTCTATGCTTCCAGCCAGTTCGGAGTTTCTAAATTGATATTTGAATTGTCCTGCTATTTTTCCATTTTCCCATATGCCGGTGAATGTATCGCAATAGAGACTGAAAAAATTCATCCGTAGACGGCAATCTGCTTGGTTAAATTCAAACTGTTGCGACTCTGTTTGCCAAATCCCTTGATTAATGTGCAGTTGATTGATCTGTATCGGGAGCAATTGCGAGTGTTCGAACTGTGAGGCCACTACTTCCGTATCTATCTCGAGATACAGGCCATCAATGTTGACCGTATCGAATTGAAATTTTCCAAGGAATATCTTAAAAGGTTGCCAATCGATTTTAATGTTGTCTGCTTTTATCCATTCGCCATTTGTCGGTTCGAAAGAAAACCCTTGAATTTGAAATCCATCGATAAATCGACCTTCCACGGCGTCAAAGGTCATTCGGTCATCCATATAGTAAGCGATTTGAGCCAATACAAGATAAGGACCCCGTTGATGGGTGAGTAGTCCAATGAATAAGATGCCTAAGACCGCGTTGATTAATAGGACTAGGTATAAGCTTTTCTTCACAGTTCTGGCCCTAGTGATAAATGAATGCGCCAACCACCGAGATCGTCTTCGTTCAATCCATTTGCTATATCGATTCGAATTGGGCCGATGGGAGATTGGCGTCGTATCCCCAACCCTACGCCATGTGCGAGACTGTGATCCCATTCGTCCATTGCGTTGCCGCTATCGATAAACCAGGCGTAATGCCATTTACCTTTCCAGTGGTATTCACGTTCCAGTCCGATAATCAGAAGATATTTGCCGCCCACTCGATCACCATCTGCGTCTCTAGGCGTGAGGGCCTTGGTGCCGTAACCTCGAACAGATTCATCTCCACCGGCATAAAACCTCTGAGATAAAGGCAGATCTGCCAGTTCATCTATGAAGGTGGCACCCAAATCCAATTTCGTGATCCAACGCCCCCTGTGTTCTGCTTGACTCACCCAACGGTTGCGAAATTCCAATTGTGTGGCTTTAGTATCGAACCCAAAAATGGGGATTGACTGCCTAAATGTGAGTTCATTAAACCGACCGCGCTCAATCCAAATAGGATGGTTTGTACGTACTCGAGACCAACTGACACCAGGAATAAATCCCCGTGCGCTGGCTTCGGGTTTATTGCCGATCAAATATTCTTCCGATTCAATATTAATAAACCGTGTTTCTCGCCAACGGTTGCGCCGACCGACCTGGTTGACGCTGAGTACCTTTCGTTTGCTCTCGTTATCATCTCGATTTGAATGATTCCATCCCCAACGGAATTCCAGTTGTCGGCGTAAGGGATCGTCAAGTGGAATATCGTAAGCGATACTCCATTCTCGGATCCATTCAGACGGTTGTACTCTAGCGCTAACTTTATGTCCCCAACGGTTTATGGGTTTAATCTGTGCACGGGCGCTGGCGCGCGCACCTGTGTCCGTACCATAGCCTACTCCTAAGGTGTACCGAGTTCTCGGATTAGAAATTAGATTAATTAAGATCGGTACAATATTGTCTGCGGATTGTTCAAACTCTGGTCGGATCTCCACTTCCGAGAAAAAGCCGCTATCAAGTAATTCAGATTGCAAGGCGCTTAATGCTTGGTCGCTGTAGGGATCCCCTGAGTCGAAAGGAATAAATTTGTTTAAGAACTCATCATCTAGAAATGTGGAGGAGAAATTTACCGAACCTATGTAAAATCGTGGACCCGTGTTCAACACCATGTGTAGTTCAGCTTTATTCTGAGCACTGTTGACATAGATTGAACTATGCGAATAGTGTGCTTCTAGGTAGCCCAGCTCTTTCGCTTTTGCTATCAGATTAGCTTTGCCAGTTTCATATTTTTCGTGGATCACGACATCTCCTACTTGCAGAGGAAACTGACGCGCCGCTCGTATTAAAGCCGGATGTTCTGCTCCATCGCCCTCCATTTGTATATGAGCTTTTGTCAATTTTGATTGTTTTCCGAGTACCACTTGATAACTGGCGCGCCACTCATTGGCATCAAGTTTGACCAGTTCCCCAGTGACCTGTACTTGGTAGTAACCAAAAGGTCGTAGCGCGCGCCGGATCTGTCGAAAAGCCGCCCGATGTAAGCGCTGTACTTGACGGGTATTCAGGTAGGGCACCTCTTTTTGTCTTTCTATGACCATCCAGGATTTCGCGTTTTGCAATAGCTCGCCCTCCAATCCGGAGAGTTCAACTTGGATCGTTGCTTGCACAGAGCAGGTGAGCACAAGTGTCAGGCAAAAAGCGAGCGCGAACATGTCAAACATTTGTCGCTTGAGCTTTGGCAGCCGCATACGCACGTTATAAAACATTGGGTCGAATCATTATCAGTCGAGCACTAATTTATAGTAGAGGCCATGAATGCTATTGAATCAGAAAGTTAAAATCATGTACCGCTATGGTCGGTTGATGTTGTTAAGTACAATATTTTGTGTTTCTTGTGCCAATCCTACCTTGGAACAACAACAAGTATTAGCAACCACTATTCCACAAGGAGTCGATGAAGACAGAGATGGAGTTCTGGATGCTCTGGATCAATGTGCACAGAGTGTCATTGGAGAACCAGTGGATGCGGAAGGTTGTCAACCTTTCCATTTTAAATCATTGGGTAAAGTATACTTTGAATTTGACAACTTCGAATTAGATAATGATGCAAAGATAAAATTGGATAGAGTGGCAGAGTACCTCAGTTTCAATCGACACGTTCGTCAGTTGATTATTTTGGGGCATACAGATGAAGTGGGCACAGTGGCGTATAATGATCAATTGTCAGATAGACGAGTTGCCAGTGTGCAGCGATATTTATTGGCTAAGAAAATCCCTAATCATCAATTACGTGCGGCTTATGCAGGCTCAGAAAATGGCGGCCTAGGCGAGAGGGCACCCATTGATGAGAACTGGACAAGATTGGGGCGCGCAAGAAACAGACATGTGGATTTAATTTTGATAGAAAGCGTATGGCAGAGATAAGAAAGTGAAAATAGATTGAGCGTATTAATATAGATGCAAATTTTAAATGCCGAGTATCCACAAAAACGCATGCGTCGGAATAGGGCGCGATCTTTTTTGCGGCGCATGCTTGCTGAGAACCAGTTAGTAGCCCAAGATCTAATTTACCCAGTATTCGTATTATCAGGTACAAATAGATGTGAACCGGTTCTGACCATGCCGGGTATTGAGAGACTTTCCATTGATAACTTAGTGAGTCAGGCCCACACTTGGCAGGATCTCGGCATCGCTGCGGTGGCGTTATTTCCTGTCATAGACACCGGAAAAAAATCATTAAATGGGGATGAAGCCTGGAATGAACAGGGCTTGATACCCCAGGCCGTAAGAGCCTTAAAAAAAGCATTACCTGAATTGGGTGTGATCACGGACGTGGCACTCGACCCCTACACGGTGCACGGCCAGGATGGCATTGTCGGTAGATCTGGTGATGTGTTAAATGATGAAACTATTCTCGCTTTGCAAAAGCAGGCGATCTGCTTGGCAGCTGCTGGCAGTGATTTGGTCGCACCATCTGATATGATGGACGGTCGTATTGGCTGCATCCGTAAGGTATTGGATGACGCCGATTTTCAGCATACTGGAATATTGGCATATTCAGCCAAGTACGCTTCCGCATTCTATGGGCCATTTAGGGACGCGGTAGGTTCCGCAAAAAATTTAGGTGCGGCCAATAAACGCACCTATCAGATGGATCCTGCAAATGCAGACGAGGCACTGCATGAGGTGGCATTGGATCTGAATGAAGCCGCAGATATTGTCATGGTCAAACCGGGGATGCCCTATCTCGATGTTCTATGGCGAGTGAAACAGACCTTCAAAGCGCCCACATTTGTGTACCAGGTTAGTGGCGAATATGTGATGTTAAGGTCAGCAATAGATCAAGGGTATATGTCCCAAGAAATCTTGTTAGAATCTTTGTTAGCGTTTAAACGTGCGGGTGCAGATGCCATTTTGACTTATTTTGCGGTAGAAGCGGCACGAATGTTGAAACAACTTGATTAATGCGATTTTCTAATCGAAAAAGGCGCTAATTGGTCTGCTTTGTTGCCCCTTGTGAGGCTCAGGTTTGATCCCCATAATAGTAGGTTAACGATTGATAGTCCTTATGACGGCGGGAGGTACTTATATGAGTGACAAGATTATTCATGTCACAGACAATAATTTTGAAGAGCTTGTTTTACAAGCGGAGAAGCCTGTGTTGGTAGATTATTGGGCTGAGTGGTGTGGCCCTTGTAAAATGATTGCACCGGTTTTAGAAGAAATCAGTGAGGATTATCAAAGCAAAGTGACAGTGGCAAAAATGAATGTGGATGAAAATCCTCAGACTCCACCCAAATATGGGATTCGAGGCATACCCACCCTAATTCTTTTTAAGAATGGCAATGTGGAAGCGACGAAGGTTGGCACGGTTTCAAAATCACAGTTAAGCGCGTTTTTAGACAGCAATATTTAGGTACTATGGACAGGGGTCCGAAGGTTTTTAGACTTCGGGCCTCAAGATTTTTTAGCGATTGACGACATAGAATGCAAGTACTGGACGTATCTCGTTACCAATGATAGGATTCAAACATTAATTCAAATGGCCAAATGGCTATACGGATTTTTCTGCCAAACTCCAAAATATACTAAATCAAGCTGGTTTGAGCAGTATCTCCCTGTTTAAACAAAAAGAATTTCCCAAAACTTCCCTTTAAACCTCACGATAATTCAATTGAAAAAAATATGAATCTTACCGAGCTTAAAACCAAGCCAGCAGCAGATCTATTAGAAATCGCAGAATCCATGGGTTTGGATGGCATGTCGCGTTCTCGCAAGCAGGATGTGATATTTTCAATCTTAAAGGCCCATGCCCGCAGTGGTGAAGACATTTACGGAGATGGCGTGTTGGAAATTCTCCAGGATGGATTCGGTTTTCTGCGCTCTGCTAATAGCTCCTATCTGGCTGGTCCAGATGATATTTATGTCTCCCCGAGTCAAATCCGACGTTTTAACTTGCGCACTGGAGATACAGTCGCCGGCAAAATTCGGCCGCCGAAAGAGGGCGAGCGTTACTTTGCTCTCTTGAAAGTGGATCAAATTAACTTTGAGCCGCCGGACAATGCCAAGAATAAGGTTATTTTTGAAAATCTCACGCCCTTGTTTCCTCAAGAGCGCTTTCAACTTGAGAGAGGTGATGGCAGCTCAGAGGATTTGGTCGGTCGAGTATTAGAGCTTGTCTCGCCCTTTGGTAAAGGTCAAAGAGGGCTGATTGTCTCGCCTCCGAAAGCGGGGAAGACGATGATGTTACAACATATTGCACAAGCAATTACCAACATGCACAAAGAGACTTATGTCATTGTATTGCTGATAGATGAGCGCCCTGAGGAAGTAACCGAGATGCAGCGTTCAGTGCGCGGAGAGGTGGTGTCTAGCACATTTGATGAGCCTGCAAGTAGACACGTACAAGTAGCAGAGATGGTGATAGAGAAGGCTAAGCGCTTAGTAGAGCATAAACGAGACGTGGTCATTTTATTAGATTCAATTACTCGACTCGCTCGTGCTTACAATACTGTCATTCCTTCATCGGGTAAGGTGCTGACGGGCGGCGTAGACGCAAATGCACTGCAACGCCCCAAACGCTTTTTCGGTGCTGCCCGAAATGTGGAAGAGGGGGGTAGCTTAACCATTATTGCCACGGCTTTGGTTGAAACCGGCTCCAAAATGGATGAGGTGATCTACGAAGAGTTCAAAGGTACCGGCAATATGGAGATCCACTTGGATCGCAAAATTACTGAAAAACGAATCTATCCTGCCATTAATATCAATCGATCTGGTACTAGACGTGAAGAGTTGCTGGTTTCAGCGGAAGAACTCAATCGAATGTGGATCTTGCGCAAGATCCTGCATTCCATGGATGAATTGGCGGCAATAGAGTTTTTATTAGATAAGTTAAAACAGACGAAAACCAATGAAGAATTCTTTGCTTCTATGAAACGGTGATATTAAACGATTAAAACAATATATTGAAAATTGGTTAATTTTAAGCGAAGTTAGAGGATTTTAATTAAAATTGACGGCTTATTTTTTATATTTCCATATAAATTGAGCATGATATACTCACTCCCCAGAATAATTAGAAAATACTGGGGGCAACTATGTTGTTTGATTATAAAGATTTCGACCATTGGGTCGCATTGGCTAAGGAAAGCCCCGAAACCTTCGAATCCATGCGGCAGAGCGCAATTGAAGAGTTAATTGAGTCTGCGCCTGCAGAGAGCCAACATCGATTGCGCTGTCGACAATGGCAGGTAGATCAAGTGCGTCAATTGGCAAATAACCCACTCCATGCTTGCATCAAAATTTCTGAAATGATGATGGAGTCTCTGGTACACGGCCAAGAAATTATCGCGCAAATTGAAGCATCTAAAGGTTTGGACTTAAATCATTCGCAGCCGCCAACAGCGAAAATCATAAAAATGCCGGAAAGAACGGGATCAGCAGGCTAAGCGACTGTTTTTAGTTGTCGAAAATAGTAACACAGTGTGTTAACATCCAGCGCCCACTCACCCTGGGTGAGCTAATGTCGAGCAAGCTAAAGGTAAAGTTATGAAGCCGGATATTCATCCTGCATACGAGCAAATAGAAGTCCAGTGTAGTTGTGGTCACCAGTTTCAAACACGTTCTACTTCTGGTAAGAATTTACACATAGATGTGTGTTCCAAATGCCATCCTTTTTATACAGGTAAACAGAAAATTGTCGATACAGCGGGACGAGTGGATCGTTTTCGACAGAAATATGGTAAATGACCATCGCTTAATGAATTACTCAGTCATCTCTTGATGATTTACCCGCTAATTGTTTCAGTGGGTCTATAGTTGTTTCAACATTATTTGCCATTCCGTTTTTCTTCGAAGTAATCCTTTATTTAGTTTATAGACTGAATTTCAGAAATATTATGGAGCCACAATGATTCCAGTCTGTAGCAGACTGGTTAGTCATTGTAGTAATTTGGTAATAAAACCTTAGTAGGAAGATTTCTTGCTGTTAGAGGTTAGTCTTATGAATGAAGAGCTAAAGCAAAAAGCACTTAACTACCATGCCGAGCCGCGACCGGGTAAATTGGGTGTGGCTATTACCAAGGAGTGTAACTCTCAGCATGATCTCGGTCTTGCTTATACTCCTGGGGTAGCAGTACCAGTGGGTGAAATTCAGCGAGAAGCCGATTTGGCTTATCGCTATACCAACAAAGGTAATCTCGTCGCAGTGATTTCGGATGGTACCGCGGTATTGGGCTTGGGGAACACAGGCGCATTAGCCAGTAAACCGGTAATGGAAGGCAAGGGCGTACTATTTAAAAAATTTGCCGATGTGGATGTCTTTGACATTGAGGTAGACGCAGACACGCAAGAAAAGTTTATTGAGACAGTGACGGCCATTGCGCCTACATTCGGTGGTATCAATTTGGAAGATATTGCCGCGCCACACTGTTTTGAAATTGAGCGTATCCTCAATGAAACGTTAGATATACCTGTGTTTCACGACGATCAGCACGGTACCGCTATTATCGTTGCTGCTGGACTGTTAAATGCGCTCGAAATACAACAAAAAAAGATAGGCGATATTCAAATTGTGTGTCTGGGTGCGGGTGCCGCGGGCTTAGCATCCATGGATCTCCTTATTGCCTTAGGCGCGAAAAGAGAAAATATGCGGCTGGTAGATAGGAAAGGTGTGATCTTCGTGGGCCGTGAAGGGATCAATAAATATAAAGGCAGATTCGCAGTGGAGACTAAGGATCGTACTTTGGCAGATGCGATGCGTGACGCAGATGTGTTTATTGGTGTTTCCGGACCAAACTTGGTGACTGGCGAGATGTTGAAATCAATGGCTCCAGATCCAGTGGTGTTTGCACTCTCTAATCCGATTCCGGAAATTATGCCGAGCGTCGCTCATAGCGCAAGAGAAGATCTGATTATGGCAACAGGTCGGAGTGACTTTCCTAATCAGGTGAATAACGTGCTTGGTTTCCCATTTATATTTCGCGGCGCGTTAGATGTTTGGGCACGCACGATCAATCGTGAAATGCATGTG
This sequence comes from Thiotrichaceae bacterium UBA5859, assembly GCA_002432655.1. Classification (GTDB taxonomy): domain Bacteria; phylum Pseudomonadota; class Gammaproteobacteria; order UBA5859; family UBA5859; genus UBA5859. The sequence goes on along the minus strand of DJFZ01000005.1, from coordinate 89,938 downwards.
GCTGCAGTAAAAGGATTAACAGCTTTGGCGCGTGAGCCAGTACCTCAGGAAGTATTAAATGCTTACCGACTAGAACATTTAGAATTTGGGCCAAACTATATTACTCCGCTGCCCTTTGATCCAAGGTTGCGGGAGTATGTGGCTAGCGCGGTGGCCCGGGCGGCAGTGGATTCTGGAGTAGCGCGTAAACCTTACCCTGCTCATTATCCTCAAGAGATAAAGGCAATGAATCTCTAGTCGTTCCTTCAGAGCGTACCTGTGTCTGTGACAAATAGACGTGGTTCTTGCGTTGTATAGTCAATCTCAAAGTAGGTATAAATTGCCACTAAGCTTCTTTTTTAGTAGTCGCTTTCTGCTGAGTTGCATTGAATCATATTGGCCACGGATTTTAAATCCATTCGGCGCATAGGTTTTCCATCTATTGTAGATAAGGGTGCTTGGCGACGTTCAACTAAACTAAATATCATGAGTCGAAATTCTTGCTCTGCGAAGGTGATCTCGTAACATGGGGTTACCTTTGAGCTCTCTTTAGAATATTTAATTTTCTGTTCTGTTTCCTGGTACGGGATGGCATGTTCCATTAAAAATTGCATAATGGTTTCAACTGTCTCTACAAAAAGATGTAAGGTGATGGGAGCGTCTGGTAATGCGGTACCACTAATAATGCGTCCCACCAGGAAGGGCTTAAACGATTTAAAAAAACACATTGCATCATGTGCTTGACGCAATAAATGAAGAATGTGCGTTTGCTGTTTCTGTGGATAGAATAGAGACTGATAGTCAGATAGCGCCTTTTCCACCTCCATATTGGAAGGCAAATTGGTTTCACTTGTCACCCCTAGACGTGAAGCTGCTTTACGTTTGGCAATACCTAGGTTGGGTTGTTGTTCCTGCACCATAATACGTGCGGCTTCGTTCGCAATGGCTTGGCGAATACGATTGTTTGATTTATGGGGATGGGATCTCACAGTGAGAATTAGAAAAGAGGTTGATTATTGTTGACTTCATCTGAAGAAGAAAATCCAGGTGTGGAGGCTTGGGCCTGGGGCACATTTTCCATTTTAAATTCTTCAAACAGCGCATCGCTTTGGCCAGTAGAGGCTAACAATCCAGTTTTTGGGTCAATGCGTACACTCACAATGCCGCTTGGTTTTTCAAGTTTTGCATCCGGCATCTCAGCGAGGGCAATACGCATAAAATCGATCCAGATTGGTAGCGCTGCACCAGCCCCTGTTTCTCGACTACCGAGAGGTTTCGGTTGGTCGAACCCCACCCAGGTGGTGGCCACCATATTGCGGTTAAATCCGGAAAACCAAGCGTCCTGTTGATCGTTCGTCGTACCTGTTTTACCCGCTAGATCAGTGCGCCCTAGTTGTTTCGCTTTTTGGCCAGTGCCTCTTCGCACCACATCTTGCATCAGACTATACATCAAATAAGCATTTTGTTCGCTGATGACCGATTCTGCCTGTTTAGGCGCCAAGGGTGCTGAATGCATCGCAGTTACTTCAGAAAAATCTCTAAGCTCCACGATCTCACTTTCTGCAAATTCGTCTGTTGGCAGTAGGCAATTGGAATGGGTGCACACCACAGGTGGATTGGCTTCAAATAGAGTATCACCTTGGGCAGTGAGGACATTTTGTATGATGTAAGGCTCTATCAAGTAACCGCCGTTAGCAAACACGGCGTAACCACGAGCGATCTCAAGTGGGCTGACTGCGCCGCTGCCCAGTGCTAAGGAGAGATCGCGGGGTAAGTTTTTTGCATTGAAGCCAAAACGCTCGGCATGTCTAATAGCATAAGGGACTCCTATGCTACGCAACAAGCGGATTGAGACAAGGTTTCTAGACTTCGCTAATGCTTCCCGTAACCTAATCGGCCCGGAAAACTTTCCACTGTAATTTTCTGGCCTCCATGCCGCCTCCAAACCCGCGTCTCGGAATACCACTGGTGCATCGTTAATGATGCTTGCCGGAGTGTATTGTTTTTCTAGAGCAGCAGAATATATAAATGGTTTAAAGGCCGAGCCCGGTTGGCGTTTGGCCTGAACGGCGCGATTAAAATGGCTGGAGTAGAAATCAAATCCCCCCGAGATCGCGAGAATCTGGCCATTATTCGGATCCAGAGCTATCAGTGCCCCCTCAATTTCAGGTTGTTGTGATAATTGCCAACTATTGTCCTCTCTTTGGCTGATATAAATCACATCTCCTACAGAAACTACTTGGTTCACCGCCGTAGGTTGTGCGCCTCGTCGGTTTTCAGAAATGTATTTTCTAGCCCAGGATACATCCTCTAGGGTGAGAGTGACTTCGAGCTCGCTATTGGTGATGACCCTTGCTTGCTCTTGTTGAGACTCTAATACCAATGCCGGTACCAGATGCGCAGGACTACCCATCTGTTTCAACGATTCTAGATCCTTGTTTATATCACCTGATAAGGAAATCTGTTTGATAGCCCCCCGATAGCCATGCCTGCGATCGTAAGCAAGTAAGTTTTGCTGTAATACATTGTGAGCAGCTATTTGTAACTTAGAATCAATGGTGGATTTAACTTGATAACCTTGGGTGTAAACGTTATTGCCATATTTCGCTATCAATTGGGCTCGAATCCACTCGGCTGCATAAGGGGCGGATAATTCAATTGCTGGCCCATGTAACTCGGCACTGACAGCGGCTTGAATGGCCTGCTCGTAGCTGCTTGAATCGATATAATCTAATTCATGCATGCGCCTGAGTACATAATCGCGGCGTAAGGTGGCTCGCTTGGGATTGGCAATCGGATTATATCTTGATGGCGCTTTTGGCAACCCTGCTACCATGGCAAATTCGGGCAAAGTTAGTTCTGAGACTTCTTTGCCATAGTACACTTGGGCGGCTGCAGCTATGCCATAGGCTCGATTACCTAAATATATTTTGTTTAGATACAGTTCTAGGATCTTCTCCTTACTTAAGGATTGCTCGATTTTTAGCGCCAAAAAGATTTCATTCAATTTGCGGGTATAGGTCTTTTCTCGCGTTAGAAAAAAGTTCCGGGCTACTTGCATGGTAATGGTACTGCCACCTTGGCCTTTGGTCCCAGTGCGTACCAAGTGAAAAGCTGCCCGCATTAAACCTTGATAGTCCACCCCAGGGTGTTCGAAAAAGCGGTCATCCTCGGCAGCTAGAATAGCCTTCACCAACATATCTGGAACTTGTTCATATCGAACGGGGGTTCTGCGCTTTTCACCAAATTCTGCCATTAGCAGTCCGTCTGCGGTATAAATTCTGAGGGGAACTTGTAACTGCACCTCGGATAATTGCTCAATTGAGGGTAATTGGGACATCAGATGTAGACTAAATAGTGCGGCCGCAGCCACAGTAAAGAGAATTGTTCCCAGCAGAAGTGCAATCAGATACTTAAAAAATTTCTTCAAGATTTAGTGTTCCCGAGTAAAGAGATAGTTAAAAAGTACTCAATGTTAACAGCAAGCTGCCGCTTTCAAAAAAAACGGACACTTGTTTTATTCGTTTGATCTAACTAACTGACGATGTTATGAAGGTCATTGTAAATAAAATCGCATAGCAAATGGATGGTTGCGTGTGGCATTTTTAGAATCTTTTCCGCTATTTGGACACAGTAAAAAACCTCTGGTTGGCCTGGATATTAGTTCCACTTCGGTCAAGCTCATAGAGCTTAGTCGGTCTGGAGATCGCTATCGAGTTGAAAGTTATGGCATTGAGCCATTACCTCAAAATTCGGTGGTGGAAAAAAATATCACCGATGTTTCTTCAGTGGGTGAGGCTATCCGTCGAGTCGTACAGCGTTCGGGGACGAAAGCAAAAGAAGCGGCTGTCGCCGTTTCCGGCTCCTCAGTCATTACCAAAACGATTGAATTGCCTGCCAATTTATCCGAAGACGAGATGGAACTCCAGATCGAGATGGGCGCGGATCAATATATTCCCTACCCAATCGAAGAGGTCAGTCTAGACTTCGAAGTTGATACAACTACCGAACGTGAAGATGACAACGTAGACGTTTTGTTGGCAGCTTCTCGCAAGGAAAATGTTGAGCTTAGAGTCGATGTAATTGAGCTAGGGGGACTGATCCCCCGAGTAGTTGATATCGAGATGTATGCTATGGAGCGCGCATATCATCTGGTGGAAAAGGAGAATGCTAACCTCAGTGGAAATAAGACAGTGGCGATTGTGGATTTGGGCTCCACCATGACTACGTTGAATGTCTTACATGAAAGCAAAACTGTTTATACCCGAGAGCAGGTGTTTGGTGGAAAACAGTTGACGGAAGAAATTCAACGACGATATGGATTGTCCTACGAAGAAGCTGGTATTGCTAAGCGGCAAGGTGGATTACCAGATGATTACGGTCCGGAAGTTCTAGAGCCTTTTAAAGAGCTGCTGGTGCAACAGGTGAGTCGGTCACTACAATTTTTCTTCTCTTCTAGTCGCTTTAATCAAATAGATTATATAGCGTTAACCGGTGGTAGCGCCTTAATTCCGGGCACGGTAGAAATGGTGTCTGAACGTTTGGGGATCCCTGCGGGTATTGTTAACCCATTTGCAGGTATGTCTCTTTCTTCCCGAGTGAATGCGCAATCTCTGAGTGATGATGCGCCTTCACTGATGATTGCCTGCGGTTTGGCATTAAGGAGTTTTGACTGATGCCTTCTATCAATCTACTACCCTGGCGCGATGAGCGACGTAAACAGCGCAACCAAGAGTTCTTTGTCATGCTAGGACTGGCTGCTGTGGGTGCGGTGTTGCTTGCTGGATTGAGTTTTATGTTCTTCGATAGTGGCCTTGGTTTCCAGCAGCAACGAAATACAAGATTAGAATCTGAAATCGGAGTGTTAGATCGCAAGATCAAGGAAATTTCAGATATTGAAAAAGATAAGGCACGGCTGTTATCAAAGATGCAAGTGGTGCAACAATTGCAATCTCATCGAACCACAATAGTACATCTTTTTGATGAGGTGGTGCAGGCTATGCCGGAAGGTGTGACCTTGACAAACATTGCCCGTAAGGGTGACCTGATGATTTTAAGTGGTTATGCCGAGTCAAATGCCCGTGTGTCCGCGCTGATGAGGAATCTCGAAGCATCTGACTGGCTTACGTCACCTAAACTAGGTTCTATCACTCGTCAAGAGAATAGTGGACGTATTGTGAGTAATTTTACTCTCGAGGTGAAGCAAGTGAACCCTTCCGTAACTGAAGATGCGGAGTCAGCTTAATTATTATGAATCTAGATGATCTAAAAAATCTGCAAAACTTAGATCCACAAAATCCCGGATCTTGGCCAGTATTTGTCAAAGTGGGCGCATGTGTTGTGTTGTTTATCGCGCTATTGATCGCCAATTATGTGTTTATTACTGAAGGTCAACGAGTTAAATTAGACCAGGCGAAAAAACACGAAGAAGAACTACGTCACGTTTACGCCACTAAACAGCATAAAGCTGTGAATTTGGACGCCTACCGTCAACAGATGCAGGAAATGCAGCAATCGTTTGGTGCCATGCTACGCCAGCTGCCTGGCGAAACTGAGGTGGCTGAATTATTAGTTGATATTTCACAGACCGGTCTGGCCAGTGGGTTAGAGTTCGAAATGTTTAAACCAGCACAAGAAGTGAAACAGGAATTTTATGCCGAACTTCCGATAGATATCCGAGTCACTGGCATTTTTCACGAATTCGGTAGTTTTGTCAGTGGTGTGGCGGCGCTACCGCGGATTGCCACATTGCATGACTTTACAATTAGTGAAGCGGACGATGAAACTTTGACCATGGAGATCATGGCAAAAACATACCGCTATTCTGAGGAAGTATCAGAATGAAGTTACGTCTAATGATGGGTAAATTTTCTGTTTGCATTGCTATGTTCTTAGCGCTCGCGGGTTGTTCTCGAGATATGGGCGATTTAGATGAATATATCATGGAGATGAATGCGCGCGAACCAGGTATTATAAAGCCTTTGCCGGAATTTAAACCTTATGAGTCCTATGCGTACCAATCTGGGGAGGTGCGAGATCCATTTCGAACTTTTATTTCTCAAACTGCAAGAGCTCTGACGATAAAACAACCGGATGGTGTTCGACCGGACATTAATAGACCTATGGAGCCTTTGGAGTCATTTCCGTTGGATACCCTACGTATGGTGGGCACTATGGAGAAGGAGAGTCGCTTCTGGGCTTTGGTACGTGCGTCCGATGGTACCGTACACCGTGTGCAACCGGGTAATCACTTGGGACAGAATTACGGCAAGATTCTAGAAATCACCAATAATCGAATCCAATTAATTGAAATATTGCCTGATGGCATGGGTGGTTGGATAGAACGCGAAACGGAACTGGCGTTAACGGATGCGCCCTAAGTTAAGAAAAGGTAAGGAAACGTAATGCTGAAAATATCTAGAGTACAGGCTGCGATTGCTTTAGCATTGGAGCAGCTGGTGTCTGTGCGTCGGGGCGGGATCAGTTATATCTTGATTGGCTTTTTGAGTTTAACTTGGAGTGCGCTAAGTTTTGCTGCAGCTTCTTTGACTGCGGTCGAAGCCGAGAGCCTCGGTAAAGGGATAGCTCAGGTACGCCTCATTCTTAGCGAGCCTGTAGAAGCGCCCTTGAGCTTTACTGTAGATAATCCTGCCCGTGTGGCATTGGATCTGCTTGATGTGAGCAATGAAATTAATCGCAATCAAAAACCCCAAGGTGCGGGTATTGCGCGCCAAATACGTGTGGTCGAAGGTCAAGGCAAAACCAGAGTGGTTGTTTCCTTAGATAGTTTGGTACCTTATGAGACCAAAGTTATGGGTAACGAAGTCATAGTTCTATTTGGTGAACAGGAAAAAATTCTGTTGGCTAAAAAAGAAGAGACAGCCAAACCTTCTCCCAAAAAGCAGACGGTGACCGAATCTATCTCTAATCAACAAAAAGCGGACACAAAGCAGTCAAAAGCTGCGAATACGAAACAAAAGAGTGGTCAAATAGCACCTATTGTGAGCCCTGTGCGTTCACCTTTGGCCGCGGTAGTGACCACGAATACGATTGATAATATAGATTTTCGTCGCGGTCAGTCCGGTCAGGGTCAGATCATCGTTGAGTTGTCGAATCCAGGTGTGCCGGTGGATGTTCGAGAGCGGGGCGGTAAAATAGTCATGGAGTTCGCCAGTACTGCGCTGCCTAGCCACCTTTATCAAAGAGTGGATGTGCTGGATTTTGGTACCCCTATTATGGAATTTGAAACAGCGGTAGCGGAAGACAAAGCGCAAATTGTGGTTTCTCCTAAGGGAGAATATGATTATCTCTCTTTTCAGTTGAATGATGTTTTTACCCTGGAGGTAAAGGAGATTCCACCTGAAGAGATCATTACACTAAAACAGCAGGAGTTTACCGGTCAGAAGCTCTCTCTCAATTTTCAAAGTATTGAAGTACGCTCGGTTCTGCAAATGTTGGCGGACATTAATAATATTAATTTGGTAACCAGTGACACGGTTACCGGTAGCGTCACTTTAGCGCTCAAAAATGTGCCTTGGGATCAGGCGCTAAGCATCATTCTGAAAACCAAAGGATTGGATAAACGAGTGAATGGGAATGTGATGCTCATCGCACCTGCTGATGAAATCGCCGCGAGAGAAAAGTTAGAGTTGGAAAATCTACAAGCTAAGCGTCAGCTTGAACCACTCAGAACAGAATTTGTCCAAGTCTCCTATGCCAAGGCGTCTGATATTGCTGATTTGTTAAAAGGTGAGGGAAATTCACTATTATCTGAGCGTGGCAGCGTCACCATTGATGAACGTACCAATACGCTATTGGTAAATGACACAGCAAGCAAGTTGGCTGAAGTACGTGAATTAGTCACCACGCTGGATATTCCCATTCGTCAGGTGCTCATCGAATCACGCATCGTCATCGCCACGAGCGATTTCGGCCACGATTTGGGTGTTCGTTTCGGTGCCACCGGCGTTGATACCAGCGGCAACAACCAGATTTATGTCAGTTCCGCCAGTTTGGGAGGAACCGATACCATGATCGCTTCGGCCTCCAGTAACTTAAATTCATCCGGATCACCGTTTCCAATCTCGTTGCCTTCCTTGGGCGATAGATTGAACATCAATTTGCCGGCTGTACCCTCAAGGGGAAATCCCGCAGGTTTGGCTTTGGCCTTCCTCGATAGCGACTATCTTCTCGATTTAGAGCTCACCGCGTTGCAGGCAGAAGGCTCTGGAGAAATTATTTCTAATCCCCGAGTGGTGACTTCAGATCAAAATGAGGCCATCATTCGCCAGGGTAAGGAGATCCCCTATCAATCAATATCTGATGGTGGTGTTAGTGTTGAATTTAAAAATGCAGTGTTGCAGTTAACCGTGACGCCGCAAATCACTCCTGATAATCGTGTCTTTATGACTATCAATGTGAAGAAAGATGAGCCGGACTTTTCACGTCAAGTCAATGGCACACCGCCCATTGATGTGCGTGAAGTCAACACAGAGGTGTTACTCAAAGATGGTGAAACAGTGGTATTAGGTGGCATATATGAACAGTCCGATTCCACTTCCCGTGAAAAGGTTCCTTATCTAGGAGATATCCCCTTTTTAGGCGCGCTCTTTAGACGTGATGCGATTTCGGAGTCGAAGTCTGAATTGCTGGTCTTTATTACCCCTAAGATAATGCGGGATCAAGTGACCGTAAATTGATGAAAATTAATGCCCTCTTGTCAAAAGGCCCATAAAGTTTAGTATAATTTTTATCTGATTACGGATATAAAATTCTAATCAATCTATATTTAACCCATTAGTTAGGCATTTGGATCATGGTGAATGATTCAGCAGTCTACGAATACTATTTTGTAAGTAAGAAGGATATGGCAGTACCTGACAGAATTTTTTTGATTGGGCCTATGGGCGCTGGAAAGACAACCATCGGTAAAAAATTAGCCAGTACATTAGGATTAGATTTTTATGATTCCGATAAAGAGATAGAATCATCCACCGGTGTGGATATTGGTTGGATATTTGACAAAGAGGGTGAAAAGGGCTTTCGTAAACGCGAAAGTGCGATCATTGATGAGCTATCACAAAAATCTAGTGTCGTGCTGGCGACGGGCGGTGGTGCCATTCTGACTGAAGAAGTGCGCCACTACTTATCAAGTCGTGGTTATGTTGTCTATCTCTATTTGAGTGTGGAAGAGCAGTTTGAACGTACCCAGAGAGATCGGAATCGTCCTCTGCTGCAGAATGATGAGCCGCGAGAAGTATTGGAGTCTTTGATGAAAGAAAGGGATCCGTTATATGAAGAGGTGGCAGATCTAAAAGTACCTACCGGGGGGCGTACTTTGCAAACTGTGGTAAAAGATATTGTCAAATTCTTAAACGAACTGTGAACAAGTTAATTGTCGATGCTGCTAGCCAATCGTACCCAATCTATATCGACTCGGGATTATTAACACAAACTAATTTATATCGGAATTTGGTACAAAATCGCGGTGTCTGCATTATCACCAATGAAACCGTGGCGCCTTTGTATGGTTCAATTCTAAAAGAGACCTTAGCGAAATCTGGCGGAAATTTAAATCAGATAGAAATATTTGTTCTCCCTGACGGGGAGCAATACAAAACGCTGGCTACCTTAGAAACCATATTCAATCATCTATTGCAAAATCAATTCGACCGGAATTCTCTTTTAGTGGCCCTTGGGGGAGGGGTAGTGGGAGATATAACTGGTTTTGCTGCGGCTTGTTATCAACGGGGTGTGGACTATCTGCAGATCCCCACGACGCTATTATCTCAAGTGGACTCTTCGGTTGGCGGGAAAACAGCAGTCAATCATGCGTTAGGTAAAAACATGATTGGCGCTTTTTACCAACCCTGCGCGGTGATGATCGATTTAGATGTATTAAATACGCTCCCAGATAGAGAGTATGCATCCGGGTTAGCGGAAGTGATTAAATATGGTGCAATTCGTGATGCCGAATTTTTTTGTTGGTTAGAGGCCAATATTGATGCATTGAATCGGCGAGAACAGAGCGCACTTGCTTATGCCATTGAACGCAGTTGTCAAAACAAAGCAGAGATAGTCAATCAAGACGAAACTGAAACAGGTATACGCGCACTACTCAATTATGGTCACACATTCGCTCATGCATTCGAAATCGAGTTGCAATATGGTACTTGGCTTCATGGCGAAGCAGTATCGGCAGGCATGGTATACGCGGCCAAACTATCTCGGCAGTTATGTCAGCTTGCAGAAGATGACGTGGAAAGATTAGAAGATTTACTTTTAAAAGCGCATTTGCCCACAAAAATCGATGCTAGCCTAAATAGAGACCATCTTCTGCACCACATGGCTTTAGATAAAAAGAACCAATCGGGTTCACGGCGCATGATATTACTAAAGCGCCTCGGTGATGCTGTGGTAGTAAAAGACGTGCGTGAATCAGAGATCCGATCAGTATTTTAGTATTGTTAGCTGAGTTGAATTTTGATTCTTTCTTATTGTCATTTAATATTCTCCAGATTGTTGCCTAACCTCTCAAAGATATATTTTTCAAATGTACTAGAATGATATGTTGGGTCTTCAATAGTGTCTTCCAGTGTTGTCAGATGGCCTAAATATTGACTGTGCACAGCGGGCGCTGTAAAAAGTCATTATTTGTTTATAATTGATTTCATTTAGAAATCTGGTCAGTGACTCAATAATCAAGAGCTATTCATGGATGATAATAGCGCTCCTTATGAAGAAGTTGGTCAAAATCAATTAATTGAACTAGCTAAACATCTTCTGTTATTTGACAAGAATGTACCCGTTGTCTTAGGTGAGGAAGGTGCGGGTAAAACTGTGCTCTGCTACCGACTGGTACAAGCTTTAAAGCGACATTTTACTCCAGGGTTGGTTCAGATCCATCCCGGGGTACAGGGGGCCCACCTATCTGAGCGAATTTTAGAAGCGTTTCAGTTAAAAGTGGCCCCAGAAGCTTTACCCACAGATGCAGAAGATATTATCTCCTTTCTGGCTGCCAATCATGCTTCACCAATTTTACTGATCGTGGACGATGCGCACTACTTAAGTGGTGTACAGGTTGATTTCCTGCAGCGATGTCTAGAATTAGCACAGGAAGCTGATTTGCCTATGCGCATGATTCTGCTCGGAGAAGATCAGTTGGCAGAAACAGTAGCAGTCCATTTTGATGATAATCAATATAGAGTGATGCATATTGAACCCTTAGCCGTGGAGTCAGTAAAGGGATGGTTGGCATATCTTCGGCAACAGGAGGGAAGAGGATCTACCCCTGTATTGAATGACCGCAGATTGAAAAATTTGGTTCGCCAATCCGGTGGAAACTTTGCTCAATTAGAGAAGTTGATCGAATTAAAAAACAACGGTGCGATGCCCATTCAGTTGTCGTCCCTCCTACAACTCAACGAAGTTCGCCCCATTTTTTTGATCAGCCTTATTTCTATTATCGGCTTAGCGTTATTACTCCTGTTTGTTGACCAATCGCAGCGCATATTGATGCTTCCCGATACAGATAGACGCGCTGACAAGGAGTGGGGGCAGGAACCGGAGCCCATCCATGCGGATCCCTTCCAGCGAGATTTGGCAGATACTGATTTGGCGGTCAGTGAGATAGAGCATGCGCAACCAGGCTCAGGGGGCGTATCACCACAGCAGCCTGCTCCTCGAGATCTAAAGGCACGTTCAATCACAGCACTTGCCCCACTAGACAAAGCAGTTGATGCTGAAGGCACTGCACTCTCGGATCCCCTCGCGTCACTCACAAAAAATCAACGCCCTGGCCCGAACATCCCTGTATTGTCGCGATCCTCTTCCGAACAGGAGTCCAGTGAATCCATGAACAAGTCGCTAGAGGTTGTCTCTACCGAATTGCCTGTTGAAGTTGTAACCAAACCTCAGTTGAGACTAAAGTCTCAGTTAACAAGCGCCAGCGGTTTTCTCGTCAATGGACCGGAAGTTTTTCAACAACGTCGGCCCAACTATTTTGCACTCCAAGTATTTGCTGCTGACACGCCGGAATCGGTATATCGGTTTTTAGCGCGATTCAAGCTACCAGAGAATACGAGCTATTATTATTTTTTGAGGGGCGAACAGTTGTGGTATGCAGTGGTCATAGGAGACCATGAAAGTTTTCAATTGGCGGCTAGCGAAGCCAAAAAGTTGTCAAAAGAACTACAAAAGTTAGGGCCATTCCCACGCAAAAATGGTGACATCCAGCAAAAGATCGCTGCCGCTGACGACTTCATCAATTAAAATAAGCTATTGTATTATATACATATTTGTTCGTTTCTCGGTACAAAATCAGGTTCTATTTGCGATTTGTGAGCCCTGATGGGCGCTGCTATAATCCCCAACCATTTTGCCCCTCTATCTGGTTGATTTAAGAGGGGCTATCTGGGAACGAAATTAAGCATCACTTGTTGCCGGTGATGACCGGCAATTATCTTTGAATTATCGAGGTCCTGTGAAACAACAACTGTATACATTTGGTGGGTTGTACGATCCTAAGTTTGAAAAGGCCAGCTGTGGATTCGGGCTCATGGCTCACATGGATGGTGAACCTAGTCACCAATTGGTACAGAAGGCGGTTAAAGCCTTAGCTTGTATGACCCATCGTGGCGCGATTGCCGCAGATGGTAAGAGTGGTGATGGTTGCGGACTGTTGATGAAAATGCCGACGAGCTTTATGCAGCAAGCGGCCTCAGAGATAGGTATTCCTCTAAAGGATCCGTTTGCTGTGGGCATGGTGTTTCTCAGCCCAGCGCCGCGACTAGCGCAAGCCGCACAAAAGGCGATGGCTGAGGCGTTGGAGAGATTCGATTTTAAGCTGCTGGGTTGGCGTGATGTACCTGTTGATTCTTCTGTATGTGGAGAGATGGCCCTCAGTTCTCTACCACAAATGAAACAGTGTTTTGTTGCTGTGCCTACCCAGCTAGAGGTGGAAGAAATCGATCGCAAGCTATTTTTTGCACGCCGTTATTGTGAAAAAATTATCGCCGATTCTGATCCCGATTTTTATATCGCCAGTCTTTCTTCTCGGGTGATTTCTTATAAGGGATTGGTGATGCCCAATGCATTGCCGGAGTTTTTCCAAGACTTAGGGAACCCTGATCTGCAAAGCGCCATTGTGGTTTTTCATCAACGTTTTTCTACTAATACCCTACCTCAATGGCGTTTGGCTCAGCCTTTTAGATTTTTATCTCACAACGGAGAAATTAACACCATTCAAGGTAATCGCCACTGGGCCTTGGCCAGGACCAGCAAATTTCTCAGTGACCAGATGTCAGATATTGAATCTATCTCCCCGCTGGTGGACAGTACCGGTTCAGATTCTATGAGCTTGGATAATATGCTCGAAGTATTGCTCGCCGGAGGCTTAGATCTATTTCATGCGATGAGATTATTGATTCCTCCCGCTTGGCAAAATGTAGAAAAAATGGATCCCAAACTGCGCGCATTTTATGAGTATAACGCCATGCGTATGGAGCCTTGGGACGGGCCCGCTGGAATCGTGATGACAGATGGTAGATATGCTGCCTGTATATTAGATCGCAATGGTTTGCGTCCGGCGCGATACATGGTGACTCGTGATCGCATCATTACGCTCGCTTCAGAAACGGGCGTGAATCCCGTACCTGCGGAAGACATTTTGATAAAAGGTAGGCTCAAACCAGGAGAAATGGTAGCCGTTGATACCGAAACAGGTGAACTACTACTTCCCGGAGACATAGATAAATCATTAGCGAATAAGCGCGATTTCGGTGATTGGCTTAAAAAGCATACTAAACGTATTGAGTCAGAATTTGACGGTGAGCAATTAGATCCAAACCGTCCCATTAATCAAACGTTGCTGGTTCAGAAAAAGATGTACCAACTGACCTTTGAAGAGCAATCCCAAGTATTGAGTGTATTGGCGCAAAATGGTCAGGAGGCAGTGGGTTCCATGGGGGATGATACACCTCTGCCGGTTCTCAGTTATAAGGTTCGATCAACCTATGATTACTTCCGGCAACAGTTTGCTCAAGTGACGAACCCGCCAATCGACCCGTTGCGTGAATCAGTGGTGATGTCACTGGAAACATTTTTTGGCAGTGAACTTAATTTTTTTGCAGATACCGATAAGGATCTGCGCATTGTCGTGGATTCACCAGTTTTATCTTATGCAAAGTTACAGAAATTATTGGAACTCAAGGTTCCTGGCTTAGCCTGTAGCAGAATTGATTTGAATTATTCGCAGTCTGAATCGCTGCAACACGCTATTCTTGCCATTTGTGATCAAGCTGAAAGTGCCGTGCGAAACGGTTCGGGGCTATTGATACTTTCAGATCGTGATCTTGTAGCCGGCAAGATCCCAGTTCATGCAGCGCTTGCGACCGGGGCAGTACACCATCGATTGTTGCAGTCTGGGTTACGCTGTGATGCCAATATCATTGTCGAATCTGGTACGGTTCGCGATCCGCACCATTTTGCAGTCCTGATTGGTTACGGCGCTACTGCGGTGTATCCCTATTTAGCTTACGCCACCATTGAGGAAATGCATAAAACCGGTCAAGTGATAGGTGACTTAGAAATTTTATTAGCCAATTACCGCAAAGGTATAGATAAAGGCTTATATAAAATTATGTCCAAAATGGGTATATCTACTATTGCAAGTTATCGTGGTGCGCAGTTGTTCGAATCCGTTGGCCTGCATCAGGAAGTGGTGGATCTCTGTTTCACCGGCACCATCAATCGTTTGCAGGGGACTCGGTTTGAGCACCTGGCAGCAGATCAAATCACTCTATCCAAAAAAGCTTGGAAATTGAGAGTGCCGATAGAACAAGGTGGATTACTCAAATATGTGCATGATGCCGAATACCATGCCTTTAATCCTGATGTAGTGATGTTGTTACAAAAAGCAGTACAGAATAGTGACTATGCTACATATCAGCAATATGCGGCTACAGTGAATAATCGCCCGTGCGTCGCTTTTCGAGATCTTCTGCATTTAAAAAATGACCGAACCGCAATCGCTGTTGAAGAAGTGGAGTCCGAAGCAGAGATATTAAAACGATTCGATTCCGCAGGCATGTCTTTGGGTGCTTTGTCTCCGGAAGCCCATGAGTCTTTAGCGATCGCCATGAATCGCTTGGGTGGACGCTCCAACTCAGGTGAAGGCGGAGAGGATCCGGCCCGCTATGGCACTGAGCGTACTTCGAAAATAAAACAGGTGGCCTCCGGTAGATTTGGCGTCACCCCCCACTATTTAGTGAACGCAGAGGTGATTCAGATAAAAGTGGCTCAAGGCGCAAAACCTGGCGAAGGTGGTCAGCTACCTGGCCATAAGGTCAATGATCTGATTGCGGAACTTAGATATTCACGACCGGGCGTCTCTCTTATCTCCCCACCACCGCATCATGATATTTATTCCATTGAGGATTTAGCTCAGCTCATATTCGATCTCAAACAGATTAATCCCAACTGTTTGGTGTCGGTAAAACTTGTTGCTGAGGCAGGAGTTGGTACTATTGCCGCTGGTGTGGCAAAAGCTTATGCAGATCTGATCACCATCTCCGGTTACGATGGTGGTACGGGCGCTAGTCCACTCACTTCAATCAAATATGCAGGTAGTCCTTGGGAGCTAGGCTTAACGGAAGCCCATGAAGCATTGAGGGTGAATAATCTTCGTGACAAGGTGCGTCTTCAGGCCGACGGAGGACTAAAAACCGGATTAGATGTCATCAAAGCAGCCATCCTTGGTGCGGAAAGCTTTGGTTTTGGTACTGCGCCGATGGTTGCGCTTGGGTGCAAATATTTAAGAATTTGCCACTTAAATAATTGTGCCACGGGTGTTGCCACCCAGGATGAACGACTACGCAGAGATCACTTCATTGGACTGCCCTTAATGGTGGAAAATTATTTTCGATTTGTCGCTCAAGAGGTGCGCGAATTGATGGCCACGTTGGGGGTGAAAAAGTTAACGGATCTAATCGGACGCACAGATTTGTTAAATTTGACATTGGGGGACTCAGCTAAGCAGTCGTCTTTAGATCTTTCTCCCATATTGCAGAGTGCGAAAGGACCAGACGATAAACCTAGGTTTTGCAGCAATCCGAAAAATGATCCTTATGATAAAGGTGAATTGGCAGAAGAGATGGTGCAACAAATTTTACCTGCTATTGAAGCGAAACAGGGCGGAGAGTTCAACTTTAATATTAGAAACTTTAATCGTTCCATCGGTGCGCGGCTTTCTGGTGAGATTGCAAAACGTTACGGTAACTTGGGTATGCAAGATTCACCCATTACCATTCATTTTAAAGGATCAGCAGGACAAAGTTTCGGAGTGTGGAATGCTGGTGGTCTATATTTAAATTTAATCGGTGACGCCAATGATTACGTTGGTAAAGGTATGGCAGGCGGTCAACTGATCATTACTCCACCCCCTACCGCTGCATATAGCACTAAATCTTCAACCATTATCGGCAATACGTGCCTTTACGGTGCGACCGGTGGTGTGTTGTACGCTACCGGCTTGGCGGGCGAAAGATTTGCAGTAAGAAATTCAGGCGCACATGCAGTGGTAGAAGGTTTGGGTGATCATGGTTGTGAATATATGACTGGCGGTTCGGTAGTCGTTTTAGGCGCAACTGGACATAATTTTGGTGCAGGTATGACAGGTGGTTATGCCTATGTGCTGGATGAAGAAGGTGATTTTGTTGATAAATATAACCACGAGTTAATAGATATTCACAGAATCTGTAGCGAGCAAACTGAAGCGTATCGTAGTGACTTACGCTTAAAAATAGCTGACTATGTGAATTCGACTAAGAGTTCTTGGGCAGAAGAAATACTCGGGCGTTTTGAGGAGATGTTGCCTCTGTTTTGGTTAATTAAACCAAAGGCGGAAACGCTAGAAGATTTGCTTATCAATTTAAATAGAGCTCAGTAGTTAAAGCATGGGTATCTGAATGGCAGACAAATTTAAAAATGTATTTCAATTCTTAGATGTGGCCAGGCAAGATCCGCCCAAAGTGCCTGCCAATGTCAGAGCGAAAGAGTTTAAAGAAATCTACTTAAAGTTTGAGACTGAAAATGCGCGACACCAAGCCCACAGATGTTTGGAGTGCGGTAATCCTTATTGTGAGTGGGAATGCCCGGTCCATAACTTCATTCCAGATTGGCTCAAACTAGTTGCGGAAGGGAGACTTTTTGAGGCTGCTGAACTGTCACATAAAACTAACTCGTTGCCCGAAGTCTGTGGTCGTATTTGCCCGCAAGATCGTTTATGCGAAGGCGCGTGCACTCTGAACGATGGATTTGGCGCAGTGACTATAGGCGCTGTAGAAACCTACATAACAGAAACTGCGTTTGCGTCTGGTTGGCGTCCGGACATGTCTGGCGTGTCGGATTCGGGCAAACGCGTGGCGGTGGTGGGTGCTGGGCCCGCCGGTTTAGGTTGCGCCGATGTGTTGGCTCGTCATGGTGTTAAAGCGGTGGTTTTTGATCGTTACCCTGAAATTGGTGGATTGCTTACTTTTGGTATACCTGAGTTTAAGTTGGAGAAAAGCGTCATCATCAGGCGGCGTCGATTGTTAGAAGAGATGGGTGTCGAATTTCGATTGAATACTGAAATTGGTAAAGACATTAAGTTTGAGTCTCTAATAAGTGATTATGACGCAGTGTTTATCGGTACTGGTACGTACAAGTTTATGAAGGGTGGTTTTGTCGGTGAAGATTTTCTGGGAGTTTACGACGCGCTACCTTACCTGATCCCCAATAATCGAAAACAGTTAGGACTTGAATCTGACGATTATATAGATCTTAAAGACAAACAGGTCGTGGTGCTCGGTGGCGGTGATACTGCTATGGATTGCGTGAGAACGGCGATTCGCCAGGGTGCCCACTCTGTGAAATGTGTTTATCGTCGTGATGAAGAGAATATGCCTGGCTCAAAACGAGAAGTGCAGAATGCTAAGGAAGAAGGCGTAGAATTCTTATGGAATCGTCAACCGGTTGCCCTCTTAGGTGAGTCGCGAGTAGAGTTCGTAAAAGTGATTACCACTGAATTGGGAGAGCCGGATGCGGCGGGTCGACGTTCACCAGAGATTGTTCCTGGCACCGAAGAGCTTATTCCTGCAGATGCGGTGATCATCGCTTTTGGTTTCCAACCTGATCCTGGCTCATGGTTGGTACAAAATGGCGTCTCGCTGGATAATCGCGATCGAGTACGAATTAAAGTCGTGAAGCCTTATAGTCAGCAAACAGACAACGAAAAAGTGTTTGCCGGAGGAGACATGGTTCGTGGTTCTGATCTAGTCGTGCGAGCAGTGTATGACGGTCGCGAGGCTGCAAACAATATCTTAGACTATTTGGATGTTTAACCATTGTGAATATGCATTTTGTTTAGGGTTGATGTATGAATGATCGGTTCTTAAGGGCATTGCGGCGTCAATCTGTTGATCAAACGCCCATTTGGATTATGCGTCAAGCAGGGCGCTACCTACCGGAGTATAGAGAGATCCGTGCTCAGGCAAAGACATTTTTAAACTTGTGCAAAACCCCTGAATTGGCTTTCGAAGTGACACTGCAACCCCTCCG
>DJFZ01000005.1:59845-71153 GCA_002432655.1 Thiotrichaceae bacterium UBA5859 | reverse complement strand
CGAAGTGACACTGCAACCCCTGCGTCGTTTTCCATTAGATGCCGCTATTTTATTTTCCGATATATTAACCATTCCCGACGCTATGGGCTTGGGATTGCATTTTATTGAGGGCGAGGGTCCAAAATTCGACTCTCCTGTACGATCAGCGCGGGATATCTCTAAGCTTGGTAAGCCAGACATAGGTGATGAATTAGCCTACGTGACCGATGCTGTTCGTTTAATAAGACAAGAGCTAGAGGGCAAAGTTCCACTTATTGGCTTTGCCGGCAGTCCATGGACATTAGCAACCTATATGATCGAAGGTGGTTCTAGTAGAGAGTTTTCCCTTGCCAAGAAAATGTTGTTTGATCAGCCCGACCAAATGCATCAATTGTTAACACTGTTAACCGATTCCATTAGCGATTACCTAATCGCGCAAATGCAAGCGGGCGCTCAAGCGTTGATGATTTTTGACTCTTGGGGTGGCGCTTTGGCTCACGATTGTTATGTCCCCTTTTCGCTAAACTATATGCAGCAAATTGTCAGTAGTATAAAAAGTCAGCCAGAAGCCGCTCACGTGCCGGTTATATTATTCACCAAAGGCGGTGGGCTATGGTTAGAACAAATGGCGCAGACGGGTGCCGATGCACTCGGCTTGGATTGGTGTGTGGATATAGGTCAAGCACGTACTCGCGTGGGCAAGCATGTGGCGCTACAGGGTAATATTGATCCGGCAGTACTCTATGCATCTGATCACGTCATTCAACAGCAAGTAGGATCTGTACTCACTTCTTATGGCGAGGGTACGGGCCACGTTTTCAATTTAGGGCACGGTATCCATCCGGGAATTGATCCGGAAAAGGTTTCAGTTTTAGTGCAGGCAGTGCACACGTTAAGTAAACCTTTTCACCAAGGGTGTGCGTAACGTGCAGCCATACAAACAACAGTTTATTGAATTTATACTCTCCATCGGGGTTCTCCGTTTTGGTGAATATAAATTAAAATCTGGTCGGCTTAGCCCTTATTTTTTTAACAGCGGAAGAGTAAATACAGGTGCGGCGCTTGCTAAGCTTGGTCATTACTATGCACAAGCTTTGATCTCATCCGGTATTGAGTTCAATGGTCTCTTTGGTCCGGCCTATAAAGGGATCCCTATCGTGACCGCAACAGCGATCGCGCTCGCTCATCAAAATGAGATGGATGTGCCGTATAGTTTTAATAGAAAAGAGGCCAAGCAACATGCAGAGGGAGGTGTAATAGTAGGCGCGCCTTTGGCCGGTCATTTAATGATTTTAGATGATGTGATCTCAGCGGGTAGCTCAATTGTTGAGTCGGTACAGCAGATTGAGTCCGCAGAAGCGCAGGCCGCTGGAGCAGTCATCGCCCTGGATAGACAAGAGCGAGGTCAGGGCGAGCAATCGGCAGTTCAAGAGCTAGAGCAACGGTTAGGGCTACCTATTATCAGCATCATTACCCTCAGTGATTTATTGGAATATCTACGGCTGACACCAGGTTTAGAACCACATTTGGAAAAAATGTATCGTTATCGACAAACATACGGCGTTCAAGCATAAACGTCGAACATCAGTTTTACTCCAATGGTAATGGTAACGATTTCAAACCCACGCTTGATCCAGCGATTGCCAGCGTGGATGGCCAGATGACTACCGAAGTAAGCGCCAGAGGTGGCGCCAATCAGTAACGCCGGAATCCAAGACCACTCAATATTGCCCAGCATGCCAAGGGTGATCGCGCCTGTGGCATTCCAAAATAGACCCACCAAAATCATGGTATGAGCGACTGCTAGTAAATAGTCAAATCCAAACCATCTGACTAACCAGATAGTGACGAACAAGCCGCTCCCGGAGGTTAAGGTTCCATTTATGAAGCCGATAAAAAATAAGCCTAAAGCGCCGATCACCAATCCTTTGGCATCGCGATTTCGGTACCTTGCCTGTTGGCCAAGGGAAGGATGACGCCAGGAGTAGATCCCCAGTGCCGAAGTCAGAAGACCGAGAGCAAAAGTGGCAATCTGATCTGGAACATAGAGTATGGTGCGCGCACCTAGCACGACAGCTGGTAATCCCGCCGACAGAATATACAGGCTGAAAAATGGGTTTAGACTGCCTTCTCTTGAGTGGCGCGCAGTGGCCCCAATACCTAAGGCAACACTCGCTACCTTATGGGTGGCTAAGGCAACAGTGAAAGGCAAACCGAGGAAGATCAGAATCGGAAACTGGATTAAACCAGCGCCTCCACCGCTAAATGCAGAGAACGCATTTGCTACGAAGGACACCATAAACAAAATCGCATGATCGAAAAAATTCACAAATTGACCATTAATGATTGAACAGAACAAGTTTGGAGCAACTACGTGAGACGACTCAAACGATTCATCACATTACTCTTAGTCGGTTTGGGAGTAAGTGCGGCGCCTATTTATGCTGCAGGACCTACATTTTTTCAATATTTAGATGAAAATGGACAGTTACATCTCAATCAAACTATACCACCACATCTGGTGAAAAATGGCTATAAGATTGTTGATATTCGAGGTAATGTAATCAAAGAGATTGCACCTGCTAAATCTTTAGAGGAACTCGCCGCAGAAAAATTGGCAAGAATAGAGGCTGATAAACTAAAGCGCGAGCGTCAAGAAGCTAAAAAACAGGATCAGATATTACTGCAATCTTTCTCGGATGAGTCTGATCTTATTTTCGCTAGAGATAGCAAGTTAGAAGCTATCCAGGGCACGATCAATTTAACCAAGCAAAAATTACAGAAACTAGAAGAAAACTTAGTTGGTTTAGAATCTAGAGCGGGAGATTTGGAGAGAGCCGGAAAGTCTGTGGATCAAACAACTCTTGATAGTATTGCGGAAGTGCAGGGATATATTGAGGAAAACAAACAATTTATTGTTGAGCGTCAAGAGCAAATGAGAATTATTCGCGAGGAAATGGATGCTCAGCTAGACAGGTATAGATTCTTGCGCAATCAGATGTCACAGAATAACTAGTCTGGGAATTTGACAACCATCCCCTTCGTGTTCAATAGACCCCTCTCTAGGAGATGCTCAATCTTGTAGCGATCTCCCACCATCTACGTAGATTATTTGACCCGTCATATAACTTGCATCGAACAGTAAAAACTCCACTGCTTTGGCAATTTGTTGCGGTGTACCAAGGCGATTTAATGGGATCCGATCGAGAATCTGTTGTTGAGTTTTGTCGTCCATCGAAGAGTTGTTCGGCCAAATGATGGCACCCGGGGCAACGGCATTGACGCGAATCTGAGGAGCGAATTCACGGGCTAGAGATTTGGTTAACATATTTTGGGCAGCCTTGGCGCAGCAGTACACAGTATGGTTCTTTAACGGCCTCTCTCCGTGTATGTCACTAATATTCACCACACAACCGTGGTTTTTGTGTAATTCCGACTGTGCACACTGTGCGAGAAAAAGAGGCGCGGCTAGATTGGTATGCATTAGATCTAGCCACTGCTCCTCTGTTATTTTTGAGACGGGGGTAGGATAAAAGCTAGATGCATTATTCACCAGGGCATCGAGCCTACCCCAACGGCCTACACTTTCCTCTATCAGTAGTCTTAGGCGTTCAAGTTGCGTTAAATCGGCGCAGATTGCATGTGCGCTGTCAGGGCGTTGTTGGTTGAATTCTGCTACTAGATTTTTCGCTGTGGATTCAGAGTGGTAATAATGAACGATGATGCGACACCCACGCATGTGCAGAGATTGAGCGATGACAGCACCGATGCGTTTCGCAGCGCCAGTGATTAATACCACAGGTATTTCTTTAGACACATCAATTATCTCTAAATATTCAGGGTTGTTTGTGTATTATACCGCTTGTCTATCGTCATCTACTTGTTTGGTTATTTATGGATTGGATTCAAGTCATTGTGTTAGCCATTCTGCAGGGGCTCACAGAGTTTCTGCCTATTTCCAGCTCAGCACACTTAATATTGGTGCCCATGTTGCTGGGTTGGCAAGATCAGGGACTACTATTTGATGTGTCAGTTCATGTGGGCACCTTGGTGGCGGTGATTGTCTATTTTCGTCGCGAACTGATGGCGATGAGTCATGCTTGGTTCAGTTCCATTAGTCGCGGCGATCACTCTGAGGACAGTCATCTGGCGTGGGCGGTGATTTGTGCGACGATTCCAGCTTCCTTGTTGGGCGTACTGGCTCAGGAGTGGATTGAAATGCATTTGCGATCCGCGATGGTGATCGGATTGACAACACTTTTATTTGGGTTTCTTTTAGGGTGGGCCGATTGGGGAAAAGTTCGCTCCCGCACAGAATACGAATTGAAATGGCGTGATATTTTTATAATTGGATTTGCCCAGGCGTTGGCGCTGATCCCCGGCACGTCTCGTTCCGGGATTACTATGACCGCAGGTCTAATGCTGGGATTTAGCCGTACCGCTGCGTCCCGATTTTCCTTTTTGTTGTCGATACCTCTAATTTTGGCAGCAGGAGGTTTGCAGGTGATGAGTTTGGTGGCCGATCCGGATCAAATCCATTTGAACGTTTTACTCATCGCCACCGCACTGTCAGCGCTAACGGCCTATACTTGTATCGCCTTCTTTTTAAGGTTAATAGAGCGAGTGGGAATGATGCCCTTTGTGGTTTATCGGCTGCTCTTAGGGGGGCTGATCTTAGCGATCTACCATTAGACTAAGGTAGTGATTGATAGCAATGTTTCTCTAAAATATCGCGCACGGAGTCAAACTCTTTCGGGGGGATCTCCAATAATCTAAAACCGGTATTCACATAGTTTGGGTTTACATCCCGCGCTGACCACAGACTTTCCACAGTAAACACCATTTCTTGCCGTTCATTTTGATTCAGTACGATGCGTACCCTCATGGTTTTACCTGTTTCCAACGGGACTTCACTTAGCAGCATAAATCCATCCATACTGATATCCACCAAATACCCTAGCAAGGAGGCCGTGTTGCACTCATACACCCTTAGATACTGCATAAGGTGTTTACGATCGATGTGTCTTCGATTGTGCATTGAATTATCCATTGAGATGGCTTTCTAGTCTGATGGTAGTTTGGTCAACATCAATCACGCCCACCTATATTCAATTGTTAGCGGCTTGTGTGCTTGGAATTTTATGGCGTGGGGTTAGCGAAGAATGGCTTGTATAGCCCTTATGCGGGCGTCTTTAATGGCCTCTCCGAGGGCTTTTCCACTCAGTCCCTGCTTGATAAGTTGTTGATTGTTAACCTTCATTGCGGCCTCTAACGCGCCTTCTAAAATTGTGAGAGGTGTATAGTGCGAGAGTGTTTTACGCGCTTCTATTGCCGCAAGAACTGCCACCACTTGGGTTAAATTTTTTGGATTGCGGAAGGTGTCTAGCTGCTGTAACAGAGATGCAATTTCCTCCGCGGATGCATGCTCAACCCTCGTAATTGCTGGACCGAATCGCTTGACTTTGAGACTTAAGTGAGTGAATGTCTTTGCCAGCTTGAGCCTGCCGCCCAATTGAAGAATGGTCTCTTGGGATTGATCATGAACGAGGGCGGCCCAACGTTGTGGGGCACTTAAATTTAACTCCACCGCCACTTTTAGCGCCCGTATGCCCGGTAGCATGGTTAACTCGGCCGTTTGCCAACTTTTGGCGAGCTCCGGAAACAGTGGTTCTAGTGCATGTAATGTAGCTAAAGTATAAAAATATTGTTCGGGGTGAGAAGTCTCTAATGCCTTCATAGTTTCCATTGCCACTCTTTCGGCGGTGAGGCTGGCCAACTCACCGCTGGCACTAATTTGGCGCGCCAGTTCTTCTGTTTCTGCCGCTATTCTAAACTGATGTTCAAAGAGTTCGGCCTGGAAACGGGCGACACGCAGTACCCTGAGCGGATCTTCCACAAAGGCCTCCGATACGTGACGTAAGTTTCTACTTTTCAGATCTTGAAGGCCATTAAAAGGGTCAATTAGACGACCGTTGGCATCTTCCGCAATGGCATTCACCGTTAAATCCCGTCTTCGAAGATCCTCCTCTAAGGTAACCGTTGGTTTAAAATCGCACAAAAAACCGTGATACCCCTTACCCTGTTTACGTTCAGTACGGGCGAGCGCATACTCTTCACGGGTTTCAGGGTGGAGAAAGACAGGGAACTCCTGCCCAACTTGTTTAAATCCTGCCGCTAACATGGCTTCAGGTGTGCTGCCCACAACCACATAATCTCGGTCGCCTTCAGTTCTACCTAGCAGACGATCTCTTATGGCACCGCCAACTAGATAGATTTCTCCCGGGATCTGTATCACGTTATTCCAGTCATTAAATTTCAATCAGTCAGCGAGGGGATTACAATAGAATCCATCCGTTGCTCTGCATTTGTGCTCCATTTTAAACGAGTCGTCGATTTTGTCTTTCACACTTTTATATTATTTAACTATTGGGGCATTTGCGGGCTTATTGTCAGGCTTATTGGGCGTCGGTGGGGGCTTAGTGATCGTTCCTGCACTGTTGTTCCTATTTCAAGTACAGGGATTTTCTAGTCTCCATCTTATGCACCTAGCAGTGGCCACTTCCCTGGCTACCATCGTAGTGACCGCAGCGGTTTCTGCTCTCGCCCATCATCGCAGAGGTGCTGTGGACTGGAGTCTAGTGACTCGATTGATTCCAGGTGTTCTGCTAGGTGCTTTTTTTGGGGCCTGGTTAGCCCATCGATTACCCAGTGAAGTGATGCAGCGTATTTTCGCGTTGTTTATGCTCTATGTGGCGCTGCGCATGATTTTGCAGTTGAATCCTACAGCTGTTGGTGGTCGCACGATCACGGCCAGAGAAATATTATTTTTGCCGGGAATTGTGATTGGCATGATTTCAACCTTGGTGGGAATTGGCGGCGGCTCGTTGACGGTGCCCTACTTGCTCTATCGTCATCAGGCAATGTTGCGCGCCGTAGCTAC
Source organism: Thiotrichaceae bacterium UBA5859 (assembly GCA_002432655.1). Taxonomy (GTDB): domain Bacteria; phylum Pseudomonadota; class Gammaproteobacteria; order UBA5859; family UBA5859; genus UBA5859. The sequence goes on along the minus strand of DJFZ01000005.1, from coordinate 64,234 downwards.
CTCCAGCGCCTGTGGCGTGCCCATCGCTTTAGCCGGTAGTGCCGGATTTATACTTTTGGGCGGTCAGGCGGGGCAGTTGCCTAGCCGCTCATTAGGGTACATTTATTACCCTGCATTTTTTGGCATTATCGCCGCCAGTGTCTTTTTCGCTCCCCTAGGTGCACATTTGGCCCGCCGTATGCCCACTGCCTACTTGAAGCGGCTGTTTGCTACTTTTCTATTATTGGTGGGTATCAGAATGTTATTTTCAGTAAGTTAGTTAGGAGACGAATTTGCCATTGACAACGCTATAACAAAACGCGTACATTTGCCCCCCTTTTCCATTGATATTTCATGGAAAAGCGAGTCAATATCAGTTTCGAGAAAAGAACGCATGAAAAGAACATTCCAACCCAGTGTTTTAAAGAGAAAGCGTACCCACGGTTTTCGCGCTCGCATGCGTACTCGTGGCGGTCGTGCAGTGATCAGGAGCCGACGTGCCAAGGGAAGAGCGCGGCTCTCAGCTTAATTGTCCTAAGTCACTGAACGGCAATAGTTTTCCTCGCGAAATTCGATTATTAAAGCGAGCAGAATTCCAATCTGTCTTTAATCAGCATCAAAGTGTGCAAGCACGAGGTATTCGTCTGTTAGCCCGATCTGGTGAGCCCGGTCCGAAGCTCGGCTTTGTGATTGCAAAAAAGCAAATTAGAATGGCTGTACAACGGAACCGTATAAAACGCCTGGGTCGCGAGAGTTTCCGTTTAAATCAGCAAAAACTAGGTAGCTTACACATTATAATTATGGCGCGTGGTAGAGTTGCACAATTGAGCAACCAAGAGATCCACACCATTTTTGACACCTTATGGAACAAGTTAATAGAAAAGTGCAAAGATTTGCCGTCCGATTCATCCATCTCTACCGGCTAACCGTTGGCTCCATATTGGGGCCGAGCTGTCGTTACACGCCCAGTTGCTCCCACTATGCGGAGCAGGCGGTGCAAGAGCATGGTTTGATAAAAGGAGGCAAACTGGCATTGAAACGGATTTCACGTTGTCACCCCTGGCACGAGGGAGGCTATGATCCGGTACCGGAGAGGCGAGATTAAATGCATTCATTAGAAACTCAGAGATTGCTGTTGTGGGGCGCTTTTTTGTTTGTTTGCGTGCTGATTTACCAAACTTGGGTGGAAGAGCATCGTCCACCGCCAAATATTGCGCCGATTATGGAAAACAGTGGTGCGAGTTCGGATCTGCCGACGATAGATTTTGCTGACGATAGACCATCCTCTCTGCCGACAGAGGGCTCTGATGTGCCGATCATGCCTGATGATCCAATACAGATTGCTAAGTCGATGATGGTGCCCAGTGGAGAGCGCATTAGAGTCACCACAGATGTCATGGATTTAGAAATTGATACTCGTGGCGGCACTATCAACAAAGTAGATTTAGTACAACACCGTGCAGAAGCAGATGTGTCTGAAGTGCCCTTTCGCATGTTTGATGACAGCATGGATAATTTTTATATCGCGCAAAGCGGCCTATTAGGTAACCAGGACACGCCGGATCACAAGGCATTGTTCAAAGCCAGTCAAAGTCGTTATGAAATGTCTAACGGAGAACAGTTACGAGTCCCGTTAACCTGGCAGTCTGAGTCTGGTGTTGAGGTGATAAAGACGTTCGTATTTACTCCTGGAGACCATTTAGTCCAAATTGAATATGCAGTACGCAACCAAACCACCCAGCCCTGGTCGGCCAGAGCTTACGGGCAGTTACAACATGGTGGTGAAAACGGTGATACAAAGTCTTTCTTCATGAACACCTACTTGGGTGGCGCCATCTCCACTGAGGAAAAGAACTATGAAAAGGTGAAATTCAAAAATTTCGAAAAAGAGAAGTTAAATCTAAAAAATTCAGGCGGATGGATAGCGATTTTACAGCACTATTTTGTTGCCGCCTGGGTTCCGGAGCAGGATCAGGAGAACCATTTCTATACAGATCAGCGCCCGGGTCCCAGATATATCATTGGTGTCATGACACCCGCAGTTGAGATTGCCGCAGGTGACGTAGGGCAACTACATAGTAAGCTTTATGTAGGGCCAAAAGATCAGCAAAGGTTAAAGGAAATAGCGCCTTATTTGGATCTGGCTGTAGATTATGGCTGGCTTTGGTTTTTAGCCAAACCTCTATTTTGGTTGTTGGAATTTTTTTACGGCTTAGTGGGTAATTGGGGTATCGCTATTATTATGGTGACCATTGTGGTGAAGGTTATTTTCTTTCATCCTTCGATGGTGAGTTATCGTTCCATGGCAAATATGCGAAGAATTCAACCCAAAATGCAAGAGCTCAAAGAGCGCCTTGGGGATGATCGTCAGGCGATGGGGCAAGCGGTGATGAAACTGTATAAAGAGGAGAAAGTGAATCCTCTAGGCGGTTGCTTGCCGATTCTGATTCAGATGCCGGTATTTATCGCCCTCTACTGGGTTTTACTGGAAAGTGTAGAGATGCGTCATGCGCCGTTTTTCCTCTGGTTGGATGATCTCTCCTCAATGGATCCCTTCTTCATTCTGCCTTTGTTGATGGGCGCTAGTATGTTTTTCCAACAACGTCTGAATCCCACTCCGCCTGATCCGGTACAGGCAAAGGTGATGCAGATGATGCCTATTATGTTTACCGTATTTTTCGCCTTTTTCCCTTCTGGTTTGGTATTGTACTGGCTGAGTAATAATGTGCTCTCCATTGCTCAACAGTGGTATATCACCAAACAGGTGGAAGCTACCAGTTAAGTCTCTTTCTCTAGTGGCAGTCGCCAGCGACACCATAGTGGCCCGTGCCACAGCCCCTGGGCTAGGCGGCATCGGTGTCGTGCGTCTATCAGGTCGTGAAGCGCCGCGAATTGCGGCGGCAATCTTAGGCACTGTTCCGGCGCCTAGATTGGCGAAGTTTGCTGCCTTCAAAGATGCGCAAGGTGAGCCCATTGATATGGGGATCGCACTCTATTTTCAAGCGCCACACTCATTTACCGGAGAGGAGGTAATTGAGTTCCAGGGCCATGGTGGGCCTGCGGTATTAGATTTGTTGGTGACGCGTTGTGTCGAATTGGGCGCACGTTTGGCCCGACCGGGAGAGTTTAGCGAACGCGCCTTTTTAAATGAAAAAATGGACTTGGTGCAAGCAGAGGCGGTGGCAGATCTCATTGCTGCACAATCCCACGCTGCGGCACGGGGTGCGTTGCGCTCGTTGCAAGGACTGTTTTCGAAACGGGTGCAGGCGCTGCAAGCTAGCCTATCGCAGTTGAGAGTCTATATTGAGGCGGCGCTCGATTTTCCTGAAGAAGAAATTGATTTCATTTCTGATAGTGCGGTGACTGAGCAGTTGCAACAGTTAGAGGAGGACTTTGCGCAGTTGTTGCTTCATGCACACCAGGGCGCCAAGATGCGTGATGGTATCAAATTAGTATTGCTAGGCCGTCCCAACGTCGGGAAGTCGAGCTTACTCAATGCGCTTGCCGAACGAGAATCGGCCATTGTCACCGATATTCCTGGTACCACACGGGATTTGCTCAACGAAGCCATCTTGTTAGATGGTTTGCCGCTGCATATAGTTGATACTGCTGGATTGCACGACACGAATGATCCCATTGAACAGGAAGGCATGAAGCGGGCGCAGGAAGTGGCTGCAGAGGCAGATCATATTCTATTGATAGTTGATGATGAGCGGGGATTTAATACTGAAGACGAAACTCTCCTGAATCACTATTCATCTGCTGTCCCGGTCACCCTGTTGTTCAATAAAATTGATCTGACGAATCGAAAGCCCGGTGAGGTAGAGGATCTTGGTTACCCAGCGGTGGCGATTTCTGTTACCTCAAGTTTAGGCTTAGATGCGCTCAAGTCCCATTTGTTAAGAAGCGCGGGCATGAATCATCAGAATGAATCCCCCTTTATCGCTCGCCAGAGACATTTGCTGGCGCTGCAGCAGGCACAAAGTTGTTTAATCTATGGCAGCCAACAGTTGCAGCAGCATCGGGCGGCCGAGCTATTGGCCGAAGATTTGCGACAGGCACAGAAATGGTTGTCGGAGATCACCGGGGAATTGCACAGCGACGATCTGCTTGGGCAAATTTTTTCCTCCTTTTGTATTGGCAAATAATCCATCAAGATTGCCATGGTCGGCCCATGAAGGAGAGTTGAGTCTGAAGGTGACGCCCATCTCTTTTAACGCGTATAATGTGACAATTTAATGTCACTTTTTCATTGATGATGCGATTTCCCGATAAATTTGATGTCATTGTGGTAGGTGGTGGCCACGCCGGAACCGAGGCTGCAATGGCGGCTGCCAGGTTGGGTGCCAACACCTTGCTGCTGACCCACAACATTGAGACTCTGGGTCAGATGTCCTGCAATCCAGCCAT
>DJFZ01000005.1:0-59646 GCA_002432655.1 Thiotrichaceae bacterium UBA5859 | reverse complement strand
CAGATGTCCTGCAATCCAGCCATTGGTGGTATTGGCAAAGGTCATCTAGTTAAAGAGATAGATGCTTTGGGTGGTGTCATGGCTCAAGCGATCGATAGAGCTGGCATTCAGTTTCGAATTCTCAATGCCCGCAAAGGTCCAGCGGTGCGTGCCACTCGGGCACAAGCAGATCGGGTGCTTTACAAAGCGGCGATCCGCGAAATGCTGGAGAGCCAGCCTAATCTCACGCTGTTTCAACAAGCAGTAGATGACCTATTACTTGAGGGCGATAGGGTGTGCGGCGTGATCACCCAAATCGGCCTACAGTTTCAAGCGCCTTGCGTGGTTTTAACGGTGGGTACCTTCCTCGCCGGTGAAGTCCATATTGGTCAATCCAACTATCGTGCTGGTCGCGCCGGTGATCCTCCTGCATTAACCCTTGCGCAGCGGCTGCGGGCATTGCCTTTCGAAGTTGACCGCTTAAAAACCGGCACTCCGCCACGCATTGATGGGCGTAGTGTGGATTTCAGCCAACTACAGGTGCAACCTGGGGATGAACCTTGTCCGGTGTTTTCATTTCTCGGAGAGGTGAGTGAGCATCCACCGCAGGTGCCCTGCCACATTACCTACACCAACGAAAAAACCCATGAGATCATTCGCCAAGGACTCGATCGTAGCCCCATGTATACAGGGGTGATTGAGGGCGTTGGTCCGCGTTATTGCCCCAGCATTGAAGATAAAGTGGTGCGGTTTGCAGAACGTAACAGCCATCAAATTTTTATTGAGCCGGAAGGTTTGGATACCCATGAACTCTATCCCAATGGCATATCCACCAGCTTGCCATTCGATGTGCAGTTAGAGCTGGTGCGTTCGATTCAGGGGTTTGAGCGGGCACATCTAACACGTCCCGGATATGCTATCGAATATGACTATTTTGATCCCAGAGGTCTGAACAACTCGTTGGAAACCAAAGCGATTTCGGGGCTCTATTTCGCGGGTCAAATCAATGGCACAACGGGCTATGAAGAAGCAGCCGCACAGGGTTTGATTGCCGGTCTTAATGCCGCCCGGGCTAGTTTTCAACTAGAACCTTGGAGTCCTAGACGGGATGAGGCTTATATAGGGGTGTTAATCGATGATTTGGTCACTCGTGGTACCTCTGAGCCTTACCGCATGTTTACTTCGCGGGCCGAACATAGATTGATGTTGCGTGAGGATAATGCGGATCTGCGGCTGACGCCTGTCGGTCGTGATCTTCAGCTTGTAGATGATGCGCGGTGGCGCCATTTTGAGACGAAAAGTGCGGCGGTAGAAGCGGAACAACGACGCCTGGAGCGATTGTTTTTACGCCCTGATACCTCTGCTGCCGGGCAAATGCAATCTAGGTTCAAGCAGTCGATCCAGAGAGAATACCGGGCGCTGGAAATTTTAAAACGTCCGGAGATCAGTTACCGCGACCTGGTAGCATTAGACGGATTGGGTCCCGGTGTGGAGCAGATGGCGGTGGCCGAGCAGGTGGAAATCCAAGCCAAATATGCTGGCTATATTGAGCGCCAACGGTCTGAAGTGGCGCGGGCGAAGCATCAGGAGTCGATGCGTATCCCAAAACAGTTCGATTATCAGCGCGTCACTGGTTTATCCAGCGAGGTGCGGGAAAAATTAATCTGCGTGGCTCCTACCACTTTGGGGCAGGCTGCACGGATCCCAGGGGTGACTCCGGCGGCAATCTCTTTGTTGGCGGTCTATTTAAAAAAACGTCATTCCAATGATCTTCGTAGTGCCTAATCGATAGTGGGGGCAAAGATTGACTGGCAGTCCGTGACTTCTCAGATTGAATTGGGCGCAGATCAATTGCGAGTCCCCTTATCCAGCTCAGCATTAGTGAAGTTGGGTGACTATTTACAACTGTTGTATCGCTGGAACCAGACTTACAATCTCACCGCTGTGCGCGATCCGCAACAGATGGTTGAACAGCATCTCTTAGATAGTTTGAGTATCGCGGATTATCTGACCGGGGAGCGCTGTATCGATGTGGGCACAGGCGCAGGGTTACCAGGTATGGTGCTCGCAATAGCGCTACCTGGTCGCCAGTGGACTCTTTTGGATACTAATGGAAAAAAGATACGCTTTCTACGCCAAGTGCTGATTGAGCTTGGTATCAAGGATGTGGAGTTAGCACATCAGCGAGTAGAACGCTTTACCCCGGCAGCCCCCTTTGATACCGTGGTCACCAGGGCAGTTACCTCTGTTTCGGAGTTATGGTCAAAATGTCGCCATTTGTTGTCCTGCTCCGGATGTATGTTGGCCATGAAGGGAAAATCTCCCTGGTTGGAGTTGCCTGAGGGCGGTTTAGTTGACGCAAACACCAGCTGTATTCAGTTAACTGTGCCAGGATTGGATGCCGAAAGGCATCTCATTAAAATTGAACCACAATCCTCATCATTGTCTAAACTTTAAGGATTAATAGCGTGCCGCACATTTTGGCCGTCACCAATCAAAAGGGAGGGGTAGGGAAGACCACTACCTCGGTAAATCTAGCTGCATCTCTAGCGGCCACACGCCGTTCGGTGTTATTGGTCGATCTGGATCCCCAGGGCAATGCCACCATGGGTAGTGGCATAGATAAACGTCATCTTGCCCTCAGTACCTATGAGGTATTAATTGCCAAAGCCCCTCTGGTGGATGCTGTGCAGCGTTCCAGCTCCGGCAAGTATGATCTGTTGCCGGCGAATGGGGATCTGACGGCAGCAGAGTTAGAGTTGTTTGAATTACCGGCTAAGGAGAGACGGTTGCAACAGGCGTTAGCCACGGTCCAGGGTCGCTATGAATATGTGATTATCGATTGTCCGCCATCATTGAGTATGCTTACTGTGAATGCCATGGTGGCTGCGGACGGTGTGATTGTCCCTGTGCAGTGTGAATATTATGCCCTGGAAGGTTTAACTGCGTTGATGGAGACTCTTAACGGCATTCGGCAAAAGTTGAATCCGATTTTGCATATAGAAGGGATCCTTCGCACTATGTATGATCCGCGCAGCAGGTTGGCGAAGGATGTCTCTGAGGAGCTAAACAACTATTTCGGTGACAAAGTATTTCGCACCTGTATTCCCCGCAATGTCAGGCTGGCAGAAGCCCCTAGCTATGGTGAACCAGTATTGAGTTATGACAAAACTTCAAAAGGCGCCATGGCTTATCTTGCCTTAGCTGGGGAATTGCTGCGCCGCCTAGAAGCCAGCGAAAATGTGACCCAGAAAGTCTCTTAACTGAATTGGATTAAGCGAAAAAATGTCTTTAACTAAAAAGAAAAGAGGCTTAGGCAACCGCGGCCTAGATGTGTTGATCGGCGATCTGCAAGTCGAAGAGCAAGTAGATAATAATCTTCACGCAGTGGATTCTCAGGAAGGATCTGCGGTTGTGAGTGATCACGGGTTGAAGAACATCCCGGTCGACTGTGTTCAGCGATCTCCATTTCAACCCAGGCGTCATTTCGATGCGGAGGCCCTTGAAGAGTTAGCAGAGTCCATTCGTCAACAAGGTTTATTGCAACCAATTGTGGTTCGTAGGAGTAGCCAAGCAGATCAATATGAGCTAATTGCCGGTGAGAGACGTTGGCGCGCATGTCAGTTGGCGGGCTTAGACAGCATTCCTGCTTTAGTGCGTGAGGCTGATGATGCCACAGTAGCCGCGCTGGCCTTAATTGAGAATATTCAGCGGGAAGAGTTAAATCCTGTGGAAGAGGCAAACGCTTTGCAACGATTACTCGATGAATTTGGTATGACCCATCAGCAGGTGGCAGACTCTATTGGTCGCTCGCGTACCGGCGTGACTAACCTGCTGCGATTGTTGAGCCTAAATAAAGAAGTAAAACAAATGCTTAGTGAAAGAAAAATCGAAATGGGCCACGCCAAAGTGTTATTGGCGCTAAGCGACAAACTGCAGCTCACAGCTGCACGTGAGGTGGTGGCCAAACAGCTTTCAGTGCGTCAGACAGAATCCTTGGTTCGGCAGTTAAACCAACCCCCTTCGACCAAGTCTGCAGAGAAAGAGGCGGATGCGAATATTCAGCGTCTAGAACAATCCGTTTCAGAGAAACTAGGTGCTAGTGTGAGTATTCAGCATACCGATAAGGGCGCGGGCAAGTTAGTGATCCAGTACCACAGCTTGGATGAATTGGACGGTATCTTGGCTCACTTGGCTTAAGTTCAAATTCCCATGTCGCCGTTTCACAAAACAGCGCGAATCGCGTTGGATCTGAACAAAGCTTCATATATACTGTGCACCGCTTTTGGGCCGGTCTAAGGTGTACTCAGAAAAGCAGTGGCTTTCCGAGAGTCTCCATGGGCAACAAGGGTGTAAAAAGGGATAGACTGGTGGCACAGAATCATCTATCCAGCCTACTATTAATGGTTGGTTTCCAGGCCCTTGCCCTTACCACGATCTGTATTGCTTTGTGGTTATGGGATACGGAAGCAGCGATGTGCGCGTTATTGGGTGGAGTCATTGGGGTGGTGATACAGATTTATTTTGCCACTAAGCTATTGCTCACACCCTCAGTGCAAAATCATGAAGACTTGGTGCGATCGGTATATTTAGGAGAAACGATAAAACTTTCTCTGATAGTTGTGAGTTTTACCTTGTCTTTGATTTTGGTAGAAGCGCTGAAAGAATCTAAAAATTTTTTCTGGTTCTTTATAGCCTTCATGGTTTCGATGCTGGTGTCCTGGTTGGCACCTCTGAGAAGTGGGGCGAACGCCTCGGAATAAAAATTTAAAGTGAAACATCTCGAAAATTTTTTGCAGGCGTTTAATTAGGGAACCTTATGGCCAGTGAGTCAACAGCCGCTCATCACGGGGGTGAACATGCGCCCACCTCAACTGAGTATATTCAGCACCACTTGACCAACTTAGTGTTTGGCCGTCACCCAGATGGCAGTTTCGGTATTGCCCATGGGGCGCAAGAGGCGGCAGAGATGGGATTTTGGGCCGTTCACCTGGATACCCTTGGTTTTTCCATTCTGTTGGGTCTGGCGTTTTTAGGCATTTTTTATAGCGTCTCTTCGAAAGTGACCACCGGTGTGCCTCAGGGCATGCAAAACCTGGTGGAAATGGTGGTGGAGTTCATTCAAGAAAATGTAGACAGCATGTTTGAACACCACAATCCGATGATTGCACCGATGGCGCTGACAATTTTTGTCTGGGTGTTATTCATGAATGTTATGGACTTGGTGCCAGTGGATCTGATTCCACATCTTGCCTCTTTAGCGGGCGTGCCTTACCTAAAAATTGTTCCAAGTACTGACGTTAACATCACCTCCGGCTTAGCCGTCAGTATATTCATCCTCATGATTTATTACAGTTTGACGCAAAAGGGGCCTGCTAATTTTGCTGCTGAACTTTCATTTCACCCCTTTGGTAAGTTTGGACTTCCACTAAACTTAGCTTTAGAAGTCACCAACTTATTGGCGAAACCGCTTTCTTTATCTCTGCGCCTATTCGGTAATCTATATGCTGGCGAGATGATTTTTATTTTAATCGCATTGATGTACAACGGCGGCCTATTCTGGGCGACGTTCGGTGGTGGCTTGCAACTCGTTTGGGCAATTTTTCATATTCTTGTGATTGTGTTGCAAGCATTCATATTCATGGTTCTAACAGTAGTGTATATGGCCATGGCGTATGAGGTGGATCACTAAAGTAACGGTGGAACGAGGTTTATTTTTTAACTTAAAAATGTTTGGAGAAGCTAATGAGTACGGCAGTTGCACTACTTTATCTTGCAGGTGGCCTAATGTTGGGCTTGGGAGCTATTGGTGCCAGTATCGGTGTGGCCCTGTTGGGTGGTAAGTTCCTCGAAGGTGGGGCGCGACAACCAGAGTTAGTCCCCATGCTGCGTACCCAGTTCTTTATTGTGGTGGGTTTGGTGGATGCTATCCCAATTATCGGTGTTGCACTTGGTTTGTTCGTATTATTCGTTGTGGCTCCTGGCGCTGCTGCATAATTGGTCATCCTGAAGTCTGATCTCTAGCGAGGTGATGCTGTGAATATCAATCTTACATTGTTCGGCCAAATGATCTCGTTTTTCGTGTTTGTGTGGTTTTGCATGAAATATGTTTGGCCACCCATCGTGCAAGCGATGGAGGAGCGACAGCAACGCATCCAAGAAGGCTTGGAAGCCAGTGAACGTAGTCAAGTGGCATTGGAAGAGGCGGAGCAGCAGGCGGGCGAATTGTTAGCTCAAGCCAAACAACAGGCATCTGAAATCATAGGTAAAGCAGAAAAACGTGCCAGTAGTATTGTAGAAGAGGCTAAAGTGTCTGCTAAGTCCGAAGGTGAGCGAATATTAACGACAGCGAAGGCCGAGATTGAGCAGGAGACTAATCGGGCCAAAGATGTATTGCGCGGCCAGTTGGCAACTTTGACTGTATCGGGTGCGGAAAAAATTCTTGGTCAAGAAGTGGATGCCAGTAGACATGAAGCCTTGCTGACCGAATTGGCCAGCCAGCTATAGCGGTAGGAACTAACAAGTAAATGTCCGATTCAACCACCATTGCTCGACCTTACGCTGCTGCCGTATTTGAAGTAGCAAACAAAACCAACCAGATAGAGCTGTGGTCAAAGTTCCTTTCTTTTGGTGGTGCTCTGCTGCAGGATAAGAATTTGGTCACCTTGGTCAACAATCCAAGTGTTGTTCCTGCAGAAATGACACAGCTGATTTTAGGCTTGATAGAGCCGGTCTCTTTCGCTCAAGGTGAGAACTTTCTGCGATTATTGATAGAAAAAGATCGGCTGACGGTGTTACCGGAAATCAGTGTGATTTTTGAATTGCTGAAAGCAGAAGCAGGAAAAGCGCAAAAGGTTGATGTGATCTCTGCTTATCCGCTGAGTGAGGATGCTAAAACTCGTTTGGCTCAATCACTAGCACAGAAATTAAATTGCAAAGTCACCATAGAGTCGCACGTGGATCCGAGCTTAATCGGCGGTGCAGTGATACGCGCTGGGGATAAAGTAATAGATGGCTCCGTGCGCGGACGTTTGCAACAAATGACAACACAATTACAGGTTTAAATCTTAGTCGGTTAAGGAACGGGCAATATGCAACTCAATCCTTCGGAAATTAGCGAACTTATTGCAAAACGAATTGAGAATTTTGAGGCCCTCAGTGAAGCGCGTACTGAAGGCACAGTAGTCGGGGTAACCGACGGAATTGTACGTATTCATGGTCTTGCAGATGTGATGCAAGGGGAAATGTTGGAATTTCCCGGCAATACATTTGGTATGGCGCTCAACTTAGAGCGTGACTCTGTGGGTGCGGTTATCATGGGGCCTTACCTTCACATCAGTGAGGGTGCAAAAGTGAAATGTACCGGTCGCATCTTTGAAGTGCCAGTGGGCGAAGCCCTGATCGGGCGTGTGGTGGATGCATTGGGTAACCCCATCGATGGTAAGGGGCCGATAGAAACCAAGACCTATTCTCCGATTGAAAAAGTAGCGCCCGGGGTGATTAGCCGCCAATCCGTGTCTCAACCGGTACAAACTGGGTTAAAGGCACTAGACGCCATGGTGCCCATTGGACGTGGTCAACGGGAGTTGATCATTGGCGACCGTCAAACCGGAAAGACAGCGGTGGCAGTAGATGCCATCATTAATCAAAAGGGTACAGGCGTCACCTGTGTCTATGTGGCCATCGGTCAAAAAGCATCTTCCGTTGCCAATGTAGTGAATAAACTGGCTGAACATGATGCCTTGGATCACACTATCGTGGTCTCTGCGTCTGCGTCTGAGTCTGCTGCGTTGCAATTCATTGCGCCTTACACCGGTTGTTCCATGGGTGAATATTTCCGTGATCGCGGGCAGGACGCACTCATTGTTTATGATGATTTAACTAAACAAGCGTGGGCTTATCGAGAAGTATCGCTGTTATTACGTCGACCTCCTGGTCGTGAAGCTTATCCGGGGGATGTGTTTTATCTGCATTCACGCTTATTAGAACGCGCCGCACGTATTAATGCTGAAGAGGTGGAAAAACTCACTAATGGTGAAGTGAAAGGGAAAACCGGCTCCCTCACTGCGTTACCAGTGATTGAAACCCAAGCGGGTGATGTGTCTGCGTTTGTACCCACCAACGTGATTTCGATTACAGATGGGCAGATCTTCTTAGAGACCGATTTGTTTAACTCAGGTATCCGTCCTGCTATTAATGCGGGTCTATCTGTGTCTCGGGTAGGGGGTGCCGCGCAAACTAAAATTGTTAAAAAGCTTGGTGGTGGTGTACGTCTTGCGCTTGCCCAGTATCGTGAATTGGCAGCGTTTGCGCAGTTTGCTTCCGACTTGGATGAGGCCACACGTAAACAGTTGGAGCGTGGTCAGCGGGTCACAGAATTGATGAAGCAGCCGCAGTACAGCCCTCTTTCGGTTGCGGAGCAGGCATTAACTCTGTTCGCCGCCAATGAAGGTTTCCTGGATGATGTGGAATTAAAATCTGTTGTCTCCTTTGAAGCCGGTCTGTTGGCCCACTATCGCTCCAATCATCAAGATCTGATTGAGACTATTAATGCCGATGGCGACTACAACGACGAGATTGCAACCAAACTAAAAGGTGTGATCGAAGAGTTCAAGAGCACCGGTACCTGGTAATAGGGCGGAATCATGTCAGGCGAAAAAGAGATACGGGTTAAAATTCGCAGTATTCAAAGTACTAGCAAGATCACCAAAGCTATGGAAATGGTGGCTGCCAGTAAAATGAAAAAAGCCCAGGATCGTGTGCGAGCCAGCCGTCCCTATGCGGACAAAATGAGGCAAGCCATTGCCCACGTGGCAGAGGCCAATGCTGAATATCATCATCCCTTTATGGTTGAGCGGGAAATTAAAAGAGTCGGTTTTATTGTGATCTCCAGTGATCGCGGACTCTGCGGCGGTCTGAACAACAATCTATTCAAGAACACCTTGATGCAGTTATCTGACTGGGACGCTAAGGGCGTGGAAATTGATTTTGCTATCGTCGGCGCTAAAGCGGCAAGTTACTTTAGGCGCATTAAAGGTCAGATCATTTCCGAGAAAACCCACTTGGGAGAGTCACCTACAGTTGCCGATCTAATCGGTAGTGTGAAAGTGATGTTGGATGCCTATGATGAAGGGCGCATAGATCGTTTGTATTTATGCTACAACACTTTTGTGAATACTATGACTCAAGAGCCAACTATTCACCAATTGTTGCCTATTGCTCCCATGGAAGAGTCGGAAGTATCTCATTGGGATTACCTCTATGAGCCTGATGCAAAAGAGGTGCTGGATGTTTTATTAGACCGATACATTGAATCATTGGTGTATCAAGCGGCTGTGGAAAACACAGCCTGTGAACAGGCCGCACGAATGGTAGCGATGAAAGCTGCATCCGATAATGCTGCCAATCTCATTGATGAGTTACAGCTGGTTTACAATAAAGCTAGACAAGCTTCTATTACTCAGGAGATTGCGGAAATTGTCGCCGGTGCAGCCGCTGTTTAACAGATTTATAAGATTAATTTTTTAGAGGAAACCTAAGGCATGAGTTCTGGAACCATTGTTCAAATCATCGGTGCTGTGGTGGACGTGGAATTTCCGCGCGATGCCATCCCTAAGGTTTATGACGCGCTCTTCATCGAAGATGCAGGATTAACATTAGAAACCCAACAACAATTGGGCGACGGAGTGGTACGTACCATTGCGCTCGGTACCACAGATGGCTTAAAGCGAGGATTAGCCGCCACCAATACTGGTGAGCCTATCCAAGTGCCTGTGGGTGAAGAGACCCTGGGTCGCGTAATGGATGTATTGGGTAATCCCATCGATGAGGCAGGACCCATTGGCGAAAAATCGCGTATGGCCATTCATCGTGAAGCGCCAAGTTATGATGAGCTGACCTCTACCACTGAATTGCTAGAAACCGGTATTAAGGTAATTGATCTTGTCTGCCCGTTTGCCAAGGGCGGTAAAGTGGGTCTATTCGGTGGTGCCGGTGTGGGTAAGACTGTGAACATGATGGAGTTGATCCGTAATATCGCCATCGAGCACAGCGGCTATTCTGTGTTTGCCGGAGTGGGCGAGCGGACTCGTGAAGGTAATGACTTCTATCATGAAATGAAAGACAGTAATGTCTTGGACAAAGTTGCCCTAGTGTACGGGCAGATGAACGAGCCACCGGGTAATCGTTTACGTGTGGCGCTCACCGGATTGACCATCGCCGAAAAGTTTCGTGATGAAAGCCGGGATGTACTTTTATTTATCGATAATATTTATCGTTATACCTTAGCTGGTACCGAAGTATCTGCACTCTTGGGTCGTATGCCATCAGCGGTGGGATATCAGCCCACCTTGGCAACAGAGATGGGTGCCCTGCAAGAACGCATCACCTCAACCAAAACAGGCTCTATTACCTCCATTCAAGCGGTCTATGTACCGGCGGACGATTTAACCGATCCGTCCCCAGCAACCACATTCGCCCACTTGGACGCCACCGTAGTATTGTCACGCCAAATTGCTGAGTTGGGGATTTATCCGGCGGTGGATCCTCTGGATTCTACAAGTAGGCAGTTGGATCCCCTAGTCATTGGACAAGAGCACTATGAGGTCGCACGAGGGGTACAGGGTACATTACAGCGTTACAAAGAGTTAAGAGACATTATCGCTATCTTGGGCATGGATGAATTGTCAGAAGAAGATAAACTGACAGTCGCCCGTGCTAGAAAGATGCAGCGTTTCTTATCTCAACCATTCTTCGTCGCGGAAGTGTTCACCGGCAGTCCAGGTAAATATGTGTCTCTAAAAGACACTATCGCGGGATTTAAAGCCATTCTTCAAGGTGAATGTGACGATATGCCTGAGCAGGCTTTTTATATGGTAGGCAGTATTGAAGAAGCCCGAGAAAAAGCGAAGTCGGTCTAATTTTAGAGTTGATGCAATATGGCTAAAACAATGCAAATTGACATAGTGAGCGCAGAGGATGAATTGTTCTCCGGAGAAGCGACTATGTTTTTTGCCACCGGTGTGATGGGCGAACTCGGTATTGCTCCCGGTCATACGCAACTGTTGACCCAATTGCATCCTGGCAATGTGCGTGTACAGTTCGAAGATGGCAGTGAGCAGATTTTTTATGTCTCCGGTGGCATCTTAGAAGTACAGCCGAATATTGTCACTGTATTGTCAGATACTGCTGTACGAGCTGCCGATCTAGACGAAAGTGCGGCCATGGAGGCGAAACGTCGAGCCGAACAAGCCATGGCAGAGAGAACCGGCGAGCAGGAATATGCCACCGCTAGAGCGGAATTGGCGGAAGCAATGGCGCAACTTCAAACCATCCAGAAACTCAGAAAGATAGCCCAGCGTTAACTTTGGGATCTATTTAGTCACATTATAAAAAGGTAGTTGTCACTACCTTTTTTTTTTCATTTTAGTGGTATAGTTCGTGCTGTTTAATGAAAAAAATGGAACTGATTAGGGATCTCTGATGGCGTTACAAGTGGTGATATTGGCAGCTGGTGCGGGTACCAGAATGAAGTCAAAGCTGCCGAAAGTGTTACAGCCCTTGGCCGGTAAGCCGCTCTTAGGTCATGTATTGTCTGCCGCACAAAAACTCCATCCTGAAGATATTCTAGTGGTCTACGGCCATGGGGGCGACGCGGTTCGCTCTGCTTATCAGCATCATTCCTTACTATGGGTGGAGCAAGCGGAACAGCTAGGTACAGGACATGCGGCGCAGTTGGCAATGGCATCGGTGGACGATGATGATGCCACCATATTGATTTTGTATGGAGATGTGCCTCTATTAACCGCAGAGACCCTAAGCACACTGATCCAGCGATCTAATAAAAAAACTCTCTCCTTGTTGACTGTGTCGCTGGAAGATCCCACCGGGTACGGAAGGGTCGTGCGCATTGATGATAAGGTGCAGGCGATTGTGGAGCAAAAGGATGCCACCTCCGAGCAACTGGCGATAAAAGAAATCAACACGGGCATTCTTGCGGTTCCCGCTGGACCATTAAAACGTTGGTTGCAGCATTTGAACTGTGACAATGCGCAACAGGAATATTATTTAACAGATATTATAGAATTGGCTGTAGGGGATGGATTTACGGTCGAGACCTGTTCTCCTCGCAATAGTAATGAGGTGATGGGGGTCAATGATAAAATTCAACTGGCGAATCTCGAACGGCAATGGCAATGGACACAAGCAGAACATTTAATGCAACAGGGTGTGACTTTAGTTGATCCTCATAGATTGGATATTCGCGGCACACTGGAGGTGGGACAAGATGTGTTCATAGACGCCAATGTGGTCATAGAAGGTCCAGTGGTGTTAGGAGATGGCTGCCATATTGGACCCTTTTGTCATATCAAGGATGCGGTTTTGGGATGTGACGTTAGAATAAATTCTCATACCGTGATCGACTCAGCAACAGTAGGGGATAACTGTATCATTGGCCCGTTTGCTAGGTTAAGACCTGATACTAAGCTAGACACTAAGGTTCATGTGGGTAATTTTGTTGAGTTGAAAAAATCTGAAGTAGCGCATGGGTCTAAAATAAATCATCTAGCTTATATTGGTGATGCCGAAATTGGGCGGCATGTGAATGTAGGTGCTGGAACCATTACCTGTAATTATGATGGTCTTGCAAAGCATAAAACCGTTATCAAAGAAGGTGCTTTTATCGGATCGGACACACAATTGGTGGCACCGGTGATCGTAGGTGCTGGTGCGGTGATAGGTGCGGGATCTACTATAACTAAAGATACCCCAGAAAATGAACTCACCTTGAGTCGGAGTGAACAGAAAACGATTAAAGGTTGGATGAAAAAACATCGTCCTGAGTAAAACGGTCAAAAGCGATAGGAACTTAATTAGAAAGAATATACCTTATGTGTGGCATAGTCGGCGCCTTATCAAATAGAGATGTGGTTCCTATCTTAATAGAGGGATTACATCGCTTAGAGTATCGTGGTTATGACTCTTCTGGTTTAGCTGTATTTACCAATGAAGGCAAACTAGAGCGTCTTAGACGACAGGGCAAAGTGGCCGATCTTGAGTCAGCGTTAAAAGCCTCTCCTCTACAGGGCCACAGAGGTATAGCACATACGCGATGGGCCACCCACGGCGCGCCCACAGAATACAATGCTCATCCCCATTTGTCCGGCGATGTGGTGTTGGTACATAACGGCATTATCGAAAATCATGAGTCCTTACGGCAGGGCCTGACTCAGCAGGGTTTTGAGCATGTGACTGAAACCGATTCAGAAGTGATCGCCCATGCCATTCAAGCGAAACTTCAGAATGGAAACTTACTGGCCGCCGTGCAGGAGACAGTGAAAGATTTAGAAGGCAGCTTCGCCTTGGCTGTCATGCTGGAAAGTGAAGAAGAGCAGCTTGTTGCCGCTCGTATGGGTAGCCCTTTGGTGATAGGCATAGGTGTCGGTGAATATTTTATTGCTTCAGATGTGGCTGCACTGATCCCGGTAACGCAACAGTTTATTATTCTCGAAGAGGGAGACTTGGCGAACATCACTCCCCAAGGTGTGGTGATTTATGACAGTCATGGTTTGAAAGTAGAGCGTAAGATCACTGTATCTGAATTGAAATTGGATGCGGTAGACAAAGGGCCTTATCGCCATTACATGCTCAAAGAAATTTTCGAACAACCCCACGCGATAGCGCAAACTTTAGAAGGCCGTTTATCAAAACATCAGGTGTTAGAAGCCGCCTTTGGGCCGGATGCGAAATCTATCTTTGATTCGATAGAGGCAGTACAAATTATTGCCTGTGGTACTAGTTATCATGCGGGTATGGTGGCGCGTTATTGGTTTGAATCTTTAGCGGGTATTCCATGCCAAGTAGAGGTTGCCAGCGAGTTTCGTTATCGAAAGGTGATGGTGCCAGCCAATACCTTATTTGTCACAATTTCTCAGTCCGGGGAAACTGCTGACACACTAGCTGCTCTAAACATGGCTAAGGAGTGGGGATATCGATATACGTTGGCGATTTGTAACGTACCGGAAAGCTCAATTGTGCGCAATTCAGATTTGGTATTGATGACTCGAGCCGGTCCTGAAATAGGCGTTGCGTCCACCAAGGCGTTCACTACTCAATTAGTAGCGCTTTTGCTGTTAGTAGTGGTACTAGGTCGTCGACATAGCCTAACTCAAGAATTGGAATCAGAAATTGTCTCTCAATTACATTCTTTAAGTGGCTTAGTCGAAAAAGAGTTGCATCTGAATGAGCAAATTCAACAAATCGCTCTTTCGTTTGCGGAAAAACACCATGCTCTGTTTTTAGGACGTGGGCCGGAATACCCTGTGGCCTTGGAAGGTGCATTGAAGTTAAAAGAAATATCTTACATACATGCAGAAGCCTATCCTGCAGGAGAACTAAAACATGGTCCATTGGCGCTGGTGGATGCGGATATGCCGGTGATAGCTGTGGCGCCCAACAATGACCTTTTAGAGAAATTAAAATCAAATCTACAAGAAGTCAGAGCACGGGGTGGACAGCTCTTTGTATTTGCAGATAAGGACGCTGCCCTGCACGCAGATGCTGACGTGAGTGTATTGCCGGTCGGATCTGTGGATCAGGTGATTTCTCCAATCATTTACACTATCCCCTTACAACTACTCTCTTACCATGTGGCAGTTATCAAAGGGACCGATGTGGATCAACCGCGAAATCTTGCCAAATCCGTCACCGTCGAATAGCCAGTTTAATTACATATTTTAATTTATACTTATCGCTCTAAGAATAGCTGAACTCTTTGGGATGACTAGCATTGAATCCATTGAGAGATGCTCCATTTTTTGCGTGCATCACTCACCATGAAGGTATTGATGTACAATAATGTTTCTAGTTAGGCAATTTCAATTTTGCCAGGATATGACTCATTATTCAGGATTAGCTTATGCCTTCATTTGATATAGTTTCAGAAGTAGATCAACATGAACTGACTAATGCAGTGGATCAGGCGAATCGTGAAATACAAAATCGCTATGATTTCAAAGGCACGAATGCAAAGATCGAGTCATCTGAAAATAATCTCACACTGCAAGCAGAATCTGATTTTCAGTTAGAGCAGATGGCCGACATACTTAGGATGAAAATGGCGAAAAGAGAAGTTGATATAAAATGTCTTGAATTTGGTGAGGTGGAAGAGAGTCTTAAGCAAGCACGTCAGCCGGTAGTGATCAAGCAGGGAATCGACAAAGAATTGGCTAAACGTATTGTTAAAATGATTAAAGAGAGTAAGTTAAAGGTGCAAGCAGCCATACAGGGCGAACAATTAAGGATCACTGGCAAGAAAAGAGATGACTTACAACAAGTCATTAATTTGGTGAAGGAAGCTAACCTGGCTATACCGCTTCAATTTACTAATTTTAGAGATTAGTTGTTTTCTTCTGTATGGGTTGTTTGTGGTTCAGTAAAACTCAGTACGTTTTTTGACGGTGCCTGGGGGGACTCAATTTGGCGATGGCCGCAATCCACACATTCGATAGTAAACTTGTTCTTCAGCAGAATCCTTTTTACGGTGTCTTGGTGTCCACAATGGCTACAAATCGCTCCGGCAATAAAATGAACTTTTGTTAACATGGTCTGTGTTTCAATTGTCCTGTGAATGGTAAAGACAAAAAAGCGCACCCTTACGAGCGACTCATGCCAGATTTGGTGCTCGACTCAGTAGAAACTTTAGGGCTTCGTCCGACCGGTGCATTACTATCACTCAATAGTTACGAAAACAGAGTCTATCAGATAGGTGTGGAAGGGGAAGCGCCTATTATTGCTAAATTCTACCGCCCATATCGATGGAGTCGGGAGGCTATTTTGGAAGAGCATCTTTTTTGTGCCGAGCTTAGTGAAGCAGAAATCCCCTTAATAGCGCCACTTCAAATTGGAGGCGAGACGTTACACGAATATGGAGGATTTTTATTTTCACTCTATGAACGTAGAGGGGGACGGGCGCCGGAGCCTGGAAATCTAGATCAAATTGAACGTCTGGGACAATTATTAGGGCGTTTACACCTTGTGGGCGCCACTAGACTATTTACAGCGCGCCGTGAGATTAGTATCGCTTCTTATGGTCGAGAACCTAGAAACTTTTTGTTAGAAAATGAATGGATCCCATCTCACTTGGTGTCACAATACCGACAGACCACCGATGATCTGTTGGCTTTAATTGGGGACAAATTCAATGAGCTTGGCAAATTGAATAGTATTAGAATTCATGGCGACTTTCACATGGGCAATATCCTCTATCGGGATGAGATGGCCTACGTACTGGATTTTGACGACTGCTGTAACGGACCAAGAATACAGGACATTTGGATGTTATTTAGTGGTGATCGCCAAGAAATGGCAGTCCAGGTATTGACCTTTTTGGAGGCCTACGAAACATTTTGTGACTTTCCCCGCCAGGAACTTAGCTTAGTGGAGTGTTTTCGTAGCTTGCGTATGCTGCATTATAGTGCTTGGCTTGCTCGGCGTTGGCGTGATCCCGCGTTTCCAACTCATTTTTCCTGGTTTAATACCGAAAGTTATTGGCAATCACAACTTAGTGCTCTGGAAGAACAAATTTCTTTATTGAACGAAGAATTTTCGATACCTCTCTAAGTAGAGAAATTCGTTTTAATATCGCCAAAGATGGCGGATAGTGGTCTAGCCCTTGCATATTAGTTGATTCCTTCAAGGTGTTTGACGGAAAGTCGATAGATATTATTAAGTCATTGTATTTATAGATTAATTCTTCGATCATTTGATTTTTATTAATGTCAGTTGGACAAGTTTGAAGAAATACTTTGCAAAATAATTACTTCGTTCTAATATGGGATGACATATGCATTTAGAAACTGAAAATACTGTGGAAGAACAATCAAAAACAACAAGAGAGAAGGAAGCGGCTTTTTCCGGAACCGAACGTCGGACCCAATCCCACGCTGCTATACATCTGCTGGTAGAATCGCGGAACGAAATGTTGACCTTATATGGTGAATTGGCCAGCCTCCAGCCTTTTGAGACACATCAACGGGAAGAAGTGTTACAAAAACTTCAGCAATTCTGCGAGGCCTTGATTGACTACACCGCCAGTGCTCATTTTCAGCTATATCGATATATCGATAAAAACAAGGAGCGCCGAACCAATGTTCGTGAGGTAGCGGATAAGGTTTATCCAAAAATTGTGGAAACAACCATTGATATACTGGACTTTAACGACAAATACGAAACGTTGGAAAAGTGCGTCGATATGCAACTGATAGCGGACGATCTGTCTCACGTGGGTGAAGTATTAGCACAGCGCACAGATCTAGAAGATGAAGTGATAGATGCACTCAGTAGTAAAAGAGAAAAACGAAGTTAGTTTAGCTCACTAGAATATAGATCAGTGGTAGGCTAATCAAACTCAAAGCCGTAGTATAGGTCACTATGCGCGCATAGAAGTGTGCATCTAGATCAAAGCGGTCGCACAGTACCAAACCAAAAATCATCGATGGCATCGCGGCCTCTAAGGTCATCGCCTGCAGCATTTCGCCAGTCATGCCTACCCACCGCGACAGCAGGTAGGCGCACAGCGGCACGATTATTAACTGCATCAGTGCCAACAGATTAGCTATCTCGAAGGTTTGTCTATCCATTTTTTTTAGTTCCAATGCCATTCCCAGTGCAATTAACATGATGGGTGACACCGCGGAAGCAAGAGAATTTAATGTAAAGTTGATGACATTAGGTATGGGCAAGCCGATTTGAAACAATATTAATCCGGTTAATCCAGCCCAGAGAGCAGGAACCTTAGAGAGTGCTCTGTGAGGCGGTTCGATTTTCTCATGGTTTCCGAGCCGACTGGCTATCGTGACTCCTAAAGTGAGGATAAGAGGCATACAGCTCATTTGGTCATAAGCGATGATGAGATTTCGGGTCCAAGCTCCAAAAATTTCACCTAAAATTGGGATCCCCATGTAAGTGGTATTCGGAAAGCTACCGGCCAATAAGGTCGCACCTAGCATAGTAGAGGATAATTTTTGCCAGCGTCCGTAGTAGTAAATCCCTAAGAAAGGAACAATAACGCAAATGGCAGCGATTAATATTATCCAGCCAAAATCGGATGGAAGAGCAGATTTCCAGGTAGCCTGTAAAATTAATGCTGGCAATAACAGATAGTAAACCAACCCAGTTAATATTCGGCGTACATTTCCTATACCGAAGGGTAGAAAAATCAGATGTTGTACCACCACACCAATACATACCAATACAACTAATTGTAAAAGCGCTGTAAACATGTCTCCTCTGTTCAATTAGTGAGGTATAGATTAAATATATAATCATCTATTATAGAACTACATGATCATTAAGTGTCCTCTAAATTTAGGCGATTCCTTATGAGAGTTAGAATTGTAATCTTGATGTTTTGCTTTGCTACGAGCGCTGTTTCAGCAAAGTTGGAGTATTACTTTTCACCTGGACTAGTGGGTTTGATAGCATCTTTAAATACTGGAGATGCCGCATTTGAGGCTGAGCTCAATACCATTAGTGATAATTTTCAGTTTACCTCTGGCCCTGGGTCTGTGCCAATAAACATTCCGCCTCTAACACCTGGGACGGACCGTAGATTTGTACGAGGTATTCAGGTACCTTTGAACAGCTCGGATGCGGATTTTGCGAACACTCAATCTCTTTTTCTCACACTCGGTACGCGATGGCGTGAACGTTTTCATTTTGAAGGCTTGTTAGTACCTTCTATATCTGTGCCTATCGAAATATCTATTCCAGCCTTTTCCCAAACTTATTATGTAGTGGATCAAGCAGCCACTCAATTAGCAGCCCCGGACAGCTGTGGAATCGAAGTACCAGAAAAGAATTTTTTAACGCTATGCCCTAGTTTGTTATCTTATATTGTGGTTAACGAAGAAGAGCTATCTAGTGAACAGATTTCAGGGGAAATTGGTGAAGTAGATTTGTTGTTTTTTATATTTAGTGGTACTTATACGCCGATAGTTTCTTCCGTCATTAAACCCTATATGGGAGCAGGATTTTTATTGATGCTTGCTCGGGATACTAATATAAACCAGAGTCAAGCAACATTAACTAATGCCAAATTTAGTTTTGAAGATCCAATCGCTGTATTTCTACAGGTTGGTGGATTTCTGCCTTTAAGGCAAAATTGGGAACTCTTTGTCGACTTGAAACAGGTGCTTTTTCAAAGTGCATTGAAAATTGATGATGTTGTATTGGACACGGGAACGTCGATATTTACAAGCAATAACAATATCAAGATAGACTTTGAACTTCGAGCGACCATGATAGAATTAGGTATGCGATACTATTTTTGATGAGAAACCAGTCAGTTTGTCAGGATAATGAAATGTTACCAAAAGATCTTAATTTGTTTATTCAATAAGTTATTCTCTGATGGTTTAATTTCATTCAGGTTGTTTCACGAAAGGGTCGATATATATATAAACACTCATATGATTAGGTGTAAGTTATGGGTAATTTTGAATCAAAAATTGAGACTCACCAGTCTCTAAAGGCATACTTTCACAAAGAATTGCTTCTTGCAGCAAAAAGTCAATCCATCGAGACCGAAGAACATACTCTGTATTATCTGGGCAATTTGCTCAATCAATTTAGTGAAACCAATAGCCTTTTCGAGGCGACCGATGAGGGTTTGATGTTCAAACCACTGGCCTTGATTTTCGCTGATGCGAATGCAGCGCCCTCTTTGCACATGCGATATCAACAGTTACGCCGACTGGGAGATATCGCGCTCTTCGTTGCAGGTGTCTTGCCACATAGTTTATCTAAAAAATTGGTTAATATAGATTATTACATAGGCATGGGATCTAGCGCTTATGCTTGTTTGGCGAGAATTGCCGAAGGGTCGACACGATTAGCTGCTTTTAAAATTATTCATGAAGAACTGGCTCGTAACTTTGAACAGTTTGTAGAGCTTCTCAACGAAGTCAGTGAACATGCACACTTTAGTTCGGATCAGCACTTGTTGGAGTTGTATGAGATGTGGATACGAACGGGAAGTGAAAGAATTAAAGAAAGATTGTCGGAAGCAGGAATTATACCCATCGCTAATCAGCTCAGCGTTCATTAGCATAGTAAGTCCGTATATGTTGCCAACGCATCTTGCGAGTATTCAGTCTCATTTGGAAGAGATATACCAGTTACAAAATGTGCCTTCCATTGAGCCGTTTGTTTTGCTTGATACCAGGGTGGCAGAAGTTTTTCGCACATCAACGGATAAAGCAACTTCCAAATTGTCAGAGCAGCTGTTTATTCACAATGAATCAAATGAGTTATTAATTAGCCTCTACTTGGATCAGGAGTTACTAAATCGTGTAGAGCAAGCCAACCCCTATGACGCTATTAGCCAATCCAATTTAGCAGAATACTGCACTGTATTAGAAGGGGTCAGCCATTTTCTATATCTAGTTTCCCATGTTCAGGCACGCCATTCTGTACGGGCTATAGAGTTAGAACTGCAAGCAGAAGTGGATAAGTTTTTTGGTATATTAACTTTGTGCGGCATTCAGGCTCAATCTATCGAGATCTTTGGTTTGGTACGTTGGTTGTTTAGTCAGATAAAAATAAACAAAAAAATGGCGCCGGTTTTAAAACGACGGTATCGTCTTGCTAATTATTATGCTTATAAATATTGTACTAAATTGTTACAAAATAATATGGACGGCTCAGGGTTAGATAGAGATAAACTATTCAAAGATCTAAGATATTTTTATAGACTTAATTTTCCTCAGAAAGTTGCACATATTTTATAATCTCCTACTGTTTGAGATAATCTGAAATCCACCACAAACGATTGTCACCTTATGACCTATAGAGGAATCAAAATCGGACTGGCTCTTGGTAGCGGATCGGCGCGCGGCTGGAGTCACATCGGTGTGATTAAAGAACTGCAGAACTTAGGGATCCAACCAGATATTGTATGTGGTAGTTCTATAGGTGCTATCGTGGGGGCCGCCTATGTGAATAATAACCTTTCTCAATTGGAAGAGTGGGTGACCAGCTTAACTCGCCTACAGGTAGCCACTTTCTTAAGCGTCAACTTATCATTAAATGGTTTTGTCAATCGTGAACGATTGAGTCATTTTCTCTCCAAACATGTGTGTGATCCTGCGCAGGAAATTCAACATCTACCTAAAAAGTTCGCATGTGTTGCCACGGAACTGGTGAGCGGTAGAGAAATTTGGATCACTAAAGGAGCCGTGCTGGATGCTGTATGGGCCTCCACGGCTCTGCCGGGATTATTTCCACCGGTACGTAGTCAGGGTGCTTGGTTGGTGGATGGGGGCTTAGTCAATCCTGTGCCAGTCTCGGTCTGTAGGGCTTTGGGTGCAGAAGTGGTTATCGCTGTGAATCTTAATGGAGACATTCTAGGTAGGCATTTCGAAAAAAGAGAAATCGTGGTGGAGCAACAAGAAGACAATATTGTCTCCAAGCTGTTGGATAAAGCGAAAGGTTATTCCGCACTATTCTTTGAAGAAGATCGCCCTGAAGATGTGCCTCCAAGTTTGTTTGAAGCAGTAGCCAGCTCTATCAATATCACCCAAGATAGAATTACAAGAAGTCGCATGGCGGGTGATCCCCCTGAAATACTATTATCACCGAAGTTGTCTAAAATTGGCCTCCTTGAGTTTTATCGTGCTGGAGAGGCCATCGCAGAAGGGCACGAATGTGTCACTAGATTACGATCAGAAATCGAGAGTGTGCTCGGCCCCTTGCCAGCCGATAGTGATTAGTATTTTCTCTATTGAGATTCATGCCCCATTAAAATCAATTGTATTGACTGTTTTTGAATTTTTGCTGCCAGAAATTCCTCTATCGAACAGCATTTGAATGGCTGTTAAGGGGGCGCCAATAGGTTGAGTGGGTCATTTGGCTGGTGGTGCTCTAAGCTTGGCAGTATAATCGAATTCTTTTGGTAGATGGTCGAGAAATTGACGCACACGTTTTATTCAGGTCATTAAATTGAGTAGAGAAAATTTGTTATGAGTTCAAATAAGCGTTTTGAGGGCAGCAGTCGCTACGTTGCCACAAAAGATTTACAAATGGCGGTGAACGCAGCTATCGCTTTGGAGAAGCCGTTGTTAATTAAGGGTGAACCTGGTACCGGCAAGACTCTGTTAGCACTAGAAGTGGCGGAAACTCTAGGCATGCCTATTTTTGAATGGCACGTGAAGTCTACTACCAAAGCGCAACAGGGATTATACGAATACGATGCCGTCTCTCGTTTGCGAGATTCACAATTGGGAGAACAACGCGTACACGATGTGAAAAACTATATTAATCGCGGCATGCTTTGGGAGGCGTTTGAGTCGGATGAACAAGCGGTGCTACTCATTGATGAAATAGATAAAGCGGATATTGAGTTTCCCAATGATTTGCTTCGTGAATTAGATCGCATGGAATTTTATGTGTATGAAACAGGTGAAGTGATTCGAGCAAGGCACCGTCCGATCGTGATCATCACGAGCAACAATGAAAAAGAACTACCGGATGCATTTTTGCGACGCTGTTTTTTCCATTATATTAGTTTCCCTAACAAAGAGACCATGCAGGACATTATCGAAGTACATTTCGATGATTTGAAGGGTAGTCTTGTGAAACAAGCGATGGAGATCTTTTTTGAGGTTCGACAAGTGCCGGGTCTAAAGAAAAAGCCCTCTACTTCTGAATTAATTGATTGGTTGAAGTTGCTTCTTGCAGAAGATGTGGCGCCTGAGGTGTTACGGGAACAACAGGCATCAAAAGCGATCCCGCCCCTGTACGGAGCCTTGATTAAAAACGAACAAGATGTACAGATGTTAGAGCGCTTAGCATTTTTAGCTCGACGTGAAGGTTTATAAAATAGTCTTATTGATATGTTTTTAAATTTTTTCTATCAATTACGTAGAGCAAAAGTACCGGTGACTACTAGAGAGTACCTCACATTCCTCAGCGGTATGGAAAATCGCGTCGCGCAAATGGATATTGAGGAGTTCTACTATCTCGGTCGTACAACTCTGGTTAAAAATGAAAAACATTATGATCGATACGATCGAGTGTTTGGTGAGATCTTCAAAGGCATAGAAAGTTTAAGTCTGGAAGATTTAATTGCCCAATCGGGTTCGATTCCTGAAGAGTGGTTAAAATCCGATATGGAGCGCATATTCACGCCGGAGGAGCTTGCTCGTATTGAAGCGTTGGGTGGTCTCGAGAAATTAATGGAGGCATTTAAAGAGCGTCTGGATAACCAGAAAGAGCGGCATGAGGGTGGCAATAAAAATATTGGTACAAAAGGCGCTTCACCCTTTGGCGCGAATGGTTTTAATCCCGAAGCGATTCGCATGGGACAAGATAAAAGTCGTAAGCGCGGTGGGGTAAAAGTTTGGGATAGACGAGAATATAAGAATCTTGACGACAATGTGGTTCTGGGCACGAGAAATATTAAAGTAGCGTTGAGACGTCTTCGCCAATTTATTCGAGAAGGCGCACATGATGAGTTTGATTTGGACAGCACCATTCGCCATACCGCAAACAATGGTTATTTAGATCTCAAGTTTCGACCCGAACAAAAGAACCGAGTAAAGGTGTTGCTATTTTTTGATGTGGGCGGCAGCATGGATCCACACATACAGGTATGTGAAGAACTGTTCTCTGCTGCCCGGGTAGAATTAAAAAATTTAGAATATTTTTATTTTCATAATTTTATCTATGATTCGGTGTGGAAGGATAATCGGCGCAGACGTGAGCAGCAAATATCCCTATGGGATGTGATCCATAAATATGGCTCAGACTATAAAATCATATTTGTGGGAGATGCGTGCATGAGTCCTTATGAGATCATTCAACCAGGAGGCAGTGTGGAGCATCATAATGATGAATCTGGTCTCACATGGTTTGGGCGACTAGAGGATCATTTTCGCAGCATGGCGTGGTTTAATCCTGAACCCGAACCGGCCTGGGCAACACACAATTCCACTAGAATAGTGATGGAGCTGATGCATGGAAACATGTATCCATTAACCTTAGAAGGCTTAGATCGAGGTTTAAGGGCACTCGCTCGATAAAATTCTATTAACTCTTACGCGATTGTTACTTCCGGGCAGAGATAGACATCTTGGATGGCGTGCAGTAGTTCAATACCTTCTTTCATCGGTTTTTGAAAGGCTTTGCGTCCGGAAATGAGCCCCATGCCGCCAGCTCTTTTGTTTATCACTGCGGTACGTACCGCCTGGGCTAAATCATTCTCACCTGAAGGTCCGCCGGAGTTGATGAGTCCTGCACGGCCCATATAATTGTTTACCACCTGGTATCGAGTGAGATCAATAGGATGATCACTGGTGAGTTGGGAGTAGACCTTTTCGTGGGTTTTACCAAATTTCAAAGCCTTAAAGCCACCATTGGATTCGGGTAATTTTTGCTTAATGATATCCGCTTCAATGGTGACGCCCAAGTGATTAGCTTGTGCAGTCAGATCGGCAGCGGTGTGATAATCTACGCCTTCATGTTTAAAATTGCTATTGCGTAAATAACACCAAAGTATGGTAGCCAATCCTAATTCATGGGCGAGACTAAAAGCAGCAGACACTTCTTGAATTTGCCGATTGCTCTCTTCTGAGCCGAAATAGATAGTGGCGCCAACAGCGGTGGCCCCCATATCCCATGCCTGCTGCACTTGAGCAAATAGAATTTGATCGAACTGATTCGGATAAGTAAGTAGTTGGTTGTGATTTAATTTCACAATAAAAGGAATTTGATGAGCATATTGACGCGCAACTGCACCTAACACACCCAAAGTGGATGCGACTGCATTGCAACCCCCTTCGATGGCCAGTTTCACAATATTTTCCGGGTCGAAATATTCTGGGTTGGGCGCAAAGGATGCGCCTGCACTGTGCTCGATGCCTTGGTCAACGGGTAATATAGAAACAAATCCGCTGCCACCAAGTCTGCCATGATGTAGCAATCTAGCTAAACTGTTTAGAGTGGGGATGTTGCGGTCACTGGGTGCGTACAGACGTTGGATGGTATCTGGACCGGGTAAATGCACAGTAGACTTCGGCACCGTTTGGCATTCATGGCCGAGTAAGAATTCTTCATCTTCAGCTAATAGTTGGCGAATGTTTTCTATCATCTCTATTCCCTATCAATAATAAATTACTGTTGATGCCCACTACTTATCGAAACGTGACGCCCTTTTTCGTTCTTGCAGCGTCAATAATTTTTTCCGTAAGCGAATCGCATGAGGTGTGACTTCTACTAACTCATCCTCTTCGATAAATTCAATAGCTTGCTCTAGGCTCATTTTAATGGGTGGCTCCAGCAGAATATTTTCATCCGATCCCGAAGCACGGATGTTGGTTAGCTGTTTCGCCTTCAAGGGATTGACGTCAAGATCGTTACTTCTCGAATGGATCCCCACTAACATGCCTTCATATACCTCATCCCCAGGGGAGACAAACAGACGCCCCCGATTTTGTAAGTTAAAGAGTGCATATCCCAGGCACTTTCCCATACCATTAGCGATAAGTACGCCGTTTTGTCGTGGCGCAATTCGACCTTTCTGTTTGGGCGCATAATGATCGAACTGATGATGCATGATACCTGTCCCTGAGGTGATCGTTAAGAACTCAGAACGAAATCCGATTAGTCCTCGGGAGGGTATCATATAGTCGAGACGAACTCGTCCGTCAGGATTATTATGCATCTCTTGCAGTTGGCCTTGGCGTGTACCGAGGCGCTCGATCACGGCGCCTTGATGGGTTTGCTCCACATCAAGGGTCAGGATTTCGAATGGTTCTAGGATCTGCTCGTCTTCTTGTTTGTCAATCACTTCCGGGCGCGAGATGGCTAATTCGTAGCCTTCTCGACGTAGGGTTTCAATCAATATCGACAAATGTAGTTCGCCACGTCCGGAAACTTTAAATTTATCGGGATCTTCCGAGGGCGACACGCGTAAAGCCACATTGTGTAGTAACTCTTGCTCCAAGCGTTCCTGTAATTTTCTGGAGGTGACAAATTTGCCGTCTCGACCAGCGAACGGAGAGGTATTGACCTGAAAACTCATACTCACTGTGGGTTCATCTACAGACAGTGGAGGCAAAGCCTCTACCTGTTTCGGATCGCAGAGGGTATCGGAGATGCGAAGTTCATCAATACCACAAAAAGCGACTATGTCCCCTGCACTGGCTTGGCTGATTTCACGTCTCTCTAAGCCCATAAAGTCAAACAGTTTCAGGATCCGTCCTGAGCGCTGTTTACCTTCGCTGTCGATTAGCCGGATCGATTGATTTTGGCTGACTTGGCCGCGATGGATACGGCCGATCCCAATGACACCCAGATAATTGGAGTAGTCCAGAGCGCTCACCTGTAATTGTAGGGGACCGTCTTGGCTAACCTTGGGTGGTGGTACCTGTTCGACAATGGTTTCAAATAAGCAATCGAGATTGTCCTCCAATTTATCTGCGCTCCTTCCCGCCTTACCTTGCACACCTGAAGCGTAGATCACTGGAAAATCCAGCTGCTCTTCGTTAGCACCGAGACTGTCGAATAGATCGAAGGTAGCGTCCAATACCCAATTGGGTCTGGCGCCATCACGATCCATTTTGTTGATGACCACAATTGGATTCAATCCTAGGGCGAATGCCTTTTGAGACACAAAACGAGTTTGTGGCATCGGGCCTTCTACCGCATCCACCAGAAGCAATACAGAGTCCACCATGGAGAGGATGCGCTCTACCTCGCCGCCGAAATCGGCATGACCAGGCGTATCCACTAGGTTGATTCGATACTCACCCCACTGCACTGCGGTATTTTTCGCCAATATGGTGATACCGCGCTCCTTCTCCAATTCACCTGAGTCCATTAACCGCTCTTGTGTCTGAGAGCGATTCTGCAAAGTTCCTGATTGATGGAGGAGTTGATCCACCAAGGTAGTTTTACCATGGTCAACGTGAGCAATGATGGCAATATTTCGAATATTCTTCGACATAACAAGGGTCTACGGTAGAACGACAAAAAAAGGTTGCCTATTATACGGAAGACGATTGCATATAGGTGAATTAAATGGGTGGATGACATTTTATCCAGGACGGTTAAGATGCCGCCCATGAAAGATTTATTTCTCGCTTTCGGCTGGTTCCTCGCTATGGGTGCGGGGCGTCTACCGCTTATTTTGTTATGGCGCCTTGGTGCTCTCTTGGGCTGGGCACTCTATTGGCTACCGAATGAATCCAGGAGGGTGACCCAAATAAACATTAGTCTCTGTTTTCCGCAATTATCTGAGCAAGAACAGCGTCAATTGGTCAAGCAGAGTTTAATTGAAGACGGTCGTTTGTTGTTGGAGCTGTTATTCCTCTGGTCGCAACCCCCGAAGCAACTGCTTGATAAGGTGGTCAGTGTGGAGGGTGAAGAACTCTTCACCGAGGCACTGGCGAAAAACCGGGGAGTGTTGATAGCCTTACCCCATCTAGGTGCATGGGAGTTAGCCGCCGTCTATTGTGCCCAATTCCCAGGTTTAACTGCGCTATACAAACCGGGCCGTATAGACTTTATAAATGAGAGGATCAAAGCGCTTAGACAACGGGCAGGCATGCAACTTTTTGCCACCGATAAAGTCGGGGTAAAAGCGTTATTTAAGGCGCTAAAAGAGGGTGCTCCAGTGATTATATTGCCTGATCAGGTGCCTCCCAAAGGCACCGGTGAGTTAGTGGATTTTTGTGGAGAGCCCGCTTATTGTACCAAGCTCTACTCACGCTTAGCCCAGGTCAGTCAGGCGCCGACTTTGTTGTTGCTGGTGACGAGGGATATTGGATCGAGAGGATTCAGAATTCAAATCCGTCCTATTTCAAATGAAATATATAGTAGCGATCTGCAGACATCCATAGCTTGTTTAAATCAATCGCTCGAGTCGGCGATCCGCCAATTACCCGAGCAATATCTTTGGAACTACAAGCGATTTACTTCTCGCCCATCTGGTTTACCTAAAGTGTATAAAAAGTAAAAGCTCCGCGACTTAAAAATTGTTCTATTGGGCCGCTTAACTAATAGAGCCTATGTCAGGAGAGTCTTCTTGAACGAACTTCGGGATTTACAGCTAATCATCGGATCCGGTGTGCCCATTGTGGTGATCGAATCCCATGAAGAGATCCGTGTCTTACAGATGATGACTAAGCTCTCAATGAAGATGGGTCTTGCCGTTAACGCTTGGAGTGTCACGGACGGGCTTTGGCGGGCCGATGTGGCGGGCAGTGAACCTATTCAAAATTTGACTGATCCAGAATCAATATTGGTACATATTAAGTCAGCGCAAACACCGAGTATGTTTGTTTTGTGTGACTTTCATCCATACCTCGATGAACCCAAGTTAGTTCGTTTGGTTAAAGATATTGCTTTGGCACATAAAAAGCTGGGCCATACGTTAGTGTTTCTTAGCCACAAGTTTGAGATACCAGCAGAATTAAAACGCTTAAGTGCGGTGTTCGATATTGCCTTACCCGATGAAGCACAACTGTTAAACATTGTACGTGAAGAGGCCACAAAATGGTCTAAACAGCGAGGGTCAAAAGTTAAAACCGATAGAGACACTTTGCAGATGGTAGTGAGAAACTTAATGGGTCTCTCCTTTGAAGATGCGCGGCGCTTGGCCAGAGGGGTAATAGCAGATGATGGTGCCATTACACAAAATGACATCCCGGAAATCAATAAAGCCAAATTCA
Organism: Thiotrichaceae bacterium UBA5859; assembly: GCA_002432655.1. GTDB lineage: Bacteria > Pseudomonadota > Gammaproteobacteria > UBA5859 > UBA5859 > UBA5859. The sequence goes on along the minus strand of DJFZ01000005.1, from coordinate 30,937 downwards.
AATTATTGGATATGGAAGGGGTGCTCTCTTTTGAATATGACACGGCCAACTTCAAAGAAGTGGCTGGTTTGGTAGATTTAAAGGAGTGGTTGGCGTTAAGACACGATGCATTTTTTGGCGAAAAGTCGGGGGTCGACACACCTAAAGGAGTGATGCTACTCGGTGTTCAGGGCGGTGGCAAAAGTTTAGCCGCGAAAGCGGTTGCGGGTAGTTGGTCCCTACCTTTATTACGATTGGATTTTGCGTGTTTATATAATAAGTTTTTTGGGGAGAGTGAACGTAATCTACGAGAAGCGCTGAAAATGGCGGAATTAATGGCGCCCTGTGTGTTGTGGATAGATGAGATAGAAAAAGGTCTGGGCCAAAATGATACCGACAACGGCACGTCTCAGCGTATATTGGGTACCTTGTTAACCTGGATGGCAGAGCGTAAGCAGCGCGTCTTTATTGTTGCCACCAGTAATGACATTTCTCAATTACCTCCCGAGTTAGTACGTAAAGGAAGGCTGGACGAAATCTTTTTTGTGGATCTGCCGGAACAATCAGTGCGAGAGGCGATATTTGAGATCCACTTCAATAAACGCCAGTGTCGTCCCACTTCGATTGATTTATCTCAGTTGGCTCTCTTAACCGCAGGATTTACCGGTGCAGAGATCGAGCAGGTGGTAGTATCGTCGCTCTACTGCGCCGCTGCAGAAGGCAGCGAACTCGGGCAACATCATTTAGTTTCTGAGATCCAAAAGACTAGCCCCTTATCTGTCGTCATGGCTGAAGAGGTAGCGAAGCTGCGTCAATGGGCAGAGGGTAGAGCAGTAGCGGCGGGATAAATTTATCGTCACCCAGTTTACCAATTTAGATCTGGCAACTCGTCTACTGTGCCTAGACGGGATAGGGGGCTGGAGCATAGCCAAGCTTGAAAAGATTTAACTAGTGTTGGATCACCATTTACTTCGATTTCTCCTTGCTTCACGGCATCGTTAAACTTTTTTTCACAAATCCAAATTTCAGTCATTGTTTTAAGAGAACAGCTAACGAAGACATCTACTTCGTAACCGGGATCATCAAGACATAAATCTGCTTCATTTTCCAGAGAAATTAACCACCATCTTTGTGCACCAGAGGGCGCGTCGGGGTATTCAAACTCCACGACAACCCGTGGCCGGCAGAATGTTTGTGGATCCACGCTGCGGCGCATGTCCCACATGAGTAAGCTCGCATCCAAATCCTCTTGATCGAGATTAGAGCGAACCCAACGATGGCCCCAGGCACCCATGAGTTCAACAATGGGTCGTAGTTCCATGCCTGCAGGGGTCAATAGATAGGAATAGTTATTTTTGTTTCCCTTGAGTTCCACGATGCCTGCACGGGTGAGTTGTTTCAGTCTGGTTGAAAGCAAGGTGGGTGACATTAAAGGCACGCCTTTTTGGATTTCGCTAAAGCGGCTGCTGCCTGCCAGTAATTCTCTTACTATCAACAAGGTCCAGCGTTCACAGAGCACTTGGGTGGCTTGAGCGAGTGGACAGAATTGACCGTACCCTTTCATATTAGAACCCCTATAATCGTTACCGTACACTTACTACAGATTGTGTACTTCTTAACCATCTATTCTGATGTTATGTTCTACGCCTCGTCGGTCACAAAGTATCCCTATATGGGGCAATTATTGTAGGAGAAAAACATGAGTCAGTCACTTTATGAACGTCTTGGCGGAACCGAAGGGATTACCAAACTCTCAGCGGATTTAGTGGAAAATCATCTGGCAAATCCTCTCATCGGTATCAGATTTGCTGATAAAAATGTAGATGAACTGAAAAATGGTGCCGCGACATTTTTCATATCCGGGACAGGTGGCCCAGACGTATACTCAGGAAAGGATATGGTCGCCACCCACAAAGGATTAAATATATCTGCGCAAGAATTTATGGCCGCATTGGATGATGCGTTGGACGCATTGCAGAAAAATGAAATTGGCCAGCGGGAACAAGAAGAAGTGTTGTATATTTTATACAGTTTTAGAAGCCAAGTAGTAGGTGTTTAATATAATTATATTTAACGCACAATTGCCATCCCGAATCGAACCTTAGTATCCGCTTTTTTATTGTAAGATAATAAACTTTCGCCATAACCTTGAAAAACTTGGATATAGAGGTAACCACCGGTTCTGGCGAATATTTTTTCTCTTATCGGATAAGATAGATCGGCGACAATCATGGTTCGATGGCGGGATGGCGCGCGTATGGTGGTAGATAACAATAGGCCATCTTCGTTACCAAATCTTAGATAGAGATCGACATAACCGCGGAACTCATCGATATCTTCATTTTCACCTCCTGTGGTCAGGTAACCGTATAGTTTAGGTGCGACGATCCATTGGTAGTCGCCTATTTGCCCATCCCAAAACAGCCAAGCAAATAAGGTATCGATACTTCTAGAGCTGTCTCCTGCCTGACCATTGGATTCGTGTTCATATCCACTACGAATAAAACTAGGAAAGTAAACACTTTCATTAGAGAATAGATCCCAAAATAGACTAGGACGATAGCTGGAATCTTCGAAAGGCGCAGAAGTCTCGCTGATGTTCCAAAGAGAGGATTGAGTGTACGAGAGGTGTAAGCCTCTTAACCACTCAGCTCGTTGCACAAAGAGACCAGCTTCATCAAAAATTCTATATTTAAAGCTATATTGTAAGCGGGCTTTTACTTGATCTCTTCCTCCTAACACAAAATAGATGGGTTCATTAACAGAAAGTGCTGCCTCTTGTACCCGGGCTTGAGAAGAGTCAGTGCTATAGTCGGGTAATTTCGAGTATGGAAGGTTGCTATTTTCATTACTTAGACACACAGTTGACAATGAGTTAAGCGCAATCCAAAGCAGTATTCTCGATGTTCTATGGTGTGCTAGCGAGAGGCTGTTGAGTAGAAGCAGACGATGCATATGATGACTAATTATTGTTTTTTTGCATATACAATTTTAACTGACGACAGGTTTCGTGCAAACGAGGAAATTCTGCTGGAAGGGTATCATTCTGTTTAAATCGTGTTCGTGTCCATTCAAACAATAGGGCGCCGTTGAGGTTATCGGAATTGGAATGCGTGCCAGATGAGTAGAGCGTAGCTAGTGCAACAGTTCGTGGAAACAGGTGGAAATGTAATCTGCGTTCCAACTCACAAAAAGATAAACAGTAGACGCGCTCGGCCAGCACGACTCTCTCTATAGCTTGGGTCGCGAGCGCCAATATTTGACCTAATTTCTCACTCTCTTCAAGGTTTAGTTCTGACATGGAGTGTGCTTCATTTTTTAATTTTAGGATTAAATATCCGGGCAAGTCACAGAAGTCTGCTTGCTCTAAGAGGAATAAATCATCTTCAAAAATAATTTTCTGCAGCTGTGTCATTGAATGAGAGACTCTATTGACCTATCGAGATGTGAAGATATTAAAAAAAAACGGATCCAATGTAGGATCCGTCCTTGATAACAAAATTTAGTGTGGATTAAAAGGAAAATTGAGTATGAATGCCGAAGGTGGTCACCTCGTTATCAATACCATCGTCAACAGCGGCGTTACCGGTATCGCCTTCAATTTCACCATAGCCGAGCACTAAATCAAGATATTTACCGCAATCGATGCCCACACCTAGTGACCAGGATTCAGAATAATCATCTTGCGCGCCGAAACTGAGTCCTACATCCAGGCGTTCCGCCACATCGCCAATTTTGCCGTTGCCGAATTGCAGACCACTTAATTTTGCACTCAGTACACTATAGTCTCCGCCGTCCACTCGCGCTGGAAGACTAAATGATCCAGATAGCGGTCTGAGTGCCTCATACAGATCTTCAGTGGCCTCATATTGCGCGCCAAGTCGGAAGGTTTGCAGGGGTAAGCTAAAGGTCTTCCCTAAATCGTAACTCACACCAACTTTGTATGCGGTTTCGTGTATGCCCACATCTGAGCCAATGGAGCCCAGATACTGCACATGAGTGCCTTGTAGGTAAGCATTCATTGCATTAGAGCGATATTGCACACCAAAATCGATGTTGGGTTCTCGTTCAGAGTCTTGGTAAGTTTTACCTAGATTCGCTGACAGGCCGGGGATCGCTAGACTGGGGCTAGTATACTGAATGTAGTCGTCCTTAATGCCGCCATAGCTGTAATGAAATTCAGATTGTAAATTGAGATCTCTGTGATCAATACCGCTGCGGAAATAGGGATCAACGATTGCGCCGGTCTGGTAGTAGACAGTTTCCTTAGTACCTAAATCTAGCTGGCCCTTACTTTCATCTCCAATGCTGACATAGGCTTGTCGAAGATCAAAGCTACCGCTACCGCCGATATCCACATAGCTTTCTACTCGACCACCTATCCAACCATCACAACAATCGTCCCCTTCCAGTTGTTTTCTTCCATCCAGGCCAATAAAACTGTGTCTGGAATCAAAATCACCGTTATTTAGATCTGAAGTCCAGCGAGTGGCATTTAAATTTATTTCACTGTATCCGCCTAGATCACCATTTGCGCTTACGCTTAATGGTATAAATAGTGCGCTTACTAACAACATTTTTCTTTTCATGTTCAAAATCTCCCTATCTCCCTAACTGAATCTAGTGACGCCATAGACAATGGCCGCACTACTTTAGTGCAAATGTAGCGCGTCCTGCAAGCTAAATTGGTGCGTTTTCGTTTTGGAGTATTTGGCTAATAAAGCTTAAGTTAACGGCGCCAAAAATTGGGAGAAAGAAGAACCAAGATAGTGAATATTTCCAGTCGGCCAAACAGCATGGCGATACTGAGTAGCCACTTAGAAGCATTGTTGAGTTCACCATAGTGGCTGGAAACTTCGCCTAAACCGGGGCCGAGGTTATTCAGGCATGCGGCCACCGCAGAAAAAGCCGTTACCTGATCTACTCCGGTTGCCAGCAACATGAACATAATGACACCAAACACCATAATGTAAGCTGCAAAAAATCCCCACACAGAGTTCATCACAGATTCTGGCAGGGATTTATTGCCTATCTTTAAAGATAGCGCCGCATTCGGATGTATTAAGTGATTAATTTCCCTAAGCCCTTGTTTCAATAATAATAATACCCGAATAATTTTTATGCCACCGCCGGTTGAGCCGGCACAGCCGCCGGCGAAACTGGTGAACAGTAGCAGTACTGGCAATAAACCTGGCCAAGCATAAAAGGTATCTGTAGTAAAACCGGTAGTGGTGCCCAGGGAGACCACATGAAACATGCCTTGAATAAAAGCAGTGTCCAAACCACTGTGGGTTTTGGTGAGATACAGTGCGGCACTCACAAATAGAGTAGCGCTGCCTAACAATAGTGCATAGGTACGAAACTCTGGATCGCTAATATAGATAGCTAGTCGCCTACTGCGAAAGGAGAGGAAATGTAAGGAGAAATTTACTCCGGATAGAAACATAAACAGAATGGCAACTAAATAAATTAGGTTGTTATCAAAATAACCCAGGCTGGCATCGTGTGTAGAGAATCCTCCTATCGCCACGGTGCTGAAGCTGTGGCAAATGGCATCGAATAGGCTCATACCAGCGAGCCAATAGGCAGCTGCGCAACTCAATGTTAAACCCAAATAGATATACCAAAGTGCTTTCGCGGTTTCAGTTATTCTAGGAGTGAGTTTGTTATCCTTGATCGGCCCGGGAGTTTCTGCTCGATATAGTTGCATACCACCCACTCCCAGCATCGGCATGATGGCAACGGCCAAAACGATAATTCCCATGCCACCAAACCACTGAAGTTGTTGTCGATAAAATTGAATGGATTTGGGCAGTTCATCCAACCCTATTAGCACCGTGGCACCGGTAGTGGTAAGACCAGATAGAGATTCAAAAAGCGCATCTGTAAAATTGATCTGCGGTGAGTTAGATAAAGCCAATGGCACCGCACCGACTAAGCCGAGTACGCTCCAAAACAGTACTACCACTAAAAAACCGTCTCGAACCCGAAGTTCTCTGACATATGATCGGGTCGGTCGCCAGATCAAAAATCCTAAAATTAAAGTAAATGCGAGCGCGATGGTAAATGGTGGCCAAGTCCCGTCACGATAAATCAGAGAAACGACAATAGGCGGTACCATCGTCAAACTGAAGGTCATCAGGAAGAGGCCGAGAATACGTAAAATGACGGGAAATTGCATAGTCTCTAAGGTATCCCTATCAATTACACAAAAGAGTAATCTACTTGGAACAGGCGTTCTACTTCATGAATTCGGCGCTTATCCAGCAAAAACAGAATCACATGGTCTTCTGATTGGATCTCGATTTCGGGATGGGCGATGAACACCTCATCACCCCGTACCACGGCGCCTATCGAAGTATTTTGTGGTAATGGGATCTCACTAACCATGCGACCCACAACCTTGGAGTTTTCTGGACTGCCATGCGCCACGGCCTCTATAGCCTCTGCTGCACCCCGTCGCAGAGAATGGACACGTTCGACATCTCCACGACGAACATAGGCCAATAGCTTTCCAATAGTAATTTGTTGTGGTGATATGGCAATATCTATGTCGCCGCTTTCAATTAAATCTACATAGGCGGGGCGGTTAATTAAGGCCATCACTGTGCGTGCGCCCATCTTCTTTGCCAACATGCTGGAGAGAATATTGGCTTCATCGTCATTGGTCAGTGCACAAAACACATCAGTGGTTTCGATATTTTCTTCAAACAACAACTCCCGATCAGCGGCGTCCCCTACTAAGACGATACTATCAGTCAGAGATTCGGAGAGTTGACGTGATCGCAAGTCATGGCGTTCTATAATTTTGACTTTGAAATTGTGTTCTAATTCGTCTGCCAGTGAAGCGCCTATGTTACCGCCACCTGCTATCATGATGCGTTTATTAGGTTTCTCTAGGCGTCGTAATTCACTCATTACTTTGCGAATATGTTTTTTTGCCGCGATGAAAAAGACTTCGTCATCTGCTTCGATAATAGTATCGCCGGTGGGCAATATGGGTTCACCACGTCGAAAAATAGCAGGTACATAGGTATCTAGGTTAGGCATATGTTCGCGAATGGAACGTAGTTCATGCCCAACAAGAGGACCTCCATAGTATGCACGTACCGCCACCAATTGCACTCTACCATTTGCAAAGTCCATCACTTGCAGGGCGCCGGGCTGTTCCACTAAACGTCTAATGTAGTCGGTGACTAATTGTTCTGGGCTGATGATAACGTCTATGGGGATGGCTTCAGGACGATAGAGTTCTTTATGCCGCATCATCTCTTGGGAACGGATCCGAGCGATTTTCGTTGGTGTACGAAATAGCGAATGGGCCACTTGGCAGGCCACGATATTGGTATCGTCACTGTCGGTGACTGCGATGATCATGTCTGCATCTTCGGCGCCAGCTTTCCGTAACACGCTGGGTGAGGTACCGAGACCAATAATGGCACGAATGTCTAATTTATCTTGCAGATCTCTTAGATTGGAATCTTTGACATCGATCAGTGTGACGTCATTCGCTTCGCTGGCTAAATTTTCAGCCACTGAGCTCCCTACTCGACCGGCACCGATGATAATTATTTTCATAAGAAGCCCCTACCGTTCCACTCCTTAGGTTAGTGTTGTTTGGGATCGATGCCCAAAGAACGCAACTTTCTATATAGGTGTGTGCGCTCAATACCTGCTTGGCGAGCGACCTTTACGATGCTGCCATTATGGGCGCGGAGTAAATGTTCAAAGTAAAGCTTTTCAAATTGTTCCCGCGCTTCACGGAGTGGCAAATTAAAATCAATCTCTAATCCTTGTTGCTCTTGGTTTAATGAGAGTAATATATTAGAGACTTCTTCCGCACCAATTTCTTCACTACTGCTCAACAAAAACAATTGTTCGATCACATTTCTCAATTCACTAATGTTGCCAGGCCAACTATAGTTACGCAGTCTATTTTGCGCCGCGATACTAATGTGTTTGTAGGGTAGCTGTTTTTCTACAGTCAATTGGTCGACAAAATGATTCACTAATTCCGGAATATCTTCCACATGTGTACGCAACGGAGGTATATTGATGGGCACCACAGCGATTAAATAGTAAAGATCATCTCGAAAACGATTTTCGGATGCCAGTTTTCGTAAATCCTGTTGACTTCCAGAGATCACCCTAGCCTTTAAACTGCTATTGAGTTCAGACTTAAGCTCTCCTTTCATTGCACGCGTTAAAATGGCTTGACCTTCGTTATCAAGTTCGCTGACGTCGTGAATGTATAGGGTTCCTCTATCCGCTTGATCCAAAATACCCTGTGGTTGCACCAGTTGGAGATGCAATTCTTGTGCAGTTAGTCCGGTGACATCCAGTTCAACAAATGGTAGTGACCGGCGTGCACTTTTCTGATGGAGGTAATAAGCAAAACTGATTTTTTCCGTGCCTTGTTCGCCGGTCAAAAGCAAGGTGTTATCGTGATCCGCAATCTGATCCAGCTGATCACGGAGTTCTGTCATTAGTTGACTTTTGCCTACCGGCAAGTTTGCCAATTGATTCGAAGAAATTTTAAATGCCTGGCTTTTACCGGTTTCTAAAGCTTGTTGAATGGTAGCCAATAGTTTTGGCGTGGAGAGGGGTTTTTCCAGGTAGCCAAAGGCGCCTAAGCGAGTTGCTTCAATGGCGGTTTCTACGGAGCCATGACCGGATATCATCACCACCTGTGCGGTAAATTTTGGATTGGACTTCCACTCCTTAAGTAAGCTGATGCCGTCCGCATCTGGCATCCAAATATCTAACAGAACTAAATTAGGATTTTTTACCTGAAGCAGCCTCTGTGCACTTTCGGCATTTTCGGCTTCGTCCACATGGTAACCCTCATCCCGTAAAATATCTGCTAATAGAGATCGGATATCGGGTTCATCATCAACAATAATTATATGTGCAGCACTCATATCTGGAATTATGGCATATTCATTCAACTGGGGTCTTGTTTCACTTCAGCGGGTAAGCTGATGCGGAAGGTGGTACCGTTTTCAGTGGATGTTTCAACCTGAATATGCCCGCCATGTTCTTCGATAATTTTCTTTACCACAGCTAAACCCAGTCCCGTACCCTTTAGTTTGGTTGTGGCGTACGGTTCAAAAGGCCGCTTAGCGATTTCTGGAGGCAGGCCCGGCCCATTGTCATGAAAAATTAACTCCACGTAAGCCTTTCCTTGTTCCATAACAGAACGTGTAATGAGGCTGACCTTCAGTGGATACTTTGTTTCAATTTCCATGACATTCTTTATAAGATTGTGTAGCACTTGGCGGATTTGTCCTGGATCGGCGATTATTGTGGGCAACTGTTTGTCACTGGAACGTTCGAAAGTTAATCCACGTGTATTAAAGCAATACATTTCTACTACTTCATCTAAGATTTTGACTAGATCTAGAGAAATTAACTCTGCTTGAGGTGCGCGAGCATATTCTGAAAAAGCATCTACCATCTGTTTCATAACTTCAACTTGTTGGATGATGGTGTGTGTCAGTTTATCTAACAGCGCCCCTTCCTCCATTGTCATGTTTTCTAAATACTTGCGTCGCAACCGTTCAGCCGAGAGTTGGATGGGGGTGAGCGGGTTCTTAATTTCATGGGCAATCCGCCTAGCAACCTCGCTCCAAGCACTCTCTTTTTCAGCATTTATTAACTGGGTGACATCGTCGAACACAATTACCATGCCGTCATTGGGTAAGGCATTTCCATGACAAATCAGCACCCGTCGCTCACTTTCGCTATAAAAGATAATTTCATCTCGCCATTCAGGATCTTGCTCTGACAGGTGTGATTGAACCGCATTCACAAATTGAGCCAAATGGGGATGTGTTTTGGCTAAATCGTTAAAGGGTAAGCCTAAGCATTGGCTTAAATCTGCCGCCAAAATATCGGCTGCTGCACTATTGGCAATTTGCAATTTATTCTGATGCCGTACCGTCATCACCCCAGAAGAGATGCTGCCCAAGACAGCTTCCAAATAAGCGCTTTGATTGATTGCCTGTTGTTGACTACGATCAATTTCTTTCATCATCGAATTAAAGGACTGTACTAGGGCGCTGAGTTCATCCTTTGCACGTAGAGGTAACTGAGTGGAATAGTCCCCCCTGGTCACAGCCTCAGTACCAGCAGCTAAATCTCTAATAGGTGCCAGTAATCTTCTAGATAGTGCAAAAGCCACCAGTGTGGCACTCAAAATACTAATGAGTAATGCGAGTATTAAGGTAAATAATAGACTTCTTTTAAGCGGTACGCGAACAAACAAAAGTTGTTTGTATTCGTCGTAAGCTTCTTCTACCGAGCGTGCCAAATGGTTGATTTCTGAAGGCACAGCAAAAAGAGTTTGGATAAAAAGCCGTTCATTGTTATCGCTCGTAAAAGGCAATATGACTTGTATATAAAACTTGTTCGCTTGGGTTGTATGCAATGCGACATAAGGTTTTTCTTGCAATTTGTGCAACAACGCTTCCTGATTCGGAACTTGAGTAAGTTTCAGCATTGGTTGTGCTTGGCTCAATGCAATCAAATTCCATTCTTTATCATAAATATTTAGCTCCTCTGCATCATAGCGTAATTGAAGTTGCGAGAGCCCATGAGCAATCTGATTTTCATTTCTCTCAAGAATTGCTTCGTTTTTGAGCTGCTGAGCAATCAATTCAGTCTGTTTTAGATGTTCCCTTTGACGTAGTTCTAATATCTTGCCACCTAAAGTAATTGCATCATTCAACGCGGTTTCAACGCGCACATCAAACCAACTATCTACACCTCTTTGTAAGATTTGAATAGATAGATAGAATATGAGTATTAAGGGTAATACACTTATGAGACTGAAAAACCCTAAAAATCTAAGAGTCAGTTTTGCGCCTGGCTGATTAGATTGAGCGTTTCTCCAGAGGCGCCAGAGATTCACACTGATAATATAAGTTAACAATACAATGCCCAAACTACTTAGAATAAACAAAGGAACATAGAAACGGGCAAAGTCATCGGCGTTACTACTGACTCGGCTCATGAGTATGGTGGCCAGAGTAACAATCATCAACAGCACAATAGTCGGCATGAAATTAAAGATCGGACGGCGGCTGATGGAGATGTGGAGCGTGTTCAGTAAATTCATAAATTTTGCGGTATCGGTGTGGAATACCATTCACTGCTTACTTGCCAGGTAGGACGGAGATACGCTTGTGCTTGCATGGCGACTGGTAACTGATTAAGTACCAAACTGACTTTCGCTTTCAAATAGCCCCGTTGAGTCATCTGAAGATACTTTTTGTGCACTTGCGGAAACTGAGGTGCTTTCCCCATAGCATTCAACGTTTGAGTTAAATCCGGATAGGTATTGGTGTGCCCAGTGGAAAGATTTTGTAAGAGAAATTTCTGGCTTAGAGTTTGATAAACTATTAGATATCGCGCTTTAACTGTTTTAATTTTTTTATCCCACAACCAATCTCTTTTTTCATGCACAGATACTTCTACTTCGAATGTGAGAGGCACGCTGTTTTCCAAGGCTTTTATCAGTTTTTTTGATAAGGAAATATTGAAGGTTAGATCCAAGTCGTAGTAGTTCGGTTCGGGACTTTGGTATATGTTTAAGAATGTGATATAGACTGCGGACTCATTTGCCCAACACTGGCCGCAAATAATAAACAGCAACCAACTTCTGATCACTATTTTTTTGTTGATGAGGTACATTAATTCTTTTTCAACCGAGCGTAGTAGAATCCATCCATACCTTCTTTAGTAGGTAGAATGTATCGACCAAGTTTCTGTTTGATTCCCCAATGTTGAGTTTCTATGGGTATGATTTCAGCATTCGTAGAATCCTTTAAAAACTCATTCATCAGCGACTCTCCCTCTTCATGAAAAATTGAGCAAGTGCAGTAAAGTAATTGTCCTCCTCTTTTTAATAAGGGCCAGACTGAATCTAACAATTTTTTTTGCTGCTGGGCAAAATTTGCTAAATCTGTTGGTCGTCGTAAATGTTTGATATCTGCATGTCGACGTATTACCCCCGAGCCGGAGCAAGGTGCATCTAGCAGGATACGATCAAACGGTCGCTGCGACCACCATTCTTCAGGTTTGAGCGCGCTGGCATGAAGGGTGGTTGCTGTTAATTGCAATCGACGCAGCTGTTCGGTTAATGATTGATGTCGCTGTTGATCGGCGTCAAGACAGATCAATTCCAGTTGATTGGCACACAGTTCCAGTAAATGTGCCGCTTTACCGCCTGGTGCGGCACAAGCATCCAGAATGCTCTCTCCTGGTACCGGTGCCAGTAACTCCGCCGCGAATTGCGCGCCGGCGTCTTGCACACTACAGAGACCAAGGTCAAACCCCGGTAACTCGGTGGCAGCACAGGGCTTGCTCAATCGCAGACAAGCAGATAGCCCTGCAACTTTTTCGGACGCTGTATTCGCGAGGGCTAAACGGGTTTGGTATTCATCAGTTTGGATGCTGTTGCGGTTGACGCGAATAAACATCGGTGCACGAGAATTATTGGCTTCCAGAATAGCTTGCCATTGCTCGGGCCACTGTTGGCGAAGTTTCTCAATCCACCACTTTGGATGGGCAAACTTAGCCTCAGGGGACTGCTCCATTTGCCTCATGAGCTTGTCTTGTTGGCGAATAAAATTGCGCAAACAACCATTGATCAAGGGCGCGGCCCAAGGTTTTTTCGATTTTTTAACACCCTCCACTGCGTCCGATACCACGGCATAGGCGGGGGTATCGCTATACAGCAATCGACACAAGCTGGTGATGAGCAACAATTCAATCTCTTTATCTTTGGCTTTAAGTGGTTTGGTTATTAGTAGATCGCATAGATATTTTAACTGTGAATACCAGCGGAGTGTTTGGTAACAGAGAAATCGTACTTGATTCAGGGGTGCATCTGAGTTGTCGAGCCGATGCGCCAATTGCTCTGAATCAAAGGCTCTGCCTTTTACCAGCACCAGATCTAGGCAGCGTACAGTCTCTGTAAGCAGCGCATTCATATCGCGACACTCAACTGTTTGCTTTTCCCAGCTGTTTACCTTGCGGTTGCCGTTGCCGGAAAAACTCTGCTGCTTGGATAGGCCGCCCCCCGGCCAGTTTGACTTTAGTGATGCGAATAGCCTCATCAAAGCACGCTACTTCCATGCCTTCTCCATTGCCCGTTTCGATAGTGCCGGGAGAATAGCGACTCTGACGGTCTAGTTTTTCGCTCGCTAAAATCTGTATCACTTCATCTTCATACTCGGTGCGCGCGATGGGCCAAGGATAAAATGCGCGGATCTGATTGTGAATAGAGGTGGCGGGTTGATGCCAGTTGATAAAAGCCTCAGCTTTATCAATTTTAGTTGCGTATGAAGCACCCTCTTTTGCTTGTGGCGTGGCTGTCAGGGCACCCGCTTGGAGTTTTTTCAATGCTTCCAACAGCGCGTTAGCACCCAGCTTGGCTAGTCGATCATGTAAACTGCCTCCGGTCTCGTTTTCTCTAATTGATAGTGGATGGCTGAGAAGAACATCTCCGGTGTCTAGCCCTTCATCCATCTGCATGATAGTGATGCCGGATTGGGTGTCGCCAGCCAGAATAGCCCTTTGAATGGGGGCGGCGCCGCGCCATCTGGGTAGTAGCGAGGCGTGAACGTTAATACAGCCAAAGCGAGGCAGGGTCAGCAGAGGGCGTGGTAGAATTAGGCCATAAGCTACCACAATGATGAGATCTGGAGCCAATGGCAGGATCTGATCTTCTATGAATTTCGATGTTAATTTTTCTGGTTGTAATACCGAAAGTTGATGTCGGATAGCAAGCCGTTTGACGGCACTAGCTGTGAGTTTTTTACCTCTACCTGCAGGTCTATCAGGTTGTGTCAATACACAGATCGGTAGCATATTGTTATCTAGCAATGCCGCTAAAGAGAGGGCGGCAAATTCGGGTGTGCCCGCAAATATAATTTTCAGAGGATCCATTTAGGCCTTCATCAGGCAATCACTACATGGTTTGCCGCGCTTGTTTTTGTAATTTTTTCTTGATGCGTTGGCGTCTAATTTCTGACAGATAGTCGATAAATAACACACCGTTTAAATGATCAATTTCATGTTGAATACAAATTGCCAGTAATCCGTCAGCAGTGAATTCCTGGATCTCACCATCTTTTCCTAAGGCTTTTACTTCGATTTGGTTAGCCCGATCCACGGAGGCAAAAATTCCTGGCACGGACAGACAGCCCTCTTCCATCTCAGTATCGCCTTCCTGGCGCACGATTTCTGGGTTAACCAAATACAGAGGGGAATTTTTTTGTTCGGAAATATCTATAACAATTAGTCGTTTAGGAATATTTACCTGGGTGGCTGCGAGACCAATTCCGGGGGCATCGTACATGGTCTCTAACATATCATCCAACAATTTTCGGATTTCTTCCGAAACTTCGTCTACTGGAGAGGCCACATTTTTAAGTCGTGGATCGGGATAGTGAAGTATATTAAGTAAGGCCATAAACTATGGTGTCACGTAGCGGGTACCTTGTGGAATATAACAAATTTTATGAACCTAGACCGAGATAGCAATTTTTCGAATTTTACCTTATTTTTTTACTGGCGTTGCAAAAGGGTAAATTTTAATTCAAATCAATCGTTACATTAATAAGAATCTATACCAGGATGGTAATCTCATGAAAAAGGCATTAATTTTTTGGGTAACCTTACTCGTTATGGGGCCACTATGGGCAGACGAAGTGAGATTGAATCCCTCTCACCCAGAAACCTATGTTGTGGTAAAAGGGGACACACTTTGGGATATTGCAGAGAGATTTCTACAAGAGCCTTGGTATTGGCCAAAAGTTTGGCACATCAATCCCGAGATTAAAAACCCACATTTAATCTATCCAGGAGATATTATTCATCTGGTCTATGAGCAAGGGAGACCTGTGTTGCGACTCAGTCGAGGACCTGATCAGGTGAAGTGGTCGCCTAAGGCGCGCATATCCCCAATTACTGCCGCCATCCCAACTATTCCCTTGGAGCAAGTGGATCAGTTCCTGAGACGTGCTCGAGTCTTATCACGCCAAGAGTTAAGCTCTGCGCCTTACGTGGTGTCAGGTCGGGATGCCCATCTATTAACCGGCTCTGAGGATCGCTTCTATGTTCGAGGGCTAGAACAGCAGGATGGTGTCCATTTTAATCTCTACCGAGAGGGGAAAAAATTTCTCGAACAAGGAGATAAGGGAGATCTAGTTGGCGTTGAGGCAGATTTAATCGGTAGCGCTCGCGTTCTGAGATATGGTGATCCAAGTACCCTCATCATGGAGTCTAGCAATCGAGAAGTGCGCGTGGGCGATCGCTTATTACCGAAGCAATCAGAAGAGTTTTCACCTTATTTTTACCCCAAAGCACCGGCGCAGCAGGAGCTAGAAGGTAAAATTATTCACTTGGTGGACGCAGTGAAGCAGACTGGTACTAATCAGGTAGTGGTGGTGAATCTGGGATCAGAGCACGGGATTGAAGTAGGGTACGTGTTTGGTGTGTATCAAAGCGGCTTAAAGGTGCGTGACAAAGTCAGCGGAAAATTTAACGATTCTGTTGCCTTGCCTGATGAAAAGGCCGGTATGGTGCTAGTCTACCAAGTATTTGATAATGTTAGCTATGGAATCGTGATGAAAGCAGGTCGAGCAATCTACCTGGGCGATAGGGTGGCAAATCCTTAATTCCGCTATTGCATAAAAGTCCTCGGCCCGAGGCGGCAATTTTTGTAAACTCTCCAGCTAAACCGCATGATGCGGCTTTGGTTGGAGTCATCATTGTACGAAGAAAATCAAGCTTGGCTTTTACTTTGGCGAACACCTGGTATTGGTTCGCGGACTTTTTCGCATTTGTTGTCGGTGGTGGGCGCGCCGACGGAAGTTTTATTAGGTACTCCAGCAGACTGGCGGCAGTGGGGCCTTTCCCAACGTAGTATTAACTACTTAACCAATCCTGATTTATTATCTATAGATAAAGATTTGAGCTGGTTGCAGGGGGCGGCGAATCGGCATTTGATTAAAATCACCGACCCCCAATACCCAGCCCAATTAAAACAGATTTATGACCCTCCTCCGTTACTCTTCTTAACGGGCAATCCTGCGATATTGCACTTGCCGCAAATCGCTATCGTCGGTAGCAGAACGCCTTCGCCTCAGGGTCGAGAAAATGCACTGATGTTCTCCCAAGCGCTTTCTGCGGCGGGGTTAGTGGTGACCAGTGGTTTAGCCGTCGGTATTGACACCTGTGCGCACCAAGGCGCTATAGGTGAGTCCCAATTAACAGTGGCTGTTTTGGCCACTGGGCCCGAACAAGTTTACCCCCGAGAGAATCGTGAATTAGCGGCAGAGATAGCTGCTAAGGGTGCTTTGTTGACCGAGTTTCCAGTGGGTACCCCGCCCCTAGCGGAACATTTCCCTCGTCGCAATCGTATCGTCAGTGGCTTGAGTTTAGGGGTTCTGGTAGTGGAGGCGGCGCTGCGCAGCGGCTCCTTAATTACTGCCCGTTTAGCCCTGGAGCAGGGACGAGAGGTACTCAGTGTCCCCGGTTCAATTCATAATCCCAAATCCCGGGGCTGTCACCAATTGCTACGCCAAGGTGCGCATTTGGTAGAAACCTGTGAAGATGTTTTATACGGATTAAATATCGATATAAAACAATATCTTAATAGGTTTATGACAGAGCAGGAGGCACCTCAACCAGACGCGCTTGTTGATCAAAACCTACTAAATAGTATGGGTTTTGACCCCGTCAGTATCGATCAATTAGTGGCACGTAGCGGATTGACGTCGGCGGAAGTTTCCTCCATGCTTCTGACATTAGAGATGGAAGGAAGAGTTCAGGCTTCTTTGGGTGGTATCTACACCCGTGTAGTAAAGGGGGAAAAATGAAAGAGAGCCTTTTAGACGTGTTAATCTATTTATTTGAAAATTACGTCTTTTTCGGCGATGTTGATCGAGACGAGGAGTCGCTGAAGGCGCGATTGTTGCGGGCAGGTTTCGAACTCCATGACATCAATAAAGCTTTTGCCTGGATGGAAGGGTTGACCGCATTACCAGAGACGATCGCCCCGATCCCCGCCAGCACCGGTGCGATTCGAGCTTTTAATCCCATTGAATGCATGAAGCTCGACACGGAATGTCGTGGATTTCTGCTATTTTTAGAACAGATTGGCGTACTGGATCCTGCATTACGAGAGCTGGTGATTGACCAGGTAATGGATTTGGATTCTTCGGAGGTTTCCCTGGATCAACTACGCTGGGCCGTGTTAATGGTGCTGTTCGAAAATACTGCCACCGATGGTTCAATGGCCTGGATGGATGATTGGGTGGGAGCATTGACCACCTCTTATTTGCAATAGCACTTCGCAATTTTTCTATTAAAGTTCCCGGCTTTTTAGACGAAGCAGGGGCTGTCGACAGTTTGATTTGAGTAACCGACCGCGCGGCTGACGATGATGGAAAAACATCACAGATTTTGGATATGGCATGAGTAAAGCACTGGTTGTTGTTGAGTCACCAGCTAAATGTAAAACCATCAAAAAATATCTCGGTAAGGACTTTGAAGTGCTTGCCTCCTACGGCCACGTGCGTGATTTACTGCCGAAAGAGGGGGCTGTGGATCCCGACAATAATTTTCGCATGCAGTACCGGGCCATAGAAAAAAACAGCAAGCATGTGGATTCCATTGTCAAATCCCTAAAAAAAGCAGACGTGCTTTATTTGGCAACGGACCCAGATAGGGAAGGCGAGGCGATTTCTTGGCATCTCTATGAAATCTTGAAAGAGAAAGGCACCCTTAAAGACAAACAGGTACAGCGTATTGTCTTCAATGAAATCACCAAGAAAGCGGTGAATGAAGCCTTAGAACATCCCCGTTCTTTATCCAATGATTTGGTCAACGCACAGCAAACCAGGCGCGCGTTAGATTATTTGGTGGGCTTCAACCTTTCCCCCTTATTGTGGAAGAAAATCAGGCGAGGCTTGTCTGCCGGCCGGGTGCAGAGTCCGGCGTTAAGGCTAATTGTGGAGCGGCAAGAAGAGATCGAAGCCTTTGAGCCTAAGGAATACTGGACCCTAGAAGCGGATCTGGAAAAATCCAAACAGGCGTTCAGCGGAAAATTAACGATTTATGAAGGCAATAAATTAAAACAGTTTGACATCAACAATGCCGACAGTGCCGCCGCAGCAAAATCAGCGATTGAGTCAGCCGCAGAAGGCAAGCTAATAGTCGCCAAGGTTGAGAAGAAACAGCGAAAACGCAATCCTGCGGCGCCTTTTATCACTTCGACATTGCAGCAAGAAGCCGCGCGAAAATTAGGCTTTACTGCACTTCGGACTATGCGCACCGCGCAAAAGTTATATGAAGGCATAGATATTGGCGAAGGTGAAGTGGGGCTAATCACCTACATGCGTACTGATTCGGTTAATTTGTCTGGTGAAGCGTTGGAGGAGCTGAGATCTTACATTAAAGAGAAATATGGCGCCAATGCCTTGCCTAAAGAAGCGCGACTGTTTAAGACCAAATCGAAGAACGCCCAAGAGGCACACGAGGCGATTCGTCCCACCTCCGTATACCGTACACCCGAGGAGATGAAAAAATTTCTCACTCCGGATCAATTTAAACTTTATAAATTGGTGTGGCAACGCACGGTCGCCTGTCAAATGATTCATGCCACCATCAATACAGTGGCGGCGGATCTGAATGCGGGAGAGGTTGCCCAATTTAGGGCGAACGGCTCCAGCGTTGTGGATCCAGGCTTTATGGCGGTCTATTTAGAGGGTCGAGATGATGATAAAGAATCAGACGATGAACGCATGTTGCCGGATCTACAGCAAGGTGATGCCATAACGCTGTTAAAATTACGAGATGAACAGCACTTTACCGAACCCCCTCCAGCATACACAGAGGCAAGTTTAGTCAAAGCTCTAGAAGAATTTGGCATCGGTAGACCCTCCACCTACGCTACCATCATTTCCACATTACAACAGCGGGAATATGTGGAAATGGAGAAGAAAAAATTTCGCCCTACCGATTTAGGGCGGGTGGTAAATCGATTTTTAACGCAACACTTTACGCAATACGTGGATTATGACTTCACTGCGCATCTAGAGGATGATTTGGATGCTATTGCCCGTGGAGAACGAGAATGGTTGCCGCTGTTAGATAAATTCTGGCAGCCCTTCCACCAATTGGTGGAAGATAAGATGGTGAATGTGGATAGAAAAGATGTCACCCAAGAGGCAATGGATGAAGCCTGTCCAACCTGTGGTGAGCCGCTGTCTATACGTTTGGGTAGACGGGGCCGGTTTGTTGGATGTACCGCTTACCCGGAGTGTGACTATACTCGCAGCCTCGATGATGATGGCTCCAGCTCAGAGCCAGAGGTGGTGGAAGGCAGAAAATGTCCTGAGTGTTCCTCCGATCTAGTCATCAAAAAGGGTCGATATGGAAAGTTTATCGGCTGTAGTGGATACCCAGATTGTAAATTTATGGAGCCATTGGAGAAACCGGAAGATACCGGGGTCTCTTGCCCAAGTTGCAAGCAAGGTAATATTCTTAAGCGCAAATCTCGCTATGGTAAAATTTTCTACTCTTGTGAACGGTATCCAGAGTGCGATTATGCATTGTGGAATATGCCCTTGTCTGAACCTTGCCCAATGTGTCACTGGCCGATTGTGACAATCAAGACAACGAAGCGGCGGGGGACAGAAAAAGTTTGTCCACAAAAGGAATGTAAATTCGTGGAAGCGGTTGAGGACGACGAGGAAGCTGCATTGCAATCGGAAGGATAAGATCCATGTTTATGTTGTTTTTACTTTCTATGTGGACTAGAGATCGTCGAATTTATTTTTAATCTATAAAGAGTCATATCATGTCAGAAACTTTTGTCGCACTTTTAATGGGATCAGATTCCGATCTGCCTACGGTACAACCCGCTATCGACGTATTAAAGCAGTTGCAAGTTAAAGTGGAAGTGAAAGTTCATTCCGCTCACCGTACACCGCAGGAAACTCAAGATTATGTGCGCAGGGCCGATCAGCGGGGCTGCGCGGTATTTATCGCTGCCGCCGGAATGGCCGCCCACTTGGCTGGCGCCGTGGCTGCTCATACTTTAAAGCCAGTGATAGGCATTCCCGTAGATGCCGGGCCTCTGCAAGGATTGGATGCGTTACTCTCCACTGTGCAAATGCCCCCTGGCATACCAGTGGCCTGCACCGCTATCGGTAAAGCCGGCGCCAAAAATGCGGGTTACCTCGCGGCGCAAATGTTATCTTTGAGCGATCCGGAGTTAGCTCTGCGATTGCAACAGGAGCGCGATCACAATCGTCAGCAAGTGTTAAAGAAAGATGAGAACCTGCAAACGCAACTTGCGTCTTAGGTGATCTCTATTGGAAAAAGATGCGGTTAGGGGATGGCAATCTTTTAACTTTTCGAATGCGGCGCGCTCTCTGCGCCGACAAGCGTTGGTAGTCTATCCAACGGACACCGTATTTGGTCTTGGGTGTCATCCTCTTAGTGGATCTGCTGTTGCGCGATTATGTGCACTAAAAGGTAGGCTTGTGACCAAAGGTCTAGTATTGGTCGCGCCAAGTTACCGCCTGCTCGAAGATTATGTGGATTTTCCGGCAGCAGAATGGCCCAAACAGATCAAAAATAGTTGGCCGGGTGCAGTGACCTGGGTGGTACCGGCAAAATCACAGGTGCCAGACTATCTTACCGGAGGAAGGCGTACCATTGCTGTGCGTTTATGCCTGCATCCGGTGGTGAAGGGTTTATGTTATCATCTGAAAAGTTCGTTGGTGTCTACTAGCGCCAATCCCAGCGGCCGCCCGCCGGCACGAAATCTGTTTGTAGCGAGACGATATTTTGGAGCAGCGGTCGATTGTTATCTAAATGGTGCTTTAGATCAAAATGCCATGGCTTCAGAAATAAGAGAATTCCCTTCTGGAAAAGTTTTACGTAGTCAACCCAGACGAGAACCCTCATGAGTGACATTCAAGCGGAAATCAAAGAGTACTTGTTAACTCTGCAAGAGGATATATGCGAACAGTTAGCGGGTGTGGACGGCGCAAAAGAGTTTATTACCGATGAATGGCAACGCGAAGGGGGTGGCGGTGGTGTGACCCGGGTGCTGTCAGAGGGCGCGGTGATTGAAAAGGGTGGAGTAAATTTCTCCCACGTATTTGGTGCAGGATTGCCGGCCTCAGCAACCGAGTCTCGCCCTGAACTAGCGGGCCGCCAATTTGAAGCGATGGGTGTCTCCTTGGTGATACATCCGAAAAATCCCTATGTTCCTACTTCTCATGCCAATGTACGTTTTTTCCAAGCAACTAAAGAAGGCGCAGAGCCAGTTTGGTGGTTTGGCGGTGGGTTTGATTTAACGCCTTACTATGGATTTGAGGAAGATGCACAGGCTTGGCATCAAGTGGCCCGAGATGCCTGCCTGCCTTTTGGCGATGAGATCTATCCAAAATTTAAACAGTGGTGCGATGATTATTTTTATAATAGACATCGAGGTGAACACCGAGGGGTAGGCGGGCTGTTTTTCGATGATTGGACCGAAGGCGGTATCGAGAACTCTTTCGCATTGATGAAATCTATTGGTAATGCCTATTTAGCAGGCTATCTTCCTATCGTGCAGAAACGTAAGAACATGCCTTACGGAGAGCGCGAGCGACACTTTCAGTTGCTGCGTCGCGGTCGTTATGTGGAATTTAATCTGATTTATGATCGGGGTACACTGTTTGGACTTCAATCTGGTGGTCGAACGGAATCGATTCTCATGTCTCTACCCCCCGAAGTGCGTTGGGAGTATGATTTTCAACCACAAGAGGGCTCTGCAGAAGCACGATTAACGGAGTTTTTTCTACAGTCTCGTGATTGGATCTAAGCTCGGTGGGTAACAGAGGGAATCTATACGCTGTGATGGGAAATCCCATCGAGCACAGCCTATCTCCATATATACACCCTCTATTTGCTGCTCAGTGCAATCGCAGCATCGAATATGAAAAAATTTGTGTGGCGCTAGATGGATTTCCGGCGGCCGCGACAAGTTTTTTTGCACGGCCTCGTGCCCGTGGCTTAAACATAACAGTACCATTTAAACAGCAAGCGTATAGGCTCTGTGCTCTACTATCTACTAGAGCACAGCAAGCGGGCGCAGTGAATACCATCTATCACCAAAGCGAAGATTTATATGGAGACAATACCGATGGTGCAGGACTGGTAAGAGATATAGAACAGAACTTATGCTGGGAAATAGACAATAAAAATATCGTGGTCTTAGGTGCCGGTGGTGCAGTCAGGGGAATCTTACCAGCACTATTAGAAAAATCTGAGGTTAAAATTAAAGTTCTAAATCGTACTCTTGAAAAAGCACTTGACCTTAAAAAACAGTTCCCAGAGATTGAGGTAGCGCCTCTTGTTGGAGCAGATGGATCCATAACACAACCCATCGATTTATTAATCAATGGCACATCTGCTTTTTTGAACGCCGAAGCATTCGTTTTGCCGCAAATGATTTTTAATCCTAATGCACTGGCTTATGATCTAATCTATAGCGCACAGAACACACCATTCATGGAGTGGGCCAAATTGAAGGGGGCTACAGCTGTGAGTGATGGTTTAGGAATGCTGGTAGAGCAGGCAGCAGAGTCTTTTGCTCTTTGGGAATCATTTCATCCAGAGACTGCGAGTGTTATTGAAGCCATGAGAAAAAAGCTGACGACTGCATAGTGAGCCGATAGAAATTTGAGCAAAGTGACAAACTAAAAAATTTTGCCACTAACTCGAATTAATAATCTACAAGAAGTTTAGCCCAACCAAGCAAATCCCTTACGTAAAGTGGCCATGCATCTGGAGGTATAGGTGGTACCAGTAGATTGGCCGGGAAGGTGTGAACACAATGCAGTCAACAAGTTAAAGGTCTGTTTTGATGGGCGGCTACTTAAAGAGTAGTGTCGCGTGAATATGCGCACCCTCATCCACCGTTGCCTCAAAGCCGCCATCTAGCTCGACTTCCATGTTATGGTATCCTATTCCAACATATGCTTGAGGAAAAATCTGATAATCTACGCCTATGCGGGCATCAGAATATTGTTCGCCATCTAAAAATGTGAGGATGTCAGGTGCAACATAGTAGTGACCAGATAGATTCCAGCGGTAGTTGGAAGGGATCGCTACCTTAAAGTGCGCGCCGAGGGCGACTGCGCCTACATCCTCATCTTCTACCGTAATTCCAAGCAATTTGGCGCCTAATCCAAGATCAATGGGAATATTCATGGCGCCCACATCATCCACTAATCGCACACCTACATTGAGCAAGTAGTTGTCTGAAGAGTTATAGAGTATTCCAGCATCCATAATAGTATCTGCAGACGGACCCGTGCGAAACGCCATACCAACGTCTAGTTGTACAACATCATCACTCAATCGTAGATCTGCCACTGTGTCAGCAAATAGTGGAGAGACCATCATTAGGGTAGTAAGAGAGCTAATGAATTGAATTTTCATCGTATGTCCTTATGCTCTGTAGAAGGGTAAACTGATTAAATTATAGCTGGCCTGACGTTATTCTTGAAGCATTGGAAATGCCCTGCTCGATTGGCTTGCTGGAGTCTGTAGAATTTGATGAGGCACTTGAATTATCACGAAAACGAAGAGGATATATGAGTAATCCGTTACTGGAAAGATATGAATTACCTGCTTTTAGTTTAATTGAGCCTGAACATATAGTACCTGCCATAGATTTCTTGATCGATGAAAATAGAGCGCAGTTAAAACTTTTGCTAGATACAGTGGATGCACCCTCGTGGGAAAATTTAATTCATCCTCTGGAGGCGATGGAGGAGAGAATCAGACGGGCAGCGTCGGCTGCGGGACATTTAAATGCGGTTGTTAATTCTGAACTTTTACGAGAGGCGTATAATCAGTGCCTGCCGAAATTGAGTGATTATCACTCAGACCTAGGGCAGAACGAATCCCTATACTACGCTTTCCAGCGGCTTCGAGAGAGTGCAGATTTTCTGACATTGCACTTTGCGCAACAGCGTGTCATTGAAAATCAATTACGTGATTTTCGCTTATCAGGCGTGGCTTTGGATGATGCGAAGAAAGCAGAATTTAAAAAAAATTCTGCGCAATTATCACAACTGGGTAGTCAGTTTAATGATAATTTGTTGGATGCCACCAATAGCTGGAGTATGGTCATTACTGATAAACAACGTTTGTCCGGGATCCCAGATACAGCCCTTTCCGCCGCACGACAAGCGGCTCAATCCAAAGATAAAGAAGGCTGGTTATTTAATCTCGAATTCCCTTCTTATTATAGTGTCATTACCTTTGCAGAAGATCCTCTCTTGCGCGAGCGTATTTATCGCGCTTATCACACACGCGCGTCAGATCAGGGACCTGACGCGGGAAGATGGGACAATAGTGAATTGATGGCAAATATTCTGTGTCTGCGCCGCCAGCAGGCTCGATTGCTTGGTTACGATAATTATGCAGCATTATCCCTTGCGACTAAAATGGCCTCGACTACAGATGAAGTATTAGGTTTTCTAGAGGATTTAGCAGATCGAACCCTCCCGGTGGCGCAAGCGGAATTCGCTGAGTTGGCGCAATTCGCCAAACAAGAAGGAGTGGTGGGTACGTTACAAGCCTGGGATGTTCCTTTCTATAGCGAACGCTTGCGGCAATTCAAATATGACTTGTCGCAGGAAGATTTACGTCCCTACTTTCCGGTCAAGCAAGTATTACAGGGGCTTTTTCAATTAACAGAACAGTTGTTTGCATTGACCATCGAAGAGCAATCAGGTGTGGATCTGTGGCACGAAGATGCGGGTTTTTACTGCATAAATGATGCACAAGGAGTCACTATCGCCCAGTTCTATTTAGATCTCTTTGCTCGTGAAAATAAGCGTGGTGGGGCTTGGATGGATGAATGTGTTATTCGTTGGCGTCATGATAATAAAGTTCAATTGCCCGTCGCCTATTTGATCTGCAATTTTTCTGGCCCGGTGGGCGATACGCCCGCTTTGTTAACTCATAACGAAGTTCTCACCTTATTTCATGAATTCGGCCATGGTTTGCACCACATGATGACGAGAATGGAGGTACTCGGTGTTTCTGGAATCAATGGCGTGCCTTGGGATGCGGTAGAGCTACCTAGCCAGTTTATGGAGAACTGGTGTTGGCAGCCGGAGGTTTTGGCGCTTATCAGCGGTCACTATCAAACCGGAGAGCCGCTTCCAAATGAACTATTTGCAAAAATGAAAGCAGCTAAAAATTTTCAATCCGGGATGCAGATGATGCGTCAATTGGAATTTGCGCTTTTTGACTTTCGTCTACATATTGAATATGAGCAAGGAGATGCGCGTGCCATTCAACAGTTGTTAGATGATGTGCGCGACAAAATCTCGGTGGTGAAGGTGCCTGAGTTCAATCGCTTTCAGCACGGTTTTTCTCATATTTTTGCCGGTGGTTATGCGGCAGGGTACTACAGTTACAAATGGGCGGAAGTACTTTCAGCCGACGCATTCGCTGCGTTCGAAGAGCAAGGGATCTTTACACCACAAGTGGCTAACTCATTCAAAGAAAACATTTTAGAGATGGGTGGCTCTGTAGAGCCGGCAGAGTTATTCGCCCGTTTTCGGGGTCGTCCTCCATCTGTGGATGCGCTTCTAAAACAGTGCGGAATTCAAAGTTGATACGCCGATAAGATCATTTTCTCGCGGGATCCCTAAAGCTTTTGTCCGTACTAACGAAATCCTAATTAGGCTGCTGCTAAATATGAAAGCGGCAACAGGGATGAATGATTATGAAAATGGCACGGTATCTGACACGATTAGGCTCAATATTAACTGTCGCTTTACTTGTCGCTTGCTCCGGTCAACCGAAGTTAGGCCAGTATCCCCACACCCTTCTTGATGATCGTGCTTCTCTTGAGGTGCAGGGGCCGATTCAGAGTTTGAGTGTATCTGTCCGGCTTTGGGATGACACTCAGCAAGTGTGGCAAGCGAAACGACGTATACGCGAAGTGCACTTTACGCCCCGAGGATTCACCTTAGAGGATATTTTATTTGGTCTGACTGGCCAGGAGGTGCGTCGACTCCATTTTAACGCGGAAATCCCTACAGGCGTGGAATACCTAAAGGCAGGCAGACGGACGGCATCATACCAGTTTCAATATAATGACAACGGCGATCTCACCAAACAGAAGTCCGATACAAATGTACCTTATACGAACGATGTGACTTATGAATATGGCAAAAGATGGATTTTACGTCGTAGTTCAGTGCCTCAACGACCCTTACAACGGCGTTCAGAGCTGACTCTGTTAGACAAAAATGGTGTGATTGTAGAATACTACGTCACTGAACAGCCACTCAAGTCTATCAAAGAATTCGAAGTTATCGTTCCGGAGCATCGTGAACGATATGAGCGTGATCAGGCAGGACAGTTACTCCGCCATGAAATTTTTAAACATGGCCAGTTGAATAGTGTCGAGACCTATAATTACAATGAGTCTGGACATTTGCAACAGAGCAATGTGTATGAATATAAAGCCAACCGAGCAAAACAAAAATTTCGAACTTTATATTTTGACTACGAACTTGATAACCAGGACAACTGGGTGCAAAGAACGAAATTAGAAGAGGAGAGACGTGGTCAATTTTGGTATCAGCGCCAAAAAACGCTACAACACCGACGCCTGACCTACTTCTAAACTCGGGACCTGTAGTCACGTCTTTAAATCGACAAAGTCATCGATCCTATCGCTGCAAGATCTTTAGACTCCTTGCCAAAAAGCACCAATTGATGATGAATTGTCTTGTTGTGCATATACAAGCTATTCGCTATGGCAATTAAATTCTCGTTTTTGATTGGCGTGCAGGGGCTTAATTTTAAATCAATAGTTGCTGCTTTAGTCAACGGCTCTCCGCAGGTAAAACTACTAAATACACCCGCACTATCTGCGGCAAAAATTTGCGCACCAACGGCTAGATTGTCACTATAGTTTTTATTGACAGGTTGGTTTTCTACCTCAACCTGACAGGTACCGCCATGTGCACCCAATATGGAGAATCCCGGACGCCGTTGCGACAAATTGCTATTCAACATCTCAAGAAAAGAGTGCTGTTCTTCACCGATAGGTGAATTTACTAAGGATTGGTAAAGATGGGTGGAAATGTTTTTACTCTGCGTACCCGATTGTTGCACGCCGAAAACCATACGTGCTTGCGCAATTACTCGTTCTTGTTCGTCTACGGCTAAAGATTCAACGAAGGCATAGTGACGGGCTTGTCGCAATATATTAGCTTGGCAAGTGAGTGTATTGTCTTTGGTTGCACGTAAATAATTAATTTGAAAATCCACCGTGTGCATGGGGGTATCTGTCGATGTATCGAAAAGTTGGTTAGATAACAATGCGCCGGCGTCATGTAATAAGGTGCCTATAACACCACCATGCACAACGCCGCCTTCTCCTTGTAAATTTTTTGTTTTAAAGGGAAGACTCATTCTTATAGTGTTGGAATCAGCTTGAATCACTTCTATGCCAAGATCTTGTGCCCAGCCATCTTGTCTATATGCTTCTAGACAGCTCATGAATGTTACTCCTATAAAAATAGCAATGAGGGTGTAGTTGTGATTATTTATTTAATTTTAATTTTTAGAAGAATGTATAGATGCTAAATCCTCTGGGGTGTTGATATTGATAAAATTTTCTGGCGGAAATTCCACTATCGCTGTTTTATTTTCCTTAAACCACAATTGTGTTTTGCGTTGGCCTCGATCTAAGAATTCTTTCAAACTGTTTAAATAGCTCTTGTTTACTATGGCGAAAGTAGGCTGGATCCGGTGTTCGGTTCTCACCACGGCGAGACCATGGTGGGAGATCGCCGCTGCGTATAGTTTCTCAACTAAGTTGCGGGGAAGCAAGGGCGCATCGCAGGGCACGATGGCTAAGTAATCGCTGGAGATTTGACTCAATCCAGCATATAGCCCAGCCAGTGGTCCTGACTGTGGATATTCATGGTCGTTGATAATCGGTAGCCCGAACTGATTGTAACGATCTAATTGTTGATTGACATTGAGGGTTAAGAAGTCACACTGTGGCCCGAGCCGATCAATAATGTGTTCCAATAGCGGTTTAGAATGCCACTCGAGCAAACCCTTCTGTACGCCACCCATTCGCATTCCGTTGCCACCGGCGATAATCAGTCCGGCTACGGAATGGGCTTGTGTCCATTTTGCGTCTACTTCCATGGTGACTGTCTTCAGTTATAATTTCATCTGATTCAATTAATTTCTGATTCTATATATGCGAGTAAATCATAAGATACATATTCATGCCCCCATTGATACGGTCTTTGATTGGGTAGCAAACAACGACAAAGTTCCCCTGTGGATGGAAGGTCTCGATGCGACAGAATATACCAGTTATCGCGATCCCGACAATCCAACCGGAACCACATTTAGGCAGCGCATGACTGAATTTGGGCGCACAGTAGAGTATGCTGGAGAGATAACAGATTATCAATTTCCGACTTTACTGGCTGTCACCTTAAAACACCCACGGTTTACCATGAATGTGAGTTATAAGTTAAGTGAGGGATCGGAAGGAGTGTGGTTGCATTATGAGGTGAGTTTGATTGAAGGTGATGGCATGGTGAGTAAGTTGACGAAAATGATGGGGTGGTATTTGAAGAAAGTCGCCTCTACCCAGCTTAATAAAATAAAAGAGTTGGCAGAACAAAAGAATTCACCCGAATCATGAACATAGTGAATTGAGGGAACAGAATATGGAACAAACACTTATACAAAAATGGATTAGCAGATTTATTGCCATCCCGGGTTCCCGTTGGTTGGGTATATTGGGTATCAAGCTCGGCGCGCCCTATTCCGCAACGATTCATCCCTTTATTATTCGTGTCGAACCTGGCCATTTCGAAATGGGCATGAAAAAGCGCCGGGCGGTGACAAACCATTTGCGCACCGTACATGCTGTGGCAATGGCAAATTTAGTTGAGTTGACGGCTTCTTTTGCCGTCCAGGCAAGTATCCCAAAGACAGCCAGGTGGATCCCGAGTGGTATGTCCATTCAATATTTAAAAAAGGCCCGGACTGATCTTCGATCTGTATGCCAATTCGAACCGCCAGATTGGCATGAGGTACAGGATTTACCCGTAGAGGTATCTGTATTCGATCTCGACGATCAAGAGGTCGCTACTGGTGTGGTTCAGATCCGCATTGGTCCAAAACCAAATAAAAATCTCTGAATGATTTCCGTTATTCTGAGCAGTCACTCTCGTCGGAAAAAGAACTGCGTTAGTTTACGAAGGGATTGATGCGACGC
This sequence comes from Thiotrichaceae bacterium UBA5859, assembly GCA_002432655.1. Taxonomy (GTDB): domain Bacteria; phylum Pseudomonadota; class Gammaproteobacteria; order UBA5859; family UBA5859; genus UBA5859. Next base: position 1,599 of record DJFZ01000005.1, on the reverse strand, counting down.
TCAATACCCACCAGAGTATCTGGACCGTGACCCGGTCTGACCAGTGTTTCATCATCTAAATGAAAAATATGATTTTTAATGCTTTTTTTTAAGCGTTCGAAACTACCACCGGGTAGATCTGTTCGCCCCACACCCGATCTGAATAGAGTGTCTCCCGAAAACAAAGTTTCCTGACTTCCTAACCGACTGTCCTCGTGTAAACGCATACAAATGCTTCCGGGTGTGTGTCCGGGAGTATGTAGAAATGTTAACTGAAGCTCACCAATTGAGAGCGTCTCCTCATGAGTGACAAACCTATCCACTGACGGCGGTATTGGTACCCGTTTCAAGAGCGCCAAGCTTTGAATAGGAAGTAATTTGTACAAAAGCAGGTCTTTTTTGTGCAAGAATATTTCTGGTATAGATCTATTTTGCTTTTTCTGTAACGCCTTTTTTAAAGGGCCGGTAGCGCTGATGTGATCAAAATGTGCATGGGTATGTAGCAGATATTTAACCTGGATGGAGCGCTGCATGCGAGACTCTTGATCGTCAATTAATTTCAATATCTGATCTGGCCAATCCCCCGGATCGATCACTGCTGCGTCGCCCGTGATGGGACAACAAATTAGGTGACAGTTACACTGAAAAGATCCGACAGTTATTGTTCGATTGATCATCTAGAGTCGAAAGTTGTTGTGAACAGATGTTTATTTTAGTTGATATCGTTTGATCATCATATCACTTAGCTCTTTCGCCTGCTTAGTCTCTGCGGGTGATAGGGATCGCGTGATCTGTTTGAGGTCTTTTTGGCTCTGTTGAAGACCATTCTGGCTAGCTACGTTTAACCAGGCATATGCTAAAACCGGATCTACTGCGACCCCCACACCCCCAGCATAAAGTAACCCTAAGTTATGTTGTGCTTCACTTAGTCCGTGCTCTGCCGCTCGGCGAAACCAGTAGAATGCTAATTCATTATCTTTGCGTATTTTTTGTCCTTCAAGGTAGAACAAACCCAAATTGTATTGTGCCGGTGGATAATCGGCAGCGGCACTTTTTTGGTACCATTCTAGCGCTTTCGCAAAATCTCGTTTAATGTCCATGCCATGTTCGAATTGGTAGGCCAGTGTGAAAGATGCTTCTGGATGATTTTGATTGGCGGCCCGCTCCAACCACATGCGGGCTGCATCAGCGTCAATGACAGAGCCCGTGCCCTGCTTTAAATATTGAGCGAGTGTATACTGTGCTTCTGCCAGACCGGTTTGTGCCGCCTTTTCTACCCAATTAAAGGCGATAACCTGATCTCGGTGTGTGCCAATACCCTTTTCGTGAGCTTTTCCTAAATATAACATAGCCTGGGCATGATCTAACTTCGCCGCTTGTTGAAACCAACCAACGGCTTTAATTGGATCTTGCAATTCTCCTAGGCCATCCCATGCCATTAAGCCTAAGGCAAAAATTGCGTCTTTATTCTGGTTTGCAGCAGCGGTGCGGTACCAGTCCCGGGCATCCGCGAATTGTTCTAGCTTGCGGAAATGCTCCCCCAATTGAAATTGTGCGTCAGCGTCGCCACCTTTAGCAGCTATTTCGATTTCTTCCATATTCGGCGAATTCTGGCCTAGG
>DJFZ01000058.1:4278-6886 GCA_002432655.1 Thiotrichaceae bacterium UBA5859 | reverse complement strand
ACCCGTCCAGAGCAGGGCGCTGTTTATCGTTTGTCTGGGGATCCCAATCCCATTCATATTGATCCCAATTTCGCCAAAATGTCCGGTTATGATCGGCCTTTCTTGCATGGTTTATGCACTTATGGTTTTGTCGGCCGAGCCATCATTAAAGGCTTATGCGGCGGTAATCACGAGCGTTTCAAATCCTTTGAAGCTCGTTTTAGTGATCAGGTTTATCCGGGAGACAAGATTATTTCCAAGTTCTGGATTGTCGGCGAAGGTGAAGCGATCCTCACCGCTGAGACCCAAAAAGGTAATGTGGTATTGTCTAAATCCAAATGTACCTTTGCGCCTGAATAGGTGTTTCGTAGATAGTCAAGACGGGGAGCATTGCTCCCCGTTTTTGTTTTACAATACACTTCCATCGAGTGGAAATATAGTGATACACAAGGATTAGATTGTGCGCATCTTAGTGACCGGTGGTGCAGGTTTTATTGGTTCGGCGGTAGTGCGCTATTTAATTCAACACACGAGTCACAGTGTGTTGAATTTGGATGCGCTTACTTATGCAGGTAATTTGGATTCCTTAACCTCCATTGAATGTGATTCGAGATATCAATTTCAACAGGTAGATATCAGGAATCTTTCAGCTCTGTCTCAATGTTTTGATAAATTCCAGCCGCAAGCGGTGATGCACCTGGCGGCGGAATCTCATGTGGATCGCTCTATTGATGGGCCATCGGCCTTCATTGAGACCAATATCACCGGTACTTATAATCTATTGGATACCGCAAGGGCCTATTGGCAAGGGTTAGAGACTGAACATGCTGTACAGTTCCGCTTTCATCATATCTCTACCGATGAGGTATATGGCTCTTTAGGCACAGAGGGTAAATTCACCGAAGAGACCCCATACGCGCCTAACTCACCTTACTCTGCCAGCAAGGCAGCCTCCGATCATCTCGTGCGCGCCTGGCACCATACTTATGGTCTGCCGACGATTATGACAAATTGCTCTAATAACTATGGTCCTTTTCAGTTCCCGGAAAAATTGATTCCCTTAATGATAATCAAAGCGCTAAGAGGAGAATGTTTGCCAGTATATGGTGATGGCTCCAATGTGCGTGATTGGCTTTATGTAGAAGATCATGCCAGAGCCCTATACCAAGTGTTAACAGAAGGAAGGGTAGGAGAAACCTACAATATTGGCGGCGATGAGGAGCGAACCAATCTAGAGGTGGTCAAAACCATTTGTGGGATCTTGGATAAGGAGCTACCAGGAAACGAAGGGCAATACGACAGGTTAATCGAGTTTGTAGCAGATAGACCGGGTCACGATCAGCGTTATGCGATAGATGCGACGAAAATTGGCACTGAACTTAAATGGCAACCAAAAGAGTCTTTTGAATCGGGCATGAATCAAACCATACTCTGGTATTTAGATAATCGAGAGTGGTGGCAACGCATTGAATCTGGAGTTTATCGACAAGAGAGAATTGGCTTGGGGACATCAAAATGAGGGGTATTATTCTCGCCGGTGGCTCCGGTACCCGACTGCATCCTGTGACCAGAGTGGTTTCTAAACAGCTGCTGCCTGTCTACGACAAGCCTATGATCTATTATCCCCTAAGCTTACTCATGTTGGCCGGGATCCGGGAAATACTGGTGATTTCTACTCCTGAAGATACGCCTCGTTTCGAATCTTTATTAGGCACAGGTGAGCAGTGGGGCATAGAGATCCAATATGCGGTACAACCTTCACCTGAGGGATTGGCACAGGCGTTTTTGATTGGTGAATCCTTCATTAATGATGAGCCGTGTGCTTTGGTGTTGGGGGATAACATTTTTCACGGACATGGTTTGGAACAATGTTTGGTGGATGCGGCGAAGCTCAGTTCTGGGGCGGTCGTGTTTGCATATCAAGTACATGATCCGCAGCGCTATGGGGTGGTGGAATTTAACAAACAGGGTCAGGCAATTAGTTTGGAGGAGAAGCCCAGCAAGCCTAAGTCAAATTTTGCGGTGACGGGTCTCTATTTTTACGACAACCAAGTGGTGGAGTTAGCAAAATCTCTGTCGCCATCCGCTCGTGGTGAGTTGGAGATCACCGATCTTAATCGACTTTATTTGGAACAAGGTAACCTCAGCGTACAACGACTGGGAAGGGGATCTGCTTGGTTGGATACAGGGACTCATGAATCATTGTTAGAAGCCAGCCAATTTATAGAGACATTGGAAAAACGCCAGGGCTTAAAGGTGGCATGCCCGGAAGAGATCGCTTTTCGTAAAGGGTATGTCAACGAGTCGCAGCTTGAAGCTTTGGCACAACCATTGGCCAAGACTGCTTATGGACAATATCTATTACAGATTTTGCATGAGGCCAATTGGTGAAAGTCATTGAAACCCCTATCAATGATTTATTAATTATCGAGCCGAAAGTGTTTGGCGACTCTCGTGGATATTTTCAAGAGACCTATTCTCTACAAAGGTATAGTGAGCTGGGCATCCCCCCATTTGTACAAGACAATCACTCTTATTCTCAGCGCGGTGTATTAAGAGGTTTGCATTTCCAGAAACAGAAGCCTCAGGGAAAATTGGTCTTTGTGACAGATGGTGAGGTATTAGATGT
>DJFZ01000058.1:2299-3920 GCA_002432655.1 Thiotrichaceae bacterium UBA5859 | reverse complement strand
TCCCGCCAGGTTTTGCTCACGGTTTTTGTGTTCTTTCAGAGACAGCACATTTCCAATATAAATGTACCCAGTACTATGATGTGGCAGATGAAGGCGGCATTCATTGGCGAGATCCCGATTTGGCTGTAGACTGGCCGGAGGACGTTGAGTTCTCCTTATCAAATAAAGATCAAAACCTTGGCAGTTTTCAAGAGTATAAAAAGTCACTTGGGTTATGAAGCGAGTACTCTGTATTGGTCGACAGGGCCAAGTGGCACAGGCACTGGGGAGCATCGAGGCTGTCAAAGAACAAGTCACCTTCCTCGGGCGATCGGAGTTGGATATTAGCCACAAGTCGAGCATTGGATCTGCTATCAATCGGCTGGCGCCGCGGTTAATCATAAACGCTGCTGCCTATACCAATGTGAATCAAGCAGAATCGCAGTCGCAGATGGCCTTTGACATTAATGGAACAGGTGTTCAGTACTTGGCTGAGTTGTGTGCTGAGCGGCAGATCCCTTTAATTCATCTCTCTACAGATTACGTGTTCGATGGTACTCAATCCAGGCCTTATGTGGAGGAAGATGTCACCCATCCCTTGAACGTATACGGCCAGAGTAAGTTGCAGGGAGAACAAGCGATCATGGGTTCCAATGTAGAGGCGATGATTATCCGCATCAGTTGGATCTACAGCGCGGTCGGTCATAATTTTGTTAAAACTATGTTGAAGTTGGCGCAAGCAGGTAAAGAGATAACTGTTATTGAAGATCAAATTGGTTCGCCCACCTCTGCTTTAGACGTGGCGAATATGCTGACAATGTTAATAAAACGATTTGCACGGGGTGAACCCTTTCACTCGGGCCTATTTCATTTCACCGCCCGGGGTGAAACCAGCTGGTACGGTTTTGCTGACGAGATTTTTCGTCAAGCTATGGAACTAGATTTAATCGCAAGCTTGCCAGATCTAAAGCCCATCTCTACTGAGGCCTATGGCGCGGCGTTAGCGCGACCTGCGAACTCAAGGTTAGACTGTAGTCATTTCGACACACTCTTTGCTTATGATCGCCCGCGATGGCAGGACTCCTTACGTCAAGTCTTGTCGCAACTCGCCGAAAAATAAGCTAATTGCTGGGTTATAATGTAGCTGATGTGAATCATGGAGTGAACACAGATTTGAGCTACCATCGCTTGCGAAAAGCCAATTTCTAACCCAGCCCGACAATTTTTTCCCTCGAGGTTCTCCCTATATGAATTATGATGAGAAAACAGTTGCAGTTGTGGGTTTAGGATATGTGGGCTTGCCATTGGCACTTGCCTTTGGGCGAGTGATGCCCACAATCGGTTTTGATGTGAGCGAGGCGAAAATCTCGGCGTATCGGCGTGGTGTAGATCCTGCTGGGGAAATGGCTGCGGAACGATTTAGTCAGGCCACTCAAATTAGATTTGAGGTGGATCCCAGTTGTTTAAATCAGGCTGACTTTCTGGTGGTTGCTGTGCCAACCCCCATTGATGCGGCGAAACGGCCTGATTTGACTCCAGTAGAACGTGCTTGTGAGACAGTGGCCAAGCATATGCGCTCCGGGGCGATAGTGATTTTCGAATCCACAGTCTACCCTGGTGTCACCGAAGAGGTGTGTGTACC
>DJFZ01000058.1:509-1998 GCA_002432655.1 Thiotrichaceae bacterium UBA5859 | reverse complement strand
GATACAGAACACACCTTGGAGAAAATTATCAAAGTGGTTTCAGGCCAGGACGAACAAACCTTGGAAGCGGTGGCCGGTCTTTACGAGCAGGTGATTGAGGCAGGCGTCCACCGAGCTTCCAGCATCAAAGTGGCTGAAGCGGCCAAAGTGATCGAGAACACTCAACGAGATTTAAATATTGCCTTAATGAATGAGCTGGCTATCATATTTAATGATATGCAAATAGACACCATGGAAGTACTTCAGGCCGCAGGCACTAAATGGAATTTTCTCCCCTTTAGACCGGGTTTGGTGGGCGGTCACTGTATTGGCGTCGATCCCTATTATCTTACCCACAAGGCGCAAATTCTCGGCTATAACCCGGAAGTGATTCTCGCTGGGCGCCGCATCAACGATGGCATGGGGCGATTTGTGGCCAGTGAAACCATCAAACAGATGGTGGATGCGGGCAGTAATATCAAGGGTGCCCAAGTGTTGGTGATGGGACTCACCTTCAAGGAGAATTGTGCAGATATTCGCAATACCAAAGTGGTGGATGTGATTCGGGAGCTAGAAGAGTACGGCGTTGAGGTTTTGGTGTGGGATCCAGTAGCAGACGGAGAAGAAGCAAAAGAAGTGTACGGAATCACGCTAGTGGACTTGGATGGACTCAGTAAGGTGGGAGCGGTGGTCGCTGCAGTGCCCCATCGGGAAATTTTGGCTTATCCATTAGAGCAACTCGCAAAACATTGTCAGGTGGGGGCGTCCTTTGTGGATATTAAATCCAGTTTCTCCAAAGATCAGTTAGTGGAAGCCGGATTTAGGGTGTGGCGACTATGACTAAAATTCTGGTCACCGGCGCCGCGGGTTTCATTGGCTTCCATTTGAGTCAGGCTTTGCTCGCCCGCGGTGATGAAGTGGTGGGATTGGATAATCTCAACGATTATTATGATGTGCAGCTTAAAAAGGATCGATTGGCGCAGATCCAAGATCACCCAAACTTCAAATTCATTAAAATGGATCTGGAAGATAGAGTGGGCATGGAAAAACTGTTCAAACAAGAACAGTTTGAGAAAGTGGTGAATTTAGCCGCCCAGGCCGGGGTGCGATATTCTTTGGAAAATCCCCATGCCTACATCAGCAGCAATATTGTGGGCTTTATGAATATCTTGGAAGGCTGCCGCCATAATCAGGTACAGCACTTGGTCTACGCCTCGTCATCGTCGGTCTATGGCCTGAATACGCAAATGCCTTTTTCTGTGCATGACAATGTGGATCATCCTGTCTCGCTTTATGCTGCCAGTAAAAAGTCCAACGAATTGATGGCCCACACTTATAGCCATCTTTATGGTTTGCCCACTACGGGGTTGCGCTTTTTTACTGTATATGGTCCTTGGGGCCGCCCGGATATGGCTTTGTTCTTGTTCACCAAAGCGATATTAAATGATGAGCCCATCGATGTATTTAATCATGGTAAAATGCGCCGCGATTTCACCTATATCGATGACAT
>DJFZ01000058.1:0-211 GCA_002432655.1 Thiotrichaceae bacterium UBA5859 | reverse complement strand
TCCGAGTCACCGACAAGGTAGCGGAACCGAACCCTAATTGGTCGGGCGACAAGCCAGATCCGGGTACCAGCCCCGCGCCCTATCGACTCTACAATATTGGCAACAACAATCCAGTGGAGTTGATGGATTTTATTGGTGCCATTGAAAAAGCATTAGGCAAGACGGCAAAGAAAAACATGTTGCCGCTGCAGGCGGGAGATGTGCCGGAGAC
>DJFZ01000020.1 GCA_002432655.1 Thiotrichaceae bacterium UBA5859 | reverse complement strand
TCCATCTGCCAATTTCCGCATCATAATCCCGCGCACCAAATCTTGTTAATTCGGTATGTTGATCATACAAACCACCTGCAAATCCAAAAGGCTGAAACCCTGGATTAGAGTCACTCAAAATACGACCGAATTCGTCATATTCGAATTGCTGTACGACGCTTCCATCTACCACATCCACTACCAGTCTCGGACTACCTAAATGGTCACTGATTATTTGGTAAGTGTTGCCACCCTTTAACATATAGTCGGGGACGTTGGCCTTTCTAGCATACACAAATCTGGATATCACGTTATAGTTGCTATCTAGCTTCGCAATAGGGTTTTACTGATCCTGGTACAAAAACCCTTGAGTTAAAGTGCCATTAATCTTTTTACCCACTCTTCGGTTTCGACCATCGATTATATAGTCAATATTCATGCCACCAGGTAAATTCACCTCCATTAAATTGCCTAGGGCGTCGTAACTGTATTGAGTGGTAAGTCCCGCATCGGTTTTGCTAATGAGATCGCCGTGATTGTTATAGGCATAACTGACGCCATTGTAGCTAATCAGAGGGTCTTGATCGTCGTAGGCTGCGGTGATGCTGCCTTGACTGTTAAATCCACCGACCCGATTACTATTAGCATCGTAGACATAACTAGAAATAGTGCTAGAACCCTGTTTCACCTCGACCAACCGGCCGACAGAATCGTAAATATATTGGTTATTAACAGACCCGGAGGTTGTGACTCTATTTTTTTGGGTAATTCTACCTTTCAAATCTCTTTGAAAAGTTAAACTATAAACACTGGTTCCAGAAACCACTACATCGGAATCAAGCAATTCTGCAAATTCATTGTAGTGGTACAGAGTGGCTGCGCTAAAACCGGAAAGGCTCCAAAAATCGACCGAAAATTTGCACGATGCTATAAAACAGAAGTCTTACAGTAACTAGTGTATGCCTGCAAAAAATATTTGGCCTTGCCGAACTCGCGCTCTCGGTGAACCGAGTCTAGAACTGGCGCCTATTAATATTGGCTATTACCATTGATGCTAAATCTAATTAGCAAACGGGTGAAATTACAACCAAAATCTACTCTCAAAGCTATCACAACAATTTGCATCTTGAAGAAAGAGCCAATCATGAAAAGGATTCTACTCGGCGCATGTATAATTTGTACGTTTTTTAGCCAAGCCGCCATCGCCCTATCTCCCCCAGAAAAATCCCCGGCCCAACAACATATTGAAAAAATCATGGCCAACACAGATTTCGGTGCGCTGTTAACAGGCGGCCAACCCCCAACACAGAATTGGTTAGCCCATGGACGCACCTATGACGAACAACGATACAGTCCGCTGGATGACATCAATACCCACACAGTAAAAAATCTTGGGCTAGCGTGGCATCTTGAACTGGGCAGCAATCGTGGCTTAGAAGCCAGCCCAATTGTAGTCGATGGTGTGATGTTTTTTTCCGGCCCCTGGGGACAGGTGTTCGCTGTGGATGCGCGCACAGGCAAAAAGCTGTGGCATAACGATTTACAAGTGGATAAACGCCGCGGACTATACGCCTGCTGTGATGTGGTCAATCGCGGTGTCGCTGCCTGGGAAGGCAAAATATTCGTTGGCACCACAGATGGACGCTTAGTCGCCCTCAATGCCGCAACAGGTGAAATCATCTGGGATAGGCTCACCATTGATCTCAATCGTCCCTACGCCATTAGTGGCGCCCCAAGGATTGTCAAAGGCAAAGTGATTATCGGCAACGGTGGTGCCGAATATGGTGTACGCGGCTATGTGAGCGCCTACGACGCAAATTCCGGCGAGATGGTGTGGCGTTTCTATACGGTGCCGGGCAATCCAGCGAACGGTTTTGAGAGCGACACCATGGAGATGGCGGCAAAAACCTGGGGCGGCGGCCCCTGGTGGGAGGTAGGCGGTGGCGGTACTGTGTGGGACTCCATGGCTTATGACGCAGAGCTGGATCTATTTTATATAGGCGTGGGTAATGGCTCGCCTTGGAATAACTATATTCGCAGCCCGGCTGGCGGGGGCAATCTCTTTCTCTCTTCTATAGTCGCACTCAAACCTGATACCGGCGAATATGTGTGGCACTATCAAACCACTCCAGGAGAGGGTTGGGACTACACCGCGACCCAACACATGATTCTCGCGGACATAGAAATTGACGGTAAACTGCGACAAGTCATCATGCAGGCACCGAAAAATGGTTTTTTCTATGTACTGGATAGACTAACAGGTAAATTAATCTCTGCTAACAACTACGTGCCGGTCACTTGGGCCACTCATATTGATCCAGAGAGTGGTCGCCCTGTAGAAACCGATAACGAATATTTGGAAGAATCTCAGTTTCAGTTCCCCTCTCCGCTCGGTGGCCATAACTGGCAACCCATGTGTTATCACCATCAAACAGGGTTGGTATACATTCCCTCTCACGAGATGGGCATGGTGTATGCTCATGATCCGGACTTCGAATATATCCCCATGTATTGGAATATCGGTTTGCCAGTGGCGAAGGATGTCACCTTCCCCACATGGTTGGATCCGAAATTGATCCAGGCGATTGGCCCAAAAGCGCTTAGAGGTTACTTACAAGCTTGGGATCCCGTCAAACAAGAGCGAGTATGGCAGGTGAACCATCAAGGTCCGTGGAATGGCGGCACCTTATGTACGGCGGGCGGCCTGGTGTTTCAGGGCAATAGTCTCGGCAACCTCCAAGCATTAGATGCGGCGACTGGTGACACCCTGTGGTCTTTCCACGCGCAACACGGCATTATCGCACCGCCTGTCACCTACAGTATCGATGGTGAACAATATCTCTCGGTACTTGTGGGTTGGGGTGGCGTGTTGGGTTTAAGTTTTAGTATGGGCAGTGTGTTACCAGACGCGATGCATCCCACCGGCAGGATGCTCACCTTTAAACTGGGGGAGGATTCACAGCTACCTCCGGTACAAGTAAAACGCCCATTGCCGGAGCCGCCGAACGTTACCGTAAGTGAAGAAGTCTTGCTCCGAGGCAACAAAGCCTACCATGCGCAATGTGTCTATTGTCACGGCCCTGGTGCGATCAGTACACCCACACTCGCCGATTTGAGATATATGAGCGCAGAAACCCACGACAATTTTAACCAGATTGTGATGAATGGCACGCAACTGCATAAAGGCATGATGGGTTTTAGCGATGTGCTCTCCGAGCAGGATGTGGAAGATATTCACGCTTACTTGGCCTACCTTGGCCAACAAGCCTTGAAACGGGAAAACCAACCTAAATTGATAAAACAACTAAAACAGACTGCCTATCACCTAGTAGGGTTCTTTACCTCCATAGGTATTAGCCTGACCACTTGGTGGGTTAATGTCGGTAGCTAATTTAATTAAAGGCATTATTAACCCTATGGACTTAGCAACTTCTAGCCCAGATTAATTCTCTCTCTTACCTAAATGACGCTTTTAGTAATTTCACCGCCTGGCAGAATGTACGGCCTGACGCAGGTGCAAGGCACAACCGACTCGACAACTTACGCTTTCATACTCAGCGTTGGTCATTTATGGAATAGTTTTCGTAACATTTTAGAATGTATATGTTGTGAAAAAAATGTATTAAGCTTAACAGCCTAAATGAAGGCTCGATTTCCCCTTTTCCCTTTTTGAATCATTTATTGAATGGTAGTCAATTATGTTTGAATGGATAACAAACCCCGAGGCTTGGATCGCATTAAGTGCATTGGTTGCATTGGAGATCGTTTTAGGCATCGATAACATTATTTTTATCTCCATTCTAGTGAGCCGGCTGCCGGAAAAACAGAGGAATCAGGCGCGGCAATTGGGTTTGGCGTTGGCGATGATAACGAGGCTTGGGTTGTTGTTCAGTATTGTATGGGTGATGGGTCTGGTAGACCCTTGGTTTACTCTATTGAATCATGAAATATCCGGCCGCGATGTTATCTTACTACTCGGCGGACTTTTCTTGTTGGGCAAATCCACCCATGAGATCCATGCCAGTCTAGAGCTACCTACAGAGACAGAGAGTTCACCGGCGAAGGCCACCTATTTTTCGGTGTTGGTGCAAATTGCAATACTTGATGTGGTGTTTTCAATAGATTCAGTGATCACCGCCGTAGGGCTAGTAGACCATATTTCCATTATGGTGATTGCAATATTGATTTCCGTGAGTGTGATGCTCTTTTCGGCAAAACCGATCGGAGAATTTGTAGATGATAATCCCACTATTAAAATGTTAGCGCTCTCATTTTTAATTTTAGTCGGGTTTACACTTATTGCAGAAGGATTGGATGTACATGTACCCAAAGGGTATATCTATTTTGCCATGGCGTTTTCGTTCGGCGTAGAATTACTCAACATGCGTGTGCGCAAACAAAAAGCAACAAAACCAATCCACTTAACCAAGAAATTAAGTAAAGAACAGCTGAGCTAACTAACAATATAGGTTTTGAAACGAATTACCGCAGCCAGTTGGCGTCTGCCTGTTTATCAACGCCTTGTGGTATCTTTTTTAGCCAACTTTGTTTAACTTCTTCACTACCGAATAGATAAAGCTTACCAGACTCAATATGCCATGCGTTCGGATCTGCTTTGGCGGTCACGCCATAGGTCACACCGGAGGCACAATAGCCGCCATATTGAGGCGCATAGTCTACTGGGCTCTGACTAAATCGCTGTTGATTCTGCAAACTAACAAAGTACCAATGCGCATCATTCCAAAAATATGAAAATTTCACATCCCCTTTTAATGCTTCACCTAGATCGTGGTAAGCGACCGTATCATATCCTGAAATCGCCACACCCTCGGTAGTGTTGACCGATCCCCACCAACGCCAGGACAAAGGTGCAATTTGATTGCGTACAATGTAGGTGACAAATAGCACCGCTAATATCGTCATCACCAATAGATAGATACTCAAATGTCTATATTTCGATATCTCAGGGGCTGCGTCGTGGCTTTGTTTCATCGTCGTTTACGTTACATGAACATAGAATTCAGTTCTACCCGAATCTATTCGGTGAGCGGAATATCTCTATTGACTCGCTCGCCTAGCTAAAAACATAGACTACATTAAAATCGAAAACTGAATCTGCACACGCACTCTATTCATTCTGTGCGATACCTATTTGCAATAGCTATTTAATCTGGGTAGGATAAGCAGTCAGTATTTCTAACTAGACATATGGCCAGTGATGGTCATACCAAAATAAAAATTATAAAGTGAATACTTCGAGTTCGATAAAACGTCATCTTGAGCATTCATACTGGTGAGTGAGGATAGCATCGCGTCCTATTAACCAGCTTGGCCCAAACGATTCAGATTAGACTGAACGTGATGAGATCCTAGTCATAAAAAGGTTGGGGAAACGGGGTATGGTAATGAAATTCATCGAACAGCTAATATCAAATAATGGACCAGAAACCAGTGATTATCCTGCACTCAATGCAGCCATTAACAAAATTTCTGCGCGTGTAAAAGAGTACGGAGACCAAGACACTGCTTACCAGCGGTTATGTCAGATCCTGGCACCAGTACTCACTCTTGAGACCATGCAGGGGTTCGCTTATCTCAAACCGCACGGTTATGCAGGTGACTTTGAAATTATTGATCGCATTTATACCTCGTGGGTGTCCCCCAAACAGACCTTAGTCAAATGGGATCATTTTTTTCATCAACAACAGGCACCAAGAGCAGTCAAAAATAGAAAAGAATACTTCATCAAACTGCTATCGGAACTGGACAGCAGCATCTCAGAGCCACTTCGGGTACTAAACATCGGCAGCGGCCCAGGCCGGGATCTGCTTGATTTTCTCGATAGTAGGCCAAATTTTCTGGGTCAAATCGATTGTGTGGAGTTAGATCCTAACGCCATCGAATACGCATCAAGACTGTGTACAGACCATACAGACAAAATCCAGTTTGTGAACAAAAACATTTTTCGTTACCAGCCAAGAGACAAATATCATTTAATTTGGTCAGCTGGACTATTTGATTATTTCAAAGACAAACAGTTCGTTCGCCTGCTACAAAGGCTTTACCCCTATCTACTCCCTGGAGGACAATTGGTAGTCGGCAATTTCTCTGATCGCAATCCCACACAGGGGTATATGGAGTTGTTTGGGCATTGGTTCCTGAAACATCGAAGTGCAGAACAGCTTTTTAAATTGGCGCAAAACTCTGGCGTTCACACGTCACTCATCGACGTATTCAACGAACCTTTAGGCGTCAACTTATTTTTGCACTTACAACACCAGGATCGGTATACGAACGCACAAGCATAATATTTGCGTCCTATAGAACACCTTCATACTAGTTAGTCTACAGTAGAAACGCGATATTGACTGTAAAATAAGAGAAATTCGCCTAACAAAAACTATAAACCGGTGACTTTCCCACTAGCTTACTGCAAATCTAGCAAATATGTTTACATAATCTTTGTTTTAAATAAGTAATTTTCTCTTGGCGAATCCCAGGCCAGATAATTCTAGAAAATGAGTGGCAAAAGTGGATTCTTAACGGGCGACTTTTTAGGGATAAGGCGCGTCAAACTGTTTATCTATCGTGCGTAGCAATTTCTTAAGTTTCTCGTAACCCTGACCATCAAGTCGATTTATCAAGTTAAAGGAGAATCTATAATCAGAGGCATCGTTTGTCAGACCGATTCCCAAATTGGTTACCAGCGAAATATTGGGTGATAGTCCGTGGGTCACGCCAATATCAAAAGAACCCGTGGAAGTGCTTGAACCCGTCACCTGCTGGATCCCAAAACCCACACGCTCAATTTCAGTTTCATCAACAAATCGTTGCGTAAAACTCATGTTCATGCTTGTTCTCGCATTGATCGCCAATGCCATACCAAAACCAATTTGAAATTGTTCCCCCAACTGCACCTCTCCCGGAGAATCTTCCGCTTCAGGATCACTGCCTAAATCATCAAATTCCTCAGACAAATAGTAGCGATAGACAATGCTTGCGAATAAAATCGCAGGATCAGTGGTATGAATAGTTGAAAACCCTGTCTGCACAGCCCAGAGTCCACTGCCCGTAGGAAGCCGCTCAGGCACTTGTAAATTATCGTTATTCGGTAACGGAATATAATCGATACCATAGGGATCAGAGCCCGTAGGCGATATAATTGTGGTATTCCAAACCAGATCCGGCCATTTGTCTGTTTCACGCAAAAGCTTCAGGCTGATGTTGATATTGGCATCACCTACACTCTCATCGCGAACAGTCACCTCACTTGTCTCAACTGATGAGAGTTCTTGCCCACCGGAACGAATAGTTGTCTCTCTATGTACCCATGGAACGCTTAGACTCACTTGTAGTCTATCGGTGAATACCCATCTAGAAGTGACAGAGGTGGTAAAAATATCACTATCTGTCTCATCAATACTGATGTCCCCCAAAAAAATCGCATCTAATGCTAAAAACCCATTGAGCTGTAGTTGAGATCGATCAAAGTGTGAAAGATTGAAACCCAGTTCCAGAGACTGTGGCCTCAATTTTGATGGTTGTTTAGCTAAGGTCAACTCACTGGTTGGTGTAGTCGGCGGTTTCGTTTCATCCTCACGGGATGGCGAAGCAGTTGTCCGTATATTTTTTTGGCTGCCTTCCCCATCCACCACAGAAGACGCACCGTTCGTTGGTTTAGATTTTGTTTTCGGCACAGACAGCTTTTGATTTATCAAATTGATTTGATTAATTAGTTGTTTGTTAATTCCATGCAGGGTTTGGATTTCTTTTTTAAGCGTTCTTATCTCTTCCTCTGGGGAAGTGACTTGGGTATTAGCAGACACCGCAGCCGCGCTCACTTCGGCGTTCGGAGAGTTCTGCTCCTGTGCCTGAACTTCCACACCCAAAATAAAGAGTAATAGTAGAGAGAATAGGAAAACCCTTTTCACCCCAATGTAGTTTCTATTCATACTAAATCTTATTCTTTTAACGGCGACGCATGGCAATCTATTTTAGTCACAAATCTCCAGAGGAAACGACTAAAAGTTCAATGCGTTAGGTAATGTAATTAATCTGAAGGTGGAACGCTGCAGTTGGCTATTTTTATCGAATGCCACTGTTAAATTCAGATCATTCACAATTTTGTGATTTTCACCGGTAAGTTGTACAGATTGCAGCATTTGTCTACTGCCAGTACCAAGATGATGCCCTAATCGTTGCACGATTTGATTCTCGCCAGATTGGATCACATAGCCGATAGAGCCATTATGATGAAACTGAGTTACTTTGTCTTGATTCTGATAGGTTTCCACAGAACCCCCTAATTGTGTCTGCCCCTGATTTAGTTTAGGCGCATTCTCCGAGCCAATTACTCGATAGTTGGTGCGGTTAAGCACATGATTGCCTTCACCACTCACCTGAATTGCGAGCACTGCGCCATCTACCTGATTAATGCCACCAGACTGAGTTGAAAACTCTTCCGCACCCACCTGATCACCCAGCGTGCCACCATAGGAAAGATGATATTTAGGCTCCGTGCCAGAGTGATCGATGGCAAATTTCATTTTCACGTCGTGGGGCGTTTGACCCGGTGTTGACCATTCTGTACTTAAGGTAACCCCAAAAAATAATATTTCATTTCCAACAGTGTATTTGCCCCGTATATTGGAAAGACGTGATTCAGATAATTCCACGAAAGTCGGATCTGCCCAGCCAGTAGGAATGAGTGTAAAAAAACAGATACTTCCAATACCAAAACGAATCACTCGCTTCAGGCTGCTAATCATTATTTTTCGAACTACTGAATGCACAGCGCACCCTCCTGACTACTAGGAGACGTTGAATTAAAACAATTCTGCATGGGAAAATCCAAAATCTAACAGCTCAGCATCACTAATGGGATCCTGATCCCGCAAAAATGGCTTGGCCGACAACACGGTAAAGGGTTGTCTCAGTTCAGTCTGACGATCAAACTGCTTACCCAAGATAGCAAACACCACTCCATCCCACATATCTACAAATTCTGTCTTTGTCAGCACCCTATTGCCTAGCGCGGGATCGCCAATAAATACGGTATCCCCTTCTATTCTTCTTAACACAACAAAATGTTTATAACCATTGGTGTCAATGAGGACGATTGTGGGGATACGAAGTTTAGATAAGGACGCGATTGGTAATTCATAACCACGCCCTCTTAACCCCAGCGTTTCCACATAATGGCGAATATCCAGGAGTGAATAGCCTTTCTGTTTGGCAATCTCAACATCCGCCACATTCGATAAACCCAAAATAACCTCTAGCTCCGTTACCTCTATATTGTATGCATATCGCAGGATTGTCGTCGCTGCGGCAGCACCACAACTAAAATCAAACTGTTGTTCTACTAAGTTATCAAACTTATTATCACGAAGGCTACTTACGGGCTTAGATTCATATCCAAACCCAGTGGGGCTGTAAAGCACAACCCTGGAATCATTGACCCCTTCGGCATAAAGACTACAGGAAACCAAAGTGAGCATGAGTAATTTTACAATCATGCGCAAACCCGTATTACACAAGCTTGCACGCATGACGTTGCAAATATTGATTGGTTCATTGCGGACGGTCATAGTTAATAAAAAAAAGGAGCACCGAATCGTTGGTGCTCCTTAACCCATCATTTTTTATTTAGGTGTATTCATGCTGGAAATCGACAATGCATTACCTTGAGCATTGGCATTACCAGACGCCACATTCACCGCGATATTGCCTTTCGCCCCACTAAAGGCATTACCAGAAATAGACGCATCGTTCACTACTTGATATTCAACAATATCAAGATGCTTGAGTGTACCAGTTAAGGTGACGTTCCCTAGATCCACTGCGCCCACTTCTTTATACACGTATGCACCACCTTCAGCCAAGTAAGACTCACCCGGTTGCAGCTCATAACCGCGTGGCACTACTTTTTGTGTACCGTCAGCCAAGACTACAACTTGTTGTGCACCTTGAGTTTGACTGTCTACGTCAGTATGGCCAATTTGAGCGCCAGGAAGAGTAGGATGAGGATTAGGTCCAGGTTTACCTGCCCAATTGTCCTCATACACATCACCTAACTGATCAGAATAGCCTACCGTGTATCCATCTACTTCACCGGACAAAGAGTATTCTTCATCTACAACCACAACATACCCTTGTCCTTGAGAGACATTGCCCTGAACGGATTGATAAGAGGTGGCAGTAGACAAGGCCATCACGCCGTCATTTTCAGCAAGAGCTAACTGATTGGCTTGAGCATTGTTGTTTCCAGCAACCACGTTCACCCCAATGTTGCCGCTGAAATTCATCGCCACATCGTCGGTAATGGTAGCCGTGTTGTTACCAGATGAAGGATTCTGGTTATAAGCCACTTTTTGTTTAGAGAAGGTTTCTGCTTCAGCTGCACCACCAAACATCAGATTGATGTCAAACTCGGTGTTAAAGGAGTAATCTGACTCGTCTACATATTCGGTTGCTGACTCGCCATCTGCTACAGTGTGTGTTCCATCTGTATATGTGGAATCACTTTCCCAAGATTCAGCATCCTCACCTTCGACATGGTAAGTGACGGTGCCATCTTCAACAAACAACTTTGAATCGGATTCAAATTCACCCGCTGCGGAAACGGAATTCAGATCTTTATTGCCTTCCCCTTCCATGCTTTGCACATCCCCACCGATATTGGCATCAAATTCGCCGTTTGATTGAACAGAAATATAGCTATTTTCTACCGTACCACTGACACTTCCTTCGACGGATTTCTCGCCCTGTACTTGAGGGCCAGCGCCATCTCCAATTTCTCCGCCAGCACCGACACTTGCAGCGCCACCAATGTCACCATTAACTTGGCCACCATGTTCATCAATATCCAATACCACATCTAACGAGCTACTACTGCTGCTGGTCAAGGTATCTGAAGTATTAGTCACTTGGTGACTATCCCAAGACTCAGTGTTCCACACTTCGGAATCACTATAGTTGTCTTTGAAGGTTTCGCTGCTGCTGAACTCAATTGGAATATCCACTACGTGTCCGCGAGAATCACCTTCTGCGATAGAGACAGAATTTTGTTGCGCATTGGTAGAACCAGCGACAATATTTACGCCAGCGTTTCCAGTGCTGCCTTTTAGTACATTACCGGTCAGGGTGGCGCTATTTTGATCATCTACACTACCGCCGAACATGACCAGAGGCTGTTCTGAATCTGGGCGAATGAACATCTGTTGTTCAGACAATGTGTTTTCTTTAATAGATTGCTCTACTTCAGACAATGCCGTAGCTGTGGAATCTACCAGAACCACTCCGGTGGTATAGATCTTACCTTTGTGATCCAACTCATGAGTCACTTTCACATCTTTATCTATGTGAATATTACTCTTACCATGCCCGCGGTAATCACTCTTGCCCTCACCATCGGTTTCCTGGCCTTCAGCTGCAATTACAGCGCCTGCACTCATCGCGCTTGCTACCGCAATAGCCAAAGGTAAACGTCTGTATTTCATTTAGTCGTACTCCTCTTTAGTTAAATAAACTCAACAAATAAACGCTTGCCCTGACGAGCAAACAAACTTTACTCCCAACACACTTATTGTGGAGACGTGGTTAGAGTAAAACTATTGCCCGAGTAATTATTCTTACCCGATGCTTGATTTATTAAAAAAACACCTCTCGCACCAGCAAAGCTGCTCGGGTCAATGGTTGTCGATTCGATATGACTGACGCTGTCTTCGCCTGCCTCTGCGGCAACTGGGGTCGCTGTGCCATGTGATTGCTCGAGTGCTTTATCGTTCAACTGGACACCGCCAATGGCAACCAACCCACCTAGGGCTATCGCTGCACCGTTTACTTGAGTATTTTCGCCACCACTTGATTGATTCACCATGACTAACCCAAGCGCATCGGTAAATGCATCATCTTTAATCGCGGTATCCGAGAGCATCGGTTGCGCAGTCACACCACTAGCACTCGCTCCTCGGCGCTCCTGGGTTGCATTCACTAGAGCCAATCCGTATGCGCTCGATTCAACAATTGCAGCGGAATTTTGCTGAATAGTTAGATCTCCGGCCGCAACGTTGACCTCCACGACCCCCCTTACACTCGAAAATGAGTCTCCTTCGATACGACTGGAGTGACTTGTGACTGATGCACTTGCTCCGACAAGCTCCACCAATGTCGTGAGTCTTTGTTGGCTAGTGGGGGATAATTGAGTGGTCGGTGACCCAGGATCTGCAAGGCATGGCAGGGTGATAATTATGCCTAAGAACATTAAAAGTGGATGCTTGATCTGTCTATCATGATTAATTTTATTAGTGATTCGAGGGGATTTAACAATCGAGTATACCGGTTTCACCTTTTACACATCCTTAACTGATCACGAGTCAGGCAGGCATATGCGAAACCCATACCAATACGGTATCTTTTTGTTTTTTATATATTTTTGACGCCTCATTAGGCTTTTTATTGAAAATTTCCTAATTAACGTTAAATACATAGACACTTATTTAAACCATTTCATCTATATTGACAAAAAATACAAGCAGTTAGGCAACAAATTTAACCTGTATCAAATTTGAGACACTGTTGCCTCCAAGAGCTGCCTTCGGATAAAAGCGCCCTTTTAAGCAGAAGAGTATTTAAGTTAATCAGTTAGTTTGGTGATCTTTATAAAAAATGAGTTAAACGAAAACTCAACGAATATTGTTAAATCTGAAATGATATCCAACTAAAATATGATGGTTTCTGAAAGAATTGTCTTAAGAGCTGAATGAGTAGACGAAATAAGTTTATAAATCAATATCGTGTTTTCTAATTAATCTATAGAGAGTCATTCGAGAAATACCCAACAACTCTGCTGCAGCGGAGATATTATCTCCTGTGGCGCGCAGTGCGTCAGAAACAGCTTTGAATTCAGCGCGGGAAATCGTCTTATCCAGAGGAGGGACAGAATTAATCTGGTCAAGTGAAATTTTCGGTAATCCAAAAAATTCCAGATGCTTTCCTGTTAAAATAAGCTCATCACATAGGATACAAGCTTGTTTTAGCTTATTGATTAATTCTCTTACATTTCCCGGCCACTTATAAGATGCTAGGATTAACAGTGATTCAAAGCAGATTTGACGGACAGGAAGATTTAGTTCACTACTTAACTGCCTTAATAGATAAGAGGCTAGCAATAAAATATCCTCTTTACGAACTCGCAGTGGGGGCGCTTCAATAGACAGCACACTAAGCCGATAGTATAAATCCTCCCGAAATGTTTTCGCTTTCACCGCCTCTCTCAAATCCACATGAGAGGCGGTCACTATTCGCACATCTATACTCGATGATTGGCTCGTCCCTATTGGCGTAACCGTCTTTTGCTCTAAAACTCTTAACAACTTTGCCTGACTACGAAGGGACAACTCTGCAATCTCATCTAAAAATAGAGTTCCCTTGTTCGCCTTCTGAAACCAACCTTCCCGATCCGATTGTGCATCCGTAAACGCGCCCGCCACATAACCAAACATTTCAGCCTCAAACAGTTCATCCGGAATCGCACTACAGTTTATAGCGATGAAAGGCCCTTTCGAATAGCTTGATCGCTCATGTATTTGCTTCGCAATGACCTCTTTACCAGTTCCTGTTTCTCCAGACAATACCACCGGGCTACCGACTCGAGAATACTTATCAATAAGCTTCTTAACTCTTGCAACCGAGGCGCTTCTTCCCACTAATCCGTTAAGTAAAACTTCCTCTCCTCTGCTATTTAATTCCCAGGGCATGATCGCTACCGAGAATAGTTTCCTGGATAAGGTGTCCAAAATTTTGATATAGCCTATGGTGTTGTCCGCTAAAAATCGATGCTCGTTGCTGTTTGCCGTCAATGGTTCTTCAAGAACTGCAATCCAAAGACGAGCCGCCTGACTCTGGAATAGTTTACGCAACCATATCAACCAATCGTTCTCTATCTGTCTGGGAATATAGACAAAGCCCCAGAAAAATCGTAACCGCTGTTGGCTATTATGTCCGTCAAGTGGATCTCCCGCCCACAGTTCGCCAGGAGCAAGATTGCCACATATCTTAGAGAGGATATCTTTTTCTAGAAAAGAAGGCGCTGCCAACACCGCAGAATGTAGAGCAGGAGTAACCATTGATGTCCTTAATTCAGAGGAGATCCATGTATCAAGCAGTTGGACAGTTTTTAGTGCATTAGCAAATATCTAACAAACAACTCGGTTTACGAGCAGTACTAGGAAAATTAATAAACAATTTAACAAAAAATCAATACGATAAGATTATTTTTGTAATCTTGTTCTAATTATCAAGTTTAACTCCCCTTTTCCCCAAGAAATTTAACTGTCGATATTAACCACGATCCCCAGACTAATTTATATATTTAACGTTCCATTCAATTTTCTTTGTAAAGCAACTGAACGAAATCACCTCTAACTTTATACTTAAATTTAGCAACATCCAAGGAGAAAGACAAAAATAATAATCGTCTTGTGCTCGCCAGAAGCTCGGTGTTAATTTATTTAATCAGAATTTTTTTAAAATTTAGGGATTGCGCCGACACACTTTGGCTCTCGATTCATCTCGCAAAATCCAAAATAATGTAATTGAATCTCAGTCACGATTTCCGGTACGAGTTATTATAGATGATAATCACTTGGAACTGCTGAAATAGCGTTAAATCCACTATAGAATATATTCCCAGTGCTCGCTGCCACTGAACATGTAGAGAGCGTAGGTGTAACCACAACCACGGTAGTTAACATCAATACTAAGCAGCAACTATGCAATAAAAACCGCCTCCCCTACTCAGGGGATGCGGTTTTTATTACCTTAAATATAATATACTGATATTCAGTTCGATGGCGCCGAAGTATAAGAATGGTCTGCCGTCGTCAATACACGCACCCTTCTTAAAATCTGCAACAACACACCGGCGAAAGCGAATAATCCCCAGGCCAACACCACAAATCCCCAATGAATGGGGGCCGCGAACAGCTCTTCAGCGTAGAAGAATGTATGCCCCCATTCGTTCAGCCCTAGGTTAGGCATAATCATCACTGGAGCCAATACGCCGATGAAGAAGGGTACCGAAATCCGACCGATAAAATCAGGCATGCGTGTATGAACCCAAATCATTCCTATAATGAGCCCAACAGCCGCAGCGGGAATCACCAAGTAGAAAAGACCGATATGGGTTGGCGTAAAATCAGTATCGCGTATGGTGGTTTGGTGCCAGGCGGCATCGGCCTCAACAAACAACCCAAGAATAACCAACACACCTAATACAGCCATGACAAAAATTGAGAGAATCAAATAGTAGATCCCCAATTCCTTTTTCGGAGTCATTGTAGCATGAGGATCTTGCGGTCGCGTAAACCATACCCATGGTGCGCCAATGATAAATGCTGCGCCGATGACAGTGATCTGAACCCAAAACAGACTCATCCAATAAGTGGAAAATTCCGGATCAAAATAATCTAGACCAACGGTAAAAGAATATTCATGTGTATACCAGCGGTAAGCCCCAACGAACAACGCCAGCATTGTGGTTAATAATAATGTCCCCTTCCAGGGTAAAGTGGGATTACCCCGATTATCCTCCGGGAAAAACAAACTGGCGATAACCCGCGCAATTAGGCCAGACTTGTTCGCCGATTCTTGTTCAGGATTTTGTTGAATGACAGCAGCCATGATGTCCTCCGATGCAGATAGTTTAAGATAGGTGGAGATTAAATATTTAAATCTACAACGCCAGTGAAATTAGTTTGGCGAAAATTGAAAGTATCAAATTAACCGATCGATTAACACAATTATAAATATAAAATATAGTTATTACTTCGCTACTCATCCTTATGCTGCTTATTTTTTTTATCCAAGACTTAAAACTTTCAACGTATTATCATTCACTTCTGTTTTAGGTTCGCAAGTTAAATAGGGAAAGTGTCTGAACGATAGAAACTCCTTTCTCGTCATTAGTCACTTGAATAATTGTCTTGAATCAGTTCACTTAGAGCATCGATCTAAATTTGCAGATCGATCTTAATAATACTCAGCCTTTCGGCTCAGAATAAACCGTCCTCACTTATTTAGTTCCGCTACAATCAAAATACAAGAAGTGAAAATTCAA